>NZ_JAAKPE010000005.1:0-291568 GCF_049171775.1 Aeromonas sp. 603404
CTGACCGTGACCGACGTGAACGGCAAGTCGGTGACCTTCGAGGCGACCGTGAGCGGCGGCAAGTTCAGCACCACCGTGGACCTGGGGGCCAGCGGCCTGGCGGATGGCAAGTTCACCGTCAAGGCGGACGTGACTGACCAGGCGGGCAACCCGGCGACCGACAGCGAGAACGCGATCCTGGACAGCGTAGCTTCCTCAGCACCGACCGTGACCATCGTTGATGACACCAATAATGACCAAATGCTGACCAAGGCCGAGATTGGCAATGATCAGATCCAGGTACGTGCCGGGATCAATCACGCAGACCTGGTTGCGGGCGGCAAGGTGACGCTGACTATCAACAATGGCGGGGTGAACAGCACTGTCCAATTGATGCTCAAGGCCGATGGCACCCTGCTGTCAAGCAATGGCAAGAGCTACGGCTATCAGAACGGCACCATCAGCTGGACGGAAACGACCCCGGCCAACGGCAAGTCGCTGACGGTGACGGCGACCCAGACCGACAAGGCGGGCAACGTCTCACAGCCGGGCAGCGACAACGCGCAGATCCTGAATGAAGCGCCGGAGACGGCGAACAAGCAGGCAAACGGCCAGGAAGATGCAGCCAGCATCGCCATTCCGACCCTCAGTGGCAGCGACATTGATGGCAACGTGGTGAGTTTCACCATCAAGAGCCTGCCTGCCAACGGCATCCTCTATCTGAACGGGGTTGCGGTGACAGTGGATCAGAGCATTGCGGTAGCGGACGCCGGCAACCTCACCTTCACACCGAATACGAACTGGAACGGCAACACCAGCTTCAACTATGCGGCGGTAGACAACGACGGCGCCGTGGATGCGAGTCCCGCAACCGTGACCATCAAGGTGGATGCGGTCAACGATCTGCCGACGCTGACCATCTCCAACGGGGTTGTCGTCTCTGAAGAGGGGTTGGCAAACGGCATTGCCGACACGGTCGGCAATCCGGATACCACCAATGCCATCAAGGCGTCCGGTACCCTCTCGGTGGGCGACATCGACAGCAGCACACTCAACATTTCCCTGAATGGACCGGCCGGGCTGACGTCCGGTGGGGCAAAGGTCCAGTGGAGCTGGGATGCGGGCAGCAAGACGCTGGTTGGCTACACAGGGGTGATTGGCGGCGCCGATTACAAGGCTGTGGTCGAGGTCAAGCTGACGGCACCCAATGCCAGTGGAAAGGGTGAGTGGACCTATGACGTAACCCTCAAAGGTCCCCTCGACCACGGGGATACGACCTCGGAAGACAAGTTGTCGTTCCAGCTGGATGTGGAGGTCTCCGATGGCAGCGGCGTCACCAAGGAAAAGCTGGATGTCAGCGTTGAGGACGACTCCCCCATTGCCGACAACAGCGATGCCGTTTCCGTGGTGAAGACCGATATTCCGAACGTGCTGACCGGGCTCTTTGACCTGACCAGGTACAGTGGCAACCAGAGCACTCTGAACATGGCGGGCTTTACTATCAGCGCCCTGGGCTTCAAGTCGGCAACAGACTCCTCACTGGTAACGGCGGTGGTCAACGGTTCCAGCTCGGGGCTGGGGGTGGCCAGCGGAGCTGCGCCTTACCACAACCTCGCCAACGAGATTGACTTCCGTCACTTTGCCGACGGATCGTCCGCCTCCGAGCAGCTGATCGTCAGGCTGGATGCAGGCAAGGTTGCCTACGGCGCCAACATCAAGTTCAGCAAGATGTTTGGCGGCGAGCTGGAGAGCGGGGTCGTGGAGTTCTATCGCGGTGGTGTACTGATCAGTACCCTGATATTCAACTCTAACGCATCGGGTGGGGAGTTCAACCAGAACTTCCAGGTGCAGCAGGGTGGCTTTGATACCATGGTGATCAAGGCGACCAACAACGGCAGCACCAATACCTCCGACAACAGCGACTTCACCGTACAGAGCATCGAGTTCCTCGGTTCCAACACGGCGCAGGCAATCGCCTATGGTTCTGGCACCGTGACCCCGCAGTGGGGGGCGGATGGCAAGGGCTCCATCGGGCTGGTAATGGACCCGGCAACCTTCGAAAATGGTCTGCGAACGGCTTCCGGTTCTGCCATCGCCATCACCGCCAGCGGCGCTAATACCCTGGTCGGGAAGGATGCGGACGGCAACCTCATCTTCAAGCTGGAGTTTACGCCGGCCACAGGCAAGTGGGAGTTCTTCCAGTATCAGCGCATGTCCAAACCTCTGGGTGATGGCGACATCGACTTCCAGGTCCGGGTGGTGGATGGTGACGGCGACGCCAGCATTGGCTCCTTTGCAACCAAGCCTCTCTTCACGCCGCTGGTTCAGGGAGTCTCCAGCGAGAGCGTAACCGAAGGGGGCAATCTGCTGCACAAAGTCACCCTGTCAGATGCGACCCAGGAAGCGACTGAATACGATTTCGCCATTCGTGGTTCGGGCAACAACCCCGCCTCCAACCAGGATTGGGGCAATGCCCAGTTCAGCAATGGTGTGACCTATAACAGCACTACCGGCAAGATCACGGTACCAGCCGGCGTGTCGGACTTCACTGTGACCATCCCGACGGTGAACGATCGCTTGGTCGAAACGAACGAGACCCTCTCGGTGACCATCGGTGGGCAGAGCGGGACCGGCACCATAGTGGACAACGATCGGGCGCCGGTGACCACGGGTGGCTACAGTGCCGGCAAGGAGGACGCGCCACTGGTGCTGAAGTGGGCCCAGTTTGGTGCCAGCGATGATCAGGCCGCTTCTGACCTGAGCGTGCAGATCAACACCCTGCCGCTGAGCGGCAAGCTGGAATACCTGAACGCTGCTGGCCAGTGGATTGCAGTGAAGGTGGGGGATCTTGTCTCCTACGCCGATATCGACAGCGGCCATCTGCGCTTTGTGCCTAGTCTCAATGAATCCAGCAGCAATGCCCTCAATGGTGGCGGTACGACGACGGGCAACCAGCAAGGGGACTACGCCACTCTGGGTTACCAGATCAGCGATGGTGCCAACCTGAGTAACTCAGGCAAGCTGGTGATCGATATCACGGCGGTCGCGGACAAGCCGGTGGTCGACATCAGCCTGACCGGCAACGGCGTCCCGCTTTATACCCAGTACCCGTCGTCCGGCATCTCCACCGGGGCGTTCCAGAGCAGCAACTTCAACAAGGGCAACTTTGGCATCACCAATAGTCTGACCGACAGCACCACCAGTCAGGATCAAGTGGTGGGCGGCAACGGCAATGACTATATCGTCAGCGTGAAGGGCGGCGGCGATTACTTCGTCGGCGGTGCTGGCAATGACGTGCTGGTCGGTGGCAACTCCACCTCAGGTGACACCCTCGACGGCGGTACCGGCAACGATATCCTGGTGGCCGGATTGGGTGGCGACACCCTGTTTGGCGGCGCCGGTACCGACCTGGCCGTACTGATGGGCTCGCGTGCCAACTATGTCATCGAGCGCAGAAGTGACGGCGGTTTCAACTTCCTGGTGAAGGAGAACGGCGTCACCATCAGCAAGTCGCTCTACGACATCGAGTTGGTGCAGTTTGATGACGGCATTTACCAGTTCAACCAGACCGACGGCACCCTGACGGCGGTAGAGCCGAGTGTGGTGGATTACCCGCTCGAGATCACTGCTTCCCTGACCGACCGTGATGGTAGCGAGCAGTTCGACAGCCTGGTGCTGACCGGCATGCCGACGGGGTCGACCCTCTATCAGGGCTCCACCGTGCTAGGTACCGTGGGGGCCGATGGCACGCTGACGCTGACCGGTCTGTGGAACCAGAGCGCGTTGGACGTCAAACTGACCGGTCTGACCCTGCGGGTGCCGGGCAGCAGTGCCGGCCAGTTCGACCTCAAGGTAGAAGCCATTGCCAAGGAAGTGGCGACCGATCAGACCAGCAGTGCATCGGATCAGGATTCGATCCGCATGAGCTACTTCCTTTCCACCGAAGGGGAGCCGGGCGATCAGAACCGCAGCTATGGCAACGAGCACAATATCGTGGTCGGGGATCTGGATGGCAGCGTGGTACTGCCGGGCCAGAACTACAACATCGCCTTTATGGTCGACAGCTCGGGCAGTATCGGCACCAGCGCCATGAACACCATCAAGAGCCAGTTGGCACAGATCTTCGCCAGCCTCAAAGCGAGCGCAGGTAGCGAAGGGGCTGGTACAGTCAACATCATGCTGGTTGACTTTGATGCTCTGTCGAATGCCAGTATTAGTGTGAACCTGAAAGACAGCAATGCCTTGAATCAGCTGCAGGCTGTAATCGATTCCATGAGTAGCGGAGGGGGGACCAACTATGAAGATGTGTTCAAGACGGTTGCTAACTGGTTCAGTAGTTCTACGGCTCAAAGTAACAGTAATGCCAAGAATCTGTCCTATTTCATTACCGATGGTCAGCCAACTTATTACCTCGGTAACGAAGGCTCCAACCCGAGGGTATTGAATTTCTCAGGTAGCAGCTATGACGTCTATCTCAACAGTCTGCTTGGTGGCACCTATATTCCGGGTCGGGTATATAGCTCCAATGGCTACACCATCATCGACAGCGCTGGCCGAGTGTATGCCGATGGTAGATACAGCAACCCGATCGGTTTTATGCGTCCGGATGGTAGGGGGGGATATACCTACTCAACACTGGATGGTGATGGCGGCACTACCTCCAGCTCAACTATCAATAACTCGGTAGCAGGTTTTGGGCTGCTTACTGGGATGGGGGTTACGGTAGAAGCGATCGGACTGGGGGCCAACATCTCCTACAACGATCTCAAGTCCTATGACTCTGACGGCGTCATCATGACCGGCGTCAACGCCAGCGATTTGGCCAACGCCATCTTGGGCACCTCGGTGAATAACCTGCCGGGCAGTGACCGGATCGACGGCGGTGCTGGCGACGACATCCTGTTCGGGGATGCCATCCACTTCGCCAGTATCAACGGTGAAGGCTACGCGGCCATCAAGCAGTATGTGGCCGGCAAGCTGGGCGCAGGCTCGGTGACCGATGCCCAGGTCCATGACTACATCACGGACCATGCCAGCGAGTTCGATCAGTCCTCCAGCAATGACAAGGCGGACGTGCTGATTGGCGGGGATGGCAACGACATCCTGTTCGGTCAGGGTGGCGATGACTTCCTGTTCGGTGGTGCCGGCAACGACATCCTGTTCGGTGGTGCCGGCAACGACACCCTGTATGGCGAGAGCGGCAACGATACCCTGTACGGTGGCAGCGGCAACGATACCCTGTTTGGTGGTATTGGCGACGTTAACCTGATCGGTGGTCTGGGCAATGACATCCTGGTTGGCGGGCTTGGCAATGACATTCTCAAGGGGGATAGCGGTGCCGATACCTTCACCTGGCTGCAGGGCGATACCGCCGCAGGCAGCGTTGCCAAGGATTACGTGGTCGACTTCTCCAAGGCGGAAGGTGACAAGCTGGATCTGAGCGACCTGTTGGATCACGACGGTTCTCGTAACCAGAACGATCTGAAGAGCCTGCTGTCGGTGTTCGAGGACAATGAAGGGGTACATCTACAGGTCAAGGAGAGCAGTACTGCGTCGGTGACTCAGGAAATAGTGCTGATGAACCATACTTTCGATAGTCTGACGGGGGGGGCAGGTACTACTGCCAACCAAGTGATCGATTACATGTTGACCAACAACATGCTCGATATCGACAAGTAAGCCCAACTCGGGACAGTAAAAAAGCGGCAGAGCAATCTGCCGCTTTTTTTATTTTGGCAGGGAGGCGAAATTAGTTGCCGAGTGTGGCAAACAGGCTCTGCTCAAGGGTGCCGCGGGAGACGCAGACCGGCTTGATGGACGGGGCTGATACGCGCTCGCCTGAGGATTCCACAAAGAACAGCTCGGTGTTGCCTTTGACGTTGACGGTGGCCACGCTGCTGTTGCCGCTCTGGGTGATGATCAGGTTGATCTGCAGGTCAGGGTTGCCCAGTGCTACTTTGGAACCCATGGTGCCGCAGTCCAGCCACTCAAGTCCGTCGGCCGACTGGTTGACATTGGCGGTCATCAGGCCGGCACCGCGCTGACTGTTTTCGATGGTGAGGCCGTGGTCGGTGAACCACTTTTCGGCGCGAGCCCACACCAGATCCACCGGGATCGCCATCTCCTGGGTATTGTTGGTCGCCTTGGCGACCGGCGGGTTGTAGCGATACTCCTCACCACCGTTATTGTCGCCAGCACAACCTGCCAGCAGCAGCGCCAATGCGCACCCCATCATCTTTTTCATCTTGCTTCTCTCGTCCATTTATCAGGCCATTGGCCAACCGGTGCCTATTATCACCTGAGCGACAACCTCTGTCAGCATGCGTGCTGCATCGGTGTAAACGGAGGGGTTACCGGGGGTGCTTTACAAAATTGGTTTGCTATCATAGATTTGCTCGAAATTCCTCCATAAGCGCCCCTGTGACCAACATGCTTACCCCGGATCTGCTTCAGCAGATCATCGACCAGTTGCCAATGAGTATCTTCTGTCGTGATAGGCATGGTCGCTACCTGTTTGCCAATCGTGAATTTGCCATTGAGGCCAAGCTGGGTTCACCCGCCGAGGTGGTCGGCAAGAGTGATGCAGAGATGCCATGGGGCGATGTATTTCGTACCGAGGACGCGCAGTTGCTGACGGGGGGCGTTCCCTTGCTTCATCAACAGTTGCACTGTAATCGGGGTGGTGAGACCTGCTGGATGGAGGTGCACAAGATCCCGCTTTACACGGCTCAGGGTGAGCCATATGCCGTATTCGGAATGGTCAACGAGATTGCCCAGCGCAAGCACCTGGAACAGACGGTCAAAAAACAGCAGGTGTTGCAGCGTTTTCTGCTCGATGCCATCCCTGACCTGATCCGTTTCGATGATCACAACGGTGTGTTGCTGGAGTGCAACCAGGCGTTTCTCGACTTTATTGGTCAGGGGGCGAATGAGGTGCTGGGTCAGCAGCTGCCGTTCCGGCTGGCGGCACCCCAAGGGATGGGCCACGGCGAATGTTGTCTGCTGGATGCCAGAGGGCAGGGACGGCACATGGAGATCACCCGGGTCGATGTCCCCGATGGGGATGGTCACTCCCTCGGGATCCTGACGCTGGGGCGCGATATCACTGGCTTGCGCACCACTCAGGCACAGTTGCAGCAGGAGCAGCACTACGACAGCCTCACCGGGCTGCTCAAACTCTCCCGTTTCTTGCAGACCAGCCGCCATTTGGGGGGCCGCAGCGCCACACTGGTGCTGGTCGATCTGCACCACTTTCGTGAGGTTAACGATCGCTTCGGGATCCGGATTGCTGATCGCCTGCTGAGCCAGGTGGCCAAGCGACTACAGCAATTGGTTCCGCCGCGAACCTTGCTCTGCCGGGTGGCTGCCGATGACTTCTGTCTGTTACTCCCCGATTTCAACGAGCCGTTGCAGGAGTGGAACCAGCATCTGCAGCAGCAGTTGATGGAGTACTATCAGGTGGAAGAGCATCGTATCCAGATCCCGGTGTTTCTGGGGCTGGCTCAGGGGCGGGCAAGCGATGCCGAGCGGTTGCTCAGCCATGCTGAAGCGGCGCTGGCGCAGGGCAAGCGGCAGCAGCAGTACTGCACTCTGTTTGATCCGGCGCTGCACGCCCGGCTCAAGCGGCGTCAACTGATCGCCGCCCAGTTACCGCTCGCCATCAAGTCATCCCAGCTGGTTGCCGTCTACCAACCCATTATCAGCAGCACAACCCATCAGCTTTGTGGTGCAGAATTGCTTTGCCGCTGGCCGCATCCTGAACTTGGCATGATCTCGCCGGAAGAATTTATTCCACTGGCCGAAGAGATGGGGATCATCGGCCAACTTGGTCAACTGATGCTGGAGTTGGGGTGTGCTCAGTTGGCCCAGTGGCAAACCGATCAGCCGGATATGGTACTCTCCATCAACCTTTCGCCGTTGCAGTTTCGTGATCCGGCGCTCTGCAAGCAGGTGCAGGGCTGCATTGCCCGTCATGGTCTGAATGCAGGCCAGCTGGAGCTGGAGATCACTGAAGGAGTCTTGATGGAGAATGCCGATGAGATCGAGACCAACCTGGATAACCTGATCGCCGCCGGTTTTCAACTGGCCATCGATGATTTCGGTACCGGGTATTGCTCGCTGGCCTATCTGCCAAGGCTCAAGGTCGCCACGCTCAAGCTGGATCGCAGCTTCACCCAGGGGTTGGTCAGCAACAGTGCCACCACCGCCATCGTGAGATCGGTCATCGGACTTGGCCATGAGCTGGGGATCTGCATTACTGCAGAAGGGGTGGAAACCGTCGAGCAACAGTTGTGGCTGACCCAGGCGGGGTGTGATCGGCTACAGGGTTATCTGTTCAGCCCCCCGTTGCCGCCCGAGCAGTTTGCCGCCAGTTATTTGTGACAGTCTGCAATAACAGAGAGGCCACCCGCAGGTGGCCTCTCTGTTTGTGGCAGGGATCAATCCTGAAAGTAGGTGCCCCAGCCATCGTAGTCCACCCCGTATTTTTCCAGGATGGGCAGCATCTTTTCGATATCGGCAACGATGGCTTCGACATCCAGCTTGCACTCGATGGTGGCATCGAAGCAGAAGATGGTTGCGCCGTCATCCAGTTCCATCTCTTCGGCATCGGTCACTTCAAAACCGGCCTTGAACAGGTCAACCGCTGCTTTTTCCAGACGGTCGAAATCCTGGCAGGCGAAGTGGTGCTCGATGTCGTAATCCGCATCGGGATTGCTGCCATCGGCCAGCAGTTCGTTGACGATCTCGGTGGTCTCTTCACGCCACTCTTGCATATTCAGACTCATGTTGCCTCCAGGCGGTATCATTGCGGCAAAGCATACTCGCAGAGTGGATTCGGCTCAATGTGGCAAAGCTATAGAGGCCGTGATTTCCCGCGGTTTGGTGATCATTCATATATGAGACGGGTCACGGTTAGGCAGATTTCTGCTCCGAAACGGCTAATAACCGTTCATTGCGTTCAGTTGTTGAGCGAACGTGCTTTTTATCGTGCCATCATGGTTGACACTCTGCGCTGGAAAGGGTTTAATGCGCGCCGTTGCCCAGATAGCTCAGTCGGTAGAGCAGGGGATTGAAAATCCCCGTGTCGGCGGTTCGATTCCGTCTCTGGGCACCACAATTCCTCCTTAGTTCAGTCGGTAGAACGGCGGACTGTTAATCCGTATGTCACTGGTTCAAGTCCAGTAGGAGGAGCCAAATTCGAAAAGCCCGCTCAATTGAGCGGGCTTTTTCATTTCTAGTTGCTGTTGCATGCTGCCAAAAAGAGCGTCGCGCTACAGGTGGCACTGAACAGCAGTATTCCGGTCTGCAGCATGCTGCCAGGGCATGGCTTCTTCTCTCTTTTTCTGGCCCTGATCCACTTCGGTTTCATCACATTCCCTTATCTATTTTGTCGGCCTGAATGGCTGCACTCCTGTGCAGGCGAGCCATCTTTGTTGAATGGCGCCATGGCGTCAATCTCCCCCGCAAAACAATTAATTCAGCACCGTTGAAGAGCTGCTTGTCTGGTGATGTTTCGACCTTTAAGCCATTGTTAACATTTTGGAAAACCGGAGTGACCCTGTGGCTGGGCGAGGATATGATGGGGTCAATGATGTTCCCATCCTGACGGAGAGATCCCAGATGAACAGCCCCTTGAGCTATGTACTGGACGGCATTCATTGCGAGCCGCACTTTTTTACCGTTCCCCTCGATCATGATGAGCCGGATGGTGACAGCATTACCCTGTTTGCCCGCACCCTCTGCTGCAAAGACAAACTCGATGACAAGCTCCCTTGGCTGCTGTTTCTGCAAGGGGGGCCGGGATTCGGGGCGCCGCGCCCGACGGCTAACAGTGGTTGGCTCAAGCGGGCGTTGCAGGAGTTCAGAGTGCTGCTGCTGGATCAGCGTGGCACCGGGATGTCGAGCCCCATCCATGGGCATATTCTGGCCAAAATGACACCGACCGAGCAGGCGGAGTATCTCAGCCATTTTCGCGCCGACAGCATAGTGCAAGATGCTGAGTTCATCCGGCAGGAGCTCAGCCCCAAGCATCGCTGGAGCCTGCTGGGGCAAAGTTTTGGCGGTTTTTGCTGCCTGACCTATCTCTCGCTCTTCCCCGATAGCCTGCGGGAGGTCTATATCACCGGCGGTATCGCGCCGATCAGCCGCAGTGCCGAGGAGGTTTACCGTGCCACCTACCAGAGGGTGGCTGACAAGAACCGTGCCTTCTTCGCCCGCTTCCCCCACGCTCAGGGGATTTCCAACCGGCTGGCCAACCATCTGCACCATCACGATGTGCGGCTGCCCAACGGCCAGCGCCTGACGGTGGAGCAGTTCCAGCAGCAAGGGCTGGATCTCGGCGCTACGGGTGCTTTCGAGGAGCTTTATTACCTGCTGGAGGAGGCCTTTATCGGTGACAAGCTGAGCCCGGCCTTTCTCTATCAGGTGCAGAGCATGCAGCCATTCAATACCAACCCGCTGTTTGCCATTCTGCACGAGGCTATCTACGCCGAAGGGGAGGCGACTCGCTGGGCGGCGGATCGGGTCAGAGGGGAGTTTCCTGCGGTGAACTGGGCGCCCGGCAAGGATTTCGCCTTCACCGGCGAGATGGTTTACCCCTGGATGTTCGAGCAGTTTCGCGAGTTGCTGCCCCTGAAAGAGGCGGCTCATCTGCTGGCCAACAAGGCGGACTGGGGGGCGCTCTATGACCCGGCACAATTGGCCCGCAACAAGGTGCCGGTAGCCTGCGCCGTCTATGCCGAGGATATGTATGTGGAGTTTGACTACAGCCGCGAGACCCTGCGTGGCCTGGGCAACAGTCGTGCCTGGATCACCAATGAATATGAGCACAACGGTTTGCGTGCCGATGGTGAAGCGATTCTTGATCGTCTGATCGCGTTGAATCGCGACCGTTAATTGCCGTTATCGGCAACCATCGCGGGAGCCCGGACTCCCGCGATGGTTGTGATGGATGGTTGTTATGAAAGCGTGACTCCCTGAACCTTGCCCCGTATCCGCCAGACGATGAGTGGATAGCCGGCTGATTAATTTCCCCCTCTTTCACTGTCTCTGTCGATCCCTCACCATATACTTGCCAAACGACTCTGTATTGAGCCGCGGTCCAACCGATTGACCAACCCGTGCTCGTTACCATTAGAAAGTCGCTCTGATGTTCTGTATCCCGCGTATCAGATATACCATCTCTGCATGCCCCGCTATCCGGGGGAGGGGATGGTCGTGCTTTTCAATCAAGATAAGGATGTATGATGAGAAAGTCTCTGTTGGCCTGCTCTCTGTTGCTGTGCCCTGTCGTGTTTGCTGCCACCCCCCACTGGGAATATAGCGGCGAGGCGGGGCCTGCCCACTGGGCCAAGCTGACCCCGGAATTTGGTCTGTGTGCGGGCAGCAATCAGTCTCCGGTCGATCTGAGCGGGCTGGTCGAGGCCAAACTGGCCCCGCTGGTACTCCACTATCATGCGGGTGGCAACACAGTGGTCAACAACGGTCATACCGTGCAGGTCGGTTATGCCCCAGGCAGCACCTTGCAACTCGATGGCACCAGGTTTGAGCTCAAGCAGTTCCACTTCCACGCCCCGAGTGAAAACCTCATTGAGGGCAAATCCTATCCGCTGGAAGGGCATCTGGTGCATGTCAGTGACAAGGGAGAGATCGCCGTGGTGGCGGTGATGTTCGAGGCTGGCAAGGCCAATCCTGCGCTGGCGGCTGCCTGGGGTGAACTACCGGCCAAAGTGGGGGAGATCCAGGCCCTCAAGGCGCCACTCTCTGCTGAGCAACTGCTGCCCGAGAATCGTGACTACTATCGCTTCAGCGGTTCCCTTACTACGCCTCCCTGCTCGGAAGGAGTGCGCTGGCTGGTGATGAAGCAGCCGGTTGAGGTCAGTCAGGCCCAGATCGACGCCTTCAAGGCGGTGATGCACCACCCCAACAACCGGCCGGTGCAGCCACTCAATGGGCGCGTGGTACTACAATAACGCAGCGTTGCAATAGCACAGTAGATAGCAAAAACAACAAGAGGGCCGCGAGGCCCTCTTTTACATGGCGAGGTATCGGCGTGCGATCACAGGCTGGCAGCGATCCGGGCACCGAGGGCCGCGTTGTTCAGTACCAGCTGGATGTTGGCCGCCAGCGAGTTGCCGCCAGTCAGCTCGCAGACGCGGGCCAGCAGGAAGGGGGTAGACGCTTTGCCCTTGATCCCCTGCTCATCGGCTTCACGCAGCGCTTGGGCAATGGCTGCGTCGATATCGGCTTTTGGCATGGCGTGTGCGCTCGGGATGGGGTTGGCAACCACGGCGCCGCCCGCCAGTCCCAGCTCCCACTTGAGGCGCAGCGCCTCTGCGATGGCTGCCGGGGTATCGAGGCGATAATCGACCTTGAAGCCGCTCTCGCGGGTGTAGAAGGCGGGCAGCTCTTCGGTTTGATAGCCGATCACCGGCACGCCCTGGGTCTCCAGATACTCCAGCGTCAGCCCGATATCGAGGATCGACTTGGCTCCGGCGCAGACTACGGCCACTGGCGTTTGTGCCAGCTCCTGCAGATCGGCCGAGATATCGAAGGTCTCTTGCGCACCGCGATGTACCCCGCCGATACCGCCGGTGGCAAAGACCCGGATCCCCGCCATGGCGGCGATGATCATGGTGGAGGCGACCGTGGTGGCCCCCATCCCCTTGCGCGCCAGCACGAACGGAATGTCGCGGCGGCTGCACTTGGTCACGTCGTGGCCAGCCCGGCCCAGCGCTTCCAGCGCCCCCGAATCGAGACCCACTTTGAGGCGGCCGTCGAGGATGGCGATGGTCGCCGGAATGGCGCCGTTATCGCGCACCACCTGCTCCACCTGACGGGCCGTCTCCACGTTTTGCGGATAGGGCATGCCGTGGGAGATGATGGTGGATTCGAGGGCAACGACCGGTTTGCCAGCGGCCAGTGCGGCAGCCACTTCCGGTTGGATATCGAGGTAAGCGTTCAGCATGAGTACTCCTCCAGTATGCGGTCAACGGCGGTCTTGCTCAGACCGGAAAAAACGGTATCGGAACAATTGACGGTGAGGGCGGCGCAGCCCAGGGCAAAGCGGGTGGTCTGGGCAATGTCGAGCTCTTGCAGCCAGGCGTGGGCGAGGCCAGCCATAAAGGCATCCCCGCCGCCGGTGACGTTGAGTACCGGACTGCCCAGCACCGGCAGGTGGCCCTGCTGCTCGCCATCGCTGTAGAAGATCCCCTGTTCACCCAGACTGAGGAACAGTCGCTTGACCCCGGCGCGGTGGAACCAGGCGGCCACCATGGGCCAGGTTTCGGGCCCGGCGATGGTCATGCCGCACAGCTGTTCGGCCTCACTGCGATTGGGTTTGAGGGTGTGGATTTTGCCGAGCCAGGGGCGGATCTTCTCCACTTTGGCCACCGAAACGGTATCGACAAAGATGGCGTGATCCCCCTGCCGTTCGAACAGCCAGTCGAGGGTATGGATGGCCAGATTGGTGTCGAGCACCCAAAGCCGGGCACCGCCGAGAAAGCCTGCGAGGGGTGTCAGGCGGGCAGGCGTGAGCTGCTCGATAATGGCCATGTCATTGATGGCACAGCTCATTTCGCCGCTGCCATCATGCAGGCTGAGATAACAGGAGGTGGTGTGGCCATCGAGCACTAGGGTCTGGCGCACATCGACGCCGGCCCGCTGGCTTACCTCCAGCAGATGATGACCATACTGGTCGTTGCCGACCGCTGTAAGCAGCCGGGTGTCGCTGCCGAGCCGCGCCAGATTCTCGGCGATATTGCGGCCAACACCACCTGCCGAGGTGCGCACCTTGCCCGGGTTGGAGTCGCCGAGCAGCAGGTTGTCATGGCTGGTGCCACAAATATCCATATTGGCACCGCCGATCACCACTACGTAGGGGCCTTCTCGCAGTACATAACCTCTGCCTTGCACATATCCCTGCCGGATCAGGCTGGAGATGTGGCTGGCCAGCGCGGAGCGGCTGATGCCGAGGCGATCGGCCAGATCCTGCTGGGCAATCATGGGATCCTGACGCAGCAGGGCTAGGATCTCTTGTTCACGCTCAGTCATAGACAAACATCCATTTACAAACGTTTGTCCATTATTGCTGGGAAACGTTTGCTGGCTATCGGCTTGTACAAAATTTGTCGGCTTGCGCACAAAAAACCGACATTCAAAGCTGGGTTGGCAAGCGGTTTAGCTGGGGAGGGGACTTTTAACGGGTCGGTGGCCCTGCAACGGCTTATAATGGCCGTCGCAAGATGAGGAGAGATGATGGAAAAGAGTGCATTCTGCTGCGTGGGGTTGGTCAATCCCAAGTCCCCGGAAAATGTCGGTTCCGTGATGCGGGCTGCGGGTTGTTACGGGGTGGACGAGGTCTACTACACCGGCAACCGCTTCGAGCTGGCGCGCCGCTTTGCCACTGATACCAAGCAGATGGTGGAGAAGATCCCGCTGCTCGGGGTGGATGATCTGATGGCGTTTATCCCGCAGGGATGCGTGCCCGTGGTGGTCGATCTGATCGACGGCGCTACACCGCTCCCCGACTATGTCCATCCGGAACGCGCTTTTTATATCTTCGGGCCGGAGGATGGTACGCTCGATCCTGCCCTCTATGGCGCGGTGAAAGATGTGGTTTATGTGCCGACCAGTGGCTGTATGAATCTGGCGGCCTCGGTCAATGTGATCCTCTACGACCGCTTGGCCAAGGGAATGAGGGGAGAGTAATTAGCGCAACGTTATCATTCAGTCTGCAGGACTGGCAGCCACTTTCTGTTCCAGTTCTTCGATAAAACCCTGATAGTAGTCATAGAGTTGATAGTGCTTATAGATCTCTGCCAGACCCCCGCTGCGGATCAACTCAACCATTCCCTTATCCCAGAGCTGTAACATCCGGTTGCCTTGCTGGGTATCGGCAAAAATGGGATAGGTCGGGATCCAGCGCAGGAAGACGCGATGCAGCTCGGGAGGGATAGCCTCATCCACATAGAGCACGCCGGCAGTGAGGTAAAAGCGATATCGCTCTTTACCAAGCAGTTGCAGGGCCAGCTCATCGCTGTCAATTTCATGCCACTGCATGGTGACCGCAATGTACTTGTCGAATGCCCAGCCCCGCCGCCATATCACGGTTTGCCCTTCCAGACTTTTCTCCCCTTGCCACTGGGGTTGCCATTTCTTGAGCATGAACACGGCCAGGTCATCCGCTGATGCCGGATAGCGAGATTGCTGGACGCCGGATACTTCATCGCGATATACCCCCATGGCGATATCTCCCCCTTTTTTTGCAATGACAGCGAGAGCGCGCTTATAGGGCACAATATGGGGGGTTACCTGATAGCCGTGAGGCTGGTAGATGGCTCGCACCAGATCTAGATAGAGGCCTTTGCCATCCTTTTGACAAAAACCGGGCCAATCATCGCAATAAACGTCAATAGACTCTGCCCGGCAATTCGCCGCAGTGAACAGACAACAGAGCAACAGACAGATGCGTAGCATGGTCAGAGCTGGCCTCGCTGGGGCAGAGGAAAAAACACTGATACCCTACTTTATACCATGGCATTGATGGCGACGGCGTACAGAAAAAATCCCTGATGTTCATTTTGCGACAGGGTCGAGAGTTATTTTCAATCTGATGGTTATGATGAACTCAAGATTCAATAGTACCCCAATCAGTAGAGGAGACTGCATTATGCCATCGATCAAAACTCTGCTTTGTCCTGTCGATTTTTCCCAAATGTCCCGGGCGGTACTCGACTATGCCGTATTCATGGCGCAGAGCCATGAGGCCCAGCTCAAGCTGATCCATGTCGTAGACCAACTGCACGGCTTTGACAGTTACAAAATTCTTCATATGACAGCCGTTGAGATCACTCACGAAATGGAGCGTCAGGCCAGAGCCCAACTCAAAGAGCTGATTGCCACCCTGCCTATTCCGGCAACGTTTGATATTCGCTTTGGCAGGGCAGCGGATGAAATCATTATCCAGGCCAAGGAAGACGAGGTTGAACTGATCGTTATGGGGAGTCACGGCCGCTCCGGCATCAGCCATCTGCTGGTAGGCAGCGTTGCCGAATCCGTGGTGCGTCATGCTCCGTGCCCGGTCCTGGTGGTGCGCCAATAACTCGTCCCGTTTAGTGTGAGAGCGTGACAAACAAGGCCAGCGATTGCTGGCCTTGTGTTTTATGGTGTTGTGCCCGTTAGCCGTGGGCGTAGATGACACTGCCCCCTTTTATGGTATCTATGATGGCCCTGGCTTGTTCCTTTGGCAGGGCGGGACAGCCCCAGCTGCGGCCCAGTTTGTCATATTTGCGCAGATGGTTTGGGCTGGCATAGGCGGCGCCATGCACCACGATGGCACGTTTGCGGGCATTGCAGTTTTTGCCGGGGCTGAGCCCATCCAGCCGCAGGGAGTAGCCATGCTTGCCCAAGTAGGTTTCTGCGGTACGATAGACGCCGAGGGAGCTTTGTCGGGAGTTGAGCTGGTTGGAAAAGCGCTCTGCGGCTAGTTCACCTGAGTTGCGGCCATGGCTTACCCAGGTGTGATAAAGCAGTTTGTGACGTTTCATGTCGATGACGAACAGCCTGCGCTGAGTCGAAGGCTTGCTGTAATCAATGATGGTCAGGATGGATTTTTGCTTGCTGCGTACGCTTTGATAGCTGACAAGGGCTTTTTGAAAGGTTTGTCTGTCGAGTTTGCCGGCCAGCCCAAGCTGCTGATAGAGGTTGCGCTCACTACTGGCGGCGCTATTCCCGCTCCAGCCGATGCTCACCAGCAACAGTAACACTGGCCACAGTGGCCCCCACCGTTTTCCGAGTAACTCTGTCATCCCTGCACCCCTCTTTGCGCATCCTTGCTTGTCCAACGGGCTGAAATTACAGCTATCCGCTCGATAGTTATATGCAAGGTGCTGAAAACGCGCAATAAAAAACCGGCCGCAGAGCGGCCGGAAGAAATTCAAACAGTAGACATTGGTTTCACAGGGTATAACCGACAGTCAACCTTTTAGAAGTTGTACTGCAGGGCGACAGCAACAACGTCGTCGGTGTTCTTGCCCAGAGAGTTGGTGGACTTGCCATCAACAGAGTCAAGCAGGTTCAGCTTGTAGTCAACGTAGGCGTTGAAGTTCTCGGTAAAGTTGTACCAGGCACCGATGGATACGTACTCGGTGTAGGTGTCGTCAATGCCGTGGGCAGTATCTTTGACGTCAGTGCGCAGGTAAGCCAGAGAAGGCTTGAACTTGCCGATGGTGTACTGGGCAACGGCTTCGTAACCATCCATCTTCTCGGCGTAGCCGTTGTTGACGAACAGGTGGTTCTCACCGTGGGAATAGGTTGCCGCCAGATAGAGGTCGCCTGCAGCATATTTGGCACCGAAGCCCATCAGCTTGGCATCTTTCTCGCCGCCAAAGGCTGCGTAGCGGGCCTGTTCGGCAGTTTTGCCAGCCTGGTTGTATGCAGCGCCCAGGCTCAGACCCATATCGAAGTCATAGTTGGCAGAGAAGGCAAAGCCCTCTTTGGAACCAGTGCTGTTCCAGCTCTCACCGTTGTAGAGGTTACCGTTGAAGGACTCGGCAATGGCGCTGCGGCCAGCATTTTGCGGGGTATTGTTACCAGTGAACTGGGCACCCAGAGTCAGACCTTCGTAGTTGAAGATGTACTGAGCCAGACCGTTGGTACGGCCGGTACCGAATACTTCGGTATCTTTGCCCAGGCCATCACCACCCCATTCGGGCAGTACGTCGGTATAGTTGTTTACGGCCTTGGTGAACAGACCATCCTGACGGCCATAACTGAAGGCACCGAAGCGATCGTGCTGGATGCCGGCATAGGCGTAACGCAGTTCATCGTTGTCAGAACCGGAGGTCGGCAGGTTGTATTCGGCAAAGCCGAATGCCTTCATCTCGGGAGCGATCTTGGTCTCGCCAGCAACGTGCAGACGGAAGTAGCTCTGATCTCCTTCGGCGCTGTTGTTGTCAGTGCCGTAGTAGGCACCCTGGGCACGGCCACCGATATCCAGCTTGGTGTCGTTCTGGTTGTAAACGGTAGCAGCGTGGGCGCCACTGGCCAGCAGCAAGCTGGAGATGGCCATAGTCAGTGCAGACTTTTTCATATCCTTATTTCCTCTGATGTAAACACTTCCGAACCTGTGGTCGGTTCTATGGAAATCGGAAAGGGTCCGATAGCCACACGGTAGGCGCTTGAACCTTGACTGGGCCTGAATCTGTCGTCGTTTAATTTGGTGCTGAAGGGCGCTGTTGATACTGGATATGACGTTTTTTGACAGGTTAAAAAGAGATTAAATTCAATGAATTATTCTCTATTGGCTGTTTTGACATTAAAGCTGGCCTGACCAATAAGGTCGATGACTCAAGTTGTGAGGCGAATCACGAAGGGGGAGAAGAGTGGCGGGAGGAAAATGGGACAGGAGCACTTGCCGTGCTCCTGTCAGGCGGTCAGCTTGCTTTTTGCCACAGTGTCATCAGCAAATCCTGTTCCAGCTGTGCCGGACCTTGCTGGATAAAGGCATGGCGCTGTTCGCCGTTGGCGCGCCAGCCGAGACGGCTTGTCTCCAGAATAAAGGCGCGCATGGTCTGATCCATAGAGATAGGGAACTGGCAGCGCTCCTGGCTTACCAGTCGGAGACCGGCAAGCGAGGGCCAGCTTAAAGGGTGTTCCATACTCACCGGATTGAGGCTGACCCGCAGTTGCCACTGATGACGGGGGCCCGGCTGCAGATAGAGCAGATAGCCACCGGGGGCCAGCCAGCTGACCAGCTGCTCGGTCTTGACCTTGAGATCGTTGACCAGCAGCACCTGAGCAGAGCCCGGTTGCAGCGGTGCACGGGCGGGATCGGCAATGACAAACTGGCCGTCCGGCTGCGCTTTTTTGGCGGCAAAGATGGTGTTCTTGGCGATATCAACCCCAGCAAACTGCCAGCCGGGCAGGCGCTCTGCCAGCGCGCGGCAGTAGTAGCCTTCACCACATCCCAGATGAACCAGCTCTTGCGGGGCCAGCGGAGCGAGTAGAGCGGCCATGGCCTCAACCAGCGGCAGTTGGTGGCCGGCTTCCAGGAAATGGTGTTTGGCGCGCATCAGGGCGCGGCTGTCGCTGTCTTTGGGGTTTTTCTTGCCGGGGATGAGATCCAGATAACCTTCCGGTGCCGGATCGAAGTGATGCTTGTTGTCGCAATAGCGCCCCTGGGAGGCTTCATGAAGATGGAGCGGACTGCGGCAGCGGGGACATTGAAGATGCATAGTAACTCTCTGGGCGAATGCCGGAACAGTGAAGGGCGTTCGGGATTATAGGGGAGAGGATCAAAAAAGGCTGCCGTAGCAGCCTTTTTTATCCCAAGGCCTCAGTCAGGCCTGCGGATGGGTTATCAGCGAGTGCCAAATACCACAATGGTCTTGCCGTGAGCAGAGATGAGCTCCTGCTCTTCCAGCATCTTCAGGATGCGGCCCACGGTTTCACGAGAGCAGCCGACGATCTGGCCTATCTCCTGACGGGTGATCTTGATCTGCATGCCATCCGGGTGGGTCATGGCATCCGGCTGTTTGGCCAGGTTGAGCAGGGTCTGGGCGATCCGGCCGGTCACATCCAGGAAGGCGAGGTTACCCACTTTCTGGCTGGTGTGTTGCAGGCGCTTGGCCATCTGGCCAGAGAGACGCATCAGAATGTCCGGGTTGACCTGGATCAGCTGGCGGAACTTCTTGTAGGAGATCTCTGCCACTTCGCAAGAGCCTTTGGCGCGAACCCAAGCGGAGCGCTCGGGGTTCTCGTTCTCCTCGAACATCCCCATCTCGCCCAGGAAGTCACCCTGGTTCAGATAGGAGAGGATCATCTCTTTGCCCTCATCGTCCTTGATCAAGACGGCCACAGTGCCCTTGACGATGTAGTAGAGGGTCTCCGCTTTTTCACCCGCATGGATCAGGGTGCTCTTGGCGGGATACTTATGAATGTGGCAGTGCGACAAGAACCATTCCAGGGTGGGATCGCTTTGCGGTTTGCCAATGACCATGAGAATTCCTCTGTAGTGTCTTTTTATGGACTTGTGCGTCCGGGCAAGCTGCCAATCTTGCCATTCCTTGTATTGGTCGCAGTAGGATAAGAGCCTTTGCCTGTGCTGACAAGGCTTTGCGGGCTTTTGACAGAGCCCTTTGAGTAATGCCTGCTGCGCCGCTTCGGCCATTCTAGGGAAGATAGAGGTCGGAGATGTTGATTTTGATCTATTTCCATCCCAACTCCCCCTGTTCGGCAGAGATAAGCGACTGGGTTATGCTAGGGATCCATCATCATGATTAACAGGAGAGAGTGCGAGATGAAAGCCAAGGTCAGCTGGGTGGAAGGGATGAAGTTTGTGGGTGAGAGTGAATCCGGTCACAAGGTGATCCTGGATGGTGCCAACCCCGGTGAGGGGGCCAGCCCGATGGAGATGATCCTGCTGGCGGTCGGTGGCTGCAGCTCCATTGATGTGGTCTCCATCCTCGAAAAAGCGCGCCAGTCGGTGACCGCATGCCATGTCGATGTCAGTGGCGAACGGGTCGATAGCGTGCCCCGGGTTTTCGAGAAGATTAATCTGCACTTCGTGGTGACAGGCAAGGGATTGGCAGAGAAACAGGTGGCCAGAGCGGTCGATCTGTCGATGGAAAAATACTGTTCTGTTTCCCTGATGTTGGAAAAAGCGGTACAAATTACCCATAGTTATCAAATTGTTGAAGCTTGATAACTGACGATTGTTTCGTTGGTACCCTGGCATAAGGCCGTCACATGAGGCCTCTGCACAAGGCCATTACATAAGGCCATCACATAAGGAAAGTGCAATGAAAAAATTGATCGCTCTGCTTCCCCTGTTGGGTCTGGCGGCGTGCAGCAGCCCGCAACCTACCCAGTATCAATACAGCCAATACCAGTGTGGCGAAGAGATGCTGGCCGTTACCTATGATGCCCAGGCTGACATGGTGCAGTTCCCCTATTCTGGGGTTTACCACAAGCTGGCGCGTGTGGAGTCAGAGTCTGGCGCCAAATATTCTGACGGCCAGACCACCTTCTGGAATCAGGAGAAACAGGCGCTCCTCACCCAGAAAGGGGTCACGCTGCTGACCTGTACGCTCAAATAAGTGACCACAGATATCTGAAGGCGTGCAGCTTCGTGTCCCAGTCCGGCCAAGACCAGACTGGGACAAAACTGTGAGACCACAAAAAACGGCTTGCCTGGAGGCAAGCCGTTTTTCTATCCATCCCTTTTCAATAAGCCAGCATTAACTGTTAATTGGTCGGGACGCTATGAAGCAGTTCGGCAGCGAGCTGCTGGCTGAGCGCCTGACGTTGGCTGTCAGCAATGCTCACGTCGCTGGTCAGCTGGATGATGCTGCTCCAGACTGCTTTCTGGGTTTTGCGATCGAGCAGCACTATGGCCAGCGAGCCTTTGCGCTGGTTGGCCGAGGCATAGACCCCGGGCGTCATGCCGAGGCGGGCGAAAATCTCGCCATCGCTCATATCCTTGCCGCCCGCGACGCCTATGGCGACCCACAGATCCGCCTCGTCGAGCGGTGCGCTTTGCCATCCCTTGCCATTGAGCTCCCGGCTCACCGCCTGCTGCATCGGCTCCAGCCACCCTTCCGCCAGCTCACCGGCGAATTGATACTGCTCGGCCAGGGCGTAGCGCGGGGTTGCGCCATAGGTCCAGTTGCCAATCGGACGAACCAGCATGGTGCCGGACTCCAGCGTGGGGGCCGTCGGCCCGCTGCTGCAGCCGCCAAGCAGGGCGGCCAATACCACAGAGATAAACGCTAACCGCATTGTGAACTCCTTGGCTTAAGTGATCTTGCCGGTTTCAAGTAGTTGCTGGATGAGTGGCTTAAGGATCAACTCCATGGCAAACCCCATCTTGCCACCCGGCACGACGATGGTATTCATTCGTGACATGAATGAGCCGTCGATCATCGACAACAGATAGGGAAAATCGACCTGTTTTATGCCGCGAAACCGGATCACCAGCATACTCTCGTCCAGACTCGGGATCACCTTGGCACTGAAGGGATTGGAGGTGTCCACTGTCGGCACCCGTTGGAAGTTGATATGGGTGCGCGAGAACTGCGGGGTGATGAAGTTGATGTAATCATCCATGGAGCGGACTATGGAGTCGGTTACGGCCTCACGGGAGTGGCCGCGCTCCGAGGTATCGCGGATCAGCTTCTGGATCCACTCCAGGTTGACGATGGGCACCACGCCGATGAGAAAGTCCACGTGGCGGGCTACGTTGTGATCCTCAGTGACCACACCACCGTGCAGCCCTTCATAAAACAGCAGGTCAGTGTCGCTCGGCAGATGCTGCCAGGGGGTGAAGGTGCCGGGCATCTGGTTGAAGGGGACCGCCTCGTCAAAGCTGTGCAGATAGCGGCGATACTGGCCGGTGCCATCCTGGCCATAGCCCTGAAAAAAGCTCTCCAGCAAGCCGAAGTCATTGGCCTCGGGGCCAAAATAGCTGATGTGGCGTCCTTGTTCACGCGCCTTGCGGATTGCCACATCCATCTCGGGGCGGGTGTAGCGGTGAAAACTGTCACCTTCCACCACGGCTGCCTGATAACCCAATTGGTGGAACATGGATCGAAAGGCGATGGTGGAGGTAGAGGTACCGGCACCGGACGACCCGGTGACGGCGATAATGGGATGCTTGGCCGACATAGAATGCTCTCTTCCTTGGGAGTTTCGTTATACGGGCGTGAACCCGAGATGGTCAAGACGGCTCATTGAAACGATCGCGTGGCACAATATTGACCGATTCATGCAACTCGCTATAGACGATCACGGCGATGCCTTGCTGTAATTGAGTCCTTACCATAGCGACTTTGGCTTCAAGCGAAACATCATGCTCGCCATATTCGGTGCCTTCTTGCAGCACAAACTGTTCGATCAGGTTGGTCAGGGTATCGGCATCCAACGCTTGCCAGGGGATTATCATGAAGGGATCTCGATGCAAAAGGGTATAACCGTCAGCTATTGTTGTGCGCAATAAAATGAGTGCAACCTCTTTTTACGCGTTTCGTGGAGTGTGAGACATGTTGTCTGAAGAGCAACGCCGGGCCCCCTCAACGATATCGGCTCACATGGATCTTGCTTGTCGCCAGGCCATCAGTCGCGGCATGGTCTGGTTCTGGTTGCTGAACTGGCTGGTTGTGCTGTTTCTGGCGATACGCTACCAGGTCTACAGCCAGGCAGGCCTGGCCAGTGACGGTACTCTGCCATGGCGCTTTCAGAGTGAGCTGGGCTTTGTCATGGTCGTGCTGCTGCTGCTGCCGGTTGCAGCCCTGCTCTGCAATCATCTGCAGGATCGAGTCTGGCTATGGTGCGCATTGGTCGTAATGCTGGTCTGGGGGGGCGTCTGGACGCTGCATATCTTCACCATTGGTGAAGTTGAGCTGCGGGGAGGGGCAAGCTATGCCAACGGGATCATGCGCCTCAATTTACTGGCTGCGCTGATCGCGTTTTATCCCGACCGACGCGTGTTGTATGCCTATCTCAGTGTACCGTTGCTATTTGGCGTTGCGCGTTTGTGGTGGCTGGAGGTGGATTTTCCGCAGCTTTATCTGCTTGAGGTGGTATGTACCATAATGGCGCTGGAGGTTGGTCGCCGGATGCTGCATCGCTGGTTTGAATTGGCCGTGATGCGTGAGCATGACAATCTGGCCCTGTTGCGGCGCCTCGATGCACTGGCCAAGCAGGATCCACTGACTGGTCTTGCCAATCGGCGCCACTTCAGTCAGGAGCTCGAACGCTGCAAAGCCCATAGTCAGTCGAGCGGCGCCCCGCTTGCCCTTATCCTCATCGATGTGGACTACTTCAAACGCTTTAACGATCACTATGGCCATCAGGCGGGGGATGTCTGCCTGCGGGAGGTGGCGCAGTTGATGATGCGTTCGGTGCGCAGTGAGGCGGATCTGGCCGCCCGTTATGGCGGCGAGGAGTTTGTGTTGCTACTGCCCGATGCCGACAGGCAGAGCGCCGCTGCGGTAGCGCGGCGGCTGCAGGATGGGCTGGCCGAATTGCAGCTTGAGCATCTGGCATCCGATGTTGCCAGTCGGGTGACCATCAGTCAGGGGATCGCGACACTGGAAGGCGGGGAGAGTGGTGAGCAGCTACTGGCGCGGGCCGACCAGGCCCTCTACATGGCCAAGGCTGGGGGGCGCAATCAGTTCTGCACCGCTCCCTGAGTCTGTTCGGCAATCCAGTGACTGATCCGCTCATCCAGCCAGAACTTTGGCCGCCAGGGCGTGCCATGCAGAAAACCGACATGGCCGCCGCGCTTGCTCAGCTCATAGCGCACCGTGGGCGAGAGTTGATCCGGCCGGGGAATGACCGCGTGTGACATAAAGGGATCGTCGGCGGCGTGGATAACCAGGGTCGGGATCGGGATCTGGCGCAGCATGGGCAGGCCGGAGCAGCTCTGGTAGTAGTGGCTGGCGCTGTGAAAGCCGTGCAGCGGAGCGGTGACCAGTTCGTCAAAATCACGCAGGGTGGCAATCTGCTCCACTTGCCGGGGCTGCCAGCGTTCACTCGCTTTCTGCTGTTGGCTGATCTTGCTGAGCAAATTGCGGCGCATGGTACGCAGCAGATAGTTCTGATAGACCTTTGAGAAACCCTGATTGACCCGTTCGGCACAGCTGGCCAGTTGCAGCGGGGCCGAGACTACCACTGCCGCTTTCAATGCCGCAGGACAGGCCCGTGCCAGCAAGTTGACCAGCATATTGCCACCCAGTGAAAAGCCGATGGCGATCAGCGGTTTGCCCGGGAAGCGTTGGCTCAGCTCGGCAATCAGCTCCTGCGCATCACCGATGGCGCCGGAGTGATAGGCATGCAGGTGGCGATTGGGCTCGCCGCTGCAGCCACGAAAGTGCATCAGCACGGCCTCTCTGCCCTCTTGCTGCAGATGGGTGAATAATCCCTTGGCATAGTGGGAGTGAATGCTCCCCTCCAGCCCGTGAAAGACCACCACCAGTGGTCGCGAATCTGTCGTGATCTCGCCGCTCCAGGCGAGATCGACAAAATCCCCGTCAGTCAGTTCGAAGCGCTCGGCCACAAATCGGGCCGGAGTCCGGCGCAGCCATTTGGGCAATATGGTCTGCAGATGAGGATTGCGGGCCCACCAGGGGGCGTGGAAGTGGCTTTCGGTCAGCATGGCGTCGTCGGTCTGGGTCGAAGATAGAGGGGCGAGAGGTGTTCAGCTCCCGCCAGTCATTGGCTTATTTCAGCAGGCGATCGTGATGTTCGGCACCGCGCAACATGGCCTGGATCAGCTCGTTGGCCTCGAACTTGGTCAGCGCCTCATGGGCGCCCACCTGATGGGCCCGCTCCACACTGATCTCGCTGGAGAGGGAGGTGTGCAGGATGATGTAGGCCCCCGCCAGTTTGCTGTCGCTCTGTACCTCGAAGGCCAGCTCGTAGCCATCGAGCCCAGGCATCTCGATATCGCTCACCAGAATATCGATGGGGGTCTGCTGGCTGGCACGTTGTTGCATCAGGGTCAGTGCGTCCTTGCCATTGGTACAGACCTCATAAGGGATATTGATGTAATCGAGGGCTGCCATCAGCTGGCGACGGGCGACCGAGGAGTCATCAACCAGCAGGATCCGCATCGGCTTGATCCGCTCCCGCTGCACATCGGTCAGCACCGGATAGAGGTGGCTCGGATCGTCCGGATAGACCCGGGAGAGGATCAGCTCCACATCCAGCAGCTGGATCAGCTGGTCATTTACCCGGGTGACACCAGTCACAAACACATTGTGGCCGAGGGCGGCGGGAGGTGACTCGATATCGCGCCAGTTGCACTCGGTGATCTTGTCGATGCCTCGCACCAGAAAGCCCACCAGGGTGCGGCGGCAATCGGTGATGATGATAAAGCAGTGGGGCATCTCCTCCTTGCTGATGGGGCGATAACCCACCGCCATCGCCA
Organism: Aeromonas sp. 603404; assembly: GCF_049171775.1. Taxonomy (NCBI): domain Bacteria; kingdom Pseudomonadati; phylum Pseudomonadota; class Gammaproteobacteria; order Aeromonadales; family Aeromonadaceae; genus Aeromonas; species Aeromonas sp. 603404. The sequence goes on from NZ_JAAKPE010000005.1 coordinate 25,910, forward strand.
TGTCGATCACCGGAATGGTGGCGCCGCGCATATTGGCGGCCCCCAGCACGGTCGGATGCGAGTGCGGCATGGCGGTCAGCTGGGTGTAAGGGACTATCTCCTTTACCTTGAGGGTGCCTATGGCAAAGGATTGCTGGGCTGAAAGGTGAAACAGCAACATGCCCTGGGATTGATTGGCTTTGCTCGTCATGGCAGATGTCCTGTTGGTCGAAAGGTTGGCAGTCACTTCAGGCCTTTAGCATAAAGGATTACGGGGGGGATGGCCCTTCCTTGTTAACGACCATCTGGCAAAAAACTGGACTCGTTCAGCCAATTTAGTTGGCGCATTCATACCTGTGTCCGGTTATTGAGCTCCATCTTCGCCAACACCCCACAGCTGGCAGGTCGCTTGTAATGCGGCCTCATCGGCATAACCCAGCTTGCTGGCCACCTGCGCGGGTTTGCTGCCGCCCTTGAGCAATCTGAGCGCCTGCAGCAGTTGCCACTGTTGTTGCAATTCACTCCCTTCCACCGGCACATCGGCTTGTTGTGCCCACAGTTGCAGAGACTCCGGCTGGCCATTGGCCAGCGCTTGCCAACAGGCTTGCAGCTTACCGTAACCCTGCTGGCTGATGGCGCACTGTTGCAGCTCATCCAGGATCACCTGCAGTCGCTGACCGTAGGCCCCTTGCCACTCTTTTGGACGTTGCCACCGGGCAAGCGAGTCGAGCAGGGCATCGAGCAGAGGCGTGGCCTGCAGCCAGCCAGCCTGCTGCGGCTGAGCCACGCGCAAAGAGACGCTCAGCTGATCGTACTCGCAACCGCTGAGGGGGCTGAAGGCAGCGAGGGCATCGGCGCAGAGCCAGAAGCTGCTGCCTGCCGGCAGCAATAGCTCATGTTGGCCCAGTCTCAGCAGCGCGGCGCCCCGGGTGATCCGCAACAGCTGCCCGACCGGAGTTCGTTTGCGATTGCCGGCGTGCAGGCCCTGGCAGGAAAAATGGTGATATTCGATGGCGTGATGCATGTAAAAACCCTGATATGATGCTGCCTGGAGGTAACAAATATGGAAACCAGACGTAAAAAGCGCTTCATTGCCGGTGCAGTCTGCCCGGCGTGCGGCAAGTTGGACAACATGATGCTGTATCTGGAGCATGGAGTCGAGAAGGTGACCTGCGTCGCCTGTGGCGATACCCAGGTACAAACGCCTGCCGAGGTCGACAAGCAGACTCGCGAGGCGGAAGAGGTGATCGGGGTGTTTCGCCCCTGATAAGGGAACGGTGGGTGGAATGCGGGTCTCCTCGCTGACGCAGTTGCCGTTTTTTTCGTCACTCAGTGGCGCCGCACGGCATATGCGCGGCCCGCTTTTTAGGGTATTCTGAGCCCGTTTTTTTCTATCCGCAGGATCCTGACATGAAAGTAGCTCCTCTGAGCGTGGTTACGCTGGAATACACAGTCACCGACGAGCACGGTGAAGTCATCGACAGCACTGTCGGCAAAGAGCCGCTGGTCTATCTGCACGGCACCCGTTACCTGGTCTCTGGCCTGGAAGCCGAGCTGGAAGGTCGCGCGGTAGGTGAAGCCTTCGAAGTGACTCTGGCACCGAGCCAGGCCTACGGCGAATATGACGAGACACTGGTACAAGAAGTACCGGGCGAGCTGTTCGACGGCATGGAAGTCTCCGAAGGGGATACTTTTGTGGCTGAAACCGACGATGGCCACCGCCCGGTGACCGTGGTTGAAGTGTCCGAAGAGTTCGTCAAAGTGGATGGCAACCATCCGCTGGCTGGCGTAACCCTGGGCTTCAAGGTCGAGATCAAGGACGTGCGTGCCGCCACTGCCGAAGAGCTGGCCCACGGCCACGTTCACGGTGCCGGTGGTTGCGGTCACGATCACGGTCATGACCACGATCACGGCGGCTGCTGTGGCGGTCATGGTCACGACCATGATGAGGATCATGGCCAGGGCGGTTGCTGCGGCGGTGCTGGCCACGGTCACGATCATGGCCACGACCACGGTGATGACCATGGTCACGGCGGCTGCTGCGGTGGCGGCGGTTGTGGTGGCAAGGGCCATCACCACTGATCACGGCCACGCCGATGATAAAAAACCCGCGATTATCGCGGGTTTTTTATTGGCTGACAGCTGTGCCAAGCCATGTTGCCTGACCAGAGATAGTGCCGGATCAGTAGTGCGGCGGCGGGGTCTCTTCGGCCATGCTGGCAATCTGGCTGGGTTGTACGCTTTGCAGTTTGTCGATCAGCAGCTGGATCTGGTATTTGAGTCGATCGAGTTCACGGCCCTGGGTGGTTACCTCGTCGTTGAGCTGCTCTATGGTGTATTCCGCATAGGCGAGACGGGTTTCCAGGGTTTCGATGCGATCGTTAAGTTGCTGACTCATGGGCCTTCGGGTCCTTACTTGATTGTCCAGATTTCGGCCAGACCACTGGAGCTGGCACTGACAAGGTGGCTATTGTCGCGCAAAGCGACGCCGTAGACCACTGCGCTGGGCGGTTTCACCTTGGGTTGCGGCGAGACGCGCCAGCTCTGCAGCAGGGCACCATCGCTCACTTGCCACAGGGAGAGCTGACGGGAAGGGGCGCCGGTGATGAGCCACTTGCCATCGTTGGCAAAGCGGGCGCTGGTGTAGACCTCGAAGCGGTGATCATATTGCAGCTGACTCACCTCCTTGCCGGTTTTCAGGTCCCAGATGCTGGCCCGGCTGCTGTCGGCGGTGAAGGCGTAGCGGCCGCTCGGCTCCAGTCTGGCCATGATCACCCGGCCACCATGGTTGAAGCGCCAGATCACCTGCCCGCTACGGGTATCCCACAGATAAGCGCTGTAGTCGTTGCCACCGGTCAGGGCGTAGCGACCGTTGGCGGAGAGATCCACCGTATTGACCTGTTCGGTGTGCCCCAGAAACTGCAGGCGACGGCCGCTTCGGGTGTCGAGCCACTCGGCCTTGCCATCTTCCCGCCCGATCAGCACATAACGACCGTCGGCAGAGAGCGCGATGTCCCTCAGCCTGGATTCAGGAAGTGAGTAGTAGCCTTGTGATTGCCCGTCGCTCAGCCGCCAGGTTGCAAAGGTGCTGGGGGTGGCGGTGACGGCATGGCTGTTGCCTTCGGAAAAGCGGGTAATGAATACCAGGTCTTCCGCAGAGTCGGATTGCTTCCAGCGCCAGCGTTGACGGTTCTGTTCCAGATCCCAGACGATGATGCCCTGGCTGATGCTGGAGACGATGGCCTGCTTGCCATCACTGGAGAGATCTGCGGTCAGCAGACCCGTGCTGGCGAGGGTCATTTGCTGGTTGGGTTGGGAGCTCTGCTCGCAACCGGTGAGCATTAAACAGAGGCTCACCAGATAAATGGCACTTTTTATCATTTTTGCGGTCTCACGCTTTTGTTACCTGCGATCACGGCGTTAGTATAAGGCGCTTATCACGATAAACCTCTCATTTCACGATGGAACCGAGAGCGGTATTTGGAGTTTGGAGAAACTGATGAACAAATTTCTGAAGGTGTCCCTGTTGGCGGCGGCCGTTGCCGTCGGTCTGACTGCTTGCCAAAAAGACGAGAAGCCTGCTGCGGCCAATACCGCCGAAGTGAAGGCTGAAGCCAGCAAGCCGGCAGAGGCGACCAAGGCCGAAGCCAAGAGCTTTGAAGAGCAATCTGGCTACGCAATTGGCCTCTCCATGGGTCGTTACATCGCCAATACCCTGGAGCGTCAGCAGGAACTGGGCATCAAACTGGACAACGCCGTGATCCTGAAAGGGGTGACTGACGGTCTGGGCAAAGAAGCCAAGATGACTGATGAAGAGATCCAGAAGGTACTGCAGGATTACGACGCCAAGATCAACGAGCTGACCAAGGCCAAGGCCGAGAAAGACGCCGTTGAGAATCTGAAGAAGGGCGAAGAGTTCCTGGCTGCCAACGCCAAGAAAGAGGGTGTGAAGAGCACTGAATCCGGCCTGCAATACGTGGTCGAGAAGATGGGCACTGGCGCCAAGCCGAAATCTACCGATATCGTCAAGGTGCACTACACCGGTACCCTGACTGATGGCACCAAGTTCGACAGCTCCGTCGATCGCGGCGAGCCGGCTACCTTCCCGCTCAACCAGGTTATCCCGGGTTGGACCGAAGGCGTTCAGCTGATGCCGGTTGGCTCCAAGTTCAAGTTCTTCCTGCCGTCCAAGCTGGCCTATGGCGAGCACGGTGCAGGCTCCATCCCGGCGAATGCCGTACTGGTGTTTGACGTTGAGCTGCTGGCTATCGAGAAGCCGACTGCAGACGATGCCAAGAAGTAATCCCTTCTTGTAGTTAAAAACGGCTCCTTAAGGAGCCGTTTTTACTTGTGTATTCCCTGCAATCGCGGGATAACAGAGTTGTCTTGGCGTTGGGTTTGCGCGCGAAAATAAGGCAAAATAGATCGCAGAATCAAATACAAGGATGAGTCCAGTGGCTGAAAATAAATCGCGTGTCCTACTGGTGGAAGATACCCGTAGTCTGGCGGTGGTCTATGAACAGTACCTGCGCCAGGAGGGGTATGAGGTGGTGCTGGCCGATTGTGGTCAACAAGCGTTGGCGCAGTTGCTGGCAAGTCCTCCCCCCGTGGTGCTGCTGGATCTGGAGCTGCCGGATATGTCCGGTATGGATATTCTGCAAATGATCACCGAACAGCAATTGCCCAGCTCGGTGGTGGTGATCACCGCCCACGGCTCGGTGGATGTGGCGGTGGAGGCGATGCGCCTCGGTGCCTTCGATTTTCTGACCAAGCCGTTTGACAGCAAGCGGCTCTGCGCCACCGTCCGCAATGCCTTGAAACACCAGCAGTTGAGCTCGCTGGTTGCCCACTATCGGGAGAACTTCGAGCGCTGCTCCTTCTTCGGTTTTATCGGTGCCTCCATGGCGATGCAGGCGGTCTATCGCATCATCGAGAGCGCGGCGCCCAGCAAGGCGACCGTCTTTATCACTGGCGAGAGCGGCACCGGCAAAGAGGTGTGTGCCGAGGCGATTCACCAGTGCAGTCCCCGCAGCGAGCAGCCTTTTATTGCCCTCAACTGCGCCGCCATTCCCCACGATTTGATGGAGAGCGAGATCTTCGGTCATGTGAAGGGCTCTTTTACTGGCGCCCAGGGGGATCGCAAGGGGGCAGCCAGTCTGGCTGATGGCGGTACCCTGTTTCTCGACGAGATCTGCGAGATGGACCTGGATCTGCAGAGTAAGTTGCTGCGCTTTATTCAGACCGGCACAGTGCAGCGAGTCGGCAGTGGCAAGCTCGAGACGGTGGATGTCCGCTTTATCTGCGCCACCAACCGGGATCCGCTGGTCGAGGTAAAAGCGGGCCGTTTTCGCGAGGATCTCTACTATCGGCTCCACGTCATTCCCCTCACCCTGCCGCCGCTGCGGGAGCGGGGCGAGGATATCCTGCTGCTTGCGCGTACCCTGCTGCAGAGCTACGCCAAGGAGGAGAACAAACGCTTCAAGGATTTCGATGTCGAGGCGGCGCGAGTGCTGCTCGACTACCCTTGGCCTGGCAACGTACGCGAGCTGCAAAACGTGGTGCGCAATATCGTGGTGCTCAACGACAAGGAGCTGGTGAGCCCGGATATTCTGCCGCCACCGCTCAATGGGGTTCGCCCCCAACTGCCGGCTGCGATTGCGGCAGCGGTGGCATCTGCTCCGGCCGCCACCGGAGTGGCCAACGGGCCTATCCGCCCGCTCTGGCTGGTGGAAAAAGAGGTGATCGAACAGGCCATCGCCAGCTGTGACGGCAACATTCCCAAGGCGGCGGCCCTGCTCGAGATCAGCCCCTCTACCATTTACCGTAAAAAGCAGGGGTGGGAGGAGTCCAATCGGGCCTGAACCATCTTGCCAGCAGAAAGGGCGGCTAGCGTGCCGCCCTTGCTATTTTGGGGATCAGAGTTTGGCGAGGCGCTTGAGGCGGGCCAGTCGCTCCCTCTCGTTGGCGCTGAACCAGCGGTCCTGTGACAGCAGAAACCAGGCGCGGGAGAAGTATTCCGCGGCCAGCGGATCGTCCAGCACCAAGGCATTCTCCCCCAGCTCCTCGAACAGATAACCATCCTCAGGTTCGCCAGCCTCGGCCATATCGGCCTTGAGCTGGTGCAGCTCTGCCAGCGCCTGCTGGTGCTGACCCTGGGCCCGAGTCAGGCGAGCCAGACTCCAGCGGGCGATAAACACCTTGGCCGGCTGGTTATGTTGCAGATGCCAGGCCAGGCACTTCTGTTGCTGGATTTTCGCCTCCTCGAAGCGGCCCAGTTCGAACAGGGTCCAGCCCTGATTGTTGTAAAGGGGGGCCAGCCAGCCGCGCACCTTCTCGTCACTGCTGCGTTCCGCCAGCTCCATCGCCAGTTGATGCCAGCGGCTCTGCTCTTCCAGCGGTGCGGCGATAGCGATCATGTGGGCGGCGTCGATAGCAAGATAGGTCTCCTTCTCCTTGAGCCCCCATTGCCAGGCTTGTTCAAACAGCGGTTTGGCACTGGCTTTGTCGCCCGCCGAGTTAAAGGTGCGGCCTCGCTCCAGCAGGGCCCGGATCCGTGCTCTGGGGGTTTGATCGGTGAGGCGAGGCTCTATCTCGTCGAGTTGCTGGTGGGCTTCGGCAAACTGGCGCTGCAGCGAATGGGTACGGGCAATTTGGGTCAGCAACTCCAGTTCGAGTTGCAGGTCGGCGGCGGCGCGCGCTTCGGGAAGAAGGGTATGAAAACGCAGGGCGCTGGCGGCGGGATCCTGATAATCCCACAGCGCCATGAAATCGGGCGGATTGTCCATCTGGCCTCCTTGCTGGTTATCCTGTCACCAAGATGCCTGCTGGCCATTATTTGTACAAGGGGCGCCCGTCACAGAGCGCCCCTTGAGTCATGTTAACGGCTGTGGCCAGTTGGTCAGTAGACCATGGCCAGGCTCATCAGCATCAGACCGAGGGCGGCAAAGGCCCCCTCCTTGATGGCGAGCCGTGGCACCAGCGCCTTGGGCAGGGCCGGAAACAGGCTCAGGGCAAAGCCAAGGCCCGGCATCAACCAGTGGAATGCCGGATCGCGCAGGGCGGGATCGGCGGCTCCATTGATGATGATCAGCAAAATAAACAGGGTGAAGGCCGGCAGGATAAACCAGCGTACCCCACCGGCGGCGACCGCCCGCAGCGGCGAAATGCGATAGAGCAGCATGGTCACAAGAAACAGAACAAAAGGGGCCAGCAGATAGAGCGGAGCGGGGTTCATAACATCTTTCCTGAAAACTGATCGTCAAAAAACCGGTTGTCCGGTGCAAGAGGCGCGGGATTTAACCACTCTTCGCAGGTAATCACCAGCAGCCCGGGCCCGGGCTGTGAAGAGGATCCCGGATAAAGGTTTGCTAGCACGTCTTAGTGCAACCAGAACCAGGCTGCTGCAAATCCCAGCCAGCTCAGCACCAGCAAGATCCAGGGAAGGGGATGCTGATGGCTTACTTCAACCAGTTCAAGCTGATCGTCTTGCTCTTCGGTTTGTGGCGCGTCCTGTGGTTGCCTGGCTTTGGCCTGCATTTTTTTCTGGCGGCTCGCTTCGCGGGCCCGCGCCTTCATCTGCTTCTTGTATTCGTCGATGCCTTTCTGGATCCCTTGCGCAATAAGCTGGGTCTGTTCCTTGGTCTGCCCCGGCTTCTGGTTGGCACGGGCAATTTTCATCGCCTCCTGCTGGGTCTCGGGGGAAATCTTGTCGTACTTGGCCATCAACTCTCTCCTCGGGCATGGTTGGCTGGGGAGTATGCCATAAAGGGGCGTATACGTGGCGCCACCTTGATAACAAGGCGTTGCAAGTGAGTGACATCTCAACGAAAAACTCTAGAAATCAATAAGAAGCTCTATGTTGGGGTGAAGATCACAATTAACGGAATTTGTGAGTCATCGATGAAAAACGGTCATCTGTTGTTTGTTATATTGGCGCCCGACCGGCTGGATAAGGTCATTAAATAACAAAACAATCAAGGTGATATGGATATGAATAATAACTTCATCAAAGGCGGCGTGGCACTGGCCGTGCTTGCTGCACTGACTGGCTGTAATACCTCGAGCAATGACACCGTTGCACCCTGCACCGAAAATGTCTGCAAACTGACCATCCTGCACACCAACGATACCCACGGCCGTTTCTGGCACAACGCCGAAAATGAGTATGGTATGGCTGCCCAGAAGACTCTGGTCGAGCAACTGCGTAGCGAGGCCAAGGCTGCTGGCAGCGAGGTGTTGGTGCTCTCCGGTGGTGATGTGAATACCGGGGTGCCGGAGTCCGATCTGCAGGATGCCGAGCCTGACTTCGTCGGCATGAACAGCATTCGCTACGATGCGATGGCGGTGGGCAACCATGAATTCGACAACCCCCTCAGCGTGCTGGAAAAGCAGCGCAAGTGGGCTCAGTTCCCCATGCTCTCGGCCAACATCTATGACAAGGCCAGCGGTAAACACTACTTTGACCCCTACAAGGTGTTCAAGCTGGAGAGCGGCCTCAAGGTCGCCGTGCTGGGGCTGACTACCGAGGATACCGCCCAGCTGGTGGATCCCAACAACGTGCAGACCCTGGAGTTCCGCGATCCGACCAGCGAGGCGGCCAAGCTGGGCAAACAGATCCGTGACAACAAGGAGGCCAATCTGGTCTTTGCCATCACCCACATGGGCCACTATGCCGATGGTCAGCACGGTAGCAACGCGCCGGGCGATGTAGAGATGGCTCGTGCGCTGCCGGCAGGGACTCTGGATGCCATCATTGGTGGTCACTCCCAGAATCCGGTCTGTATGGAACCGGGCACCACCAACAAGTACGCCAATTTCAAACCGGGTGATAACTGCCAGCCAGATCAGCAAAACGGTACCTGGATCATGCAGGCTCACGAGTGGGGCAAGTATGTGGGCCGCGCCCAGTTTGACTACCAGAATGGCAAGCTGACCCTGACCAGCTATGACCTGATCCCGGTCAACCTGATCAAGCGCAATGCCAAGGGCGAGGCGATCGATGCCAACGGTGCCGTGACCAAGGACCCGGCCAACATGGTGTTGATCCAGGATGAGATCACCAAGGACCCCGAGCTGTATAACACCCTGCTGGGTTATCAGGAGAAAGGTCAGCAAGAGCTGAATGTCGTCATTGGCTCGGCAGATGGCTTGCTGGTTGGTGATCGCAACTCGGTTCGCAACAAACAGACCAACCTGGGTCGTCTCATCACCACGGCGACCAGCAGCAAGCTGGGGGTCGACTTTGGTATCGTCAATTCAGGTGGTGTGCGTGACAGCATCCCGGCCGGTGATATCACCTACCGCAGCGTGCTGCTGGTGCACCCGTTTGGCAACACGGTCAACAAGGCGGCCATGAAGGGGAGTGATCTGGCGACCTATCTGGGCCAGGTGGCAACCAAGACCCGCAATACCGGTGGTTATGCCCAGTTTGGCGGTATCAACATGGCGGTGGATTGCCAAGCCAAGAGCGTCAATATCACCAGTATCGGTGGCAAGGCGTTTGATCCGGCAGCAACCTACAGCTTCGCGATCCCGAGCTTCAGCGCCTCCGGTGGTGACGGCTATCCGAAGATCGATACCATCAATGCCGGGTTGGTCGATGCTGCCGTGCTGAAAGAGTTCATCGAAATCAAGAAGACCATCAACGTGGCCGATTATCAGCCAGGCAATGAGGTGAGCTATCTGAACTCAACGTCTACCGAAGGGTGTAACTGATTCGTCAGCGGGGCGCATAGCCCCAGATGTGATCCGAAAGGGCAGCCGGTGGCTGCCCTTTGTCGTTGTTTGGGTGGCGGTTACAACTCTTCAATCATCAATGACGATAGCCACCGCCTGTATGAGGTCAGGTGAGGGGATGAAATGAAAAGAGGCAGCCCGTGGGCCGCCTCTTGCGTAGTGACAATCTAAACCTTACAGCTGTTCGATACCGACGATATGCCAGGGGGCATTGTTCTTGGCCAGATCGCGCTCGAGGTGCCACACCTCTTTAATGTCTTCCTCGACCTGCTCCTGACGGTCCATGTAGCGGCCGCTGAAGCGCACGCTTACCTGAGCCCAGTCGCTGCCGTAGTCGGCGCGTACCAGCTGGGTATCGACGTACATCACTTCCGTATGCTGGTCGCCAGTCAGTTCGGTGCGCTCGGCTTTGAGCTGTTCAAACAGCTCGGGGCTGACGTACTCGCGCACCTTTTCCAGATCGTTCTTGTTCCACGCCTCTTGCAGGGTGCGATAGTGATCGCGGGCACCGGCCAGGAAGCTGTTCATGTCAAAGCCTGGCGGCAGGCGGAACGGCACATCGCTGTCGGCAAAGCCGGTGGCTTGCGGTGCGCTGTTGCTCTGCTCAAACTGCTGCGGGGCCGTGGATTGCGGTGGCTGATAGCCCGCATAGGCCGCCTGTTGTGGCTGTGGCGTCGCGACCTTGCCCTTGCGCAGGGTACGGATCAGGAAGACGGCACCCAGCGCCAGCAGGGCGATCAGCAGGAAGTCCATTCCTTGCAGACCTTCAAAGGCACCGCTGCCCAGCAGGTAGGCAAACAGGCCGCCAGCCAGCAGGCCGCCCAGCAGGCCACCCATCATGCCGCTCTTTTTCGGCGGCGTCTGGGCATTCAGTGTCGGATTCTTGTTGTCGACCGGTTTGGCCGCAGGCTGGGCCGGCGCAGTTTTGTAACTTTTACCAAAGGATTTGCCGCCGCCAAATTTCTTGGCTTCGGCGTGAGGTGCCCCCAGGCCAATGGCCAGGATCACGGCAAACAGGGTCAGCATCTTTTTCATTTTGACTCTTTTCACTCTCGTCTGTGGGTGGGGCATGCTCCGCTTTGGCAAGCTCAGCAAGGCGCATGGCAGGCTGCCTGTCCCTAATTGTGTCGCAGCTTGTATTCATCAATATCACCTCTGGCATGAATTATTCATGAACGAGGTAGCCGCGATGCGGCGTCAAACAAGAGGAGTAAACCGGATGAAAAGCAGAAGATTGAGTCGCAAGGAGCGCAAAATGCGAAGCAAAATCAAAATGGTCAAGGTAGAGCAGACTCTGGTTTGGCCCTTTATGATGGTATGAGCCGCCAGATAGGGCTCGCCGTAGTTGGCTTTCTTTTGTAAAATTCCCGTCCCCTTCCCGCTGCGGTTTTTATGTGCATGGCAGAGCAAGTGACGGCGAAAAAAGACGCCAAGACACAACAGCTGAAAGTTCCTCCCCACTCTTTTGAGGCCGAACAGTCCGTACTGGGCGGCCTGATGCTGGATAATGATGCCTGGGATCGGGTTGCCGAACGGGTGATCGATCAGGATTTCTACAGCCGTCCGCACCGGTTGATCTTCCAGGCCATGACCCGCCTCTCCAACGCGGGCAACCCCATTGACCTCATCACCCTGCAGGAGGAGCTGGAACGCTCCGAACAGTTGGAAGAGGCGGGTGGCTTCGCCTATCTGGTGGAGATCGCCAAGAACACCCCGAGTGCCGCCAACATCAACGCCTACGCCGAAATCGTGCGCGAGCGGGCGGTGGTGCGGGAGATGATCTCGGTCGCCAACGAGATAGTCGAAGCGGGCTATGAGCCACAGGGCCGCACCTCCGGCGATCTGCTCGACCTGGCCGAGAGCAAGGTATTCAAAATTGCCGAGCAGCGCACCAGCGCCAACGAGGGGCCTCAGCCCCTGAAGCTGATCCTCGAGCAGACTGTCGACAAGATTGAAGAGCTGTTCAAGACCCCGCACAACGGGGTGACCGGGGTATCGAGCGGTTACAACGATCTCGACAAGATGACCGCCGGTTTGCAGCGTTCGGACTTGATCATCGTGGCGGCCCGTCCCTCCATGGGCAAGACCACCTTTGCCATGAATCTGTGCGAGCATGCGGCCCTCACTGCCGACAAGCCGGTGCTTATCTTCTCGCTGGAGATGCCCTCCGAGCAGATCATCATGCGTATGCTCGCCTCGGTCGGTCGCATCGATCAGACCAAGGTACGTACCGGTCAGCTCGATGACGAGGATTGGGCGCGCCTCTCCTCCACCATGGGATTGCTGCTGGAGAAGGGCAAGATGTATATCGATGACGCCTCCGGCCTCACTCCGACCGATGTGCGCTCCCGTGCCCGTCGGGTGGCACGCGAGCACGGTGGCCTATCCATGATCATGGTGGACTACCTGCAGTTGATGCGGGTGCCGGCGCTCTCTGACAACCGTACCCTGGAGATCGGCGAGATCTCCCGCTCCCTCAAGGCGCTGGCGAAAGAGCTGCAGTGCCCTGTGGTGGCGCTCTCCCAGCTCAACCGAAGCCTGGAACAGCGGGCCGACAAGCGCCCGGTCAACTCGGACCTTCGTGAATCGGGCTCCATCGAGCAGGATGCGGATTTGATCATGTTTATCTATCGTGATGAGGTTTATCACGATGACAGCCCGGACAAGGGGATTGCCGAGATCATTATCGGCAAGCAGCGTAACGGCCCCATCGGCCGGGTGCGCCTCACCTTCCAGGGTCAGTTCTCCCGGTTCGACAACTACGCCGGTCCGGCGTTTGACGACGATTATTGATAAGTAACAATCATGGCAATCCTGTGGTCAGGATTGCCACCACCGCTCTGACCCGCTTGCCATTCACTGCAAGGCAGCCCGTCAGAGCCTGTTTTCCCGGTTCGACAATTATGCCGGTCCGGCCTTCGACGACGATAAGTGAGTGGCGGTCTTCTGCCCGATGAGGGGGAGACCATTTGTGCCCTCGTAAGGGAAAACCATGAAAGCGGCTACTGCCCAAATCAACACTGCGGCCTTGCGCCACAACCTCGCCGTGGTCAAGCGCCACGCTCCCGCTTGCAAGATCATAGCTGTGGTCAAGGCCAACGCCTATGGCCATGGACTGCTGCCGGTCGCCCGCACCCTGGTGGATGCGGATGCCTACGCGGTGGCCCGCATCGAAGAGGCGCTGATGCTGCGCTCCTGCGCCGTGGTCAAGCCCATCGTGCTGCTGGAGGGCTTCTTCTCCGCCGATGATCTGCCGGTGCTGGCGGCCAACAACCTGCAGACGGCGGTTCACACCTGGGAGCAGCTCGAAGCGCTGGAGCTGGTCGAGCTGCCAGCGCCCGTGGTGGCCTGGCTCAAGCTCGACACCGGCATGCACCGCCTCGGGGTGCGTGCCGACGAGATGCCCGCCTTTATCGAACGACTCGGCAAGTGCAAGAACGTGGTGCAGCCGTTCAACATCATGACTCACTTCAGCCGATCCGATGAGCTGGAGCAGCCCACTACCCGCGAGCAGATTGACCTCTTCAGCCGTCTCACGGCACCGCTGGCGGGCGAGCGTGCCATGGCCAACTCGGCGGGCATTCTGGCCTGGCCGGACTCCCACTGCGACTGGGTGCGCCCCGGCGTCATCCTCTATGGCGTGTCGCCCTTCCCCAACACGGTGGCGGCCGATTACGACCTGCAGCCGGTGATGACCTTGAAGACCCAGCTGATTGCGGTGCGGGATCACAAGGCGGGCGAGCCGGTGGGCTATGGCGCCAACTGGGTGTCAGATCGCGATACTCGCCTTGGCGTGATCGCCATCGGCTACGGTGACGGCTATCCACGCATGGCCCCCAACGGCACTTCCGTGCTGGTCAACGGCCGCATCGTGCCGCTGGTGGGGCGTGTCTCCATGGATATGAGCACGGTCGATCTGGGGCCGGGCGCAACCGACAAGGCCGGTGACGAGGCGGTGCTATGGGGCGAGGGGCTGCCGGTAGAGCGGGTGGCCGACGAGATTGGCACCATCCCCTACGAGCTCATCACCAAACTCACCTCCCGCGTCTTTATGGAGTACGTCTGATGTGGCAGCAGTGCCTGCTGACTCTTAAGCCCCGTTCGCGGGGCTTTCATCTGGTGACGGACGAGCTGGTGGCCAAGCTGCCGATGCTGGCGGATTACCGGATTGGCATGGCGCACCTGCTGCTGCAACACACCTCCGCCTCGCTCACCCTCAACGAGAATTGCGATCCGAGTGTGCGCAGCGATATGGAGGCCCATCTGCATCGGCTGGCGCCGGAAGATGCCCCTTACTATCGCCACACCTATGAGGGGCCGGATGACATGCCCGCCCACATCAAATCCTCCCTGCTCGGGGTGAGCCTGCAACTGCCGATCCGCGATGGTCAGTTGGCGCTCGGCACCTGGCAGGGGATCTGGCTTGGCGAGCATCGCATCGATGGCGGTGCCCGCAAGGTGTTGGTGACCCTGCAGGGTGAGTAATCAGGCTGCAACCAGCCGAAAGATGACGATAAAAAGAGGGATGGCATTGAGCCATCCCTCTTTTGTTTTAACGGTTTCGCGAGCTATCCGCCTGCCGGTGGCGCGGTGCTCTGCGTGGCTCAGCCGACCTTGAAGGGGGTCAGTTCGGCCAGCGGGGCGGCGTCCATAAAGGCTTGCGGCTCCTGACCCTGTTTGAAGATCTTGAAGTCCTGCTCACGGGCGCTCCAGTACTCCAGACGCTCGCTGCCGTTTGCTCCGGTGATTTGCAGCAGGCTCGCTTCGCGCAGAGCCACCACATATTCGCTCGGGTTGATGGCGCAGAATTCGGCCAGACGCTCGTCGCGGGTCTCGCCCATGTGGCCGCTGATGCTGGCGTCCAGATAGTGCGGGTTGATCTGCAGCGGGAACAGGCCCAGCGCGGGCAGCACGGCGGCGCTGCAAACCGGCATATCGTTGGTGGTGCGGATGCTTGGGGTCGCCACGTTGCAACCGGCGCTCCAGCCCACATAGGGGACACCCCGCTCGCGCACGGCACGCTGGATCGGCACGATCAGGCTGTTTTCATGCAGCATCTGGTTGAGGCGCCAGGTGTTACCGCCGCTGATAAAGATGGCGTCCGCCTGATTGATGGCATCGACCGGGTCATCGAAGTGGTGGATGCTGATGGCATCGACTCCCAGACTCTCCTGCAGCTCGTTGGCGCGGGCATCCCAGTCGCTGCGGATCACCGCGTAGGGGATGAGCAGAATGCGCTTGACCTGTTTGCGAGCCAGCAGGCTCTGAACCCGATCGCGGGCCCAGCCGAGCAGACCCGGAAATTCGTTGGCTTTACCGTTGCTAAGCAGAAGCAGTTCCATCAAATCGTTCCTCAAAAAGTGAAAGCGGAGGAGGGAGGGCCACCGGATCCGCCGTGCGGCCGGATGGCAAGAGGAGGCATGCTACCACCATTGGCGCGGCGGTTCTGTGATCGCGAGGCCCATTCAACTGTTATGGATGGGGGATGCCATGCCAAGCGGTGGATTAATGAGCCGTGGTCAACGCGCCACCCCTCGCCAATAAAAGACCCCGCCGCAGCGGGGTCATGGCAGGGTTAGTCGAGTTTGAGATCGACCCACACCATGCGGTGATCCGAACTGACTCCCTTGGCGATGCCGAGTTTCGCATCATAGACCAGGTGATAACCGGCCTCGAAGCTGGCAGGCCAGTAGACACCGCTCTTCACCGCGTTGAGGTTGGCGGAGGGGATGACGTGATCCAGCTGCAGCACGCTGGAGTTGGTGATGCGTTCCGGGTTGGGGCGAGTGAGGTTTCGTTTGCAGTCGGCCCCTTTGCTGACACACTCCGGGCCCCCTTCGCTGACCGGGATCAGGGTGCCATTGGTGATGGCCTGATTCATCAGCGGGTTGTTTAGCAGATCCTGAATGGCGGTCAGGTCACCGTCACCGGTGAGCGGATCGGCGTTGAGATCGCCGGCGATGACAAACTTGGCGTTTTTGGCCAGCCCACCCTTGGTGCCCTTGTCATCGGTCATGTAGTTGAGACCCTTGACGTAGTCGTTCCAGAAGGCGATCTCGGCGCGGTTGTGCTTGACGGTGTGACGCGCTGCGTTGGCAAAGATTGGCGGGGTCGGGTGGGAGATCAGGAAGTGAATCACCTCTTCACCCTTCTCGGTCTTGATGCGTACCGGCACATCGGCGTGGTTCTTGGAGGAGAGCGGGTACTGCTGCCAAGCTGCGTCTGAATACCAGGCATCACCACACTGGCGGCTGGCAGGGATCTTGACCTTGGGATTGTTGCAGTCATCGATGATGGGGTTCTGCTCGCCCGGCATATCCTTCCACTTGAAGTTCTGGAAGGTGCGGATCTGCTTGGTGTCGATGGGGTATTTGGACATCACCGCAAAGGCATACTGGCCGTGGTAGTTGCCAAAGCCCCAGGCGTCGTCGGGGCCGCTGTTGACCTTGCCATCCAGATTGAGGTCATAACCGCTCATCAGGCCGGTGTTGGTGGCGAAATTCTGCATCACCGGATAGCTGATGGCCGTCACCTCTGCGTGCTGGGCGTGGGCCAGATAGTTGTCGTTGAAGGCTTTCAGATCGGCAGTGCTCTCGCCTTTGCCGTCGTTGTCGAACTCGTTGAGCAGGAACACATCCGGGCGGGTGCGCTGGATGATCTCCGCCACGTTGCGGATCTGCTGCACGTTCTTGGCTTTGGTTTCCGTGGCGCCGCTCAGGCTCCCTTCGGCGAGGCGGGCCAGCAGGGCATCCTGCTCGGTGCGGGTCAAGGCCAGCTCACCGGTCAGCATACCGGCTGCAGTGCGGTCAAAAGAGAGGTTGAAGGTGGCAAAACGAACCATGGGATCAGCTGCCTTTGAGTCGTTGTCGCTGTTGCAGCCAGCCAGCATCCCGAGGGAGATGGCGGCAGCCAGTAGGGTCTTGTTGATATTCTTCATTGTAATTATTCCGTAGCATCAATGAGTTATGCCTTCTATGAGGCGGCGCCATTATAAGTAGACGGCGATGCTGTGGGGATTTTGCCTGAGTAAAGTGTGAGGATATTCACACCACATATCTGGCGATGATGAATGTTAGCAGGGCGATATGGGGTGTGAAAAACCGGTTTATACGCTGCAGTTTCCGGGATGAATGGCGCACTTCCTGCCGTTACCGCACTCTGAATTTGTCACACCACCATCGGCAGGCCGCTCTCGGGGTGGTGGATCACCTGGGCCGGATAGTCATAGAGACGGGCAATCAGCTCGGGGGTCAGCACCTCGGCAGGTGTGCCATCGGCCATCAGTTTGCCCCGCTCCAGCATCACCAGCCGATCGGCATAGCGCGCCGCCAGATTAAGATCGTGCAGGACCACCAGCACCGCAGTATTGCGGCTGGCCAGGGCGCGCGCCATGGCCAGCAGCTGATGCTGGTATTTCAGATCCAGCGCCGAGGTGGGCTCGTCGAGCAGCAGCAAGCGAGGTTGCTCGGCCTGCTCGGTCGGGGAGGGGGCCTGCCAGATCTGCGCCAGCACCCGGGCAAACTGCACCCGCTGCCGCTCGCCGCCGGAGAGCCCGGGATAGAGCCGCTTGGCCAGATGCTCGACTCCGGCATGGGTCATGGCCGCCGCCACTATCTCGCCACGCCGCGCCGCCGGTTCACTGTGGGGCAAGCGCCCCATGGCGACCACTTCCTCGCAGAGAAAGGGGAAGTTGAGGGAGGAGCTTTGCGGCAATACCCCGAGCCGGTGGGCCAGCTGGCTGCTGTCCCACCCTTGGCGATCCGCGCCAAACAGGGTGATGGAACCCTCATATTCCAGCTCGCCGGTCAGGCACTTGAGCAGCGAGCTCTTGCCCGCCCCGTTGGGGCCGAGCAGCGCGGTGAGGGTGCCGCTCTCGAGGTCGAGATTGAGCCCATCCAGGATCTGGCGCTGGCCACGGCGCAGGCTCAGGCGGGTGCAGCTCAACAGGGGGGAGGAGAGTGAGGATGAGAGTGCGGATGAGAGTGGTTGCATAACAGTCCGTATCACAGGGCGCGGCGCCCTTTTACCAGCAGCCAGATGAAGAAGGGGGCACCGAGCAGGGCGGTGATGATGCCTACCGGCAACTCGGCCGGGGCCAGCAGGGTGCGTGCCAGCATATCGGCCGCCAGCAGCAGGGCGGCGCCAAGCAGGGCCGAGAGCGGCAGCAACCTGACATGGTTGGGGCCCGCCAGCAGGCGTACCAGATGGGGCACTACCAGCCCGACGAAGCCGATCATTCCCGATACCGCCACCGCCACCCCGACGCCCGCGGCGGTGAGCAGAATGAGGCGACGTTTGAGGGATTGCACATTGACCCCAAGATGACGGGCCTCCCCTTCACCCAGCAGCAGGGCGTTGAGGGGATTGGCATCGCGCATAAAGAGCCACAGCAGGGCCGCCAGGGTGAGCAGGGCCAGCGCCACATCGGCCGGTTTGCCTGCTGCCAGCGTCCCCATCTGCCACAGGCTCAGGTTGCGCAGCATCTGATCGTCCGCCAGATAGGTGAGCAGGCCGATCACCGCGCCGGAGAGCGCCGTGATGGCGACCCCGGCCAGCAGCATGACAGTGACCGAGGTGCCCCCCTCACGGGTGCCGAGCAGATAGACCAGAGTGGTGGTGAGCGCGCCGCCGAGAAAGGCGAGCAGCGGCAGCAGACCAACCCCTATGGTGGCTTGCAGCTGCTGGCCGAGGGGGGCCAGCAGCACGATGGCGAGCGCCGCGCCGAGCGCCGCACCGCCGGAGACACCTATGATGCCGGGGTCAGCCAGGGGGTTGCGAAACAGCCCCTGCATCACTGCGCCACATAGCCCGAGGATCCCCCCCACTGCGATGCAGAGCAGGGTACGTGGCAGGCGAATTTCCTGCACGATCAGCAGCTTGTGCGACTCTATCCCGCTCTCCTGTCCGGCAAACAGCGCCCGCAGACTCTCGCCCAGGGTGAGGGTCATGGGGCCGGTTGCCAGCGAACCGAGCAGCAACAGCGCCAGTGCGGCCGTGGTGAAGGCCAGCAGCCAGGAGAGGGGTAACCGCATCATGACCCCTGCTTGATCCACTGAGCGATCTGGTTCGCCTGTTGCAGGGAGTTGAGGCTCAGGCCCCCTTGCAGGGCGTGGCCGTCGATGGCGTGAATGGCGTTACGCTTGCCAGCCGGGGTGGCGGCCAGGGCGGGCACTTCTGCCAGCACCTTGGCCGGATCGGCATACTGCTGCCAGTCACGACCGCTGACCAGCACCAGATCGGGCTGCATCTCGATGAGGGATTCGGCGGATACCGGCTTGTAGTTGCGTAATTCGGCGACCGGATTGATGCCGCCTGCCAGCGAGATCAGCGCGCTGGCGGTGGTGTCCCCCCCGGCGATGCTGGTGGGTTGCCCCTTGTGCAGCAGCAGGAAGGCGACCTTGAGCGGTTTGTTCTGTTTGGCTTGCGCCGCCAGCTGATCGGTCTGGGCCTGGATCTCTGCCTTCAGGCGATCGCCAGTGGCTTTGTCGCCCAGCAGGCTGGAGAGGGTGTCGATACGCTGGTTGAGGTTGGCGAGGGTCGGCGCGGTATCCAGCACTTCCACCTTGACCCCGGCACGACGCAGCTGATCCAGGGTCGGGGCCGGGCCCATCTCGTCGCTGCCCACCAGTCGGGTGGGGGAGAGGCTCAGGATCCCTTCGGCGGCCAGCGCCCGGTGATAACCCACCTTGGGCAACCCTTTTGGCAAGGGGCTGCTGACATCGGTGGCGATCAGGCTCGATTCACCGCCAAGGGCCAGAATGAGTTCTGTGGTGGCGGGGCCGATACTGACGATACGCTCTTTCTGTCCGTCGGTGGCAACGGCAGAGAAGGGGGACAGTGAACTGCAGAGCAGGGTGATGGCGAGGGCAAGACGACGGCCCATGCTAACCTCCGAAGGGGTGAATGAAACGGGTGTGCCGCCGAGAATATCAAGGCTTTGGAAAAAATGCACTGATAATGATAGCAATTATCAATTGCATTGATTCCGGTGCTTTATTAGAGTAGCCGCCATGATAAACAGCGGGACAACATGGTCCCGCAGAGGGAGAAAACATGAGCATTGCACAACGCATTCACGCGCTGCTGGAGCAGGATCCCGGCGCTCATCCGTCCACCCTGGCGGCCCAGCTTGCCATCAGCGAATGGGAGGTGGTTCGCCATCTGCCCGCCGAGCTGGTGACCCTGTTGCCCGCCGATCGCGCACAAGGTCTGCTGGAAGATCTGGCCGACTGGGGCCCGGTGACCACCATCGTCGAATCAGAAGGTTCCATCTTCGAGGTAAAAGCCCCCTTCCCGAAAGGCAAGGACGCACGCGGTTACTACAACCTGATGGGCCGGGACGGTGAGCTGCATGGTCATCTCAAGCTCGACAACGTGGCGGGGATTGCGCTGGTCAGCAAGCTGTTCATGGGCAAGGAGGGGCACTCCTTCCAGTTCTTCGGTCACTCCGGCCGCTGCATTTTCAAGGTCTATCTGGGTCGCGACGAGAAACGTCAGCTGCTGGCCGATCAGGTCACCCGTTTTATGGCGCTGCGCCACAACTCTCAAGAGGAAGTCAAAGCATGAGTGAACGTCAGGAGCGTCTGCAGAACCGCCTGCAACCGGAGATCCGCGAGTTTCGCGACAGCTGCCGCACCCTGCAGCTCGCCACCGTCGATGGCGAAGGCAATCCCAACGCCAGCTATGCCCCGTTCGTGCTGCAGGAAGATGGCTACTATGTGCTGATCTCCGAGATCGCCCGCCACGCCCGCAACTTGCAACAGGTGCCGCGGGTATCCCTGATGCTGATCGAGGATGAGAGCGGTGCCCGCGAGCTGTTTGCCCGCAAGCGCTTGACCTTCGATGCGGTGGCTGAAGTGGTTGCCCGTGACGACGCCCGCTGGAGCAAGGCGGTCGCTGCGCTGGAGGGGCGTTTTGGCGAGATCATCAAGGGTCTCTCCAACCTCAAGGATTTCAAACTGTTCCGCCTCAAGCCGGAGCAGGGGCTGTTCGTCAAGGGCTTCGGTCAGGCGTTCGCGGTCTCCGGTGACGAGCTGGTGGATTTCGTCCATCTGGTGGAGGGGCACAAGCGCATCGACAACGGTGCCGAGCTCACCAGCCCGGCCGATGCGCCGGTCTGACGATCCCTGTCGACCACGACAGCCGTCATAACAAAACGGGCAGCCAATTGGCTGCCCGTTTTTATTGGGTCATCTTATCCGCCAGTTCAATCCTGCCAGCTGGCCTTGTTGGGAAAAGCGCGACGATCGGCGTCGGTGGCCGTTTCGTTGCACTCCCCCCGCACCTTCCAGGAGGTCTGGCTCAGTACGATGTAGCCCTGGCGGCAATACTGCTTGGTCGCCAGGGTCTCGGTCAGCAGGTTCTCCTGCAACGCCTCCCGCTGCTCCAGCAGCCGCTGGCTCTGGGCTGCCGATAGGCCGCGCGGCAAGGTGTCGTTGGGCGCGGCTTCAAAGGTGAAGCGCTTGCTCCCCTCCTCGTTGATGTGGGTCAGAAACAGGGGTTCCGGCCCGTCATACTTCTGTCCGGGCAAGCTGGAGCAGGCCGACAGCAGGGGAACAATCAACAACAGGGTGGCAGACAACAGGCGCACGACAGACTCCAGTGAGAAACGAGGCGAGGCTCGCAGATTAGCACGGCTGCAGGGCGGGTGTTACTGCCAGCAGCTCGTCGGTGGTGAGCAGGGTCACATTGCGCCCCTCCGGCAGGCTGAGGTGGCGCCACATCCAGTGATGGTGCTCGGTGATCTGGGCCGCGCTCAGGTGGGGGCGATCGGCGGTGGTGTGACCATCGCTCAATACCAGCACCTCGTACCCATGGGAGGCGGCACTGCGCACCGTGGTGTCGACGCAAAAATCGGTGGCGCAGCCACAGAGGATCAGTCGATCGACCGGCTGCTCGGCCAGCAGGAAGGCAAGCTCGGTATCGAGAAAGCTGTCACAGGCCGTTTTGCGCACCCGGCTCTCTCCCTTGGCCGGTTGCAGCGCACTGTGCAACTGCCAACCCGGGGTGCCCGGTTCCAGTTCGGTACCGGGGGGCGAGTCATGCTGGATATAGATGACCCGTCCCTGTTGCTGCCTGACATGGGCCGCAGCCCGATTGATATTGGCCAGCACCTGCTCCTGGCGGTAACGGGGCTCGTTGAACAAGCCTTGCTGCACATCGATGATCAGTAACACATCCATATTTTACCCGCCGTTTCCTGGAAGATTAGGGTTGCAGCCACTGGCTGCAGTCACGACTGCGGGATTGATGCAGCGCGCCCATATCTTGCTTCATCTCGTCACTGTTTTGCCAGCGCTTAGGCAGCGGCATGATGGTTACCTGCACATCGGCTGCGGGATCTGCAACAGAGGTCTCATCTGTACGGGGGACGACCAGCGCTACCTTGAGGGCCGGATTGCGGCTGGCGATGCGACTGGCGAGCCCAAGCCCCCCCTCGACGTGGAAATTGCCGGCGATATGCATGATCTGCTGGCCCGGGTGCTTGGCGAGATAATCCACCATGCTCTCGGCCATGGTGTCATCCCAGCTGGTCTGGGCTGCGAAGCGGCGGGCGTTGCTGTCGGCATCGCCGTGGTGCATGGAGGCCATAAATTTCTGGCGATAGGGGTCATCCCCCAGCGTCAGCTGGCGGGCCAGCTGGCTGCGACGTGTGGCTGGCAGTTTGTCGAGCCACTCAGCCCCCTCCTGACCGACACAGCTCACCAGCGGCTTGGGGGCGTTGGCGGCGATCACCGGCATCCGGTGAGCCTTGGCAAACTCTACCAGCGGGCGGTAGTCGCTCGGATAGTTGGGCCAGGCGTTGCCTTCGCGGATCAAGGCCGCTTCACCAATCTGATTCGTCAGATAGGCATCCAGCGTCTTCTGATCGGCGCGGCTGAACTGCTCCATGGAGAGGGCCAATGGCCGACCGTGCTGCTGACCTGCGGTGTAGAGCCCGCTCAGCAGGCGCGATTGCAACAGATGCACGGCAGGATGGCTGTGCAGCTCGCCCACCAGAATGATGTCGGCGTCGGCAATGCGCGCGATTGCTTGCTCCAGCGTCAGGTCTGCATCTCCCTCGCTACTTAGCCGGTAGTCATAGAGCGTCTGCAACTGTGATGACACGTTTGGCTGGGTTGGGGTGGCACAGGCTGCCAGTAGCAGCGGCAGGGCGAGCAGGGGAAGTCGTCTAATCATGGGATCTCACGGCTGATATGCCCGGATGCCGGTGCATCTCGGGGGCTAATAGAGAATAAGGGCAACACAGGGCGACAGTGTAAAACCAATTTGGCTCAAAACAAATGAGAATGATTTCGTTTCTTGTTGATCTTTGTCGAGAGCCGGGTAATATGCGGCCTGTTTGATAACAGTTCTCAATAAGGATTCGCTGTGACCCATCATAACGCACTCTCTCTGGTTGCCCTCGCCGTGGCGGCCGGTCTCTCCTCCCAGGTCTTTGCTGCCACCCAGAAGGCGGATGAAGTCGTGGTCGTCAGCGGCTCACGGATGGAGCAAAAACTGGAAGATGTCTCCGGCCCCATCTCGGTGATCACCGCCAAGCAGATTGAAGAGCAGGTCGTCACCAACGTCGCCGACCTGTTCCGCTACGAACCCGGTGTGACCGTGCTCGGCGGTCAGGGGGATGCGCAGACCTTCATCATCCGCGGCATGGGTGAAAACCGGGTCAAGGTGGTGCGCGACGGTGTGCGCCAGAACGATGCTTACAGCAAGGGCGGTGTTGGCCAGAGCTACTTCGATACCGACATGATCAAGCAGGTAGAAGTGGCAAAGGGGCCGGCGTCTGCCGCCTACGGCTCCGATGCGCTGGGTGGCGTGATTGCCATCACCACCAAGGATGCCAGCGACTTCCTCAAGGGCAAGGATAGTTATCTGGATGTGACCAGCGGTTACGCCTCCAGCAGCCACCAGAAGATGGCGGGCTTTACCGGCGCCCTGCGCACTGGTGAAGTGGAGAACCTGCTGCGCTACACCTGGCGCGATGGCGGTGTGACCCAGAATTTCGACTCCACCAAAAACGACTTCGATATCGGTACCCACGCCCTGCTGCTCAAGAGCAAGTGGAACCTCTCCGATGAGCAGTTCCTCAAGCTGACCGTTGACTACCTGACCGATGGCGAGGAGCCGGATGCGGTCAAGCTCAACAAGGTCGGTACCGGCACTGCCCGTGTCTTTGATCAGCCCATCACCGACAAGCAGACCGACAACCTCTCTGTGGTGCTGGATCACGGCATCGCGCTAAATCAAGGTTGGGCCGATCGGATGGATAGCAAGGTTTACTTCGCCCGCACCAAGCAGACGCTGGATCAGTACGCCTCATCCAAGTATCCGGTCAGCCCCGGCAACCCCTATGTGACCAAAAACTCGCTGGATCACAACGTGTTCGATCAGAAGAACATCGGCGCCCAGCTGCAGTTCCACAAGGCGGTCGCCAACCACCGCCTGGCCTGGGGGGCTGAATACGAGCACACCGACAACGAACGTACCCGTTACAAGGGGCCGACGACTCCCGGTGATTTTGTCGGCTACAACGAGCTGAGTTTCCCGGCTACCACCAGCGAGCGCAGCGCCCTGTGGGCCTTTGACGAGATCAAGTTTGGCGAGCGCTGGGTGCTGACCCCGGGTGCCCGTTATGACTACTACCGGATGACCCCGGACAACGATCCGGCCTACACAGGCGACAAGCTGCACAAGTTCTCCGAAGGGGAGTTGTCACCCAAGCTGGGTCTGGTGTTCAAGGCCCACGAGGCGGCCAACCTGTTCGCCCAGTATAGCCACGGTTTCAAGGCCCCCATGTATGACAGTGCCTTCTCCACTCTGAACCATCAGGCGTACGGCTATCGCATCGAGCCCAACCCGAACCTCAATCCGGAGAGCAGCGACGGCATCGATCTCGGCGTGCGTGGCAGCAGCAACGGCTTCAGCTATGAAGTAGCCAGCTTCTACAACAAGTTTGAAGACTTCATCGAGATGGTGGAAGTGGGCAAAGAGGGGCGCACCGCCGTCTACCAGTACCAGAACCTGAGCAAGGCGACCACCAAAGGGGTCGAAGCCAAGGCGGATTACTGGCTCAACGACATCGTCAATGTATGGGGCAACCTCGCCTACATCGAAGGCAAGGATGGGGATGGCAACTACATCAACAGCCTGAGCCCGCTCAACGGCTCCGTCGGTGTGCGTCTGGAACAGTCCCAATGGAACTTCAACACCGCGCTGCGCTTTGCTGACGACATGGACAAAGTCCGTAAAGACAGCAAAGGCAACGATTACGTGAAGAGCGCCGGTTGGGGTGTGGTAGATATATACGCCCAGTTCAACCCGATGACCGACCTGCAGCTCAACGTCGGTGTCTTCAACCTGTTTGACAAGGAGTACACCAGCTACGAGCGCATCGCCGGTCGTGCCGAGGGCTCCGATAACAGCATGATGACCGAACCGGGCCGCAACCTGAGTGCACGGGTCAAATACGTATTCTAAAAAGACAACACACGCAGTGATCTCGGGCTGTTGCCCGCACCGGATCCCCGCCCTGACAGGCGGGGATTTTTTATACATGTAGCCAGGTGTGAGGTGACCCGCTCACACCATGTTATTCATTGGCTTCGCCTTTTTCTTTGTGTTGGCGAGATATTATGCTATTTGATTTATTGTTAATGACATTTAGTAATTCTTTACAACGGGTGTGCCTAGCTTTTGACTTCGACATCGAACTTTTTCCTCGACACCGCCGACGCTCTTGAGCTGATTACCCGCTTCAATGAGGCCTCTGACGAGCAGACCATAGTGGCCCTGCTGCGTACCCTTAGCCAGCAGATGGGTTTTGACCACTTCCGGCTGGGATTCATCTTTCCCAGTTCGATTCAGCGACCTGACGTGAGGATTTTCAACGGCTGTCCTGCCGAATGGGTACAGACCTATGACAAAAAGCGTTTCTTTACGGTAGATCCCGTTGTACGCAAAGGGATGATCCAGAGTACCCCTATCCTCTGGGCCAACCTGATCACCGAGTGTTGCGATCAACAAGATATGGCGGGGCTTGAGGTGATGTTGCAGGCCCATGAGATGGGATTGCGCGACGGGATCACGATTCCCTGGCACGGGCCGAATGGCCATGTTGGCTTGTTGTCATTGATCACACGCACTACACGAACTGAGCATCAGTGGCTGACGGCTGCTCCCTTTTTAAGCTGGCTGGCGGTGCATGTCTTCGAGGCTGTGGCCCGTGTTTGTCTTGCCGTGAAGCTTCCTCAGGAAGAACTGACCCTACGGGAGCTGGAGGTGTGCCAGTGGGCTGCCGAAGGCAAGCAAGTGAGTGATATTGCCCAGATCCTGGGGATCAAGCCCAGAACCGTCACTTTCCATCTTGAACGGATAGCGGAGAAGCTGGGGGCAAGCAGCAAAAATCAGGCGATATCATGGGCGCTGATGCAGGGTATTGTCAGACTGAACATTGACACGGCACAGATTGAAAATGTGGATGATGACAGTGCATGATGCTGTCTAACGCAAAAAATTGCTCATTACACAGATAAAATCACTTAAAATGACAGTTTTGCCAGTGAGTTTGATGATGTTGCGCAATTTATTGCATATGAAGGAATCGTGCGAGAATTGTCTTTTATTTAACTAATTGAAAAATAAGAATAAAAATAAGTGGCATGGTCGCTGCTAAAGGGTTGGTTGAGTGCTATCTCGTTTAACCAACTTATTTAGGAGCATACCCATGCCAACTCCATGTTATATCAGCATCGAAGGTAAAACCCAGGGCAATATCACCGCAGGTGCCTTCACCTCCGATTCCGTCGGCAACATCTTCGTACAAGGTCACGAAGACGAGATGCTGGTACAAGAGTTCCAGCACGTTGTGACTGTCCCGACTGACCCGCAATCCGGTCAGCCAGCTGGTCAGCGTGTCCACAAGCCGTTCAAGTTCACCGTTGCGCTGAACAAAGCCGTACCGCTGATGTACAACGCACTGGCTTCCGGCGAAATGCTGCCAAAAGTGACCCTGAAGTGGTACCGCACCTCCGTTGAGGGCAAGCAGGAGCACTTCTTCTCTACCGTGCTGACCGATGCCACCATCGTTGACATCGACTGCCAGATGCCGCACTGCCAGGACCCGGCGAAGTCTGACTTCACCCAGCTTATCCAGGTCTCCATGGCTTACCGCAAGATTGACTGGGAGCACACTGTTGCCGGTACTTCCGGTGCGGACGACTGGCGCGCCCCCATCGAGGCGTAAGCCTTGCTTCGGTACTTTGGTATTCCTTGTAAGTAGTAATGTGTCTTTGAGCCGGTTGTTCAACCGGCTTCTTGTACTGTGCATTTTCTCCAGCCTGGCCAACGGGTTGGCTGGAGCTTTTCTGTTTTGCCATCCCCCCTGCCGAGGTTTGGTGCCCTGCCGGTGAGTGCGGAGGGATGGCAAAGCACTAAAGGGTGTCCTGTGATGCAGACCCGAACCGCTCGTAACCTGTTAACCCCTTTATCTTTGGTGGCCCTTGCGGCACCGGGGAGGGCGGTAGCGTGGCTGTGCGGTGAGGGATTGTATGGGCGCGAGAGTTGGCAAGGGCTCAGGCACAGCTTGGCCGTGACAAGAGGGGAAAGCCATGGCTAATCAAACCGGATTGCAATTTACCGTCAAGGTGGGGGCGCTGCCCGAGAGCACCTTCGTGGTGGCCAGTTTCCAGTTGGATGAGGGGCTGAACCGGCCGTTCAACCTGCAGCTGGAGTTGGCCAGCAACCAGCCTGATGTCGACTTTGGCGCCGTACTGGACCAGCCGTGCGAGCTGATGGTGTGGTACAACGGCGAGCTGCAACGCCGGGTCTGCGGTGTAGTGAGCGAGTTTGCCCAAGGGGATAGCGGCTTTCGCCGCACCCGTTACAGCCTGCAAGTCAAACCTGCGCTGTGGCGATTGGGTCTTCGCCAGAATTCCCGCATCTTCCAGGCGCAAAAGCCCGATGAAATCCTCAGTATCCTGCTGCAAGAACATGGCATCACCGACTACGCCTTTGCCCTGAAAAACGAGCACGCCCAGCGGGAATACTGCGTGCAGTACCGCGAGACCGACCTCGATTTCGTTAACCGCCTCGCTGCTGAAGAGGGCTTGTTCTACTTCCACGAGTTTGAAGCAGGCAAGCACCGCATCGTCTTTGCTGACGATGCGGCAGCCCTGACTGCCGGCCCCGAGCTCTTCTTCAACCTCGGCAACCGTTCGCTGGAACAAGGGCCCTATGTGCGCCAGTTCCACTACCGCGAGGCGGTGCGCCCCTCGGATGTGGAGCTGAAAGACTACAGCTTCAAGACGCCGGCCTATGGCCTCTCCCACAAAAAGCAGGGAGCAGAGCTTGAGCATCAACGGGATACTTATCAGCACTTCGACTACCCGGGCCGCTACAAGCAGGACCCGAGCGGCAAGGCGTTTGCCCAGCACCGGCTCGATGCGCTGCGCAATGACGCGGTAGCAGGCAGCGGCAAATCCAACAGCGCCGCGTTGCTGCCGGGCCAGCACTTCTCACTCACCGAACACCCCAATGGCAGCCTTAACACCGACTGGCAAATCGTCCATATTTGCCACACCGGTGAGCAACCGCAGGCGCTGGAGGAAGAGGGCGGCAGTGGCCCGACCGTCTACCACAACGAATTTGGCGTAGTGAAGGCGAGCACCACCTGGCGCGCCCGTATCGGCAGCCCCGAGGCACCCCATAAGCCGATGGTGGATGGCCCGCAAATCGCCATGGTGGTGGGCCCTGAAGGGGAAGAGATTTACTGCGACGAACATGGCCGGGTCAAACTGCAATTCCCGTGGGACCGCTACGGCAGCTCCAACGACCAGAGCTCCTGCTGGGTGCGAGTGAGCCAAGGCTGGGCCGGTGGTCAATATGGCATGATGGCCATCCCGCGTATCGGCCACGAGGTCATTGTTAGCTTCCTAGAGGGCGACCCCGACCAGCCCATCGTGACGGGGCGCACCTACCACGCCACCAACCGGCCGCCGTATGAGCTGCCTGCCAACAAGACTCGCACCGTGCTGCGCACCGAAACTCACAAGGGCGAGGGCTTTAACGAGCTGCGCTTTGAAGACCAGGCGGGACAGGAAGAGATTTATATCCACGGTCAGAAAGACCTGAACGTGCTGATTGAAAACGATGCGGCGTGGCATATCAAGCATGACGAGCATCGGGATATCGACTTTGATCGGGTGACACGTATCAGAAAGGTGCCGGGCAAGGATGGCGATCCGCCCAGCCTCGGTAATGACCACCTGACAGTTGAAGGCGAGAAACGCGACCACATCAAGGCGGACTATTCACTGACCGTCGATACCTCCCTGCACCAGAAGCTGGGGCAGGCGCTGCTGGTGGAAGCGGGTGAAGAGGTGCATATCAAGGTGGGTGACAAGTTGGTGCTGGAGGCGGGCTCAGAGATCACCCTCAAGGGGGGTGGCAGCTTTGTCAAAGTTGACCCGAGCGGCATCAAGCTGGTCGGCCCCGCCATCAAACTCAATGCCGGAGGCAGCCCGGGAGCTGGCTCTGGCTGGGCTGGTCAGGCTCCCGTTATTCCCAAAGGGGTTGAGGTGGTCAAAGCTCCAGAACTGGTTGAACTGGTCAAGGCCATTCCTACCGAGAAGGCGATGGAGGCGCTCTTGAAAGAAGAGAAGCCCGCTGCGTTCTACCTCTTTTCTGAATAAGGAGAAAGCATGAAGTTTGCATTTCCCATCCTCACTGCCAAAGGTGAAGAATTCAAGGATGTCAAAGCGCTGACTGCACTTATTAATGGCGAAAAATCCGGTCATTATCTCCTTGGCAATCACAACAAATGGCACGGTGGTATTCATATCAGCGACCAGAGCGCCCCCTGGTGCAAGGATAAATATCCTGTCCGAGCCATTGCTGACGGCAAAGTCGTGGCTTTTCGGATGATGAAGGATTATCTGACCTCTGAATTTCAGGGGGAGTCACTGCGTTATTCCAACTGCTTCTGCCTGGTCCAACACGAATATTGTGAAATCAATGCAGAAACAAAAGCTAAAAACGAGTTCACCTTTTATTCGCTCTATATGCACCTGTTGCCTTGGGATAAGTACCAAAGTACCGAGAGGCTGGTGTTGAAAAAGGGTTGGAATGCTCGCAATTCTGTCCCCCATAGGAATCCCAATGCAGAGCAGCAGCGTGCCGATGCTGCCTTGCCCCGTTTCACTTTGCCTAAGGATACCGAACTGGAGATGGATAGCAGCATTCCCCCCAAAAAGGGGAGTGTTGGGGGCAAGGAGTATGATTTCATCAAGGTAAAGATCAAGAGCAAGCTGTCCAATGCCCAGATAAAAGAGGCTGAAAAGGTGGGGGTATTAGTCAGTGAAGGGAGTTCAGTCTGGATCGCCAATAGCCCGGATGCCGTGACCTTTATCAAGCCCAATGTGCCAACCTGGCTATTCGATCAGATAGATGCAGAGCTATTGAAGGATATGGCTGGGCGTGCAGATCCTGTCTTGGATGATAAAAGTGGTCGCTTGATGGCTGGCAGTGGCAATGTCTCACTGCCAGCTGGCACCAAGTTGCAGTATGATGCCCACCAACTCGAATTCCATTGGATTGGTGATAAAGCGCGCAAGATGGCCAGATGCAAATATGTCATGCCGAGTGGGAGTGACGCTCAGGGGAATTGTGGTCTCGCCTGGGTGTGCGTTGAAGATGAATTTATCAAAGCTAAAAGGCTTCCCCCTTCCCATCTCGACGAGCTATATGTGCTGCCATCTCCCGTGGTAATTGCTGCGGGTGAAACCATAGGCTATCTCGGCTTGGTGGAAACACCGGGGTCCCTGATTGGGGGCAAACAGAGCAAGCATCAGGTTCATCTTGAGGTGTTTACTCAAGATCCCCGTCTGGATGATGTTCTGGCCAACAAGGCGGGAACGCAAGGTGGTGCAATCTATGCCAAAGTGCCTGCCGATTTGATCCTCCATGAGAAGAAGAGTGAGGCAGGCAAATCCAAGTGGGTGGCAACCAAGGATAAAAGCAAGGAAGCGCTGGTTGAAGCACCCAAGCTGGAAAAGGATGCTGCCAAGCAGGAGTGGATTTGTGTCTCATCAGATAAATATGTCAAGAAAGAGCAAGTTGAGTTATTGAGTCAGCATGACTGGTTGAAGATCGGTTTTAAAAAGATCGATGGTAGTGGCTCCGACGGTTATCTGGATCCCGATGCGCCGCCTTCCCTTTTTACTGATTTGGTGAAAAGCTTTGATAAGAATAAGGATGGCAAGCTGAGCAGCGGCGAAATTCATGCTGCTTTGAGCAATCCGAAAAACAGTGAGCAGTTGCACAAGCTCATTGTCAAACATCTCAGCGAGTGGTATGAAAAGTCTTCAGCCAGCAGTTATCAATGGCTGGATAAGCTTATGACCAAGATTGGCCTGCCAAACTTTGATTTACTGGTTGATCATGAAAAGCAGCGTATCGATAAGCTGGAGTGGATGCAGAGTGCGACCAAGTTAAAGCTGGATAAAGAGGTTTGGCATTTTTCACCAATAGGAATAATGGCATTAATAACAGAGCAGCTCCCAAGCAGAGATACAATCGATTTTAATACCACTCTTGGGATTTATAGAATTTCTAAAAAATCTGCGGAATTTATATTGTCTTGGGAAGCATACATGCCCAAACCATATGTCCCCAAAGGAGATCAGTCAAGTGGCGTTACTATTGGGTATGGGTACGATTTAGGACAACAAGAAATCTCATCAGCACGGACTATGTTGAGTGATTATTATACGGCGACACAGGTGGAGCGTTTGTTAACCGCAATTGGCAAAAAAGGGGATAATGCAAGAGCTATTGTTCATGAATTATCTGACATTTCGATTGATAAAGAACGAGCACTAGATATGGCAATGCGTTTAAAGGAACGATACTGTCAAGTTGTTGTCAACACTTACCCACAAGCTATTAACCTACCTCCAGATAGTGCTGGTGCCATATTGTCATTGGTTTATAACAGAGGTCCATCATTAAAAAAACCGAAAATAGGGGATCCAATAGATAGTCGTCGTGAAATGAGAGAAATAGGCGATGATTTTTCTAAAGGGAATATTAAAAACATACCTGCCAGACTAAGGAGTATGAAAAGGCTATGGGCTAACCAGCGGGGCCTAAGAGACCGCCGTGAAGGTGAAGCTAAATTTATTGAAGAAGAATTGGCTGGGGGAGAATGATATGACTAGTATTTTAAGTAGGTTACTGTTCATTTTTATTTTTTTGTTTTCAACATATGCACATGCGTGTGGTAATAACAACAATGCAATTGTTCAGGGCCCTTTCAGAGATATATCCTTCAATGAAGGATATATCTGCTTTCAAAGCACTTCAGATAAAAAAGATATAGAGTTTTATCTTGGGTATGAGTCACCTAAGGGAACGCAAAATCATTTGATTGATACTTTTTATCATTCAGATGCACCAGTGGAATTAATGTCTGTTTTTTTTGTTTCTGTAAATAAAGAGAGGAATGTTGCTATACTTCTTCGCTGGAATGTAAATTATGAAAATAATGGTATAGAATATCCTTATTTTTATGAAATTAAAACATATCGAAAAAGTAAAGAAGGAAAGTATGAACTAAATTTAAGTTCAGAAACTGATGATGCTCTTTCTGGTTATCAGATTGTAAAAAATGGTAAAATGCAAAATTATGCATTAGACAATGCCAAAAAAATTAAAAATTATCTTATTGATAAGTATGGTGCATAAATAAAGGAAGGTTCATAGAGCCCGTAAGCTCGATTTGTACCGTTCTAGTTATCACCTGACACCGGCTTAACGCCGGTGTATTTTTATCTTGAGTTGCAGGATAGCTCGAAGATGTGCTGTATCCAGATGATTTTTCGTTGTGAGGATGGATTTAAATTTGAATCCGAGATGCAGATCCTGATGATGAAGCAAAGTGATTAGGGGACAAAAAAGAAACCCGCCATAGGCGGGTGGAAGGATTGCAACACTAACCAGGAGGAGGTGTTACCAAGTAGACCCTGTACCTTCGGTAATAGTTCAATTTTGTTGAAGTTTTTCCGTTTTCTTAGCGGGGTTTCCATCGGGATCTGTGGGGGCGGATGAGTTATCATTCTGCTCCCGTCATCTGGTTGCAGAGGATCTATGCCCGCGTTCTCCTGGTTAGCGCTCTTTTTCGGCGCCTTCTATTTTGTCTACGGCGCTTACTTGCCGTTCTGGTCGCTCTGGCTGGAGGGGGTGGGCGTCAGCGCCGAGATGATTGGTCTCCTGCTGGGGGCGGGGATGGCGATCCGCTTTGCCGGCAACCTGATGGTGATGGGGCAGATCAAGGGGGCGGGTCATCTGCTGCCGGTTACCCGATTGTTATCTCTGCTCAGTCTGTTCGCCTTCCTTGGCTTCTATCTCAGCCATCACCTCTGGTGGTTGGTCGGTCTCACTCTGATTGCCAACTTTATCTACCCGACCCTGATGCCGGTAGGTGAGGCGCTGGCAACCCGCATGGTGGTGCAGGCGCATATCGACTACGGCAAGGTGCGGCTGTGCGGCTCTTTTGCCTTTATCGTCGCCTCTACCCTGGTAGGGGCGCTGGTGGGCAACTTCGGTAGTGACTGGATTTTGCACACCATGGTGGCGGGGCTGGTGCTGATGCTGCTGCTCAGCTGGCTGCCGCTCTATCCGGCGCCACAGGATAGTCAGGACGAGCGCGCCAAGGCGTCCTTGCTGGCAACCCTGCGCAGCGCACCGGTGCGCCGTTTCCTGCTGCTGACCGCTCTGCTGCAGGGGAGCCACGCCGCTTATTACGGTTTCAGCGCCATCTACTGGAAGGAGCAAGGATATAGCGGCACCATCATCGGCTATCTGTGGGCGCTCGGGGTGGTGGCGGAGATCTGTATGTTTGCCGCCGACAAGCGTTTCTTGCAGCGCTTTGGCGCCCAGAGTCTCTTTATCGCCGGTGCCATCGGTTGTGTGGTGCGCTGGGTATTGCTGGGGGCCTCGACCGAGTTGTGGGTGCTGGTGCTGGGGCAATTGCTCCACTCGGTGACGTTCGGTATGAGCCATCTGGGGGCGGTGCGCTTTATGACCCGTCAGCTACCGGCCGAGCAGTTGATCCCGACTCAGGCGCTCTATGCGGCCCTTGGCCTCGGCATGACGGTGGCGGCCCTGATGGCACTCTGCGGCGTGCTGTTCGAGCCTCTCGGCGGCGGCATCTTCTTCCTGATGGTGCTGGTGGTCTTGCCGGTGTTCTTCCTGCGGCTGCGTCCCTTTGCGCCGTCTGCGCAGGAGAGTGCTCCAGCCTGATATTTGTCTATTTGAATCATCTCCTCACAAAAGGGAGAGCCACGGCTCTCCCTTTTTCGTTGTTGCAGTTTGCGGCGTTACTGCTGCTCGCCAAGATAGAGGCGGCTGAGACGGCGCCAGGTATCCGAGCCGATGGTGCCGGCAAGCAGCTCATTGGAGGCGGCATCAAAGCGTCCATCCGGCAGCCAGCCCAGTTGGGGCAGCAGTTGCGCCAGCGTCACGTCATTGTGTTGCAACTCCCGCTCCAGCGCTTCCCAGAAGGCGCTCCCCTTGACGTAAAAGAGCGGGTAGTAGGAGCGATCGCCCGCCAGCACCTCGCGAGCTGCCCGATAGAGGCCGCTCTCGCGATGGGGCATCTGTTTGCCCCGCTCGGCCAGCTCGTTGACCGCCGTGACTTGATGCAGCCGAAAGCGGCGCAGCGCCTTGATGGCGAGGTACTCAGCGAGGCTCTCGTTGACCCAGGTGGGTTGTGGAGCAGAGTGGCGAGCGCTGAGGATATGCACCGCCTCGTGGGCCGAGGTGCGCAGCAGGCGCAAGGGGGCCTGTGGCGTCGGTTTGCCAGCCTCGGTGGGGTAGTTGGCGACAAACACCTGATCCCCGGCGGCGCCGCCAAGGGAGCGGGTCGCCACATCCCGCCCCAGCCACACCAGTTGCCATGGATGAGTGGGTGGCTCCACATCGAGCTGGAAGGCCAGATAGTCGATGATCTCATTCAGTTGCTGCTGCAAGGCTGGCAGATCGAGCTGGTTGGCGGTCTCGTCATGGCTCAGCACCAGCCGCGGATCCGGCTTGGTGACGGGCACAGTGTCCAGACCAAATGGCAGGATCAGCGGCGGCTGGTTGACATCCGGCAGTGGTTGGCAGCTGCCATCCGGCAGACAAACCTTTCCTTGGCGACTCCCCATCTGGCGCACAAAGTTACCCCACTCGGTCAATAGCCACTGGTCAGGGGCAAACAGCAGCGACTGTTGGGCCGAGGCATCAGCACCCTCTGCCGGAGCCGGTGTGAGCGTGATCTGCCAGCCGATCTCCTTGCAGGAGAAGGGCTGGTTGAGGGCAACCGGCTGGTTGTCTGCAAGGCAGACCAGCGCGGGGGAAACCGGCGTGGCACTGCCCGGCAACTGACGAGCGGGGAGCAGGGTAAAGGGAGGTTTGCCCTGCATAGTGAGGTGCACTTGCAGCACATTGGCGCTGGCGCCCTGCTCGATAAGGTAGCGGGGGCCGTTCGCGTCATTGCCAGCGCAGGCCCACAGCGGCAGCAGCCACAGGGCAAACAGGGTGATATGACGACTCATAAGAGGGTTAGCGCTCCTGCTCGTAGCCCAGCAGATCGCCGGGCTGGCATTTGAGTTCACGGCAGATGGCCTCCAGGGTGGAGAAGCGCACCGCCTTGGCGTGGCCATTCTTGAGGATCGAGAGGTTGGCCTCGGTGATGTCGATGCGCTGGGCCAGCTCGCGGGCGGTCATTTTGCGCTCGGCCAGCAGGGCATCGAGGCGGATGATAATGGGCATATGTTCCTCACACCGTCAGTTGCTGTTCATCGGCCAGCAGTTTGGCCTCGCGCATGACCAGTGCCAGCGCCGAGACGATCAATCCGGCCAGCAGCAACTGAAAGTTTGAGGAGCTGATATTGATGGTGCCGTGCAGTTCAGGGCCTTGCAGAGTGAGCGCTATATCCAGCAGTGGCGTGGTGATGATCTCGGCGATGAAACTGGCACACAGCAGCAGTCCGATCATTTTGTAACGACGGATCTGGTCGAAGGTGAACAGCATGGCGCATCGATAGCCACGAAACAGCTGGAGCAGTTGCCACAGGATGAGCATGAAAACTACATCAGGCAGCAGCATGACCAAGGTCGCCAGCAGGCGGGTACCCACATTGAGGGGGTAGTCGGCAATCGAGGGGGCCGTAGTGGTCACTACTGGTGAGGGCATGTTCAGTGGGACATTACTGAGTGTGGAACCGTCATTCACTGCCAGGGCATCGACCAGCTCCTGATGCAGATAGTCGTTGCCACCCAACAGGTGTGACCAGGCTCCCATGACGGTCATAAGTGGGGTGGCCACCAGTGCAAATAGCAGAACCCACTCGATCAGGCCGCTCATTCGTTCGAGCTTGTTGTGTTTCATCGTTTATCTCCAGATGGAATGTGACAGAAAGATTAGGGCCATGAACGGTGCTGCCAGCAGGGTCAGCAGCAGGCACCATTCGATCAGGTCGCTGATGTGTCCGAGCGTATGGTGTTTCATCGTTTCACCTCTTGCTTGAAAGAGAAAAAAGATGGAGCGTGCGCGCATGAAATTATTGTTTATCAATAAACAGACGCTAGTGTTTATCGTTTTGCGATATATAGTCAAGGCTAAACTTATTGAAAAACGATAATTTCAATCTGTCCGAAGGGGATGACTTTTGGCAGCAGCCTCTCTAGACTGGCGAGGTTGTATACAAAAACTCAACATGGACAAGGAGTTATCGATGCACCAGGGATGGCTGCTGATCGGATTGTCGCTCACCTATCTGGGGCTGCTGTTTCTGATCGCCTTCGTGGCAGACAAGCACAAACGGCACCGTCTCAAGGGGCAACCGCTGCTCTACAGCCTGTCGCTGGCAGTCTATTGCACCTCCTGGACCTTCTTCGGCACCGTGGGGCAGGCGAGTGAATCGCCCTGGTCGCCGGTGCCCATCTACCTTGGCCCCATGCTGGTCTTCCTTTTTGGCTGGCGGCTGCTGGCCCGCCTTATTCTGGTGGCCAAGCGCGAGCACATCACCTCCATCGCCGACTTTATCGCCGCCCGTTACGGCAAATCCCAGCGGCTCGCCATGGTGATCGCCCTCATCGCCATCATGGGGATCCTCCCCTATCTGGTGTTGCAGCTCAAAGCCATCGTCACCGGGCTGGATCTGCTGATGGTCAACAGCGGCGGCATCAGCCCGACCAGCAATACCAGCGAGTTGGCGCTCGGGGTCACCCTGCTGCTGGCGCTGTTCAGCATCCTGTTCGGCACCCGCCATCTCGATGCCACCGAGCACCACAGGGGGATGGTGGTGGCCATCGCTTTCGAGTCGGTGGTCAAATTGCTGGCCTTTATCGCGGTGGGGGGGTTTGCCCTCTGGCTGATTTTGAGCAAACCCGGCGAAGCTCACGAGCAGGTGACCCGCGACTTCTTTGCGCAGGTGGTGGCGGTGAGCCCCGGCAACCTGCTGGAGCTTGCCATTTATACGGTGCTGGCGATGTGCGCCGTTATCTGCCTGCCGCGCCAGTTTCATGTGACTGTGGTGGAGAACAATCAGGGGCAGGATCTGCACTGGGCGCGCTGGATCTTCCCGCTCTACCTGTTCGTGATGGGGCTCTTTATCTGGCCGCTGGCGCTGGCGGGCAAGCAGTGGGTGGGGGCCGACATGGCCTCCGACACCTATGTGATCAGTTTGCCGATGGCACTCGGGTTCGATGGCATGGCGATGCTGGCGTTTCTCGGCGGCACCTCGGCGGCCACCGGCATGGTGATCGTCTGCACCATCGCGTTGGCGATCATGGTGAGCAACGATCTGGTGCTGCCGGTGCTGCTGCGCCGCTTCTGGCGGCAGGGGCGTGACGAGCGGCTGGTACGGCTGCTGTTGCAGGTGCGCCGTGGCGCCATCCTGCTGATCTTGCTGGCGGCCTGGGGGCTCTACCTCTGGCTCGGCGATCTCACCAGTCTTTCCCGTATCGGCTATCTCTCTTTTGGCGCGGTGGCCCAGTTTGCGCCGGCCCTGCTGCTTGGCCTCTACTGGCGTCATGGCAATCGCAAGGGGGTTTATCTTGGGTTGAGCCTCGGGGTGAGCCTCTGGTTCGTGACCCTGCTGGTGGAGAGCGGGCTGCTGGCCGGTTCACCACTGGCCGAATTGCTGGCGCCGCCGGACTGGCCCGCGTTTCGCGAGCTGAGTCTCGGAGCCTGGTGCATCTTCCTGAGCCTGCTCTTCAACCTGCTCGGCTATGTGGCCGGTTCCCTGCTGTCGCGCCCTGCGGTGAGCGAGCGGCTGCAGGCGGCCAACTTTGTCGGCAAGCCGAGCCGCGATACCGCTGCCCTCTATCAGGCGCGGGTCTCGGTCAAGGAGCTGGAGATGCTGGCGGCCCGCTTTGTCGGTTCGAGCCGGGTCAAGCGCGCCTTTGGTCGCTTTGCCGGTGAGCGGGGCGGCACCCTTGCTCCGCAGATGCAGGCTTCGGCCGAGCTGATTGCCCACACCGAGCGGCTGCTGGCGGGGGTGTTTGGTACCTCGTCGGCACGGCTGGTGCTCGCCTCGGCCCTGCAGGGGCGCAACATGCAGCTCGAGGAGATCGCCACCATAGTCGATGAGGCCTCCGACGTGTTTCGCTTCAACCGCGGCCTGCTGCAGGGGGCGATTGAGCATATCGGGCAGGGGATCTCGGTGGTGGACAGGGAGCTTCGGCTGGTCGCCTGGAACCGCCGCTACATCGAGCTGTTCCACTATCCGCCGGGGCTTATTCAGGCAGGGCGCCCCATTGAAGAGATCATCCGCTACAACGCGCAGCAGGGGCTTTGCGGCCCCGGCGATATCGAGGATCACGTGGCGCGGCGCGTCGCCTTTATGAAACGCGGCAGCGCCCATATCTCGGCGCGGGAGCGCCCGGACGGGCGGGTGATCGAGATGCAGGGCAACCCCATGCCCGCCGGTGGTTTCGTCATGACCTTTACCGACATCACCCCGTTTCGCGATGCGGAGCGGGTGCTGCGCGAAGCGAACGAACATCTGGAGGCACGGGTGGCCGAGCGCACCCGTGAGCTCTCCGAACTCAACCGCCAGCTGCTGCTGGTGAACCAGCAGGTGGAGCGGGCCAATCAATCCAAGAGCCGTTTTCTGGCGGCGGTCAGCCACGATCTGACCCAGCCCCTCAATGCTGCCAAGCTGTTTACCTCCTCCCTGCTGGAGATGTTGCCAGATGCTGGCGAGCAGGCCCGCATCGCCCGCCATATCGACGATGCGCTGGGGGCGACCGAGGATCTCATCACCGATCTGCTCGATATCTCGCGGCTCGAAGCGGGCAAGTTCAAGGCCAAGAAGCTCGACTTTGCCCTGCGCGATCTGCTCGACAACCTCAAGGCTGAGTTTGGCGTGTTGGCGCAGGCGGGGGGGATCCACTTCTCGGTGGTGGAGAGCAAGCATGCGGTACACAGCGATGTGCGGCTGCTGCGTCGGGTGCTGCAGAACTTCCTCACCAATGCGTTTCGCTACAACCCGGGTGGCCGGGTGCTGCTCGGTTGTCGCCGGATGGGGGAGAAGATCCGCATCGAGGTATGGGACAACGGCCCCGGCATCCCGCAGGACAAGCAGGAGGCTATTTTTGACGAGTTCTCCCGCCTCGATCACTCCCGCACCGCCAAGGAGCAGGGGCTGGGTCTGGGGCTCGCCATCGCCCGTGGCATCTCGCAGGTGCTCGGTCATCAGCTCACATTGCAGAGCTGGCCGGGCAAGGGATCGGTCTTTGCGGTGACCCTCAATCTGGCGACCCGGCCGGTCACGGCCCATCAGCTGGCGGCGCCGGTGGCGCGCGACAGCCAGCTGGAGGGGGTGGCCGTGCTCTGCATCGACAACGAGCGGGACATTCTGACCGCCATGAGCACCCTGCTTTGCCGTTGGGGCTGCGAGGTGCGCTGCGCCGTCGATCTGGCCGAAGCCGAGGCGCTGGTGGCGGAGGGGTTTGTACCGAGACTGGTGCTCTCTGACTACCACCTCGACGATGGCAAGACCGGGTTGGAGGCGCTCGCTGCGCTGCAACGAGTGTGTGGCGATGAACTGGGAGGCATCATCATCAGCGCCGATCGCAAGAGCGAGCTGCAGGCGCAGATCCGCGAGCGGGGGTATGGCTACATCAGCAAACCGGTCAAACCACTCAAACTGCGGGCCCTGATGAACAGCCTGCTGCTGAGTTAAACAGGGGGAGATGTTTCTTATGGCTCCATAAGGGGCTCAATAAAACCGGCTACCTTGTCGCGGATCTTGGGCTGGGCCGCAGGGGTGGGATGAATACCATCGTTCATCATAAGTTCAGGGCGCAGCGCAATATCATCCATGAAGAAGGGTAGCAGGGGCAGATCGTTAGCCTGGGCCAACTCGGGAAAGATCTGTTCGAACTGGCGCAGATAGCGGGCACCGTAGTTGCGGGGCAGCTGGATTTGGGTCAACACCACACGGGTCTGCTGCTCCTTGGCGAGCGCGATCATGCTGGCCAGATTCTGGCGGGTAATGGTCGGCGCGAAGCCACGCAGGCCATCGTTGCCCCCCAGTTCGATCAGAAGCCAGTCCGGCTTGTGCTCCTTCAGCAGAGCGGGCAGACGGGCCAGCGCCCCTTGTGTCGTTTCACCGCTGATGCTGGCATTGAGCAGGGTGTGTTTGCCCCCCTCTTCCTGCCATTTCTGGTTGAGCAGGGCAGGCCAGCTCTGCTCAACCTGCATCTGATAGCCGGCGCTCAGGCTGTCTCCCAGCACCAGCAGGGTCTGGGCCTGAGCCGACGAGAGCAGGCTGCCGAGGCCAACCAACAAGGCAAACAGAATACGCACCATCAATTCAACTCCCGCTATGGATTGTCATCAAGGGATTGGAACAAAGGATACAGAGCATGAGTTCAACCCCCATTATTGTCGTCAAGGGCCTCGGCAAATCGGTTCGCCTCGGCCAGGAAAGCCTCACCATCCTTGAAGGGATCGATCTGCAAGTCAATAGCGGCGAGACGGTGGCCCTGGTCGGCGCCTCAGGCTCCGGCAAGTCCACCCTGCTGGGATTGCTGGCAGGACTCGATCTGCCGAGTCAGGGGAATATAGAAATCCTCGGCAAATCCCTTGGCGAGCTGGATGAAGAGGGGCGGGCCCGATTGCGCGCCGAACAGATCGGTTTTGTGTTCCAGTCGTTTCTGCTGCTCCCGACCATGACTGCGCTGGAGAATGTGATGCTGCCTGCCGAGCTGCGTGGCGAGCGCCACTGCGAGCCGAGGGCCCGCGAGCTGTTGGCGGCAGTCGGGCTTGGCGAGCGGTTGCACCATCTGCCGCCACGGCTCTCCGGCGGCGAGCAGCAGCGGGTGGCCATCGCTCGCGCCTTTATGACCCGTCCCAGCCTGCTGCTGGCGGATGAGCCGACCGGCAACCTCGACAGCAAGACCGGCGAGAAGGTGATCGAGCTGCTGTTTGAACTCAATCGCAAGCACGGCACCACCCTGGTGGTAGTGACCCATGATCATCAGCTGGCCGAGCGTTGCCAGCGGCAACTGGTCATGACGGCGGGCAGACTGGATCGCGAGGTGGCCCATGATGTGGTGTAACGGGGTGAGCTGCGGATCAGGCGGGAGATACAAGGGATGATGCAGTGGCGATTGGGATGGCGGCTGCTTCGCCGGGAAGGTTTCAGCGGCGAGCTGCGCTGGTTTGTGCTGGCGCTGGCCCTGAGCGTGGCGTGCGTCTTGAGTGTGGCGCTGGTAGCGGATCGGCTCGATGCCGGACTCAAGGCGTCAGGCCGCGACTTTATCGGGGCGGATCGGGTGCTGCGCACCGCCGCCGCCCTGCCGGATGGCTGGCTGGCCCGAGCGAAACTGGATGGCTTGGCGGTGCAGACCACCGTCAGCTTCAACAGCATGCTGTTTCACGGCGATGCGTTGCAGCTCGCCTCCATTCGGGCGGTGCCCGATGGTTTTCCCTTCTATGGCAAGCTCACTCTGGAACCGGCCCGCGCCCCGGCCCCTGGCGAGATCTGGCTCTCCGCCCGGGTGATGCAGCTGCTCAAGGTCAAAACGGGGGATGAGCTGGAGGTGGGCAATACGGTGCTCAAGGTGGCTGGTCTGCTTGGCGAGGAGCCGGATCAGGGTTTCAGCCCCTTCTTGCTGGCGCCGCGTGCACTGATCCATAGCGCAGATATCGAGGCGACCGGCGCTCTGCT
Source organism: Aeromonas sp. 603404 (assembly GCF_049171775.1). Taxonomy (NCBI): domain Bacteria; kingdom Pseudomonadati; phylum Pseudomonadota; class Gammaproteobacteria; order Aeromonadales; family Aeromonadaceae; genus Aeromonas; species Aeromonas sp. 603404. The sequence goes on from NZ_JAAKPE010000005.1 coordinate 67,846, forward strand.
CCCCGGCAGCCGCCAGCAGTGGCGCTATCTGTTCAAGGGGCCGCGGGAGCCGCTTGCTCGTTACGAACAGTGGTTATTGCCGCAGTTGCAGGCCGGACAGAAGTGGATCAAACCGGATGACAGCGAATCCCGTGTCGGCCGCTCGCTGGCCAATGCCGAGCGTTTCTTCCGGCTTGCTTCCCTAAGCGGGGTATTGCTGGGGGCGTTGGCGATGGGGATCGCGGTGCGCCACTTTGCCGAGCGCCAGACCAATATGGTGGCGCTGCTCAAAACCCTGGGGGCATCCCGTCGCTCGCTCTGGCAACTGATGGGAACCCTGCTGCTGTCGTTGACGCTGATCGGCGCGTTGCTGGGTCTGGTCGCGGGTACGGCCATGCAGTGGATCACCTTGCAACTGCTGGGGGACCTGCTGCCGCCGGATCTGCCGCCTCCCTCTTGGCGCCCCTTTGCCCTGGGAGTAGCGGTGGCGCTCTTTATCACCCTGCTGCTCGCTTTTGTGCCCTTCTTGCGGCTGCTGAAAGTGCCGCCGCTGCGGGTATTGCGTCGGGAGCTGGAGGCGGGCATTCCCCCCTGGCTGGCCCTGCCGGTCGGGTTGCTCGGGCTGTTTGCGCTGGTTTGGGGCTTTACCGCCGATGTGCGGCTGGCGCTGGGTCTGGTGGGTGGCATGGGCTTGCTGATGGGGCTGCTGGCCCTGCTGGCGGCGCTGATGTTGCGGCTGGGAGCAAACGTGAACGGGCCTCATGCCTTGCGGTTGGCGCTGGCCCACCTGTCGCGCGAGCGCAGCAGCGGCCTGTTCCAACTGGCGGGCTTTGCGCTGGCATTGATGCTGTTTGGCTTGCTCTGGGCGGCAAGGGTCGATCTGCTGGATGAGTTTTCGGCTCGTCTTCCCGTCGATGCACCCAACCGTTTTCTGGTCAATGTGGCCGAGAATGAGCGGGAGGGGATCCTGAGCGAGCTGGCGGCAGCCGGGGCCACCACCTCCGACTTCTATCCCATGGTGCGCGGCAGGCTGACCCATATTGCCGGTGAGGCGGTGGGCGAGGGGGCCAGCAGTGGCCGCGAGGGGGTAGATCGGGAGCTCAACTTCACCACCACGGCTACCCTGCCAACCGACAACAAGCTGGTGGCCGGGAAGTGGCTTGCCGGGTCCGGCGAGGTGTCGGTGGATAGCGAGTTGGCCAAGCGACTCGATATCAAGCTGGGGGACATGCTCGCCTTTACTATCGAGGGGCGCAGCTTCGGCGCCAGGGTCACCAGTCTGCGCAGCATCAAGTGGGACAATATGCGGCCCAACTTCTACATGATCTTCTCCGAGGATCTGCTGGCACCCTTCTCCCGTACCTGGCTTGGCAGCTACCGGCTGCCCGAGGCGGGGCGCACTGCCGAGGTGGAGTTGATCCGCCGCCACCCCACGGTGAGTCTTATCGATGTGGATGACCTGATTGCGCGGCTCACTCAGGTATCGGAGCAGGTGAGCCGGGCACTGGCGCTGATGCTGGGGCTGGTGACAGTGGCCGCGCTGCTGGTGCTGCTGACCCAGACCCAGGCCAGCATGGCTCAGCGTCGGCGCGAACTGCTGCTGATGCGCACCCTGGGTGCCAGCAGCGAACTGCTGAAAAAGATGCTGCGTTGGGAGCTGGTGGCCAGTGGTGCGCTGGCGGGGCTCTGCGCCGCCATGGTGGTGGAGCTCTGCTCCTTTGGCCTGCAGTGGTGGTGGTTCGAGGGGGTGTGGCAGTTCCACTGGGCCATCTGGCTTGGCCTGCCGACTCTGGGGGCGCTGTTGGTGACGCTGGCGGGGCAGGGGATGCAGCGCCAGCTGCTGGCTGGCACCCTGAGCGATCGGCTGCGGGGGCTGGGTCAGGGACTGTTGTAATCCGGCCAGCGCGAGCCGATACACACAAGGTGCAATAGCGCAGCCGCAATAAGCAAGCAGCCCGGCCTTGGTCGGGCTGCTTGCTATGCGAGGTGCTGACGAGTGGACGCAGCGAACAGGTGTGAGTTAGCGGGGCTCGCGCAGCAGATTGGCGAGGGCACTCGGCAGCTCGGGATAGCTGAAGTGGAAACCGGCCTGTTGTAGCCGAACTGGTATCACCTTTTGTCCGGTCAGCAGCAGATCTGCCGCCTCCCCCATCACCAGTTGCAACAGCGGCGCCGGGACGAAGAAGAGGTGTGGACGGTGCAGCGTGGTGGCAAGGGTCTGGCTGAACTCCCGGTTGCTGACCGGATGGGGCGCAGTGCCGTTGAAGATGCCGCTGCACTCTTCGTGCTCCAGTATGAACAGGATGGCGCGCACCAGATCCTGCACATGGATCCAGCTCATCATCTGGCTGCCCGACCCCATGGGGCCGCCGAGTCCGAGTCGGTATGGGGGGAGCATTTTGGGTAGCGCTCCCCCATCCATGCCGAGCACCAGCCCGATCCGCACGATACAGACCCGGGTCTGCTTGCTTTGTGCTTCCAGTGCCAGGGTCTCCCACTGTTGGCAGAGTTGGTGGGTGAACTCGTCGTTGGGAGAGCGGCACTGCTCGTCGAGGGTTTCGGTGCCCTGTCTGCCATACCAGCCGATGGCGGAGGCGTTGATCAGCACCTTGGGCGGCGTTGTGGAGAGCTTGATGAGATCAACCAGCTGCTCGGTCAGCAGCCAGCGGCTGTCGCAGAGCAGCTGTTTACGCGATTCGCTCCAGCGTCCGGCGGCGATGGGTTCACCCGCCAGATTGATCACTGCGTCCACGTCATTGAGGTCATCGAGCCGGTCAAGGTTATCCAATACCTTGATATCGTGACCGAGCAGGGAGTAGGCGCGGCTCCCCTGCCTGCTCAATACCACGACCTCGTGATTGACCTTGAGATGGGCAACCAGCTTGCGGCCGATAAAGCCGGTTCCTCCGGTAATCAGAATCTTCATCGTTGCACGCTCCTGCTGCCGTTTGCTCTACTCTAATGGCGTCGTCCTCCTTCAACAAGTGGACGAGTTTGACACGTTTTGTTCATTCGACTGATGTTAACTCTATCCTCTTCTTGCGACATATTGTTGAACAATAGTTTGAATTGATTGATTTTTGTCGGGTGGACATTTGTTGTTCAATCGCTATTATGGCGACCCTTTCGCCTGTCCACCGGGGCTGTCACCCACTATCCGAGCATCAAAGAGGCCGCCATGCCATTTCGTCGTTTGAAACTTCGCCAGCTTTACTCGAGGATTCTGGTGGCACTACTGATGGGGGGCGGGATCCTGCTGCTGGGGGTTGTTGCCGTTATCTGGCAGACAGTGACCGAGATAGAGCATGATTCCGATTCACGCTTGCAGCATGCCCGGATGATGTTTGATCGCTCCATCGGCCATGCCCGGCAAGCGGCCATCAATGTGGAGGGGATGCTAGGTCACTCCTGCAAGGAGGCGGCACAACTGCTGCGCGAACAGGTGGCCACTGTGCCTGATGTCCGCTCTGCCAATCTGGCTATAGGAAATCGTATCTATTGCACCTCGCTCTATGGTGACTACGATGGCCCCTTCAACCCTGACAGTTATGTGGATGGCAGGCTGCAACTGCTGCCAGGCAATGAGGTCACACCGGATCGCCCCCTGATCGTGCTGCGCCACGAAACGGACAAAGGGAGTGTGCTGATCGGTGTGGATGGCTACTACCTGCGCAATACCCTGGAGATCTCCAGCAAGAACTCCCCGATGGCTCTGGTGGTGGGGCAGAGGGCACTGTTTGGCTCAGGTCAGTTCGGGGCGGCGCCCTCTCCGGCAGAAGAGGGTTATATTGCCCTCGCTTCGGCCGATTTCCCCTATCAGGTCGTCACCCGGATCACGGTGCATGATTACTTGAGCCACGCATGGCGCTACTCCAGAGATACCTTGATCCTCTCTCCACTGCTGGCGCTGCTGATTGGATTCGGCACCTTCAGGCTGATGGGGCGTAGCAGCTCACCAGCGGAGGAGCTCAAGCGGGCGTTGATCGAGGAGGAGTTTATCCCCTACCTGCAGCCGGTGGTCTCCGGTGAGGATGAGCAGTGGCGTGGCTGTGAGGTGCTGATGCGCTGGCAGCATCCCAAGCAGGGGATGATCTCGCCGGATCGCTTTATCCCGCTGGCGGAAGATAGCGGCCTGATCGTGCCCATGACCAGCCTGTTGATGGCCGAGGTGCGTGACCACTTCTCCCCTTATGCCCGCAAGCTGCCGGCAAAGTTTCATTTTTGCTTCAATATCAGCGCCAAGCACTTCCAGGATCTCGACCTGTTGGCTGACTGCAAGGCCTTTCTCGACGCGTTTAAGGACAATCCCGTTGATTTGGGGTTGGAGCTGACGGAGCGGGAGCTGCTGGTGGCTGATGAGACAACCGCCCGGATGTTTGCCGAGTTGCGCAAACTGGGCGTGTTGATCGCTATCGATGACTTTGGCACCGGTCACTCCAGTCTGACCTATCTGCAGCAGTTTCAGGTCGATGCAATCAAGATTGACCGTAGCTTTGTAGAGATGATCGGTACGGATGCACTCTCCAGCCATATCGTTGAAAACGTGATTGATCTGGCGAAGCGACTTGAATTGATCCTGATCGCGGAGGGGGTCGAGAAGCAGTCGCAGGCGGACTACCTGCGGGCTCGCCACGTTGACTATCTGCAAGGATATCGCTACGGCCGCCCCATTCCGATGAAGCAGTTTTGCAAGACCCTGTTTGGCTGAACGGGTGAATGGGGAGCATAAAAAAAACCAGCGAGCGCTCGCTGGTTTTTTGTTAATACGGTTTGGCTTGGGCGTTCAGAGCATCCGCTGGAGGGCGCGGGCCAGCCGCTTGACCCCCTCCTCGATGGTCGCCTCATCGACGCAGGAGAAGCTCAGGCGCAGGGTGTTCTTGATTTCGGGGCGTACATAGAAGGGGGCGCCGGGCACGAAGGCTACCTTCTCCTTGATCGCCTCATCAAACAGGGCCATGGCGCTGATGTGGGCTGGCAGAGTCAGCCAGAGGAACATGCCCCCTTCCGGTCTGGTGTAGCTGACGCCGGGCGGGCAGTGACGGGCCAGTGCAGCCTCCATGGCAGCACGCTGGCGACCATAGACCTCCTTGATCTTCTCCAGATGGGCATCCAGTGAATTGTCGGTCAGGAAGCGGTGCAGCACCTGCTGGCTGAAGGCGTTGCTGTGCAGATCGGTGGCCTGCTTGGCGATGGTCACCTTCTTGCGTAGCCACTCCGGCACCAGCATCCAGCCCAGACGGAAGGCGGGCACCACGGTTTTGGAAAACGAGCCGAGCAGCACGGTATTGTTTGGCGCCAGCTTGGCAATGGGGGGCAGATGCTCCCCTTCGAAGCGCAGCTCGCCGTAGGGATCATCTTCCACCATCAACAGCTCGTGGCGCACCAGTCGCTCGGCCAGTGCCTCGCGGTTGGCACGGTTGTAGGAGACACCGCTCGGGTTCTGGAAGTTGGGCACGCCGTAGAGCAGCTTGGCATTGGATCCGCTTGCCAGCAGCGCATCCAGCGCCGCCAGATCCAGACCCTCTTCTTCAAGGGTGATCGGCTTGAAGGTGGGCTGGTAGACAGAAAAGGCCTGAATAGCGCCAAGGTAACCCGGCTCTTCGATGATGAGATCCTGACCCTTGTCGATCAGCACCTTGCCCAGCAGATCCAGCGCCTGCTGGGAGCCGCTGGTGATCAGGATGTTGTCCGGATTGATCTGCATGCCGTGGCGGGCCAGATAGCGGTCGGCAATATATTGGCGCAGCGGGGCGAAGCCTTCGGTCGCCGCATATTGCAGGGCAGCAGCCCCCTGTTCGCGCAGCACATCCTGACAGGCCTGATCGATCGCCTTGACCGGAAACAGGTGGGGATTGGGCAGGCCACCGGCGAAGGAGATGATCTCCGGATTGGCGGCAACTTTGAGGATTTCACGGATAAAGGAAGGTTCAACCTTCTCGAAGCGCTGGGCAAAAAACGGCTGCATAGACAATTCTCTCGGCATATGGGCGGTCGCTCCATTCGACCGCCAGGTTATCCGTTTGTATCAGATTTCAGAAATGAGGCAATGATTGTCACAAAAATCGCCAAAAAAGGGCAGGTTTGGCACCTGCCCGAATTTTACCTGCCCGTGTGGCTCCCATGAATTGAAATGAGTTAGGGCGATCTTGTTTTGTGGACAAGCAACTGACCTTACAAACCCGGTTCCTTGAGGAAGCGGATCATCAGGTCGGTGTTGGCGCCAAGTTGGCTTTCTACTCTGCCAGGGAATAGTTCCGCCATCTTGTCGAGGCGGTCGTACTGGGTGTGCCAGATTTTTCCCCACTGGGTTTCGCTGTCACGATCGCAGGCGCTCTTGGTGGTGGCGTCATAGCAGTCCCACAGCGCTGGATTGGTGCTTTGGGAGTAGCCGTCATAGCCATCAGCGCCGTTGATGGTGAAGTTGGTCGCTTCAACGTAGGCGATCGGCACCCCCAGGCAGGCAAAGGGAGCGTGATCTGACCAGCTGCCAGTCTCCCCTTCCGGATAACCGCTGTAGCTGGGATGAATGGCAAACGGGGTCGCAGTCTGTTTGGAGAGGGTAAGCAGGCGATCCCGCACCTTGGGATCGAAGCTGTAGCGGCTCGGATCTGTGCAGTTGTATTCGGCGACGTCCGAGTGGGCTGAGTGGACGTAGACGATGTCGCCCCCGGCGATGGTGTCGTAGTTCACCATCGCCAGCAGCTTGGCGACGGCGGTGCTGTCGAGGCTGGCGGCATAGGCTTTGGAGCCGTTGAGACCGTTCTCCTCCGCCCCGAAGAATGCAAAGCGAACCGTGTAGGGCAAGGTTTGTCCTTTAAGCGCCTCAGCCACTGCCAGCAGGGCTGCGACGCCAGCGCCGTTGTCGGTGGCTCCTTCAGAACCTTTCTTGTCGCCCGTACTGTCGTAGTGGGCGCCGATCAGGATCACCTTGTCACTTGTGCCCTTGAGCTCAGCGATCAGGTTTTGGGAGTTTTTACTGGCGCCGCTTTTGGTGTAGGTGAAGGGTTGGCGTTGCACATCGTAGCCCCAACCGGTCAGATGGTCCTGGATCCATGCCGCGGCACGAGTTTCTGCCTCTGTCCCCGTGGGGCGCGCGCCAATCCCTTCTGCGGTTGAGCTCAACTGCACCAGATACTCATAGGCCTGCTCGGCGGCAGCAGGGGTTTGTGAGTCATTTGTTGATGTGTCGCATCCCGCAAGCAAAGTGGTGATGGCAAACGCCAATGCTCTGTATTTCATACTGCAATCCTTTGTTGTGTATGGTTTTATTTGCGCAGGCAGCATGTACTCGACGCGTGACCGATTCTGTGAACGGGTCGGCATTTGTCAACTGTTGTCAATGAAATGGAGAGAGATGAGGGATTTGTTTCGCGAAACACTTGCGCCTTGGGCCTATCTTGGGATAATTCGCTCCCCTGTTTTCGCGGGTCGATGAAATGCCGAGCCGCGAGCGGTCCCGCTAGGGATCGGACACAAGATGTATTACCCGGATTGATGAAATAACGAGACCATTATGCCTGTGACCCAAGATGTATTTAACGAAGACGGCAAGTTCATGCGCAAGATCCGCAGCTTTGTCCGTCGCGAAGGCCGCCTGACCAAAGGGCAGGAGAAGGCCCTGGAAGAGCTCTGGCCGGTCATGGGCATCGATTTCGAGCCAAAGCAGCTCGATCTGGTCGCACTGTTTGGCCGTGAAGCACCTGTGGTGCTGGAGATCGGCTTTGGCATGGGCGCCTCTCTGGTGGAGATGGCCAAGAATGCCCCCGAGAAAAACTTCATCGGCATTGAAGTGCACTCCCCGGGCGTGGGCGCCTGTCTGGGTACCGCTCAGGAAGCGGGCGTCACCAATCTGAAGGTGATCTGCCACGATGCGGTCGAGGTGCTGGAGCACATGATCCCGAACGGCTCACTCTCCTGCCTGCAGCTCTTCTTCCCGGATCCCTGGCACAAGAGCCGTCACCACAAGCGTCGCATTGTACAGCCTGCGTTTGCCCAGGATATTCGCCAGAAGCTGGCCATCGGTGGCGTGTTCCACATGGCGACCGACTGGGAAAACTATGCCGAGCACATGCTGGAAGTGATGAGCGCCGCCGAGGGTTACGAGAATACCTCTGCCACCGGCAACTGGGTGCCTCGTCCGGACTGGCGTCCGCTGACCAAATTTGAACAACGTGGCCACCGTCTCGGCCACGGGGTTTGGGATCTGATTTTCAAGCGTGTCAGCTAAGCTGGCACGTCAACACACCTAGCGTATCAACTAACTTGAGGAGCTATCATGGCCAATCGTAGCCGCCGCCTGCGCAAGAAACTGCGCGTCGATGAATTCCAGGAAATGGGTTTCGACATCAGTTTCAACTTCCCGGTCGGCACTGCCGAAGAGACCATCGATGCGGTAGTCGATGCGATGATCGATGAGGTTGTTGAACCCCGTAAACTGGCTTTTGCCGGCTCCGGTCACCTGGCCTGGGAAGGGATGATCTGCACCCAGCAACTGGGCAAGTGTACCGAAGAAGACCGCGCTGCCGTCAAATCCTGGCTGGAAGGCAAGGGGATGGAAGCCGTGGTCGTTACCGAGCTGTTCGACCTCTGGTACGGTGAACCGGCCTGATACAAGGCTGCCGCATCTGGCGCCTTGTTGTGGGTAACTGAAAAATCCCGCCGCTGGCGGGATTTTTGTCAGTGGGGATGGGATCTCCACCGCTGTTTTAGTCATGGAATCGCTTATTGCTTATGGTGTTGTCATCCGAATTACTGGCCAGCATCCTTGAAGAGGTGCGCCCGTTGCTGGGACAAGGCAAGGTGGCCGACTACATTCCGGCACTGGCTCAGGTACCGGCCGATCGGCTTGGTATCGCAGTCTGTACCGTCGAGGGGGAGCTGTTCACCGCCGGTGACGCTTTTGAACCCTTCTCCATCCAGAGTATCTCCAAGGCCCTGAGCCTGACCCTGGCACTCACCCTCTATCAGGAGGAGGAGATTTGGGCCCGGGTTGGCAAGGAGCCCTCCGGCCAGCCCTTCAACTCGCTGGTTCAGCTCGAGTTCGAGCAGGGGATCCCCCGCAACCCCTTTATCAATGCCGGGGCGCTGGTAGTGAGCGATCTGCTGGAGACCCGCCTCACTGCGCCCCGTCAGCGTACCCTCGAGCTGGTGCGCCGTCTTTCCGGCAATCCGGCCATCATGGCGGATCAGGTGGTCGCCCGCTCCGAATATCAGCACTCTGCCCGCAACGCCGCCATCGCCTATCTGATGAAGGCCTATGGCAACTTCGAAAACGAAGTGGACAAGGTGCTGCAAAGCTACTTCAATGCCTGTGCCATTCGCATGAGCTGCGTCGATCTGGCGCGGGCATTCATCTATCTGGCCAACCGTGGTGTGCCACTGGGCGAGAGCGTGCCACTGTTGCCAGCCCGCACCACCAAGCAGGTCAACGCCCTGCTCGCCACCTGCGGCCTTTATGACGAGGCGGGCGATTTTGCCTATCGGGTCGGCATGCCGGGCAAATCGGGTGTCGGCGGCGGTATCATCGCCCTGATCCCGGGCGAGCTCTGCGTCTGTGTCTGGTCGCCCGAGCTCAACAAAGCCGGTAACTCGCTGGCGGGCACGGCGGCGCTGGAGCTGCTGGCCGAGCGGCTGGGTCGCTCCATTTTTTAACCTTGTTCACTATGAATCGAGAAATCACCATGAAACGACATCTTCGCTTCCTGCAGGCCGCGCTGGCGACCTTACTGCTCTGGTGTGCCCTGCCCGCCGTGGCTGGGGAGTTGCCACCGCTTTCGCTGGCCGATGCCAAGGCCAAACAGGCGGTCATCCTGGATACCCGCGCCAGCTACTTCTATCAGGGGTGGCCGATGGAAGGGGAGAAGCAGGGCGGCCATGTGGCGGGTGCCGAGAACCTCTCTGCCGAGTGGAAATACAGCGATGAAGAGTGGCCAAAGGCGCTCGAGATCAAGGGGCTGAAGGCCGATCGTCCGGTTGCCCTCTACGGTGCGTCCCGCGAAGTGGCCGAGGTGGCCCGTTTGCTGCGCAAGCAAGGGATCAAGCAGCTGTTCGAGCTGCAAGGGTGGCAAGCCGCACCGCGCGAGTCGCTGGCACGCTGGCAGCAGCTGGTCTATCCGCGCTGGTTGGCGGACCTGCAAGAGGGCAAGCCGGTTGCCGCGGCGCCCAAGGGGGACTGGAAGCTGTTTGAAGTGGATTGGGGTTCACCCAAAGCCTACCTCATCAGCCACATCCCGGGGGCCGGTTATATCGATACCAACAGCCTCGAAGAGGAGCCGCTGTGGAACAAGGTCTCTGACGAAGCACTCAAGAAGCTGCTGCTGGATAACGGCATCCGTCACGACACCACCGTCATCCTCTATGGTCGCAACACCATGGCGGCCGCCCGTGCCGCGCATCTGATGATGTATGCGGGGGTGGAAGATGTACGCCTGCTGGACGGTGGCCTGGATGCCTGGTTTATCCAGCACCTGCGCACCGAAACCGGCCTGCCCAACAAATATGAGCCGGTGAAGGAGTTTGGCGTGGCCATTCCCGCTCACCCCGAGTACTACACCACGCTAAGTCAGGCGAAAGAGCTGCTCAAGCAGCCCGATAGCGCACTGGTCAGTGTGCGTACCTGGGACGAGTTTGTCGGCAACACCTCAGGTTACAGCTACATCAAGCCGAAGGGCGATATTCCGGGGGCCAAGTGGGGTCACGGTGGGGTGGATGCCAACAGCATGAGCGACTTCCACAACCCGGACGGCACCATGAAGCCGGCCCGCGAGATCCTCGCCATGTGGGACCAGTGGAACATCGAGCCAACTCAGCAGGCCGCATTCTACTGCGGTACCGGCTGGCGCGCCTCCGAGGCCTTCTTCTACGCCTGGCTGATGGACTGGAAACGGATCAGCGTCTACGACGGCGGTTGGTATGAGTGGAGTTCCGATCCCAAGAACCCGACCGTGACCGGTGAGCGCCAGCCCGCCAAGTCATGATTGCGCTCTTGCGCTTGAAAGAAGAGGCCGGACAGATGTCCGGCCTTTTTGTATCCGCTCGGACCTGCGCCAGCCTGCCACTACACTTTGCTGGTGGCTATCAGGTCGATGGAAGGAGTGGCTGATGAGACGGATATGGACAGGCCTGCTGGTGGCAGGCGTACTGGCACAGGGGGTAATGGCTGCCGAACGGGCTCGTTATCTGGTGCAACTCAAGCCGGGGGCGGAGGCCGCTGTGCTGGCCCAAAGCAAAGGGATGGGGGGCGAGCTGGCCCTGCAACTGCCCGAGCAGCATGCGCTGGCGCTCTGGTTGCCAGCTGCTGCAGCGACAGCGCTGGCGCGCAACCCCAACGTGCTGTGGGTGGAGCCGGATGCCAAGCGTTATGCCAGTGCCGAGACCCTGCCTTATGGCATTCCCATGGTACAGGCGCCACAACTGAGCGATGGTATGGCCGGAGAGGTGCTGGTGTGTATCATTGACTCTGGCTATAGCGGCAATCACCCGGATCTGCCCCATGGGGCGCAGGTGCAGGGTAGTGACAACGCAGGTACAGGCAGCTGGAGCAGTGACGAAAACGGTCACGGCACCCACGTGGCAGGCACCATAGCCGCCATTGGGGGGAACGACATGGGCGTGGTCGGTGTCTTGCCGAATCAGAGTGTCCCGCTGCACATCATCAAGGTGTTTGGCGCCAACGGCTGGGCCTATACCTCCAACCTGGTGGGGGCTCTCAATGCCTGCAAGCAGGGGATGAGCAGTCGTGGCTTTACTCGCATGGTCATCAACATGAGCCTAGGGGGCAATGTGCCCAGCAAGACGGAAGAGCAGGCGTTCAATCAGGCTTACAGCCAGAATGTGTTGAGTGTGGCGGCGGCGGGCAATGCGGGCAACACCAGCAAGTCCTATCCCGCCTCTTACAGCAGTGTGGTGAGCGTGGCTGCTATCGATGGCAGCAAGCAGTTGGCTTATTTCTCGCAACGCAACGATCAGGTGGAGCTGGCGGCCCCCGGTGTTGCTGTGCTGTCGACCGTGCCGAGTGGTTACGCCAGCTACAGCGGTACCTCGATGGCGACCCCTCATGTGGTCGGGGTCGCCACCCTGGCCTGGTCACAGCGGCTGGAGTGCAGCAATGATCAACTGCGCCAGACCCTGCGCAGCAGCGCCCAGGATCAGGGGGCTGTCGGACGGGACAACAGCTATGGCTATGGTCTGGTGCAGGCCAGAGCCGCGGCAGATCGGCTGGCACTTGGCTGTGGTTCCGGTACCGGTAGCAGTGGCAAACCGGGTGGTCGCAAGTAACTGATTTTTGATGGTGATCTCACTTTATTGTGCAAGTTTCCGACTGCCTGCCGGATTGGAGTAGGCTGGATATGACACCCTCGTGGTGAGGGTGAAAGGAGAAGAGTGCGCCTATGAAAAAACTGATGATGATCCTGGTGTGCGCCCTGGGGCTGGTAGCATGCAGCTCCCAATACATCATGAGCACCAAGGATGGCAAGATGATCACCACAGAGAGCAAGCCCAAGCTGGACGAGAGTACCGGTATGTATCGCTATTACGATCATGAAGGGCGTGAGGTGATGATTAATAAAGAAGATGTGACCCAGATCATGGAGCGTTGAGCGCTCATATGCAGTCAGGGCCGCAATATGCGGCCCTTCACATTTTTACCGGCAAATTCCTTCATTTTCTCAGGCAATCGCCCCTCTTTCGCCGCAAATGCGCGTTCGGGTACAGCTTCCGTTATGGTTCGGTCCGTATTATTGCACTCCGTTTTTTATTGGAGGTGTTATGTCCCTGATGTCTATCTGGAATTCCCGTTTTTCCGCGCGCACCCTGCTGGGTGGTGTCTTGCTGGTGGTGGCGTCAGCCAGCCATGCTGGCGATGATCAGTTCACGCTGGGGCGGACTATTTTGCTGGGGGCCGGTGATCATGGTGCGACAATTCCTTTGGTGATTTGCCGTCAGACCAAATATATCAAGGTGAAGGCGGAACGTGATTTGACCCTGGATCGGGTGGTGGTGACCTATGGTGGTGATCGTACCAAAACCATTCGCTTCGATCGGGAGATGAGCAGTGATAAAGAGACCGAGTGGAAATCACTGGGTTCGCGTCGTTGTGTGAAAAAGATCGAAGTGTACGGTAATTCAGAGCGCAGCAAAGCGGGCGTAAAAGTATTCGGCCGTAAATAATCGATGCATTTTGTCTGCACGAACAGATGAGCTAAAAATAATGGCGAGCCGTGGCTCGCCATTATTTTTTATGGTCGGCTTTGCTATTTTTTCGGCCGAAATGGCTTGATGACAGTTTCATCGCACTCGAGATACGGCCCTTCCATCAAATCGATGCAGTAGGGGATGGCGGGGAATACTGCATCCAGACACTCGCGGATCGATTTGGGCTTGCCCGGCAGATTGACGATCAGGGTGTCGTCGCGCAGTCCGGCTGTCTGGCGCGACAGAATGGCGGTCGGCACAAACTTGAGGGATTCGGCCCGCATCAGCTCGCCAAAGCCCGGCATCATGCGATCACACACCGCTTCGGTCGCTTCCGGCGTGACATCCCGCTTGGCCGGGCCGGTGCCGCCTGTGGTGACGATGAGACAACACTGCTCTTCATCCGCCAGCCGGATCAGGGTCGCTTCAATCTGATCCTGTTCATCGGGGATCACCTGATAGACAGGTTCCCACTCCGAGGTCAGATAGGCGTTCAGGGTGTCGATGATGGCCTTGCCGGAGAGGTCTTCATAGATGCCCGCGCTGGCGCGATCGCTGACGGTGACGATACCGATTTTTGCCTTGCTCATGGTCTGCTCTTGAATGTCCGATAAAAGTGGCAATTAAAATAACATAATCAGTGAGATATGTTAAATCGTCGGAAGGAGCTACTGGTCATTTTATGGATGATAAAGAGTCGAATGAAGCAAAATAAGGCCACCCGGATTTTTATTTGCAATAAAAAACAGAAAATCACAACCTAAAATGTATAAGTGTTTTATCTCGCCTGAATTAAAAACAATCGCTTGTTTCCAAACACAATTAAAATAGATAGACACCCTCGTAGTGACCATTGTCCGGTTTAGTCCCCAGTGGATGGATTGAACCCTTTTTAGCCGCATCGTATATACAGATTTATATGGCTGGGACGTGATGGTGTGGTACCGCAGTGTGTTGCCAGCAATAGTCGCCAAGGAGGGCATATGGAGTTGCCTGATTTTGACACCCTGAAGGAGTTGGCCGCGAGAGAGCCTTCCCGGCTGGATGCGATCCTGGAGCAGCAGATCGACCAGTTGATGGCCCGAGCTCGCCCCGATCAGCAGCGCCGTCTGCGCGGGTTGCAGTTCAAGATTGATGGTCAGCGCCGTCTGGCGAAAAACAATCTTGATAGCTGTATCCGGATTACCAACATGATGCGGGAATCTTTTTATTTGATGCGCAGCGAAATGAGCCAGTTCAGAGAAGAGGGGGACCCTCCGCCTGAAAGCGATGGCAGTGGTAAAATAATCCGTCTGGCGGACTATCGACGTCGTAAATAATCTGCAATAACCCCCTTGAATGATATTTCAGCCAAATCGGTGAGGCCATAATAAAGGGGATTCCTGGCGACCTGATTGTTATGGTTTTTAATGTTAGTCGTAATGTATTTGTGATGTAATTTCTTTTCTCCTTCTTGTAATAACTAATTAGTCAGGTTGTGATAGGGGTGGATGAATAACAGTAAAAGTTAGGCTAATATGGCCGAAATTTTTATTGCTACGACTCGAAGGGATTATGAGAAGTATCACACCAAGACGGGTGCTGTCGCGGGAGCAACAGACAGAGATCACCCGCATTATCGTCAAGGTGGGTCAGATGTTGGCCCAGTTCGGGGCGGAGAGCCGGATCATCGAGCAGACCACGGTGCGGTTGGGGATGGCGCTGGGGCTGGAGAGTGTCGAGATGGCCATCTCTTCCAGTGCCATCGTGCTCACCAGCCTCTATCAGGGGGGCTGTGTTACCACTACCCGGCGGGTGCGCGAACATGGCATCAATATGCAGGTGGTGTGCGAGATCCAGCGGATCTGCATCATGGCGGAAAAAGAGCTGATCGGTGCCCGTGAAGTGCGCCAGCGCCTCGAAGCCATCGTCCCTTTCCACTATCACCCCTGGTTGGTGGTCCCCATGGTGGGGCTCTCCTGTGGTGCCTTTAGCCTGCTGTTTGGCGGAGACTGGCCCATCTTCCTGGTGACCTGCTTCTCATCTGCCGTGGCGATGCGGGTGCGCCAGCTGATGGCTCGCCATCACCACAGCCCGCTCATCAACTTTGCCGCCACCGGCTTTATTGCCACCCTGCTCTCCTCCAGCGCCACCTTCTTCAACTGGGGTGACCAGCCCTATCTCGCCATGGCGGCCAGCGTGCTGCTGCTGGTGCCGGGCTTTCCGCTGATCAATGCGGTCTCCGACATGGTGAAGGGCTACTTCAACATGGGGCTGGCCCGCTGGGGGACTGCGACCCTGCTGACCATCAGCGCCGCCATAGGTATCATTTTGGCCATGTCGGTCACCGGGATCTGGGGGTGGAAGGTATGAAGGCTGTCGACTCTGTATCGGCCAGCGGGAACGGGGTTGCCCTGCTCACCATCAGCGCACGGATCAATACCGGCATCATTCTCGCCATGTCGGTCACGGGGATCTGGGGGTGGAAAGTATGATGGATTTGCTCTGGCTACTGGCCAAGGATGCCTTCTGGTCCTCCATCCCGGCGGTGGGGTTTGCCATGCTGTTCAACGTGCCACCACGGATGCTGAAGTATTGCGCCATGGGCGGCGCGCTGGCTCACAGCCTGCGTACCCTGCTGATCCACTATGGCATGCCCATCGAGTGGGCGACGCTGGCGGCGGCGACCACGGTCGGCTTTGTCTGCGTCTACTGGTCGCGCCGTCTGCTGGCACCGCGTCCGGTGTTCAGCGTTGCCTCCATCATTCCGATGATCCCGGGCAGTTATGCGTTCAAAACCATGATTGCGGTGGTAGAGCTCAACATCAACGGCGTGACCATGGAGTTGATTCAGAGTGCGGTGGAGAACGGCCTCAAGGCGCTCTTTATCGTCGGTGCCCTCAGTTTCGGTTTGGCGATCCCCTCTCTGGTCGTGTACCGTAACCGCCCCATAATCTGACAGACGGTGAGAGGCCCCATGAAGATTTCCATGATTGCCGCCATGGCCCACGACAGGGTGATCGGCAAGGACAACCAGATGCCCTGGCATCTGCCTGCCGATCTGGCCCACTTCAAGCGTGTCACCCTCGGTAAACCGGTATTGATGGGGCGCAAAACCTTCGAATCCATCGGTCGACCGCTACCCGGACGGCGCAATCTGGTGATCAGCCGCAACCCCGACTACCGGGCCGACGGCGTGGAGGTGATCGACTCGGTGGACGCGGCGCTGGCGCTGCTGGCCGGCAGTGACGTGGCCGAGCTGATGGTGATCGGAGGCGGTCATCTCTACGGCCAGCTGCTGCCACGGGCCGACAGGCTCTATCTGACCCGCATCGATCTGGCGGTGGAGGGTGATACCCGCTTTCCGGCCTTCGACGAGGGCGACTGGTCGTGCATCGAGCGCGAGTCACATCAGCCTGACGAGAAGAATCCCCACTTCTACTGTTTCGAAACCTGGCAGCGGCGTTGACGGGCGGCGTTACCGCTCTGGCTGATAGCCCCTTGTGTTGCACAAGGGGCTTTTTTCGTACGGGCTATTTGCCAGAAGCTCCGTGCCAGCAGGCCGATTGTCCAGAGGTGGCAGGGCGATCTCATCGCGGCGTGTGAACGCACCTTCATCCTCTGCTCTGCCCCTCCTCTGCTCCTTTTCTTGTCCCCCAATCTGTCCTCATTGTGACCAATAAATAGTTAGATGTGTAATCATTTGGTCGCTGTTGATTATCTGGATGGCGCGTCACACAGTTACCGTCATTAACCTGCATTTTCTTGCGCTTTTTTGATTGTTTTTGAATGATTTTTCCCAGTGCATCTTCGTTTTATATGGAAGATTTTATGGATAAGACCAGGCTTTGTTCGGTTTTTATTGATAAAAATAACTTTTTAAAATCAATTGTTTATTTTGTGGTTTGCCTTTGGGGACTCTATTGGTCCTTTTGTTTTGGGTGTTTATTGCTTAGTGTAAAAAGCAGTTGGCTCGCGTTCGGCAGGTTAATCACCAAGATGTCGACCATGAAAAAAGGACAGTATGACAGTCAAACTCGAGGTTAAATCACTCTACAAAATCTTCGGCGATCAGCCGGAAAAAGCGTTCAAATTGCTGGCGAAAGGGCATGACCGCGCCAGCATCCTGCAAAAAACCGGGCAGACCCTGGGGGTCCAGGATGTCAATCTGGCCATCGACGAAGGGGAGATCTTCGTGGTGATGGGCCTCTCCGGCTCGGGCAAATCCACCCTGGTGCGTCTCTTCAACCGGCTGATCGAGCCGACCCGCGGCCAGGTACTGATCGATGGCGAGGACATCGCCGCCATCTCCGACGGCGAGCTGCGTCAGGTGCGGCGCAAGAAGATCAGCATGGTATTCCAGTCCTTCGCCCTGATGCCGCACCTGAGCGTGCTGGAAAACACCGCCTTCGGGCTGGAGCTGGCCGGTGTGCCGCTGGCGGAGCGCCAGCAGAGCGCCCGCCAGGCGCTCCATCAGGTGGGGTTGGGTCAGTGGATCGATGCCTTCCCCGATGCCCTCTCCGGCGGCATGAAGCAGCGGGTCGGCCTGGCCCGCGCACTCGCCAACGACCCTGACATCCTGCTGATGGACGAGGCTTTTTCGGCGCTGGATCCGCTGATCCGCACCGAGATGCAGGACGAGCTGCTCAAGCTGCAGGCCAGCCAGCAGCGCACCATCGTCTTCATCTCTCACGATCTGGACGAGGCGATGCGTATCGGCGATCGCATCGCCATCATGCAGGACGGCCAGCTGGTGCAGGTCGGCACCCCGGACGAGATCCTCAACCAGCCCGCCAATGACTATGTGCGCGCCTTCTTTCGCGGGGTGGATCTGGCCAACGTGTTCAGCGCCCGCGACGTGGCCAGCCGCAAGCAGATGCCGCTCATCAAGAAGCACACCACCGACGGGCCGGGCAACGCCCTGCGCCAGCTCAAGGAGCAGGAGCGGGAGTTCGGTTACGTGGTGGATCGCCGGCGTCGCTTCATCGGGGTCGTCTCGGTGGAGTCGCTCGGTCATGCAGTCAGGGCCAAAGGCAGCCTGGAGCAGGCGCTGCTGGCGGACATCCGGCCCATTATGGCGGACACCGCCCTCAACGAACTGATCAGCCAGGTGGCGGCCGCCCCCTGTCAGGTGCCCGTGGTCGAGGAGGATGGCACTTATCTGGGCCTCATCTCCAAGGCCAACCTGCTGAACACCCTGGACAGGAGTACCCCGGCATGAAGCTGATGAATCCCAATTTTTTACTGAGCGGGCTGCTGGCCCTGGTGCTGCTGGCGAGCCCCGCCCTGCGTGCCGATGAGGTGGCGGCCGACCCTTGGGGCGCCACGGCTTCTAGTGCCACCGAGGTGGCCGATCCCTGGAGTGATACCGCCACCGCCGCCACCGACTGGCAGAACCAGATCGAGACGGTGGATACCACAGCTGCCGTCGACTGGCTGGATCCCTTCCAGCAGGCGTTGGTGCCACTGGACAGCTGGGTCGAGGATGGCATCGGCTGGCTGGTGGACAACCTGCGTCCCGTGTTTCAGCTGATCCGTGCACCGGTGGAGCTGGCGCTGGGCGGCATGACCCATCTGCTGCAGACGGTACCTTCCACCCTGATGATCGGTCTGCTGACCCTGATCGCCTGGCAACTGGTGAACGCTCGCATGGCGCTGGGAACCCTGTTCTCGCTAGTGGTGGTGGGCCTTATCGGCGCCTGGTCCGATGCCATGGTGACCCTGTCGCTGGTGCTGACCTCGCTGTTCTTCTGCGTGCTGATCGGGCTGCCGGTCGGCATCCTGCTGGCGAGGAGCGAGCGACTGTCGCGCTGGACACGGCCGCTGCTGGATGCGATGCAGACTACCCCGGCCTTCGTCTACCTCATCCCCATCGTCATGCTGTTCGGTATCGGCAACGTGCCCGGGGTGGTGGTGACCGTCATCTTCGCGCTGCCGCCGATGATCCGGCTGACCATGCTGGGCATTCGCCAGGTGCCTGCGGATCTGGTTGAGGCGGCCCACTCGTTCGGTGCCAGCCCCTCTCAGCTGCTGTTCAAGGTACAACTGCCGCTCGCCATGCCCACCATCATGGCCGGGGTCAACCAGACCCTGATGCTGGCACTCTCCATGGTGGTGATCGCCTCCATGATTGCGGTGGGGGGCCTCGGCCAGATGGTGCTGCGCGGCATCGGCCGGCTCGACATGGGGCTCGCCTCCATCGGCGGCCTCGGCATCGTATTGCTGGCCATCGTGCTCGACCGCCTGACCCAGGCGATGGGACAGCCGGATCGCAGTCGTACCGGCCGCTGGTATCAGCGCGGCCCCGCCGCCCTGCTGCTGCGCCTGCTCGGCCGCGACAAGTCTATCGATTACAAAGGAGTAAATGCATGAGGCTCATTACCAAGACGCTGACCCTGGGTTCCCTGCTGTTGAGCTCCCAACTGCTCGGCCCGCTCGCCATGGCCAGCACCGAGCTGCCGGGGGAGGGAGTGCGCGTCCAGCCCCTGCAGAGCTCATTGCCGGAGGAGAGTTTTCAGACCTTGTTGGTCAGCAAGCTGATGGCGCGCCTCGGCTATGACGTCCAGCCGGCCCAGGAGGTGGATTACAACGTGGCCTACGCCTCGGTGGCGCAGGGGGATGGCACCTTCCTCGCCTTCAACTGGATACCGCTGCAAAACAACAAGTATGAGCAGGCTGGCGGCGACAAGGTGTTCTTCCGTGAGGGCACCTATGTGGCCGGGGCCGCCCAGGGCTATCTCATCGACAAGCAGACCGCGACTCGCTACGGCATCACCAATCTGGGTCAGCTCAAGGATCCCAAGCTGGCGGCGCTGTTTGACGGCGATGGCGACGGCAAGGCCGACCTGGTGGGTTGCAATCCGGGCTGGGGCTGCGAAGAGGCGATCAACCGTCATCTGGCCGGGTTTGGCCTGACCCCGACCGTCACTCACAAGCAGGGCAACTACGCGGCGCTGATCGCCGATACCCGTGCCCGTTACCAGGCCGGCAAGCCGGTGCTCTACTACACCTGGACCCCCTACTGGCTCAGCAGCGAGCTGGTGCCGGGCAAGGACGTGGTGTGGCTGGAGGTGCCCGCCGACGGCCCTGATGCGGCCAAGACCCGGCTGCCGAACGGCAAGAACTATGGCTTCCCGGTCAACACCATGCATATAGTGGCCAACAAGCAGTTCGCCGAGGCCAACCCGGCAGCCGCCAGGCTGTTCTCCATCGTCAAGCTTCCGCTCAATGACATCAACGTGCAGAACGGCCTGATGAACAAGGGGCAGAACAAGCCGGCGGATGTGGAGCGTCACGCCGACGCCTGGCTCAAGGGCCACGAGGTGCTGGTGAACGACTGGCTGACCCAGGCGCGCGCCGCCAAGTAATGAGGGGTGGAATGCCACCCTTTTGCGCAAATTAAAACGCCCGGCTGTTGCCGGGCGTTTTTTTATGAAAGCCGTGCGGGTGGACAGCTTGGCTCAGATGCCTGAGCCGTCGTTCTCGCCATTTTCCTCGTGCAAACCGCACTCGCGCTTGAGGCCGAAGAAGCGGGTCTGCTCCTCGCTCATGCCCGGCTCCCACTTGGCGGTGGTGTGGATATCGCCCACCGAGAGATAACCCTGCTCCCACAGCGGGTGGTAGGGGAGGTCGAACTCCTTGAAGTAGTAGAAGACATCCTTGTTGCTCCAGTCGATCACCGGCAGGAACTTGAAGCGGCCGCGCTGGATGCCCAACACCGGCAGCTTGCCACGGCTGCCGGACTGCTCCCGGCGCAGGCCGGAGAACCAGGTCTGGGCCCCCAGCTCACGCAGGGCGCGGTCCATCGGCTCCACCTTGTTGAGCTGGTTGTAGCGGGTGATGCCCTCTACCCCCTGCTCCCACAAGAGACCAAATCGCGCCTCCTGCCAGGCGGGGCTGAGCTCGGCCCGATAGATCTTGAGATTTAGCGCGAGGCGCTCGGTCAGCTCGTCGATAAAGCGGTAGGTCTCGGGGAACAGATAACCGGTATCGGTCAGCACCACCGGCACATCGGCCCGCTCGCGGCTCACCAGATGGAGCATCAGCGCCGCCTGAATGCCGAAGCTGGAGGAGAGCACATGCTCCCCCGGCAGATTGGCCAGAGCCCAGCGCACCCGCTCGGGGGCGCTCATGGTATCCAGCTCGCGGTTGAGGGGCGCCAGCGCCTCGGCCTGCTCTTCACGGCCGAGGGCCAGCAGTGCCTGCAGGTCAAGGCGGCCATATTCAGTGACATTAAGCGGCATAGAAGTCTCTCGCAGAGTCGATAACGGGGGCAATTACCCCAACCCGGATCACGAAGTCGCCGAAGCACTCACCCTGATTTCGCTCGGTGGCCCAGCGGCCGATCAACGCGTCGAGTTCGGCCAAAATCTGCGGCTCGGTGATGTTCTCGAGGTGCAGGCGCGGAATGCGGGTCCCCTCCAGATTGCCCCCCAGATGCAGGTTGTAGCGGCCCGGCGCCTTGCCCACCAGACCTACTTCCGCCAGCATGGCGCGGCCGCAGCCGTTGGGGCAACCGGTGACCCGGAAGATGATGGCGTCATCCGCCAGCCCATGTTTGGTGAGCAAGCCCTCGATGTCGGTGACAAACGCCGGCAGCATGCGCTCCGCCTCGGCCATCGCCAGCGGGCAGGTAGGCAGGGCCACACAAGCCATGGACTGCTTGCGCTGCTCGCTCACGCCGTCATCCAGCAGGCCGTATTGGCGTGCCAGCCCTTCGATGCGGGCCTTCTCGCTGGCAGGCACCCCGGCGATGATCAGGTTTTGGTTGGCGGTCAGGCGAAAATCCCCCTGATGCACCTTGGCGATCTCCAGCATGCCGGTTTTGAGCGGCTTGCCCGGGAAGTCCAGCAGGCGGCCATTCTCGATAAACAGGGTGAGGTGGTGCTTGCCGTCGATCCCCTCGACCCAACCGAAGCGATCGCCCCGGCTGGTGAACTCATAGGGGCGAACCGGTCCGAACTGGATGCCAGCTCGGCTCTCCACCTCGGCCTTGAACGCTTCGACGCCGACACGCTCTAGGGTGTACTTGGTCTTGGCGTTCTTGCGGTTAACCCGGTTACCCCAGTCGCGCTGGGTGCTGACGACGGCGGCGGCCACCTCCAGCACGTGAGAGAGCGGAATAAAGCCAAAATCGCTCGCCTTGCGCGGGTAGGTGCTGGTGTCGCCGTGGGTCATGGCCAGGCCGCCGCCCACCAGCACGTTGAAGCCTACCAGCTTGCCGTGTTCGGCAATCGCCACGAAGTTGAGATCGTTGGCGTGGATATCCACGTCGTTGTGGGGCGGGATCACCACGGTCGTCTTGAATTTGCGCGGCAGGTAGTTGGAACCCAGGATCGGCTCCTCATCCTGCCCCAGTTTTTCACCGTCCAGCCAGATTTCCACGTAGGCGCGGGTCTTGGGCAGCAGGTGTTCGGATATCTTCTTGGCCCACTCGTAGGCCTCCTGATGCAGCTCGGACTCCACCGGGTTGCTGGTGCAGAGCACGTTGCGGTTCACATCGCCCGCGGTGGCGATGGAATCGATGCCGGTGCTGTTGAGGGTCTGGTGCATCAGCTTGATGTCGCGCTTCAATACCCCGTGGAACTGGAAGGTCTGACGGGTGGTCAGGCGGATGCTGCCGTAGAGGCTGTGCTCTTCGGCGAACTTGTCGATGATCTGCCACTGGGCCGGGGTGATGATCCCACCCGGCAGGCGGGCACGCAGCATAACGTTGTGCAGCGGCTCCAGCTTCTGGGCAGCGCGCTCCGGGCGGATGTCGCGGTCATCCTGCTGATACATGCCGTGAAAGCGGATCAGCTGGAAGTTGTCGCCGTTGAAGCCGCCGGTGAGCGGGTCCTGCAGATCTTGCTCTATGGTGCCGCGCAGGAAGTTGCTCTCGCGCTTGAGGCGCTCGTTGTCGGCCAGCGGCCCTTCGACCGGTCCCGCTTTGGGGTGAGAAAGAGGTTGTTTGCTCATCAATAGACATCCCTTTGATAACGTTTGGCACGACGCAATTCGCTCAAATACTCTTCTGCTTCCTCACGGCTCTTGTGGCCGTGTTCGGCAATCACTTCCAGCAGGGCCTCCTGTACATCCTTGGCCATCTTGTTGGCGTCGCCACACACATAGACGTGAGCGCCTGCTTCCAGCCACTGGTAGAGCTCAAGCCCTGCCTCGCGCAGGCGATCCTGCACATAAATCTTGTTGGCCTGATCCCGGCTGAAGGCCAGGGAGATCTTTGACAGCAGCCCCGATTTCACATAACGCTGCCACTCCACCTGATAGAGGAAATCCTGGGTAAAGTGGGGGTTGCCGAAGAAGAGCCAGTTCTTGCCCTCGGCACCTTGGGCTTCCCGCTCCTGCATAAAGGCGCGGAACGGGGCGATGCCGGTGCCCGGGCCCACCATGATGACGGGGGTGTCGGGGTCTTGCGGCAGGCGGAAGTTGTCGTTGTGCTCGACGAATACCCGTACCTCGCCATCCTCAATCAGCCGATCCGCCAGATAGGAGGAGGCTGCGCCGCTGCGCACTGTGCCATCTTCCTGCGGGTAGCGCACCACGCCGACGGTCAGGTGCACCTCCTCTTCCACTTCGCTCTGGGCGGAGGCGATGGAGTAGAGGCGCGGGGTGAGGGGACGCAGCAACCCGATCAGCTGCTCGGCCGTGAGGGCGGTCGGGAAGCGTTTCAGCACATCCACCACCTGAGCGGAGGCCACCAGTGCATTGACCTGGGCCTTGTCACCGGCCAAGTCTTTCAGCGCCGCGTTGTCCGATATGTCAGCGAGTCCTGTGATAAAGCCGCCGTGCAGCCGGGTCAGTTCGAAGTGACCGGTCAGTGCGGCGCGCAAGGTGCCGTGAGCCGTGGTTTCATCGCCAGAGAGGCCGGTCAGGGCCAGCACTTCGTCCACCAGTTCGGCGTCATTGTCGAACCAGACACCGAGGGCATCCCCCGGCTGATAGGTGAGGCCGGAGTCGGCCAGATTGATCTCTATATGGCGGATATCCTTGGTGGAATCCCGGCCGGTGATCTTCTGATTGACCGACAGGCGGGCAGGGAAGGGATTCTCCTTGCTGTACTGGCTGTGGCCAACCGCCTGCTGCACCGCGCTGGCTACGCTGCTGCTGGCCGCACCGGTAGAGAGGGTCGCGGTGATGGCGTTGAGTGCCTGTTCGCCCCACGCCTTGGCGGCATCCTGATAATCCACATCGAGGCTGGCGAGCTCATAAACCCGCTCGGCCCCTGCTTTGGCGAGGAAGTCGTCAAAATCTTTGCCGGTCTGGCAGAAAAATTCGTAGGAGCTGTCACCCAGCCCCAGTACCGCGAACTTGAGCCCGTCCAGCTTGCCAATCTTGCCTTTTTTAAGCTGCTCGAACAGATCGACGGCGCTCTCCGGCGGTTCACCCTCCCCGTAAGTGCTCACTACCACCAGCAGGTGGCTCTCTTTCTTGAGCTGCTTGGGTTTGTAGTCGGCCATCGACGCTAGGGTGACGGGGAGGCCTCGGGCCTCGGCCTGCGCCTTGATGGCAGTGGCGACCCCTTTGGCGTTGCCGGTCTGGGAGCCGTAGAGAATGGTCAGGCTGCCGCTGGGCGCAGCCACGGCGGCGCTGGCAGCAACGTTCTGGTGACCGGTCTGGGAGAGGCCGTAGAGATATCCGCTCACCCAAGCCAGTTGCTGGGTATTGAGAGTCGAGAGTACCTGGCCCAGCTGACGTTGCTGCTCGTCAGAGAGGGGGGAGAGGTTGAATGGGGAATCCTTCAATTGCATCACACGCGTCTTCCATGGTCTGATTTTTGGCCAGATTAAAGGGCGTGTTGGATAACAACAAAGAATAAAAATGTCTTCTTTATTCTATTAATGCATTAAAGGGGCAGAGGTACGCCTGTTCCCGCAGCAAAAGAGGGGCGTGGTATAAAGGGCGTTAAATGAGAGCCACTTGATAACATAGGAAGTGCCATGTCCAATATCAGATTGTTTCATGTCAATGCGTTCAGTCGGCAGCCCCTTGGTGGCAACCCCGCAGTGGTTGTATTGGGACCCGCCCTGCCGGATGCCAGCCAGCTGGCGATGGCGGCCGAGTTCAACCTCTCCGAGACAGCCTTTCTGGTACAACTTGGCAGAGCCCATTATCAGTTGCGCTGGTTCACGCCGAAAGTCGAGGTTGATCTCTGCGGTCATGGCACCTTGGCGGCTGCTCATGTGTTGTGGCAGACAGGGGCGGTAGCTGCACACGAGACTATCCGCTTCGAGACCCGTAGTGGTGAGCTGCTGGCCCAGCGCGAAGATGAGTGGATTTGGCTCGATTTTCCGCGTATCGCATTGACTCCACTGACTCTGGACCTCGCCTATGCTGCCGCGCTCGGCTGCCAACCAAGACAAACCCTGGCGGCCGGGGCCAAGTTCTTGCTGGAACTGGCAAGTGAAGAGGAAATCCGTGCGCTTTTGCCAGATTTTCATGCTCTGCGTGCTTTGCCGGGACGGGGGGTGATAGTGACGGCGCCCTCAAACGACCCGAACCATGACTTTGTCTCCCGCTATTTCGCCCCTTGGGTGGGCGTCGATGAGGATCCGGTTACTGGTTCCAACCACTGCGCTCTGGTGCCCTTCTGGGCCGAACGGCTTGGTAAACGGCAACTGCGGGCCCGTCAGATTTCGGCCCGTGGTGGTGAGTTGCGGCTTGAACTGCAGGAGGCGCGGGTACTGATGGCCGGTCAGGCCGTCACCTTGTGGCAGGGAGAGTGGCTGCTACCGCCAGCCTCATAAGCGGTAAGCATTCGTCAATTGTTGTGAGCATTATAAAAAAACGCCCCGCAGTCGCGGGGCGTTTTTATGGGCTATCACGCTCGGGATTGACCCAAGGGATTTAGCTGGCTTCTGTGGGCCTTACTTCTGCGGACGCAGGGCAGGGAACAGAATAACGTCACGGATGGTGTGGCTGTTGGTGAACAGCATGACCAGACGGTCGATACCGATACCCTGACCGGCCGTCGGCGGCAGGCCGTGTTCCAGTGCGGTGACGAAGTCTGCGTCGTAGAACATGGCTTCGTCGTCGCCAGCTTCTTTCTGATCAACCTGATCCTGGAAGCGCTTGGCCTGATCTTCTGCATCGTTCAGCTCGGAGAAGCCGTTGGCCAGCTCGCGGCCACCGATGAAGAATTCGAAGCGGTCGGTTACGTCCGGGTTCACGTCGTTGCGGCGAGCCAGCGGAGAAACGGCGGCCGGGTACTCGGTGATAAAGGTCGGTTGCAGCAGCATGTGCTCCACGGTCTCTTCGAAGATCGCGGTGATCACGTGGCCCAGCTCCCAACCCTTCATCAGCTCGATGTGCAGACGCTTGGCAACGGCCTTGGCGCTCTCGAGGGTAGCCAGATCATCCAGGGTCACATCCGGATTGAACTTCAGGATGGACTCGACCATGGTGAGGCGCTGGAACGGCTGACCGAAATCGATGGTCAGGCCCTCTTCGCCCTCTTTGGCGTAACGGATCTTGGTGTCGCCCAGGATGTCCTGCGCCAGGGTGCGCAGCAGCTCTTCGGTCAGGTCCATCAGATCGATGTAGTCGGCGTAGGCCATGTAGAACTCGATCATGGTGAACTCGGGGTTGTGACGAACCGAGATACCTTCGTTACGGAAGTTGCGGTTGATCTCGTAGACACGCTCGAAACCACCAACCACCAGACGCTTCAGGTAGAGCTCCGGAGCGATACGCAGGTACATGTCGATGTCCAGCGCATTGTGGTGAGTGACGAACGGACGTGCGGAGGCACCACCCGGGATGACTTGCATCATCGGGGTTTCCACTTCCATGAAGCGCTTTTCGTTGAAGAACTTGCGGATACCGGCAACTACCTGGGTGCGGATCATGAAGGTCTTGCGGGACTCTTCGTTGGCGATCAGATCCAGGTAGCGCTGGCGGCAGCGAGCTTCCTGGTCGGTCAGGCCCTTGTGCTTCTCGGGCAGCGGACGCAGCGCCTTGGTCAGCAGGCGGATATCGGAAACGTGAACGGAGAGCTCACCGGTCTGGGTCTTGAACAGGGTACCTTCGACACCCACGATGTCGCCCAGATCCCACTTCTTGAACTGCTCGTTGTAGAAACCTTCCGGCAGGTCGTCACGGGTGACGTAGACCTGGATCTTGCCGGCCATGTCCTGCAGGGTGGCGAAAGAAGCCTTGCCCATGATCCGGCGGGTCATGATGCGACCGGCAATCTTCACCCGTTTACCCAGGCTCGTCAGCTCCTCGGCGCTTTTGTCGTCGAACTCTGCGTGCAGATCGCCAGAGAGGCTGTCGCGACGGAAGTCGTT
The DNA here is from genome assembly GCF_049171775.1 of Aeromonas sp. 603404. Classification (NCBI taxonomy): domain Bacteria; kingdom Pseudomonadati; phylum Pseudomonadota; class Gammaproteobacteria; order Aeromonadales; family Aeromonadaceae; genus Aeromonas; species Aeromonas sp. 603404. Next base: position 95,283 of record NZ_JAAKPE010000005.1, read on the forward strand.
GGGGAAAGGATTACCCTGGGCGCGCAGGGCGGCCAGCTTGGAACGACGCTCGGTCATCTCGTTGTTGAGTTCGAGAGTTTGGTCGACTTCCGGAGTGATGGTTTGTTCAGACATGGTGATTCCTGCTTGTTTACAGACCTGATTTCAGGCTGGCTTCGATAAACTTGTCCAAGTCACCGTCGAGCACCGATTGGGTATTACGGGTTTCGACGCCGGTGCGCAGATCCTTGATACGGGAGTCATCCAGCACATAGGAACGGATCTGGCTGCCCCAACCGATATCAGACTTGGTCTCTTCCAGGGCTTGTTTCTCAGCGTTCTGCTTCTGAATTTCCAGCTCGTAGAGCTTGGCTTTCAGCTGCTTCATACACTGGTCTTTGTTTTTGTGCTGGGAACGGTCGTTCTGGCACTGTACCACGACACCGGTCGGAACGTGGGTAATACGTACCGCGGATTCGGTTCGGTTAACGTGCTGACCACCGGCACCGGAGGCACGGTAGACGTCGATCCGCAGATCCGCCGGGTTGATCTCGATATCGATATCGTCGTCGATCTCGGGGTAGACGAACACAGAACAGAAGGAGGTGTGACGGCGGCCACCGGAATCGAACGGAGACTTGCGAACCAGACGGTGTACGCCGGTTTCGGTACGCAGCCAGCCGAATGCATATTCGCCGGTGAACTTGATGGTGGCGGATTTGATACCAGCCACGTCGCCTTCGGAGCATTCAATCAGCTCGGGCTTGTAGCCGTGGGCATCGCCCCAGCGCAGGTACATGCGCAGCACCATGTTGGCCCAATCCTGCGCTTCGGTACCACCGGAGCCGGATTGAATATCGATATAGCAGTCGGAGCCGTCGTGCTGGCCGGAGAACATGCGGCGGAACTCGAGGTCCACCAGCTTGGCTTCCAGTTGCTCGGATTCGGCGATAGCTTCGTTGAAGGTCTCTTCGTCTTCTCCTTCCACGGCCAGGCTCACCAGCATCTCGACGTCATCCACGCCCTGGGTCAGGGTGTCGATGGTGCCGACCACGTTTTCCAGCGCGACGCGCTCTTTGCCCAGCGCCTGTGCGCGCTCGGGTTCATTCCATACGTCCGGCTGTTCCAGCTCGGCGTTGACCTCTTCTAGACGCTCTTTCTTGGCGTCATAGTCAAAGGTACCCCCTAAGAAGCTCGGTCCGCTCAGACAGCTCCTTAAGTTTATTTAATACGGGATTAACTTCGAACATCGTGAAAACTCTCAGGGTCGATGTGATTTAAAAACGGGATATTCTAGCCAATTGTGGAAGGAATAAACAGGGTTGCCTTGGCTTGTGCGGCTCATGCCGTCAATTTCTGGTGCACTTTTCTCCACCTCGGTAGAAAATATCGCCCGCCGACCCATTTTCAGGTTCAGTTTTGGCCATTCGGGTCGCTAATGACTACGTGTAGTGTTGTGCAATTTAGGGAAAAACCCGCTCCTCACCTCAATAAGAAGAACACATGATGAAAAACCTGTCACTCAAGCAGAAGATACTGTTGTCAGTGGTGATCGCCCTTTCGCTGGTGATCTCGTTGCTCTCCTGGCAGAGCTATAGCAGCCAGAAGAGTCTGTTGCTGCAAGGCAGCCAGGAGCAGTTGCAGCGGTTGGGCACCCAGCAGGCCGAGCGTGTCAGCGACTGGCTCGCCGCCCGTCGCGACGTCATTCAGGCGCTTGGCAACAAGGCCGGTGTCGACCCCCTCAATGCCTTGCAACAGGCACAAGTTTCCGGCCGTTTCCAGCTCACCTATTTCGGTGAGAGCAGCGGCAAGATGAATGACTCCGATCCCTCCATCAACCGCGATGGCTACGACCCGCGCTCCCGTGGCTGGTATCAGGAAGCAATGGGCAAGGGCGGCCTGATTGTCACCAAGCCCTATCTCGACGTGGCTTACAACATCATGGTGGTGACCCTGGCCCAGCCGGTTTCTGGCGGGGTAGTCGGTGGTGACCTCTCCATCGCCTCGCTGGTGGAGGACGTCACCAAGATGAAGCTGCCGGCCGATGGTTTTGCCATCATGATGCACAAAGACGGCACCATCATCGCCTACAAGGATGCCGCCAAGGCGATGAAACCGGCCACCGAGATCGACAACGATCTGACCAATGCGCTGATCGAGCAGAGCAAGGCCAGCAACGGTCTGGTGGCGGCCTACTTCGACAACGAAGGACGTGACAAGCTGCTGTGGGCGGTCGATATCCCCGACACCGACTGGGAACTCGTGTTGGTGCTGGACAAGGCCGCGCTGGAAGCGCCGCTCTCCTCCCTGCTGATGACCCAGCTGGGCATGGCGCTGCTGGTGCTGGTGGGCAGTATCCTCGCTATCTCCTGGCTGGTCAGCATGCTGCTGGGCCCGCTCAGCAAGGTCTCCCAGGCACTGGCACGCATTGCCGATGGTAACGGCGATCTGACCCAGCGCATCAAGATCGATGCCAACGATGAAGTGGGTCAGCTGGCGAACAGCTTCAACCGCTTCGTCGGCAGCCAGCACCAGCTGATCGGTAATATCCGCCAGCTGGCCAACGAGCTGAACGCCGATGCCGAGCGCAGTCTGGTGACCAACCAGGCCGCGGTGGACGAGCTGCAGCGTCAGCAGCAGGAGGTGACCATGGTCGCCACTGCGGTCACCGAGATGGCGAGCGCCACCATGGAGATCGCCGGCAACGCCGAGAACACCGCCGCCGCTGCCCAGCAATCTGCCCAGAGCAGTGAGCAGGGCAAGATGCTGGTCAACAAGACCCGCCAGTCCATCAATGGTCTGGCTGAAGAGGTGGGGCAGGCGACCGAGGTGATCGGCGAGCTGAGCCGTCACGCGCAGGCGATCACCAGCATTCTCTCCACCATTCAGGGGATTGCCGAGCAGACCAACCTGCTGGCGTTGAACGCGGCCATCGAAGCGGCCCGTGCTGGTGAGCAGGGTCGTGGTTTTGCGGTGGTGGCTGACGAGGTGCGGGTGCTGTCTCGCCGTACTCAGGACTCCACCCAGCAGATCCAGTCCACCATCGAGACCCTGCAACAGACCACCGCCCGCGCGGTGAGCCTGATGCAGACCAGTCAGGGGCTGGCGGATAACAGCGTGCAGGATGCGGATCAGGCGGTGCGCGCACTGGAAGAGATCACCAGTGCCATCTCCCTCATCTCCGACATGGCGGGCCAGATCGCCACTGCCGCTGAGGAGCAGACCCAGGTGACCGGCGAGATCACCCAGAACACCACCGCCATCAAGGATGTGAGTGACGAGATCACCGCCGCCGCCATGCGCGATCTGGATCAGGCCCAGAGTCTCAAGGGACGGGCTGCTGACCTTAACCAGCAGGTGTCGACCTTTATCCTGTAAGGTGCAACTCTCGGCCTGTTCCGGCTGAGATAAAAAAGCCCCGCCCTCTGTCGAGTGCGGGGCTTTTTGTTGTTCGGGGAAGTGCGGGATATAGGGATTCCGGGTTGCTCGCGGGTCACCCTGGTGGCGGATACGAGCCCCGGCTCTGCCTGCGTCACCTGGCGAGTCGATAACAAACAAAGAGCCCACCGAAAGGTGGGCTCTGATCATATACGTCTGACGGAAAGGGAATTACAGGAATGGCATCGCCATAAACAGCTTGATCACCATGGCGTTGATGATGTCGATAAAGAAGGCGCCCACCATGGGCACCACCAGAAACGCCAGGTGGGAGGGACCGAAGCGCTGGGTGATGGCCTGCATGTTGGCGATGGCGGTCGGGGTGGCCCCGAGGCCAAAGCCGCAGTGACCTGCCGCCAGCACGGCTGCATCATAGTTGCTGCCCATGACCCGGAAGGTGACGAAGATGGCGTAGAGCGCCATTGCCACGGTCTGGGCGGCCAGCAGAATGAAGATGGGCAGGGCCAGGCTGGCCAGATCCCACAATTTCAGGCTCATCAGTGCCATGGCGAGGAACAGCGACAGGCTGACGTTGCCCAGCAGGGAGACCTCGCGATCGCTCACCTCATGCCAGTTCAGCAGGGTTAGGACGTTGCGCAGCAGCACGCCGACAAACAGCACGCAGACAAAGATCGGCAGCTCGAAGGCGCCCCCTTTGAGAGAGGCCGAGAGCAGCTCGCCACCCTTGAGGCTGATGGCTATCAATGCCAGCGTTTCGATAACGCTGAAAGTGGTGAGGGGGCGCTCCATATCTGGCATTTCGAAGCCCTGGGGGGCCTCATCCTGATTGTGCTCCTCACCGGGCACCTGCACTTTCTTCACCAGATAGCGAGCCACCGGGCCACCGATCAGGCCGCCCAGCACCAGACCGAAGGTGGCGCAGGCGATGGCGAGTTCGGCAGCGGATTGCACGCCGTATTTCTCGGAGAAGGTGGCACTCCAGGCCGCCCCGGTGCCGTGGCCGCCGGAGAGAGTGATGGAGCCGGCCAGCAGCCCCATATGGGGATCCAGACCGAGCAGGGTCGCCAGACCGACACCCAGACTGTTCTGCACCAGCAGCAGGCCGGTGACCACCATCAGGAAGGTAACCACCGCCTTGCCGCCGCGTTTCAGGCTGGCGAGATCGGCGGAGAGACCGATGGAGGCGAAGAAGGCCAGCATCAGCGGGGTTTGCAGGCTGGTATCAAATTGCAGCTCCATCTGCAGGGTGGAGCGCAGCAGCAGCAGTACCAGCGCGACCACCAGGCCGCCGGCTACCGGTTTGGGGATGTTGAAGGTACGCAGCAGCCCGACTCGGGTAACCAACACCCGGCCAAGCAGCAATACCAGAGTGGCAGCGACCAGCGTTGCGTAGGAATCAAGTTGTAACATTCAGTACTCCCATGTTGATTGGCTGTGTCTTTCATAGCAAAAGACTTACAGATTCAGCCGGGATGAAAACAGTGTGGCTCATGCGCCAACAAAGAAGGGGAAACATCTCCCCGCCCCAGGAAAGATGGGGCTTGTGCGGGCCTGAAATGCTCAGGCATCCAGATGAGATTTTAGTAAAATCCGGCGGATTGTAGCAAAAAGCATCGTTTAATTCCATCTTTGTCGTATTAATGCTCGTTTTAGTGGTTTATTGTGACATTTAGCACTATGTAGGTAGAGGGCAGAAAAGCCGAAAAGGGTGCATGGAACGGCTGTCATTTGGGGCGCCAGTCTCTATAATTCGCCGGTTTCCGCTGCACGCAGAGGCGCTGGCGGGCGTTGACATTGTGGTTCACCCCGACATGGTTCATGTTCCGGCGGTGTTCACTTCATCAAGAGGAGAGGGTGTGAAGAAGTCTATCTACATTGCCTACACAGGCGGCACCATTGGGATGCAGCGTTCCGATCACGGCTACGTGCCGATGGCGGGCTTTATGGAAGACTGTCTGGCGCGGATGCCCGAGTTCCACCGCCCCGAGATGCCGGATTACCATATCCACGAATATGCGCCCCTCATCGACTCCTCCGACATGACCCCGGCGGATTGGCAGCGCATCGCCGAGGATATTCGCGACAACTACGAGAAATACGATGGTTTCGTGATCCTGCACGGCACCGACACCATGTCGTTCACCGCCTCGGCGCTCTCCTTCATGCTGGAAGATCTGCACAAGCCGGTCATCATCACCGGCTCCCAGATCCCGTTGGCCGAGTTGCGCTCCGACGGTCAGCAGAATCTGCTCAACGCCCTCTATATCGCGGCCAACTACCCGATCCACGAGGTGACGCTGTTCTTCAACAACCAGCTCTATCGCGGCAACCGCAGCAAGAAGGTGCATGCAGACGGCTTCCACGCCTTCGACTCCCCCAACTATCCGCCGCTGCTCAATGCCGGGATCGCCATCTCGCTGGAGGCGGGCGAGCTGGGCGTGCCCTCCGAGCGGCCGCTGGTGCTGCACGACATCACCCCCCAGCCCATCGGCGTGGTGACCCTCTATCCGGGGATCTCCAGCGAGGTGATCGCCAACATCCTGCAACAGCCGGTGAAGGCGCTGATCCTGCTGTCATTCGGGGTCGGCAATGCGCCGCAAAACCCGGCCATGCTGGCGCTGCTCTCCGAGGCTTCGGCCCGCGGCGTCATCATCGTCAACCTGAGCCAGTGCCTGCACGGCAAGGTCAATATGGGGGGCTATGCCACCGGCAACGCCCTGTCGCGGGCCGGGGTGATCTCGGGCTTTGACATGACCGCTGAAGCTGCACTCACCAAGCTGCACTTCCTGCTGAGCCAAGACTTGCCATCCCACCGCATTCGCGAGCTGATGCAGCAGTCCCTGCGCGGGGAGCTGACTCCCTAAGCGATGCGGCCCTCACCCTAACCCTCTCCCGGCGGGAGAGGGGATAGCTCGAGGTGCGGTTGGCCGCAAGGCTTGCCATGAAGAGCGTTGGCAGGTGGCCCGTTCACTGTTCGCAGGTGCGAGCCTGCTCCCTTCTCCCCCTGGCGGGAGAAGGGTTGGGGATGAGGGGGATGAGTCACCCGGCATCGATAGGAAAAAAGAGGGGAGCCATCATGGCTCCCCTCTCTGTTGTGGCCGCCACGAGCGGCCTGCCGGGTCAGGCTCAGTGGTTGAGGTCGACCCGCACTATCTCTTCCTCATCGCGATACTGACGCTTGAGCTCGCTCTTGCTCTTCATCACAATCTCGCCGTCACGGCCGATGTTCATATGCTCCGGGTTGTCGAGATGCATCGCCTGCCAGGCCATCACGGCTTGCAGGGAGGTGGCCTTCTGCTCGTCGGTCAGGGGCTTGCCATCGGGCCACTTGCCCAGCTCGACTGCGGTCTTGAGCCGCTCGTACACCTCTGCGGGCATCTGCCTGATTGCTTGCAAAAACTCACCCTGTTGAAACGACATCCGGCCTCTCCTTGAACTATTGAGCCATAAACTGCGGGATATGACGGGTCATGCAGGTAGACTCTATCGGTCTATGCAGGCAGATCCTGGCGGACTACGCCAGCCATCTGCTCCATCACCCGCACTACCTGACAACTGTACCCGAACTCGTTGTCATACCATACGTAGAGCACACAGTGATCCCCCTCGGCGATGGTCGCCTGGGAGTCGACGATGCCCGCATAGCGGGAACCCACCATGTCGGAGGAGACCAGTTCGGTGCTGGCGCTGAAGTCGATCTGGCGATGGAGCTCCGAGCTTAGCGCAATCTGCTGCAGATAGGCGTTGAGGCTCTCCCGATCGGTGGCCTGCTCCAGCGACAGGTTGATGATGGCCAGCGAGACATTGGGTGTGGGCACCCGGATGGCGTTGCCGGTCAGCTTGCCCTTGAGTTCCGGCAGCGCCTTGGTCACCGCCTTGGCGGCGCCGGTGCTGGTCATCACCATATTGAGGGCCGCGCTGCGACCGCGCCGCTCCCCCTTGTGATAGTTGTCGATGAGGTTCTGATCGTTGGTGTAGGAGTGGACCGTCTCCACGTGGCCGTGGCGGATGCCGTACTGCTCCTGCATCACCTTGAGCACCGGGGTGATGGCGTTGGTGGTGCAGGAGGCGGCGGAGATGATCTTGTCATCCGGGCCTATCACCTCATGGTTGACCCCGAACACCACGTTCTTCATCTCCCCCTTGCCGGGGGCGGTCAGCAGCACCTTGCCAGCACCGCGCGCTTTCAGGTGCTCGGAGAGGCCAGCCTCATCGCGCCAGACCCCGGTGTTGTCGACGATCAGCGCATCGTGAATGCCGTAAGCTGTGTAGTCGATGTCAGCCGGGCTATTGGCGTAGATCACCTGAATGAAGGTGCCGTTGGCGATGATGGCGCTGCGCTCCACATCCACCTCGATGGAGCCATTGAAGGGACCATGTACCGAGTCGCGGCGCAGCAGGCTGGCGCGTTTTTCCAGATCCCCGTCGCGACCACCGCGTACCACGATGGCGCGCAGGCGCAGCGGATTGGCGGCGCCGGTACGCTCGATCAGCAGGCGGGCCAGCAGGCGGCCGATACGGCCAAAGCCGTAGAGCACCACGTCGGTCGGCTGCGGCATCTGGTTGCGGCCAAGGGCCGGTGCCAGTCGCGCTTGCAGATAGTCCTCGATCCCCGCCTCATCCTGATGATCCTGCCAGTAGCCGACTGCCAGCTTGCCAAGGTCTACCTCGGCAGCGGTGGGTTTGAGGGCAACGATGGCCTGAAGCAGGGGGAAGCTTTGCTGGATGGGGAGGGGAGCGCCCTGGTGGCGGCGGACGACCCGGTGGGCCTTGAGGATATCGATGGTGGAGGCGTTTTGCAGTGGGCGGCCGTAGAGGGTGATCTCGACCCCTTGTTGTCGGTAGAGGCGACCAATCAAGGGTTGCATGGCTTCGGCGAGCTCCTGGCTCTCCTGCCACGCTTGCAAGTAGTGCTCGTGGGTCATTGACCAGATCCTTTATTTCACGTTGTTGGTGTAAATAGAAAATTCGTCGAATGCAGATCAGTGTAGGGGTCTATATTTCGTTATATTATTCTGCAATCGCGGCCTTATATGGCGCGCATTGTAATGGATATGTAACCGGTTTGCTAGCCGGTGGTGGCCGACAGAGGCTTCAGTTGTTACCAACCCGCGTTACCAACAAGATGTGAATCATGGCCAATTTCCCCCTGCGACAGACCTTCATCATGCTTTCAGTCGGCCTTGCCGTAGCTGGCTGCAATGACGATCGGATCCACAATATCTGCAGCAACCATGCCGAGCTCTGTCAGGATCTGGTGGACGATGGCTGGTGTCGCTACGAGCGTACCGATGTGATCCGCAGCCGCTTCTATCTCAAGGAGGAGGGAACGGATCGGCGCAAGTACGAGCTGATGCGCAACCTTGAGCGCTATCTTAAGTGTGCCGAGCGCTCTACCAACATCGAGTATAAGAATGCCCGCGAGCAGAAGAGCCCACGGGTGGAGGGGATGCTGGCGGCTGGCGAACAGTTGGCCCAGCTCGATGTGGCCACCCGCAACTCGCAGGATCCCTACTTGCTGCTCTGGCACTGGACCAACAACACCAACGAGCTGGCCCGTCAGCAGTTTATGGCGCTGGAAGGTAACAAGGTGCTCGACGAACCGGAACTTCAGCTGGCCCTTGGCGGAGCCTACGCCAAGAGCGACCCCGAGAAAGCTATTTCCATCATGCATCACGGCCTCTCCCTCTATCGGGAAGGTGACAAGATAAACAGCCGCCTGCTCACCTCCCTCAGCACCCTCTATATGGGCCAGAAGCAGTACGGGCTGGCCTATCTGTGGGGCAAGGTGAGTGAGTCTTTTCAGGATGCGCCAGAGGTCTCTGCCAGGCGTTTTGGTATTTATCACACCCTGAGCAAAACAGATCAGGATGCCTACGACGTGCGAGCGGCTGAAATAGTCGATCAACTGAAACATGGCAGCTATCGGCACTGAGGCTCTGATGATTGCACTATCCCCGGCCAGCTGCTGGCCCGCACCTTTTTCCCTCTCGTTTGTCCATGGCGAGGTGATCACCGATGGCCATACCCTGGAACGCCTTACGGTACGTGCCGTAGTACTCCGTGGTGACGAGTTGCTGCTGGTCCACTCCCGGGTCAACGGTGATCTGATGTTTCCTGGCGGCGGCGTTGAAGCGGGGGAAAACCACCATGTGGCGCTGGCCCGCGAGCTGAAGGAGGAGTGCGGTGCCGAGTTGCTGGAAGTAGGGACCCTGCTTGGCGAGACCCGGGAATACCGCGCCGCCCGCGAGCCGGGGTTCGATGCCTACTGCATCCGCTCGCTGTACTACTTGTGCCGGATTGGTGATCAACTGGTGGAGCCACAGCCACAGCCCTACGAGATCCGCCTTGGCTTCGTGCCCGGCTGGTTTGGCCTCGACGAAGCGCTGCAGACCAACAAGACCCAGCTGGCGGGGCCCTGTCCCCAGTGGACGGCGCGAGAGACCCGGGTGTTGGCCCAGTTGCAACGCTGGCATCAGCAGGGGGTCTTCGACCACGGCTGATGAGTAGATCAAGCTGCAACGGTCAGTGACACCAACAGAAAGAGCGCCAATAGGCGCTCTTTTTCATTGCGAGGGTGGCGGTTACTGGCCGCTCTATCGTGCGAGGTTACTTGACCTCTTCGCCCTTGGCTTGCAGATCCGCGTGATAGGAGGAGCGCACGAAAGGACCGCAGGCGGCGTGGGTAAAGCCCAGCTCCATGGCGACATCTTTCAGCTCGTCAAACTCTGCTGGCGGCACGTAGCGCTTGACCGGCAGGTGGTGGCGGCTTGGCTGCAGATACTGACCCAGGGTCAGCATGTTGACGCCGTGAGCGCGTAGATCCTTGAGCACCTCGACGATCTCTTCGTTGGTCTCGCCAAGGCCCATCATCAGACCGGACTTGGTCGGTACATGGGGGTGCATCTCCTTGATACGGCGCAGCAGCTCCAGCGACCACTTGTAGTCGGCACCCGGGCGAGCGACGCGATACATGCGCGGCGCAGTTTCCAGGTTGTGGTTGAATACGTCCGGCGGCGTTTCGCGGAACACCTCAAGGGCCTGCTCCATCCGGCCACGGAAGTCCGGGGTCAGGATCTCGATGCGGGTCTGCGGGCTGTGCTCGCGGATCTCGCGGATGCAGTCGGCGAAGTGCTGGGCACCGCCGTCGCGCAGATCGTCGCGGTCCACCGAGGTGATCACCACATACTTGAGGTTCATCTCCTTGATGGTGAGCGCCAGCTTCTTCGGTTCTTCCGGATCGAGTGCCAGCGGGCGGCCGTGGGCCACGTCGCAGAAGGGGCAGCGACGGGTGCAGATCGCGCCCATGATCATGAAGGTGGCCGTGCCGTGGTTGAAACACTCCGCCAGGTTGGGGCAGGAAGCCTCTTCACAGACCGAGTGCAGCTTGTTCTTGCGCAAGGTGCTCTTGATGTGTTCGATCTTCTGGCTGGAAGGGGGGAGTTTGATCCGCATCCAGTCCGGCTTGCGAAGGATTTCTTCGTTGGGATCCGGCATGAATTTCACCGGGATCAGGGCCATCTTGTCGCCATCGCGCAGCTTGACGCCCGGCTCCATACGAACGGGTTTGCTCATGATTCACTCTCGGTGTTTGTTATTGTCTGATAGCCAATCAGGCTGGCCAGTTCGGCCACCAGAATGGATTGCGCCTCGGCCACGCTCTGCGGGCCGCCCAGGGCGCTGGTCTGGGTCATGGCCATGCCCGCATAGCCGCACGGATTGATGTGCAGGAAGGGGGTCATGTCCATGTTGATGTTGAGGGCCAGCCCGTGGAACGAGCAACCCTTGCGGATGCGCAGTCCCAGCGAGGCCAGTTTGGCCTCCATGCCAAGGTCATTTTTCACATAGACCCCGGGGGCATCTGCCTTGGCATAGGCCTGGATATTGCTTTTGGCCAGGGTGTTGATGATGGCTGTTTCCAGCGCGGTCACCAGCTCGCGCACCGAGAATTTGCAGCGGCGGACATCCACCAGGACGTAGAGCACCAGCTGGCCCGGGCCGTGATAGGTCACCTGACCGCCGCGATCGCTCTGCACCACCGGGATATTGCCCGGATTGAGCAGGTGTTCGGCCTTGCCGGCCTGGCCCTGGGTGTAGACGGGGTCATGTTCGACCACCCAGAACTCGTCCGGGGTGTCGCTGGTGCGGTTGTCGGTGAAGGCTTTCATGGCGTCCCATACCGGCTGGTAGGGGCGGCGACCCAGCTGCCTGACTATCAGGCTGTGCTGAGCGGGGATCTGGGATGACATGGTGTCCTCGTGGCGTGCTGCGGCCAAAAACAGTCGCCCCGCAGAACGGGGCGAGAGAGAAATTACAGTACGTATTTCACCAGCTCGATCTTGCCAAGCGCAGTGTACATCGCTTCGATGTGCTCTTTGCTCTGGGCAGTCACGGTCACGCGAACCGAGTGATAGTTGCCCTTGGAGCTGGGCTGGACGGTCGGGCTGTAGGTGCCCGGAGCATGCTGCTGCAGCACTTCAACCACCATATCCGGCAACGCAGGATCCGCGATGCCGAGTACCTTGAACGGGAATTTGCAGGGAAACTCCAGCAGTTCATCAAACTTGGTATTCATTTACTCACCTTTTTCGTCATCAGCATGATGACTTCATCTTGGATGGCTAGTGGCCGATGGCCCGTGGAGGCCGCCATTTCAAGTCTGTATGGGTGCGGCTAAACCCTATATGGGCGCCGCACACTCCGGGATCAAGGCCGGGAGCGGTCAGACAAGGATGGAAGTGCTGCTTTTTACCACAAATCAGGGTAAGGCGGAACCTGCAGTTTACAGGGTTATTCACTGCCATTGTCCGGCGCAGACAGCAGCGGCGCCTGTTGGCGCCGCTGTTTGGTGAGGATTGTGCGTCGGATTACTTGAACCAGCTGGTGACCAGCAGTACCAGGTAGTCCCACAGACGGCTCATTAAGCCACCTTCCTGCACCTCTTCCAGAGCGACCAGCGGTACCTGCTTGATCTCTTTGTCACCCTGCTTCAGGAACACGGTACCAACGCGTTGACCCTTGGCCAACGGGGCTTTCAGCTCGCTGTCGAGCTGGAAGTCTGCCTTGAGGTTGTTGCCCTGACCGCGGGTGACCAGCACGGAGACATCCTTGTCGACGCCCAGTTTCACTTCAGATTTGTCGCCCATCCAGATCTTCTGGGTGACCAGCTCGGTGCCTGCCTTGTACGGAGTCAGGCTCTGGAAGAAGCGGAAGCCGTAGGTGAGCAGTTTCTTGCTCTCGGCGGCGCGGGAGGCTTCGCTGCTGGCGCCCAGTACCACGGCGATCAGGCGCATGCCTTCGTTGTTGGTGGCAGAGGAGACCAGGTTATAGCCGACCTGGCTGACGTGGCCGGTCTTGATGCCATCCACTTGCAGGGATTGATCCCACAGCAGGCGGTTGCGGTTGTGCTGGGTGATACCGTTGAAGACGAAGGATTTCTGGGAGTAGATCTTGTACTCCTCCGGCTGATCATGGATCAGTGCCTGACCCAGGCGGGCCATATCACGGGCTGTACTGTAGTGACCCTCTTCATCCAGACCGTGGGGGTTCTTGAACTGGGTGTCCTTCATGCCGAGCTTGGCGGCCCAGGCATTCATCAGGCTGGCGAAGGAGTCGGTACTGCCGGCCAGATGTTCGGCCATGGCGACGCAGGCATCGTTGCCGGACTGGATGATGATGCCCTTGTTCAGGTCATCGACAGAGACCTGCTTGCCCACCTCGATAAACATCTTGGAGGAGTCTGAGTAGTTCTTGGACCAGGCGTTCTGGCTGATGGTCACCATGTCGGTGCCCTTGATGTTCCCCTTGTGCAGCTCGTCGCCAACGATGTAGGAGGTCATCATCTTGGTCAGGCTGGCAGGGGGCAGACGCTCGTCGGCGTTCTGCTCGGCCAGCACCTGACCGGAGTAGTAGTCGATCAGGATATGGGCCTTGGCGGAGATCTCCGGCGCGGCGGGAACCACCACTGGGTTGGCGTTCGGCGTGGGTGTCGGCACCGGCGTATTGGCCTGAGCGGTTACGCTGATCAGTGAGGCCAGAAGAACTGAACGGGCAAATTTGGACATCTTGAAATTCCTGCGAGCCAGATGGGGATAAAATGCGGGCCTAACTATACCAGATGCGCCCGCAGGTTATAGTCCGACATGGCGATCATGACTGGTTTTTTATCCATCAATCCCTGCCATCACGCCATAAAGCGACGTGATGGCGGGGCCGGGAGATTGGTTACCGCCGCTGTCAGAGGAGGGATCAGGGCACGATAAAGGCCTGTTCCAGTCCCCCTTGCCGTACTTTTTCCAGCAGTGCGGCTTGTTTATCCGCCTCCACCGGGCCGATCAAGACCCGGAAGATGGCGCCATGGGCTTCAATCCGGTAGGGCACACCATGGCGCTGGGTCATCACCTTGCCCATCGCCTCGGCCCGATCCCGGGAGCCGCTGGCCAGTACCTGGATCATCTTGCCATCACCGCTGCTGGCAGGAGCTGCGGTCTTGGCGGGAGCTGGCTTGACAGGTGCCGCTTTGGCGGGCGTGGTCGCGGGCGCCTTGACGGGAGCGGGTTCGGCGGCGGGGGTCGCCATCGCCAGGGCGGTCGGTTCACCCAGGAAGCCATCTTGCGCCACTGTGTTGGATGCCGTTGCTGGCGGGGTGGTCGGGGTCATCTCGATGGGCTTCATCGGTTCCATGATCACCATCTGGTCCGGGGTGTCGTTGATCAGCTCCAGTCGAACGCGAGCTGTGCCGCTATCGACCATCTCCAGCTGCTTGGCCGCCGCATAGGAGAGGTCGATCAGGTGAGGGCTGTTGAAAGGGCCGCGATCGTTGACTCGTACTATGGTCTCCAGCCCGTTGTCCAGATTGGTGACCCGCACATAGCTCGGGATGGGCAGGTTGCGATGGGCGGCGCTGAACAGCTTGCTGTCCAGCACATCGCCGTTGGCGGTATTCTGGCCATCCAGATCCGGTGACAGCCAGCTGGCGGAACCCTCTTCGCTATAGTGCTTGATATCGCGCCACACCTCGTTTTTCTGTTTGCCAATCCAGTAGTCCCGGTTGCCGCTCGCGCTCAGGGGCTCCGGGCGTGGGATGGCGCCGGTGGCTTGCGGGATCTCGATAACGGGTGGCTTGCTGACCGGTGCAGGCGGCTCGACAGGGGCGCTCTGTTCCGGCTGGCTGCTACAGGCGGCCAGCAACAAGCTCAGACTGAGCGGGAGGAGTTTGTGACGAAGATGCATACGCTTCCTGAATAGCTTGGCTAAGTTGATACACCGCCATCGCGTAGAGTGGGCTGCGATTGTAGCGGGTGATCACGTAAAAGTTATGCCGTGCGACCCAGTATTCCGGTCCATCGGCTTGGGCAAGCGCCAGCAACTTGACCGGCGTCTGCGGGGCCAGCGGCGTGGCGAGCTCAATCCCTGCCGCCGCCAGTTCTGACCACTGTTGTGTGAGCTCGGGCTCAGATCTCAGCAAAGGTTCGACCGCCATTAGCCCGATCTGGGCTGGTTCCACCACGGATTCGCCCCAGCGCCACTGGTGGCTGGCAAAATAGTTGGCCACGCTGCCGATGGCATCGACCGGGTTGGCAAACAGATCCCGCTTGCCATCCCCGTCAAAATCGACGGCATAGTGGCGGTAGCTGGAGGGCATGAACTGCCCCATCCCCATGGCGCCGGCATAGGAGCCCTTGAGGGCATCGAGTTGCCACCCTTCCTCTTTGGCCAGCACCACCAGCTGGGCAAACTCCTTGGCAAAGAAGTCGCTGCGCTCCGGGTAGTGGAACCCCAGGGTGTAGAGGCTATCGAGCACCGGATGACGGCCCATCTGGCGACCGTAGAAGGTCTCGACCCCTATGATGGCCACGATGAGCGAGGCGGGCACCCGATAGGTCTGCTCCGCGCGGGTCAGTGTCTCGGCATGTTGCTGCCAGAACTGCTGGCCGTCACGGATGCGATCTGGGGTAACAAACAGCGGCCGGTAGCGATGCCAGGGTTTGGCCTCCCACGGCTTGCTGATGGTGTCTAGTACCTCCTGCCGCAACTGGGCGCGGGCCACTGCCGCCTGCAACTCCGCCAGCGGCACCTGCTGCTGTTCGGCGAGCAGGGCCAACCGATCCGGCGCCACGGCGGCGGTTGCCATCGTGGTGGCGAGAGAGAGCAGCAATCCGACCCGTTTCATCAGGCCAGCAGCCTTCTATGAGTCTGGATGGACATCAGTATGCCAAAGCCGGCCATCAGGGTCACCATGGAGGTGCCGCCATAGCTCACCAGCGGCAGGGGAACCCCCACCACCGGCAGGATGCCGCTCACCATGCCCATGTTGACGAACACATAGACGAAGAAGGTGAGAGTGATGGCGCCGCCCAGCAGTCGCTCGAAGCTGTTCTGGGCCTGCATCGAGATAAACAGACAGCGGCTGATGACGTAGAGGTAGAGCACCAGCAGCAGGGCAACCCCCACCAGACCAAACTCCTCGCTAAATACCGCGAAGATGAAGTCGGTGTGGCGCTCGGGCAAGAACTCCAGCTGGGACTGGGTCCCTTGCAGCCACCCCTTGCCGAAGACGCCACCGGAGCCGATGGCAATCTTGGACTGGATGATGTGGTAGCCGCGGCCGAGCGGGTCTTTCTCCGGGTCGAGCAGCATCAGCACCCGCTGGCGCTGGTAGTCGTGCATCAGGAAGAACCAGAGCACCGGCATAAAGGCCAGCATCAGTAGAACCGCCAAGCCGATCAGCCACCAGCTGAGCCCCGCCAGAAAGATCACGAAGAAGCCGGAGGCGGCCACCAGAATGGAGGTGCCAAGGTCCGGCTGGGCGGCGATCAGCAGGGTGGGCAGCAGCACCATGATGAGGGCGATCACCACATGGCTGAACTTGGGTGGCAGCGAGTGGCGACTGAGCCAGGCCGCCACCATGATGGGCATGGAGAGCTTCATCACTTCGGAGGGCTGGAACTTCATAAAGCCCAGATCGAGCCAGCGCTGGGCCCCCTTGCCGATGTGGCCGAACACGTCCACCGCAATCAGCATCAGCACCACCACGGCGAACAGCGGCACCGACCAGCGGGCGTAGAGGGAGGGGGGCAGCTGGGCCAGGCCGATCATCAGGGCAAAGGCGAGACCGCCGCGCACCAGCTGGCGCACGATGGAGTCCATATCCTGACCGGAGGCGGAGTAGAGCACCACCATGGAGAGGGTCATCACGGCCAACAGACCGAGCAGCAGGGGCAGGTCGATATGCAGCTTGTACCAGATACTCTGCTGGCGGGCTGAATTACTCATGGGGGGCGACCTCACTCGGTTGGGACGGCTTTTCCGGTGCCGGTGGCAGTTGCGGATCTGGGGGCAGCAGATAGGCATCCAGCATCTGGCGTGCAATGGGCGATGCAGCCCGGCCACCACCACCACCAATGGAGTTTTCCAGCACCAGTGCGACGACCGCTTTGGGCGCCTCAAAGGGGGCATAGGCAACGAACAGGGCGTTATCGCGATGTTCCGCCTTGACGGTCTTGATGTTGTAGACCTGATTTTCCTTCAAACCGACTACCTGCGCAGTGCCTGATTTACCACCTGACGAGTAGGGGGCCTTTGCAAATGCATGACGGCCACTGCCTTCACTGCCATGGTTGACGCGCCACATGCCGTCCTGGGCTACTTTCCAGTAGCTGTCGCTCTTGAGCTTGAGGGCGATGTTGGGGTTGACCGGGGCATCGACCACCCCCGCCTGCGAAGCGGTGCTCTTGAGCAAGTGCGGCGTCACGTCGTGGCCGTTTTGGGTCAGGATGCTGATCGCCTTGGCCAGCTGGAGCGGTGTCGCGCTCCAGTAGCCCTGACCGATACCGACCGAGATGGTGTCACCCTGATACCAGGGCTGGCGCCAGCGGGCCATTTTCCAGTCGCGAGACGGCATGACGCCCTTGGTCTCTTCATAGAGATCGACGCCAGTGTACTGACCGAAACCGAACTTGGTCATATAGCTGTGGATCTTGTCGATACCGACCCGATAGGCGAGATCGTAGAAGTAGGTATCGGCCGAGACCTCGATGGCGCGATAGACATCGAGCCAGCCGTGGCCCCAGCGGCGCCAGTCACGGAACTTCTTGGTGGTGCCGGGAATGGAGAAGCTCGGGCCGCCGAAATAGCGGTAGCCCGGGGTAATGGCCCCCTCGTTGAGGCCCATGATGGACATCATGGGTTTGACGGTGGAGGCGGGGGCATAGATCCCCTGAGTGGTACGGTTCACCAGCGGCCGTGCCGGATCGTTGAGCAGTGCCGAGTAGTTGGCGCTGGATATGCCTGTCACGAACAGGTTGGGGTCATAGCTCGGGCTCGACTCCAGCGCCAGGATGGCACCGGTTTTCGGGTTCATCATCACGATGGCACCACGCTGGCCGGCCAGCAGTTGCTGGGCCTTGAGCTGCATCCGGACGTCGATATTGAGGTAGATATCCTTGCCCGGAACCGGAGGCTGGAACTTGAGGGTGCGGACAATCCGGCCGCGGTTGTTGACCTCGACCTCCTGATAACCCGCCACCCCGTGCAGCTCATCCTCGTAATACTTCTCCACCCCCTGCTTGCCGATATCCTTGGTGGCGGCATAGTTGGCGAGTTTGTCCTCTTTTTCGAGACGCTCCACGTCGCGGGTGTTGATCTTGGCCACATAACCCAGCGCATGGGTCAGGGTGTCGCCAAACGGGTAGTAGCGCTTGAGGTAAGCCTCGATACTGGCTCCCGGATAGTTGTGCTGGTTGACCGAGAAGAGTGCCACCTGATATTCGGTCAGCTTTTCGTAGAGAGGGACCGGCTTGAAGCGACGTTGGCGTTTCACCTCGGTCAGAAACTTCTCTTTGGTGCCTTCCGGCAGCCCCAGCAGGGCGATCAGCTGGTCAGCGGTTTTTTCAAGATCCCTAGTCTCTTCCGGGACGATTTCCAGACTGTAGACCGGGCGGTTCTCCGCCAGCAGCACGCCGTTGGTGTCGTAGATGAGACCCCGGGGTGGCGCCACCGGCACTACCCGGATGCGGTTGGAGTTGGAACGCGTCTGGTAGGTGTCGTAGGACTCGACCTGCAGATAATAGAGATTGCCCAGCAGCACCAGCATCAGCACGACGATGCCGATGTAGGCTACCAGGGTGCGCCGGAAGAACAGATTGCCCTCGGCACTGTGATCGCGCATCTCGATGCGTTGTTTCAGCATGCCTTTACCTCGGGTTTGTGGGGGGCAATAACAGCAGGAGCGGCATGGTTCACTCTCTGTGATAAGGGTGATTGGTCGTTATGCTCCAGGCACGGTAGAGGCTCTCTGCCACCAGCACCCGCACCAGCGGATGGGGCAGGGTGAGCGGTGACAGTGACCAGCTCTGTTCGGCTGCAGCCTTGCACTCGGGGGACAAGCCTTCCGGCCCGCCTACCAGCAGCGCGACATCGCGGCCATCGAGTTTCCACGCCTCCAGCTGGGTAGCCAACTGCTCCGTGGTCCAGGGCTTGCCCGGAATGTCGAGGGTGACGATGCGCGAGCGCCCCGCAGCCGCCAGCATGGCTTCCCCTTCCTTCTGCAGGATGCGCGGAATGTCGGCATTTTTGCCCCGTTTGCCTGCGCCAATCTCGACGAGTTCAAATGGCATGTCTTTGGGGAAGCGGCGACGATACTCTTCGAAGCCATGCTCTACCCAGGCGGGCATCTTGGTGCCCACCGCAATCAACTGGATCTTCATGGTCGTTACACTTGTGCTCTTATTGCGTATTCATTTGAGCGGCACCGCTCCACAGCTTTTCCAGTTGGTAGAAGTCACGATGTTCATCCTGCATCACATGCACGATCACCGAGCCCATATCTACCAGCACCCATTCACCGCTCAGTTGTCCTTCCACGCTCAGCAGATCCAGACCCGCGTGGCGGGCTTCGCTGGCCAGATGGTGGGCAATGGCGCTGACGTGACGACTGGAGTTGCCGGAACAGATGATCATGGTGTCAGTAATGCTGGATTTGCCGCGTACATCGAGGGTGATGATGTCGCGGCCTTTCATGTCATCGATCTTGTCGATGATAAAGGCATGCAATTCTTGGCCTTGCAATGAGTCTCTCCTGTATTCCGGCGCGCAGCGTTTGCGTCAGGGCGGCGGATTATATCATGGTCACTCCCGTTTCCCATCGGGTGAGGCGGGATTACGACAGAGGCTAGCGGCGGTTGGCGCGGTAGAGCCCCTGTTGATCAATATAGTGCGCAACCGACTCGGGCAAGAGGTAGCGGGTGTCTTGTCCCGCATCCAGCAAGGCCCGCAGTCGGGTGGCTGACAGTTCGATGGGCTGGTTGTCCGCCAGCCAGATATGGCCGGACAGACGCAGATGCAGCGCGTTGGCATCCGTGGTGTGCTGGCGCGCCAGCAACTGCGCCACCTCGGCCGGATAATCCGGTTGCCAGCCCGGCCGTACGCTCACCACCAGATGGGCATAGTCGAGCAGCTCCTGCCAGCGGTGCCAGCTTGGCAGGCTCAGCAGGGAATCCATCCCCATCAGAAAACAGAGCGGCGTATCGGGCAGTTCACGACGCAGCTCGATCAGGGTATCGATGGTGTAAGAGGGCTTGTCCCGTCTCAGCTCCCGCTCATCTACCACAAAGTGGTGGTTCTCCGCCGCCGCCAGTTTGACCATGGCAAGGCGCTGTTCGCTGGAGCAGAACGGATTGTCACGGTGGGGCGGGATATGGTTCGGGATCAGCCGCATTTCGGCCAGCCCGAGGGCATCGCGCGCCTCGATGGCCGGGCGAAGATGGCCGATATGGATAGGGTCGAAGGTGCCGCCAAGCAAACCGACAGGCGCCTTCAGCATGGCGCACTCTCCATCACCAGCGGCAGCGGGGTGCCATCACGAAAGCCGAGGGCAATGGTCTGCAGCATCAGCCACGCCTGTTCGGTATCGAAGCGGCGCTGGGCATCGTCCAGCTGGGCCATCAGCTGCCACAGTTGCTGCAACTTGGCAAACGGCAGGCGGGTCAGTGCTTGCTGAATGAGCTGCTGGCGGCTCTGCCAGATGCGCAGGCGGCTGAAGTGCTCACCCAGCGGCTGGCCGTTGCGCATCGCCAACGACAGCTCGGTCAGCTGCTCCAGCTCGCGGCAGAGGGTCCAGGCCAGCATCCCCGGCTCGGTGCCTTCGGCCCGCAGGGCGGCCAGAATGCGCTGGGCCCGGTTCACCTTGCCCTCCAGCAGGGTATCGACCAGCTGGAACGGGGTGAAGTGGGCGTGGCGGATAATGGTCTCTTGCAGATAGGTGACGCTGATGGGCTGGGGCGGCGAGAGCAGGGTCAGCTTCTCGATCTCCTGGCTGGCGGCCAGCAGGTTGCCCTCGTAGGAGTGGCACATGAAGTTGATGGCATCCGGCAGCGCCTTGAGGCCGAAACGCGCAAAACGGGCGCTCATCCAGCGCGGGAAGAACTTGGGCTCCGGATGGTTGACCGGCACATAGGTGCCAATCTGGTAGAGCTTGTCGAACCAGGCTGCCTTCATCTGGGTCTGGTTGAGGCGACCGCCACTCAGCACCAGCAGCAGGTCGGGATGAAGCTGCTTGCCAATTTCGCTGATGCGGGCAGCGAGATCCTTGTCCACCTTGGCGGGCAGCTCCAGCTCGATGATCTGGCGGGCGGAGAAGAGGCTCATGGCCTGACAGGCATCGTAGACCTGATTCCAGTCCAGCCCCTGTTCTACCACGAAGGTGTGGCGCTCATCGAAACCCTGCTTGCGGGCGACCTGACGGATGGCATCGATGGCCTCCAGTCGCAACAGGGGCTCGTCGCCAAAAACGAGATAGCAGGGCCGAAGCCCTGCTTTGAGGTGGTCACCAAATTGTTCCGGGTAAATCCGCATCAGAAGCTGACCTGACTCAACTGCCGGATCACCTGATTGGCCGCCTGCTCCTGCATCTCGCGGTTGAGCTGCTCCTGCTCACGAGAAGAGGCGAGTGCTGCATCAGGCTTGTTGAGGAAGCTGCGGTTGAAGTTGATGGGGAAGACCTGAGTCGGCTTGCCCGGTACCGAGATGGTGAACTGGGTGCCAAAGCCCAGTACATATTCGGTGTCCGTCCCCAGCGCGTTGACCGAGGCAACCTGACTGGTGCTGCCTACACCGCCCAGAGTGAGCACCGGAATGCCCTCCTTGTCGGCCAGGGTCACGCCAGAGGCCTTCAGGCGGGTGGTAACCATCCGGTAGAAGTCGCTCTTGTTGTCGCCCACGACCTTCATGGTCATCAGCTCGCTCGGAATGCCGTTGCCGCGCATGTGAAAGCCGCAGCCTTGCAGCAGCAGACCAGCCAGCACGATGGCCATCCAGCGGGTGAAGATGGTGCCCATAGAAAATCCTCTTTGCATTAAGGGAAAGCGGCGGGCGCAGGGCCCGCCGTTATCATCCGTTTGCTGTCACAGATTGGCAATGATCAGTTGGTAACCAATCAGTTGGCAGCCAATTAGTTAGCGACAATATTGAGCAGCTTGCCTGGTACATAGATCACCTTGCGCACGGTCAGACCGTCGGTGAACTTCTGCACGGAGGCATCAGCCATCGCCAGCTTCTCGACGTCGGCCTGGCTGATCTCGGCCGGCACGGTCAGTTTTCCGCGCATCTTGCCGTTGATCTGTACCACCACCAGCTTCTCGGTCTCGACCATGGCCGCTTCATCGGCCACCGGCCAGGCTGCGTGATCGATGTCGTCGCCCTTGCCCAGCATCTTCCACAGCTCGAAGCCGATGTGCGGGGTGATGGGGTAGAGCATGACTACCACGGCTTCCAGCGCTTCCTGCATCAGGGCGCGGTCCTGCTCGTCGTTGCCCAGCTTGGATAGATTGTTCATCAGCTCCATGATGGCGGCGATGGCGGTGTTGAAGGTCTGACGGCGACCCACGTCATCGCTCACCTTGGCGATTGTCTTGTGCAGTTCACGGCGTACCGCTTTCTGCTCGTTGGTGAGAGCAGTTACATCGAGTGCGGCAACGGCGCCACCGGAAACGTGTTCGAAGGTGACGCGCCACAGGCGACGCAGGAAGCGCTGGGCACCCTCTACGCCGGAGTCGGACCACTCCAGTGTCATCTCGGCCGGCGAGGCGAACATCATGAACAGACGGACGGTATCGGCGCCGTAACGCTCGACCATCAGCTGCGGGTCGATGCCGTTGTTCTTGGACTTGGACATCTTGGTCATGCCGGAGTGCATTACCTCACGGCCTTCGTTGTCGATGGCCTTGGTGATGCGACCCTTCTCGTCACGCTCTACCTTGACGTCAGTCGGGCTGACCCAGACGTTGCCGCCCTTCTCGTCCTTGTAGTAGAAGGCGTCAGCCAGCACCATGCCCTGACAGAGCAGGCGCTTGAACGGCTCGTCGCTGTTGACCAGACCCGCGTCACGCAGCAGCTTGTGGAAGAAGCGGGCGTAGAGCAGGTGCATACAGGCGTGCTCGATACCGCCGATGTACTGATCCACCGGCAGCCAGTGGTTGGCAGCAGCCGGATCCAGCATGCCCTTGTCGTAGTCCGGGGAGCAGTAGCGCGCGTAGTACCAGGAGGACTCCATAAAGGTGTCGAAGGTATCGGTCTCGCGGAACGCTTCCTGACCGTTGTAAGTGGTCTTGGCCCACTCGGCATCGGCTTTGATCGGGCTCTGGATACCATCCATCACCACATCTTCCGGCAGCCGCACCGGCAGCTGGTCTTCCGGCGTCGGCACTACGGTACCGTCAGCCAGGGTCAGCATCGGGATGGGGGCGCCCCAGTAACGCTGACGGGAGACACCCCAGTCACGCAGACGGTAGTTGACGGTGCGCTTGCCCTTGCCGAGCCCTTCCAGCTTGCTGGCGATGGCATCGAAGGCGCCCTGGAAGTCGAGACCGTCAAACTCGCCGGAGTTGAACAGCACGCCCTTCTCGGTGTAAGCGGCTTCGCTCACGTCGACGTTGCCATCAACCGGCTTGATCACCGCCTTGATGTCGAGGTCATATTTGGTGGCGAATTCGAAGTCACGCTGATCGTGGGCTGGAACCGCCATCACGGCGCCGGTGCCGTAGTTCATCAGCACGAAGTTGGCGACCCAGACCGGTACCTTGCGGTCATCCAGCGGGTGAATGGCATAGAGGCCGGTGGCCATGCCCTTCTTCTCCATGGTGGCCAGTTCTGCTTCGGCTACCTTGGTGTTCTTGCACTCTTCGATGAAGGCGGCCAGCTCCGGATTGTTCTGGGCCGCTTGCAGCGCCAGCGGGTGACCGGCGGCGATACCGACATAGGTGACGCCCATGAAGGTGTCCGGACGGGTGGTGTAAACCTCCAGCTGTTCAGTCTGCCCCTCGATAGCGAAGCTGATGTTGACCCCTTCGGAGCGGCCAATCCAGTTGCGCTGCATGGTCTTGACCATCTCCGGCCAGCCTTCCAGATTGTCGATGTCACTGAGCAGCTCTTCGGCGTAGTCGGTGATCTTGATGAACCACTGGGGGATCTCTTTTTGCTCCACCGGGGTATCACAGCGCCAGCAGCAGTTGTCGACCACCTGCTCGTTGGCCAGCACTGTCATGTCGTTCGGGCACCAGTTGACGGAGGAGGTCTTTTTGTAGACCAGACCCTTCTCGTAGAGCTTGGTGAAGAACCACTGCTCCCAGCGGTAGTAGTCCGGCTTGCAGGTGGCGATTTCACGATCCCAGTCATAACCCAGACCCAGCATCTTCAGCTGGTTCTTCATGTATTCGATGTTTTCGTAGGTCCAGGGCGCCGGTGCGGTATTGTTTTTGATCGCGGCGTTCTCGGCCGGCAGACCGAATGCATCCCAACCTATGGGTTGCAGCACGTTCTTGCCATTGAGGCGTTGATAACGGGAGATCACATCACCTATGGTGTAGTTACGAACGTGCCCCATGTGTAGTCGACCAGACGGATAGGGGAACATGGACAGGCAGTAGAACTTCTCCTTGTCTACCTTCTCCACGGCCTTGAAGGTTTTCTTGGCATCCCAGTGCTTTTGCACTGCTGGTTCGATTGATTGGGGAACGTATTGCTCTTGCATTGGTGACATCCGGATCTGTGAAATGAATAGATAAATCAGCTGGGAAATCGCAATAGAATACCCATATCCTGCGGCGGCAACAACCGCCAGCGTCCCTTGGGCCTTAAGCCGGGCCAGATCAGGGTTTAGTAGAGGAGTTAGAGCCATGGACAAACGTCAAAAAGGGTACGAAGCCTTCATTGCCGAGCTGCAAAAACAGTGGCAAGAGACTGAAGAGTTCCAGGGGGAGCGCCTCAACCGGATGATTGCCAAGGTGCAGGCCTATCTGGAGGCTGCCAGCGACCTGACCCAGGACGAACTGGCGCTCATCGCCGAGTACGTGAAGCGAGATCTGGGCAACTATGACGAGGGGCGCCATGACGATAGTGCGCAGGTGGAAGAGTCTGCCTTTATGCTGGCCCTCAAAGACACCGCCTGGTCCTGGCTGGCGGATGTGACCGACCGCGCCCAGGTGGAGTGGCGCGAGCTGGCCGACGAGCTGGAGCACAAGGGTGTTTACGAAGCGGGTGACTGGGTAGGGCTCGGGGTCATGGTGTGCGACCAGTGTGGCTGGCGTCATACCGTGCTGCATCCCCAGCAGCTCGATACTTGCCCCGAATGCGGCTGCGCCGAGTATCACCGCGAGCCGCTCTCGCCCTGAATCGACGTATTATCATTTTCATGTACCGACCTGTAGGGACGATTAGCGAAGCGTAATCGTCCATTTGGCCAGAGGTATCCATACCCAGCTTGCCAATAAGAGAGGCGCCCTCAGGCGCCTCTCTCTATTGATGGGCTTGATTACTTGCCCGCGACGGAGAGTCCACCAAAACGGATCAGCGGAGCGTAGAAGCCCTTGCCGTCGTTGTGGTGCAGGGTATCGCCGACCGCTTCCAGCTCGCCCAGCAGGCGGTAGAAGTTGCCTGCTACCGTGATGCCGCGCACCGGCCGCAGGCGAACTCCATCGCGACAGAGGAACCCTGACGCGCCAAAGGAAAAGTCACCGCTCACCGCATCGGCACCGGAATGCAGGCCGTCCAGCTTGACCAGCTCCAGATAGTCACCGCTCTGCACTTCCGCTTCGCAGTGGGGGCCCGCGCCAAACACCAGATGGCGAGCGGTCACATCGAGGGCGCTGCGGGCACCGCGAGCGGCAGAGCCGTTGCTGGCGACGCCAAAGTGGCGGGCGGTAGCGCTGTTGTGGAGCAGGGTTTTCAGCTCCCCTTCGCCAATCAGCAGCAGATCCGAGCTGGCCGTCCCCTCGCCATCAAACGCCTTGATGTTCATGCCGCCCGGCATATAGACCCGGCTCTCCAGAGTAAGCCAGCGTGACGCTACGCTCTGGCCGACCTTGCTGCGCCAGGGGTTGATCCCCTGCTGGGCCCACTTGCCCGACAGCACACCCTGAAAGCAGCCAAACAGGCTGGCGAAGCAGTTGGTGCTGAAGATGACGCTGTAGTGACCGCTCGGCACCGCTTCACCGGGCAGCAGACCATCGGCGATGGCGTAGATCTGCTCGATCAGGGCCTGACTGTCCAGCTCGTCGAAGCGGCGTCCATACTGCCCCTGCGAGTGCATCGACTGGCGGCCATCCCGTTCCACCAGCGCCGAGGTGTAGCAGCCGACGCTGAACTCGCCGTGCTGGCAGAGGGTGCCCTGACTGTTGGCGAGCCAGAGCTGGCTCTCCCCTTCGAAGAAGCTGTTGTAGGGGGCGCCGCTCACATCGGGCATGGCCAGCATGTCAGATTCCAGACGCAGGGCCAGAGCGATCTTCTCCTCAACCGGCGTGGTATCGGGCTGGTTGATCTCGGCGCAATCTGTGGTGATCCGGCTATTGGCCACCGAGATGCGCTGATCTGCATCCACCTTGGCAAAGCGGCTGGCATCGAGCGCATCCTGCAGCATGGCATCCAGCGCCAGCTCATCGAGGGATTCCGAGTAGGCGATGCCGACCCGACCCTCTTTTATCAGGCGAATACCGAGTTGCTGGCTGCTGGTGACCTTGTATTCACCCAGCTCGCCCTTGTCTGCCTTGAGGGAGAAGGCCTTCTCCTGATTGGCGATGATGTCTGCCTCGGCGCCGAGGTCGGCCACTTTATCCAGCAGGCGGGTGAGCAGTTGGTTCATGTCGATGGTGCTCATCAGGCGTTCCCTCCCACCAGAATATTGTCCACTTTTAGCGCCGGCTGGCCCACCGAGGTGGGGACCGAGCCCGAGACCGAGCCGCACATACCGGCGGCCAGTGCCAGGTTGCGGCCCACCATGGAGATCTCTTTGAGCACCTGCGGGCCGGTGCCGATCAGGGTGGCCGACTTGAGCGGCTTGGTGATTTTGCCGTGCTCAATGAGGTAGGCCTCCTGCACATTGAAGTTGAATTCACCGGTGCCGGGCTGTACCGAGCCGCCCCCCATCTTCTTGGCGTAGATGCCGTGCTCCACCGTGGCCAACATGTCGTCGAAGCTGTGGTTGCCCGGCTCGATATAGGTGTTGCGCATGCGCGAGGTGGGGGCGTACTTGTAGGATTCTCGCCGCCCCGAGCCGGTGCGGGCGTAGCCCGTCTTGAGGGCACCCATTCTGTCCACCAGAAAGCCGGTCAGAACGCCGTCCTTGATGAGCTGGGTGTGCTGGGTCGCCATCCCCTCGTCATCGACGTTGATGGAGCCCCAGGCGTTGCTCTGCAAGCCTTCATCCACCGCATTGACCACCGGATTGGCGATGAGCTGACCCATCTTGTCGTGGAACACCGAGGCCTTCTTGGCCACCGAGGTGGTCTCCAGCAGATGGCCGCACGCCTCGTGGAAGATGACGCCGCCAAAGCCGCTCTCCATGATGACAGGCAGGGTGCCGCTCGGGCAGGGAGCCGCGCCCAGTTTCACCAGCGCCTGACGGGTGGCGGTGAGGGCCAGCTCGCGCGGATCGATGCGATCGGCATGCTCCCAGCCCATCAGGGCGCCGGGGGCCTCGTAACCGACGCTCTGCTCGCTCCCTTCCATGGCGATGGTCTGGGCCATGATGCGGTTGTAGTGGCGGCGATCGGCGACTTGCACCCCTTCGCTGTTGAAGATTTCCACCTCCTGCTCCCAGCCCAGCACGTTGCCGGAGAACTGGCTCACCTTGCTGCTCTCGGCGCGGGCCGCCGCATCCATGGCGTGCAGATAGGCGATCTTCTGCTCCAGCAGCTTGTCTGCCGACAAGGGCCGCGCGACCGGGTTGCGATCGCTCAGGCGGGTGAAATCGAAGGCGGTGGCGGTCACCACGGGGTCGCGGCGGTCTTTGGCCGCCAGCAGGGTGACGATGCGCAGCAGCTCGTCGCGGCTGGCCAGATTGGTGTAGCCGTAGAGCACCTTGTGGCCGTAACAGAGGCGCACACCGATGCCGAAATCGAGGCCACCGCTGATGTTCTCTATCTGGCTGGAGAGCAGGCTGAGCTGGCTGCGGCGCTTGCGCTCGACAAACAGCTCGGCAAAATCGGCACCCAGCGCCAGCGCGTGATCGAGCACGTCACGGGCGATGGCGGGGGCCAACAGGGAGAATGGGGTCATAGAATATCCTTTTCTGGTCTGTCCGTTTGCTTCCGACATCCGGCTCTGATTGTTATGGGATGTCGAGTCCATTGTTGCAGACCAGCACAAAAAAGTCGCTATAGCGTCATGCGATGATACCGATTGAGAAAATCGGTGCGATAACTGCGCCCGGCGGCCAGGGCCAGGCGCTCAGGGTCGTTTTGCCAAAACGTGGGAAAGATCAGAGCAGGGCGTGGATTTCGCTCAGGATCTGCTCGACCCACTGCTCGATGCGCGGATCGGTCTGGTCATATTGGTTGGCATCATCGAGGGCCAGCCCGACGAAGTGACGGCCATCGTCGATCAGTGCTTTGGAGGCATCGAATTCGTACCCTTCGTTGGGCCAGTAGCCCACCAGCTTGACCCCTTTTGGCACCAGCTGATCGTGCAGCATGCCGAGGGCGTCCTGGAACCATTCGCCATAACCGAGCTGATCGCCGAGGCCAAACAGGGCTACGATGCGTCCCTCCAGATGGAGATCGGCGATATCTTCCCAGCGGGACTCCCAGTCCTCCTGCAGTTCGCCAAAATCCCAGGTGGAGATGCCGAGGATCAGGATCTCGTAATCCTCCATCCGGCGCAGGGAGACATCCTTGATATTGTGAATATCCACCAGCTCGGGGCCGATGAGGGCGCGGATCTTCTCGGCAGCCATCTCGGTGTAGCAGGTGGTGGAACCGTAAAACAGACCAATCTTCATCGCTCTTCTCTCTGTTGGCGCTTTCTCGCTTGCTTTTGGCGCGTTCTCGCATGCTCGTGTGGGCTGCGCCATGTTGGCAACACGATGGGTAACGTAAGGGGAGGGCGCCAGTCTAGCAGATTGCCATTTGACCTTCACCGCCCAGCAAGGGGCGTGGCAAACGTGCCTTATCTTTCCAATGAAAGTGCCTTGTCTTTCCAAGGAGTTGGCGCGTTACAATGGGCCATCGATCCCCTGATTGCAGCGCACCATGAGCAAACCCGACCCCCATCCCCTGATTGAACCCTTTCTCGACGCCCTCTGGCTGGAGCGGGGATTGTCTGACAACACGGTCAGCTCCTATCGCAGCGATCTGGAGAAGTTCTCCCTCTGGCTCGACGAGCAGGGGAGCTCGCTGCTGCTGGCGGGGATGGACGAGATCCAGCACTACCTCGCCTGGCGGGTCGATCACCAGTTTGCGGCCAGCAGCACCGCCCGCTTTCTGTCGGCCCTGCGCCGCTTTTACCAGTATCTCAACCGCGAGAAGCTGCGCAGCGACGATCCGACCGTGCTGCTGGAGGGGCCCAAGCTGCCGAAAAAACTTCCCTCCGATTTAAGCGAAGCGGAAGTGGAGGCACTCTTGAGTGCGCCGCTGGTGGATGACCCGCTGGAGCTGCGGGACAAGGCAATGCTGGAGCTGCTCTACGCCACCGGCTTGCGGGTTTCCGAGCTGGTGGGGCTCACTGCCGAGCATGTCAGTTTGCGTCAGGGCTTGGTGCGCGTAGTGGGCAAGGGCAACAAGGAGCGGCTGGTGCCGATGGGCGAGGAGGCGATGCACTGGCTGGAGCGTTACTACCGGGAGGCCCGCACCCTGCTGCTGGGGGGCACCAGCTCGGATGTGGTGTTTCCCTCCAAGCAGGCCCGTATGATGACTCGCCAGACCTTCTGGCATCGCATCAAGCTTTACGCGCAGCGGGCCGGGATTAACGGCGAGCTCTCTCCTCACACCTTGCGCCACGCCTTTGCCACCCATCTGCTCAACCACGGCGCCGACCTGCGAGTGGTACAGATGCTGCTGGGGCACGCTGATCTCTCCACCACCCAGATTTACACTCATGTGGCGAACGAACGGCTCAAGGCGCTGCACGGGGAGCACCACCCCAGAGCCTGAGTGGCTGACCTCCCAAAAACAAAAAACCGCCAGCAGGCGGTTTTTTTATCTCTACACGACAGGAGATGGCGCTTATTTCCCTTGCTGGGATTTCAGCAGATCACGGATCTCGGTCAGCAGCTCCTGATCCTTGGTCGGGCCTGCCGGGGCGGCGGCTTCCTCTTCCTGCTTTTTCTTGAGGGTGTTGATGGCCTTCAGTCCCATGAAGATGGCGAAAGATATGATCAGAAAGTCGATGATGGTCTGGATGAACTTGCCATAGGCGATGACCACGGCGGGTGTTGTCCCTTCTGCAGCCTTCAGGGTGACCGCCAGGTCGCTGAAGTCCACGCCGCCCAGGATCAGGCCGATGGGCGGCATGATCACGTCACCGACAAAAGAGGAGACAATTTTGCCGAAGGCGGCACCGATGATGATACCGACGGCCATGTCGATGACGTTGCCGCGGGCGGCAAAGGCTTTGAACTCTTGAATCAGACTCATTATTTCCTCCGAAATTAAACAAGATAGCGCGTTGACTACCCTGGCCAAAGGGCGAACTCTTGTCAGGAAAAACAGAGGCTAAGCTGCGTTATTCCTGTCGTCCTGACTAGCTTGCGGGCGTTATGAGTCCTTGGCAATCGGGGGGAACCATTTTTTTGGTACAAAGTGATATTAATTTTTTGATAAGTAGCTGGTTGAATGATGAGCTGTGCTGCTGTAGTTTGCTGGGTCGATTCATTCATACCGCGTGAGTAAACAAGTGAAGTATTTACTACTGGGAATGATGCTTTTGTGCACATTTGCTGCCAGAGCGGGGATGGATACCCAAACCTTGAAACAGACCATTACCGCCCGGTTAGGGGTCTCTGTTTATCTGGTGGAACAGACCCCCATTCCCGGGCTCTATATGCTGGGCACTTCACAAGGGGTGCTCTACAGCGATGCCAAGGGGAACTATGTGGTGCAGGGGGTCATGCTGGATATGACTCATAACATGAAGAACCTCACCATCTCGGGCATGCGCGAGCAGCGTCGACTGGGCTTGTCCCAGGTGACCCATACACCGGTCGTGCTCCAGGCCAGTAATGAGCGTCATCGGGTTGCGCTCTTTTTCGGTGAGCAGGATGCCGCTCGTCGCCAGCTGTCCGGCACGCTGCAACATCTGCAGGCGTCCGGGGTCAGTGTCGAGCTCTACCCCGTGATTGAACATGCAGGACAGGCTTCCCACTGGTGCCAGGATCCCCTGCTACAGAATGATCCCTTCAAAGCCTATTTGCCTCAAAAGGAATGTAGTGAGACCCTTATCGAGAATATTGGCCTGAGCCAGTGGTTGGGGGTCAAGGTACTGCCTGCCTGGGTCTCCTCTGATGGAGATCTGGTAAGGGGCTACCAGAGCCCGGAACAACTGCTCAAGATACTGGATCACATTGATGCCCCTGCAAATCCGTCGTCGTCCGCGAGTTGATGATTCCCATCTCCCCGCCACCCTGCACCCCCTGCTTCGTCAAATCTTCGCCAGCCGTGGCGTAGAGGATCCCGCTCTGCTCGAGCGCAGCGCCAGCCAGTTGCTGCCTCCCCAGCGCCTCTATGGGATGGAGCGTGCGGTGCCTCTGCTGGCGGATGCCCTGACTACCCAGAAACGGATCCTTATCGTCGGCGACTTCGACTGCGACGGCGCCACCAGCTCGGCCCTGTGTGTGCTGGCCCTGCGCGCCATGGGGGGGCGCCATATCGATTTTCTGGTGCCCAACCGCTTCGAGTTCGGTTATGGCCTCACCCCCGAGATCGTCGAGCTGGCGGTGGCCCGCGGCGCCGAGTTCCTGATCACGGTGGATAACGGCATCTCCAGCATCGCCGGGGTGGCGGCGGCCAAGGTGGCCGGAATGCAGGTACTGGTTACCGATCACCATTTGCCGGGTCAGGAGCTGCCTGATGCCGATGCCATCGTCAACCCGAACCAGCGCGGTTGCGATTTTCCCTCCAAGTCTCTGGCCGGGGTGGGGGTAGCCTTCTACCTGATGGCGGCCCTCAACACCCATCTGCGTCAGCTCGGCTGGTACGAACGGCAAGGGTTGCGCGCCCCCAATGTGGCGGATTACCTCGATCTGGTGGCCCTCGGCACGGTCGCCGACGTGGTGGCCCTCGATGGCAACAACCGCATTCTGGTCCATCAGGGGTTGCAGCGGATCCGGGCCGGGCGCTGTCGCCCCGGCATTCAGGCGCTGGTGGATGTGTCGGGCCGCGATGGTCGTCGCCTCACTGCCTCCGACCTCGGTTTTGCACTGGGGCCACGCCTCAATGCGGTAGGGCGCCTCGATGACATGTCCCTCGGGGTCGCCTGTCTGCTCTGCGATGATCTCAATCTGGCGCGCCAGCTTGCGGCCGAGATGGACAGCCTCAATCAGGAGCGCAAGGAGATCGAGCAGGGGATGCAGCAGGAGGCCCTCGCTACCCTGGAGCAGATCCGGTTTCGCGATGGCGAGGTGCCGTCGGGCATAGTGCTGCACCGCAACGAGTGGCATCAGGGGGTGGTGGGGCTGGTGGCCTCCAAGGTGAAGGAGAAGTACTACCGCCCGGTCATCGCGTTTGCCGAGAGCAGCGAGAGCGAGCTCAAGGGCTCTGGCCGCTCCATCCCCGGGGTGCATCTGCGCGATGCGCTGGAACTGCTCGACACCCGCCACCCGGGGCTGATGGGCAAGTTTGGCGGCCACGCCATGGCGGCGGGGCTGACCCTGCCCAAGGCCAATATCGAAGCATTCGGGCGGGCCTTTGAGGCGGTCATCAGCGAGCTGGTGACGCCGGAGCTCTTGACCGGGGTGCTGCTCACCGATGGAGAGCTGCTGCCGGACGAGCTCACTCTCGAGCTGGCGGAGCTTATTCGCGCCTCCGGCCCCTGGGGTCAGGCCTTCCCCGAGCCGCTGTTTGACGGCGAATTCGTGCTAGTGCAGCAGCGGCTGGTGGGGGAGAAGCACCTCAAGATGATGCTGACTACCGATTCTGGCCACGCGGTGGATGCCATCGCCTTCGGCGTCGATATCAAGCGCTGGCCCGATGCCTCGGTCAAGCGGGTGCGGCTTGTCTACCGGCTTGACGTCAACGAGTGGCGCGGCAACCGCAGTGTGCAGCTGCTGGTGGAGCATCTGGAGGCGGCCGGTCTCTGAGCAGGTAGGATTGCTGCTCTGATCGTTGACATCGCTGACAACGGCCACCCTCGGGTGGCCGTTTTACTGTGGGCCCGGGGGTGACTCTACCGCCTTGTTATGTTGGTATTTAATTGCTGGCTTTCTTAGAAAGAGGGTTTTTAGTATCGTTTTACGTCAGTTAGTACGGTTTCAAATTCAAGAAAAAGAGGCGTTGTGATACATTCATCCCCGCATCATTTTGTTGTTTGAACGGGACTGACTCTTTGCTGCCTTTTGGCCGACTATCGACCTGGGCGATGGTCCTCGCTATCGCCAGCCTGCTGTGGTTTGCCGCTTTCGCTGCGGTAGGGGTCACTGCAACACCTCATCAGGCGTCGGTCAGGCAGAAGGTCTCGATGCAGTTGCATGAGCAATCCGATCCGGGATTGGTCAACAGTGTCGGCCTTCCTCCTGCCTCCCAGTGGCGACTCGGCTTCGAGCCGGGGCGGCGACTCGAAGGGGCCACTCATTCCGAGCGCTATCAGATGGTGCTGGCCTGGTTCCAGCACGATATCCTCGGCCTGCTCTGCGGTCTGCTACTGGTTCTCCCTCTTCTCTATGTCAGGCAGCTCCCGGTCTACTTCGGTTATTTGCACCGACGGCTGCTGCGCTGTCGCCACCTGCAATATCGTTTCTGTCACGGCGACTAGCCCACCCTGCTGGCGGGCGCCCATCCACCTTTTCACTCGGTTTGTAACGCTCCTGATTGACTGACGGGCAGGCTGATACCTGCTGCCTGCGCTCTATCGTCTGGTGCTGCGTCCGCGCTTTCTGTTGTGTCGTCCATGCTGCTGGCCATCGGCCAGAGGCAGACTTTTCTTTGCGCAAACATCTGGTGAGCACACCCTATGGACTACTACTTCAACCTGTTTATTCACTCGATCTTTGTCGAGAACCTCGCCCTGGCCTTCTTTCTGGGCATGTGTACCTTTCTGGCCGTTTCGAAGAACATCAACACTGCCTTTGGCCTTGGCATGACAATCCTGGTGGTGATGGTGATCGCCATTCCCCTCAACAACTTGATTTACCGCCATATCTTGCGGGCAGGCAGTACCTTTTTCGGGGAATTCGATCTGGGATTTCTCGATTACATCATCTACATCGGGGTGTTGGCGGCGTTGGTGCAGGTGATGGAGATGCTGCTCGACAAGTACGTTCCGGCGCTCTATCAGGCGCTCGGCATCTATCTGCCTCTGTTGACGGTGCACTGCGCCATCTTTGGCGGGGTGATGTTTATGGCGCAGCGGGATTACGATTTTGTCGAGTCGCTGGTCTACAGCGCAGGCTCCGGGCTTGGTTGGCTGCTGGCCATTGTCGCCATGGCCGGTTTGCGCCAGAAGCTAAAATACGCCGATGTCCCCGATGGGCTGCGGGGCATCGGCATCACCTTTATCGTGGCAGGGCTGATGTCCCTTGGTTTCATGTCCTTCTCCGGCATATCACTTTGATTGGAGATGAAAAAAACGAGGCGCCTGCGGGCGCCTCGTTGTCTATCGGGGATGACGGGTTGGCATTACAGCTCGCGGGCCCAGGGGTGAGCCTTGGGGCGCAGTGCCAGCGCCAGACCCAGCAGCAGCACGGTCAGGCCGTAGAGGGGCCAGCTACCAAAGCGCATGTAGGGGGTCTCGCCGTGGGCGGGACGCACCTCGCTGCGCAGCACGCCCGCTTCAAACTGCGGGATCTGGCCGATGATGCTGCCATCGATCTCGGTCACGATAGTGATACCGGTGTTGGTGTCCCGCAGCAGCGGACGAGCTAGCTCCAGCGCGCGCATCCGGGCGATCTCCATATGTTGCCAAGGGCCGATGCTGGTGCCGAACCAGGCGTCGTTGGAGACGGTCAGCAGGAAGTCGGTATCGGTATTGACGTTGCGGCGCACCTCTTCCGGGAAGATGATCTCGTAGCAGATGGCGGCGGCAAACTTGAGCCCCTTGGCGATCAGGTTTGTCTGTACTTCGTCACCCCGGCTGAAAGAGGACATCGGCAGGTTGAAGAAGGGGGCGATGGGGCGCAACAGATCTTCAAACGGCACGAACTCGCCGATGGGCAGCAGGTGGTACTTGTTGTAGCGGTTGGAGTGGTTGTAGAAGTAGGACTCCTTGCCATCCGCATCCTGCACCCCCATGCCGAGCACGGTATTGTAGAAGCGCTGTTGCTGCTCGTCGTAGTGAATGATCCCAGCCAGCAGGCCGGTATCGTTCACCTTCATCGCCTTGTCCAGATTCTCCAGATAGGGGCCCATCGCCTTCTCGATGGCCGGGATCGCCGACTCCGGCCAGATGATGATGTCGGCATCCTGATTCTCGCGGCTCAAGTCCTGATAGGTGCGCACCGTGGGGGCCAGCGCCTCCGGATCCCACTTGAGGGACTGGGCGATATTGCCCTGCACCAGTGCCACCTTGACCGGTTCGCCACGGGTGACCCAGTTGAGCTGCATCAGACCGTGAGCACCTGCCACCAGCAGGGCAGGCACCGCCAGCCAGAGCGGGGAGCGGGATTTCCACACCAGCCAGATAGCGGAGGCGGACAGCAACAGGGCGAGGGTGATGCCCTGCACCCCGAGAATGGGGGCAAAGCCCTTGAGGGGGCCGTCGATCTGGCTGTAACCAAACCAGAGCCAGGGGAAGCCGGTCATCACCCAGCCACGTAGCCAGTCAGCCACCAACCAGAGGGCCGGGAAGGCGAGCAGCCAGCGGCTCCAGTGACGGCCGCCAAAGACGCGGGCAAAGACCCAGCAGGCGAGCGTCGGATAGAGTGCCAGATAGGCGGAGAGCCCGGCCAGCAGGACGAAGGCGACCGGCAGCGGGATGCCGCCAAACTCGGTCATGCTGACATGGATCCACCACAGCCCCGGCAAAAAGAGTCCCATGGCGTAGCCAAAACCGCGCCAGGCGGCCTGTTTCGGCGTTGCTTTGTCCAGCAGGGCGTAGAGGCCGAGCAGGGAGGGGATCACCAGCGGCCAGTAGCCGAAGGGGGAGAAGGCCAGCACTGCGATGGCACCAGAGGCCAATGCACTGAGGCTTAACAGAATTTTAGAAGTAACAGGGGATAATCTCACGGGCGATGGTGCTCGTCTTGGTGTGCAACTGGGGTCGAATGGCCGGTATCTTAACCTGTAAGCGGGGCAACGGCGAGCCTCGATGCCGGTGGCAGAGAGCACAACGCCCCGAGGTCGGGGCGTTGTTTCACACATTGAGCGGATCTGCCTATTGCGGCTCCGATTGCGCCGCCGCGTGGTGCTCGGGGATCTTCACCTGCAACTGCTGCAGACGACGCCGGTCGGCATGCATCACCTTGAACAGGTAGCCGTCCAGCTCGATCTCCTCGCCCTTCTTGGGCAGATGACTGAAGGCGTGCATCACCAGACCGCCTACCGTATCCACCTCTTCATCGCTGAACTGGGTGCCGAAGAAGTCGTTGAAATCCTCGATCTCGGTAAGGGCACTAACCGAGAAGACCCGTTTGCTGATGCGGCGGATTTCGTCCGGTTCATCCTCGATGTCGTCAAACTCGTCGTCGATCTCGCCAACGATCAGTTCCAGTATGTCTTCGATGGTCACCAGACCGGAGACGCCACCAAATTCGTCGACCACGATGGCCATGTGGTAGCGCTCTTCACGGAACTCCTTGAGCAGACGGTCAACCCGTTTGCTTTCGGGGACGATCACCGTGGGGCGCAAGATTTTCTCGAGCTGCAGCGGCTCGCTGGCGTGATGGCCGCCAAACCCGAAGGGGAGCAGATCCTTGGCGAGCAGAATGCCCTCCACATGATCCTTGTCCTCGTTGATCACCGGGAAGCGGGAGTGGCCGGACTCGATGATCACCGGCAGGATTGCATCCACCGGCTGGGACTTCTCGATGGTCACCATCTGGGAGCGGGGGATCATGATATCGCGCACGCGAAGATCGGCGATCTCCAGCACCCCCTCGATCATATCCTTGGTGTCCTGATCGATGAGGTCGCGCTCTTCGGCATCGGCTATCACGTCTACCAAATCATTGCGGTCTTTTGGCTCGCCCTGGAAGAGTTGGCTGAGCTTGTCGAGCCAGGTTTTCTTCGGCGAGCCGGTACTAGGGTGATCGTCGGTCATTTTCTCTCTTGGTTACTCGTATGAACACACTTGAAATAGTTCGGGTTATATAAGGATGGCCATCTGCTGTTTCAAGACGATGACCATCCGGTTCTTTACTCTTCGTCGTTCAGATAAGGATCGGCAAAACCTAGCTCCTGCATGATGTCGCGCTCAAGCGCTTCCATCTCTTCGGCTTCCTCATCCTCGATATGGTCATAACCTAGCAGATGCAGACTGCCGTGCACAACCATGTGGGCCCAGTGGGCCATGAGGGGCTTGTTCTGCTCCTCGGCCTCGCGCTCCACCACCTGACGGCAGATCACCAGATCGCCGAGCAGCGGCAGCTCCAGACCGGGCGGCGCCTCGAACGGGAAGGAGAGCACGTTGGTGGGCTTGTCCTTGCTGCGATAGGTGAGGTTGAGTTCGTTGCTCTCCGCCTCGTCGACGATGCGCACCGTCACTTCTGCCTCCTGCAGGAAGCCGAGAATGGTGCCGTCGAGCCAGCCTTGCAGCTGGGCTTCGGTGGGCAGGCCGTCAGTGCTGGCACTGGCCAGTTGCAGATCCAGGGTTACGCTCATTGCTCACTCTCTTTGCTGGCGTTTGTTTGGCCGGCCACCTTCTCGGCTGCCTGTTTGGCGTCGAACGCCTCATAGGCCTGCACGATGCGGGCCACCACCGGGTGGCGAACCACGTCTTTGGACTCGAAGAAGTTGAACGACAGACCATCGACCCCTGGCAGCACTTCCAGTGCGTGGCGCAGGCCGGATTTGGCGTTGCGCGGCAGGTCTACCTGGGTGATGTCGCCGGTGACCACTGCCTTGGAGTTGAAGCCGATGCGGGTGAGGAACATCTTCATCTGCTCGGTGGTGGTGTTCTGGGCCTCATCGAGAATGATAAAGGCGTCATTGAGGGTTCTTCCGCGCATATAGGCGAGCGGCGCCACCTCGATGATGTTGCGCTCCATCAGCTTCTCGACCCGCTCAAAGCCCAGCATCTCGAACAGGGCGTCGTAGAGCGGGCGCAGG
Organism: Aeromonas sp. 603404; assembly: GCF_049171775.1. Lineage (NCBI taxonomy): Bacteria > Pseudomonadati > Pseudomonadota > Gammaproteobacteria > Aeromonadales > Aeromonadaceae > Aeromonas > Aeromonas sp. 603404. The sequence goes on from NZ_JAAKPE010000005.1 coordinate 133,340, forward strand.
TAAGGATCCACCTTCTGGGAGAGATCGCCGGGCAGGAAGCCGAGCTTCTCGCCCGCTTCCACTGCCGGACGGGTTAGCAGAATGCGGCGGATCTCCTGACGCTCCAGCGCATCCACAGCCGCCGCCACCGCCAGATAGGTCTTGCCGGTACCGGCCGGGCCTATGCCGAAGCAGATGTCGTGGCGCACGATATTGGCGATGTACTGGGCCTGATTGGGGCTACGTGGCTTGATGAGACCGCGCTTGGTCTTGACCGTCACCTCCTTGCCATAAGGGATGGAGGGGGCCGGTTCGTCATCCTGCTCCAGCACCCGCGACTCCAGAATGGCCAGATGAACCATGTCGGGGGTGATGTCGGTTACCTTGCCACCCTTGAGGGGCTGGGTTTCCACATAGAGGTGCTTGATGATGACGGCGGCGGCATCCAGCTGGGCCGGTTTGCCCACCAGCTGGAAGTGGCTGTCACGGTAGCTGATCTCGACGCCGAGGCGGCGCTCCAGCTGCTTGATGTTGTCATCGAAGGGGCCGCACAGGCTGGCAAGGCGCTGGTTGTCGGCGGGCTCCAGATGCAGATTCAGGGTCGAGATATGTCGGCTCAAAATATCCTCGTCTCAAGGCGCTCCCCATCCGCTGGGCGAATGGGGAGGAGGGGATTAATGGGGTGTGAAGGCGGCCACGCCCAGCTCGTCCGGCACGTTATCCGGGCGACGGGCCAGGATTTCGCTCGGGGCGGTGGCGATCCGCAGGTTCATCTCGCTCTCGCCGCGGATGAACTTGCCGCGCAGGGAGTTGGGACGTACCTCGGTGATCTCCACGTCGGCAAAGCCGCCGATCAGGGTGTGCTGGCCTTCGAAGTTGACCACCCGGTTGTTCTCGGTGCGACCGCACAGCTGCATCGGGTCGAGCTTGGAGGGCCCTTCCACCAGAATGCGCTGGGTGGTGCCCAGCATGGAGCGACCAATCTGCATCGCCTGGTTGTTGATGACGTGCTGCAGGCGGGCCAGACGGGCTTTTTTCACTTCCATATCGACATCGTCGGGCATGTCGGCGGCCGGGGTGCCCGGGCGCGGGCTGAAGATGAAGCTGAAGCTCATATCGAAACCCACATCCTCAATCAGCTTCATGGTCGCTTCAAAGTCTTCGTCCGTCTCATTCGGGAAGCCAACGATGAAGTCGGAGCTGATGGTGATGTCGGGACGGGCGGCACGCAGGCGACGGATCTTGGATTTGTACTCCAGGATGGTGTGCGGGCGCTTCATCATGGTCAGAATACGGTCGGAGCCGCTCTGCACCGGCAGGTGCAGGAAGCTGACCACTTCCGGGGTGTCTTTGTAGACTTCGATGATGTCGTCGGTGAACTCGATCGGGTGGCTGGTGGTGTAGCGAATGCGATCGATACCGTCGATGGCGGCTACCAGACGCAGCAACTCGGCGAAAGTGCAGATGCCGCCATCAAAGGTCGGGCCGCGGTAAGCGTTGACGTTCTGGCCGAGCAGGTTCACTTCGCGCACGCCCTGCTGGGCGAGCTGGGCGATTTCGTAGAGCACGTCGTCCAGCGGTCGGCTCACCTCTTCACCGCGGGTGTAGGGCACCACGCAGTAAGTACAGTATTTGGAGCAGCCTTCCATGATGGAGACGAACGCGGTGGCCCCTTCGGCGCGCGGTTCGGGCAGACTGTCGAATTTTTCGATCTCGGGGAAGGCGATATCAACCTGGGCACCACGGCCCTCTTGCACTTCCTTGATCATTGCGGGCAGGCGATGCAGGGTCTGCGGGCCGAACACGATATCCACATAGGGAGCGCGCTGGCGGATGGCATCGCCCTCCTGAGAGGCAACGCAGCCACCCACGCCGATCACCAGACCGGGTTTGTTGGCCTTGAGCTTTTTCCAGCGTCCCAGCTGGTGGAACACCTTCTCCTGCGCCTTTTCGCGGATGGAGCAGGTATTCAGCAGCAAGACATCTGCCTCTTCGGGCTCTTCGGTAAGGGTGTAGCCATTGCTGGCATCCAACAGGTCGGCCATTTTGGACGAGTCATACTCGTTCATCTGGCAACCCCAGGTTTTAATGTGAAGTTTCTTGCTCATTGCTTCTCTTGACTTGTTTTGAAATCGGCATGGTCAAAGGACCGCGCATTTTACTCCGCAATCTGGATACTGCCTAGCTAATATCCAGCTGGCAATGGTGCTCACCCGATACCTGTTGCCAGCAAGCTCAATAAGCTTTCTCCTTGATTTGACGCAGCAATTCCCCGTTTGTCTCACTGTTTATCAGTCGCCCTTGCGCTATCATGCAGCCATCCGGTTCACGTCCGGGCGCTGTCGCCGGACGCACCCTTTCAGGAATAAATGTATGGAACAGTGTGATATCGCCATCGTCGGCGCCGGCATGGTGGGCGCCGCCACCGCCTGTCTGCTGGCGGCTCAGGGCCTCTCGGTGCGGGTCATCGAGACCCAACTGCCGGAGCATTACGCACCGGAGCAGCCGCTGGATCTGCGGGTCTCCGCCATCAGTCAGGCCTCGGTGGCGCTGCTGGAGCTGGCCGGTGCCTGGCACCATCTGCAGCAGATGCGGCTCTGCCCCTATCGCCGACTGGAGACCTGGGAGCTGGACGGCTTTGCCACCCGCTTCAATGCCGCCGATCTCGGTCTGCCCCAGCTCGGCTACATCATCGAAAACCGGCTGGTGCAGCTCGCCCTGCTCAAACGGATGGAGGATTTTCCCACCATCCAGACCCACACCCCGGCGGCGGTGACCAGCCTGCGCCAGAGTGCGGATGAAGCTGTGCTGACTCTGGATGATGGCTCCGAGCTGGCGGCCCGCTGGGTGCTGGCCTGCGATGGTGCTGAATCCCACACCCGCAAGCTGGCGGGTATCGGTGTATCGCGCTTCGAGTACCGCCAGCACTGCATGCTGATCAATATCGACACCGACTTTGCGCAGGAAGATATCACCTGGCAGCAGTTCACCCCGAGCGGTCCGCGCGCCTTCCTGCCGCTGCCCGGTCAGCACGGCTCTCTGGTGTGGTATGACAGCCCGGCCCGGATCCGCGCTCTGGCGGCCATGAGCAACGAAGGGCTTGCCGCCGAGGTGCGTCGCCACTTCCCAAGCCGGCTCGGCGGGTTCACCGTCACCGGCAAGGGGAGCTTCCCGCTGGTGCGCCGCCACGCCAACGACTATCACTTCGGTCGGGTGGTGCTGCTTGGCGATGCTGCCCACACCATCAACCCGCTGGCGGGGCAGGGGGTCAACCTTGGCTTCAAGGATGTGGCCTGCTGGACTGATCTGCTGCAAGGAGCTGGCGCCGACTGGCATCAGCTGGCGTTGGCCGAGCGTTACGAGCGACGCCGTCGCCCCGACAACCTGCTGATGCAGTCGGGAATGGATCTCTTCTACGGGGTGTTCAGCAACGAGATTGGCCCCCTCAAGCTGGCCCGCAATCTGGCCCTCAATCTGGCGGACAAGGCGGGCCCGCTCAAGGAGATGGCGCTGCGCTATGCACTGGGGCTGGTTTGACAGGTAGAAACCAGATAACACGGGCTGAATGCGCGAAGGAGCAAAGGTGATGAGCAAGGCACTGCTGGTGATCGATTTTATCAACGATATCGCCCACCCCGACGGGCGCATTGCTGCCTCCGCAGCCCATGTGCTGGAGCAGAATGCCATCGCGCATGCCAATCAGGCGCTGGCCCATGCCCGCGCCAACGGCTGGCTGGTAGTGCTGATCAAGGTGGGCTTTGACGGCGGCTATCAGCTGCAACCCAAGGGGTCTCCCATGTTTGGTCGCGCTCACCAGTTGGGGGCGCTCTCTTTGGCTGACAGCGGCACCGACTTTCATCCTGATCTGGATGTGCAGCCCGGCGATCTGGTGCTGACCAAGCCCAGGGTCAGCTCCTTCTATGGCACGGCGCTGGAGCCTGCGCTGCGGGCCAATCACATCGACCACCTCTATCTGTGCGGGGTGAGCACCAGCTGGGCCATTCAGGCGGCAGCGCGGGATGGTCACGATCGCGACTACGCCATCACCATTCTGGATGATGCCTGCGCCGCCGCAGATGCCACCGAGCATCACACCTCGCTGCGGATGCTGGGTCGCATCGCCGAGATCATCAAGGTGTCCCAGCTGGCTTGATCCTTAACGCAGGCTGCGCCCGATCACCGTGTTGAGATTGACTCTGCAGATCCCTGTTGGGCCGCTGCGCTTTTGGGCAACATGATTGTCGGGCAAGATAGTGCTCACATGGATAACAACAAGGATGGACAGATGCGTTATCAGGGACGGATCGCGAGCTGGAACGAGGCGCGCGGCTTTGGATTTATTACGCCGGAGCAAAATGGCGCCGAGCAGACAATCAATGGATCACGCGGTGCAGGGCTGTTTGTGCATGTTACGGCGCTGCAATCAGATGGCCGGGTGCCCGAGCCGGGGGAGCATGTCACCTATCTGATCGGCAGTGGTCAGGATGGCAAGCCAAGGGCGTTGCAGGTCTTTTTCCCCGATCGCCCGCTCACGTTGGCGGGTGTTGTGCCGTCGGTCACACCATCAGCAGCAAGATCAGCCGCATCATCGGCGGCGCCTGCATTTCGGGCGGCAAGTCAGCCGCCAAGACCCACTTTTACCAGAGAGCGGAGTAACCCCTATCGACGTCGCAAGAGCAGCTGGAGTGGTAAATTGCTCCCCCTGTTGCTGCTCGTCGGCCTCTTTTCCATCTATTCCCGCTTCTTTGCCTATTTGCCGCCCGCATCGCCAGTTACTCAAGAGGAGGTTAGTCCCACCTTCAGTACGCCACAGGCAGCGACCTTTACTCGCCAGTGTGATGGTCGGCAGCATTGCTCCCAGATGACCTCCTGCGAGGAGGCAACCTGGTTTTTACAAAACTGCCCTGGTACCAAGATGGATGGGGAAGGAGATGGCATCCCCTGTGAAGATCAGTGGTGTGTTAATTGAAATGCTTTGATTCACAAAGGCCCGATTAATTCATCTCGATTGCTGAGCGCTATCTTCTCCTGGTTCCGTCTGCGGGAGTTTTTGGCTGGGTCAGCGATCGATTGTGGCTGGGTGCGGTGCGGGATGGGGATCGAGGACCAGCTGCACGAAGCGATCGCGGATCGGGTCGGCAAAGGCGGGGTTCCACACCAGACTTATCTCCCACTCGGAACAGGGGCCAAAGAGGGGATAGAGGGTGACGTCCGGGCCCGCGATAAAGCTGACGCTGTGCGGCAGGATGGCATTACCTATGCCTGCCGCAACCAATGCCACCAGAGTCTGAATATCCTCTGCCTCTTGAACCATGCCGGTCAGCCGGTTGGCGCCGAGAAACCCGGCGATCTGCCGGGTTAGGCCGGGACAACGGTAGCCCACCATCTGCAACAGGGGTTGACTGGTCAGTGCCTGCTGGACGTCAAACGATGACGGATCTGGCTGGGTCATCCGGGTTGGCACCGCCAGTACCAGCCGGTCGGTCAGCAGCCGATGCTCCTGCAACAGCGGAGTCTCTGGCCGACGCATAAAACCAAGTTGCAACTGGCCGGAGAGCAGCTGCTCCTGCTGGATCGCGGAGGGCATATCCTGCAGATGGACCATCACGTCCGTGACCTGCTGTTTGAAGCGGGCCACCAGCGCAGGGGCCAGCGCGAAACTCGACAGGCCAAACCCAATCTTGAGCCGACCGGCCACGCCACTCGCCACTGCCAGCGCGTGACGTTCAAACTCCCTGCCGTGTTTGACCAGTGCGCTTGCCTGAGTGAGCAGCTGGGCGCCGAGCGCCGTCAGCTCGGCACCATGGCGGCCCCGCTTGAACAGGGTGCAGCCCAGCGTCTGCTCCAGCCCCTGGATCTGCTTGGTGAGGGCCGGTTGGGTAATGAAGAGGCGATTGGCCGCTTCCCGGTAGTTGGCGGTCTCGGCCAGCGTCACAAACGCCTGCAGTTGCCTCAAGTCGAATTTCATTCCAATTGGTTATCCAAAGTGGCGATTTATTGATTATAAATTATCTAATCGCCTTGTTCTAATGGCTCGGCAAGGGGGGAATCGCCCTCCTCTGAACCGGAACAAGGAGCCATATCATGTCTACCCAACGTTATCTGTTTTTGATCAAGGGCAAGCTGGTGCTGGCTCAGCCGTTGGCGGCCCCGGAGACTGGGGAGCTGCTCGCCAGCCTGTTGCAACAGGGGTTTGTGGTCGGCCCGCTGCAGGTGTGGGCTGGCAGTACCGAGCAGGCGCTCGCCTGTTATGAGCGTGCCGCCCAGCAGCAGGCCTTTGCCGATGCGCTCTCTGGCTCTCTGCCCGAGCTGGCCGGGGTGCCTGTATGAGTGTCTGTATGAGTGCTGGCATGAACACGATCTCCCTGTCGGTATCCGCCCTGCTGCTCGATATGGATGGCACCCTGGTCTGCTCGACCGGCGATGTGGAGCAGGTATGGCAGCTCTGGTGTCGTGAACATCTGCTCGATCCCGAGCCGGTGTTGGCGATGTGTCACGGTATGCGTTCGCGCGAGGTGATCCGGTCGCTGGCTCCGCAACTGGATGTGGAGCGATAGGTCGCGCGGCTTGATGAGTTGGAGATGCTGCATACCGGCGGCGACGCCATCGCAGGAGCTGGCGAGTTGCTGCGCCACCTGCCGCCACAGCATTGGGCCATCGTGACCTCCGCTGGTGAGCGGGTTGCCCGCCATCGCCTGAATTGTGCCGGTTTGCCGCTGCCTAACGTGTTGGTGGGAGCTGAAGCGGTGGTCAATGGCAAACCCGATCCCGAGCCCTATCTGCTGGGCGCTGTACGGCTTGGCGTGCCACCCGCTCGCTGTCTGGTATTTGAGGATGCCCCAGCCGGTATTGAGAGCGCCCTGCGTGCAGGCTGCGCCGTGGTACAGGTGGGGGGCGATGCACCGCTCAACCCTGCGGTGGTGGCGGTGATCCGCGACTGGCGCGAGGTGAGAGTGGTGTCAGGGAAAGGCGAGTCCTTGCTGGTGATGCTGTCGATGCAGGGCGCCAACCAAGAATGACGGCACGAGAGCTCTGGGAGTTGAATTAGGGGGCTGAGCCTGATGGCTGGCGGCCAGTTACTCAGGCGTATGTGGCTCTTGGTCGCAAAAGTTATAGACGATCCCCACCGATTATCTTCCGGGCGTTTACATGCAGTGGGTTCACTTTCAACCGGAGGTAAAAAACCGTCTGCAGGCGACCGGATTGATCGCCTGCAGATGGAGCTGGTTTAGCTGAACAGCAGGTAGGAGAGGGTCATGCAGCAGATGATGCCCGAGATGATGGGCACCGAGGTGCGCTTGATGATCTCGATGGGATTGCTGCCGGTGATCGAGGCGATGACGATGATCACCGCGGCGACCGGCGACATGGATCGGATCAGGTTGGCAGTGAGCTGCATCGGCAGGGCCACCGCGACACTGTTGACGCCGACCTTCTCAGTGATCTCGGGAATGATGTTGATAAAGGAGTAGAAGACTGCCAGCCCACTGCCGCTGATAAAGCCGATCAGCGCCGCCGTACCGGAGAAGAAGAACATCAAGATGGAGCCGACGCCGTCGATGTGTTTCACGCTATCGACCAGGGTATCGATGATGCCGATGGCTTTCAGTCCCTCCACCAGCATGCTGGCCGCTACTATGAGCGAGACCACCTGAGCCAGACCCGTCCCCATGCCGGTGAAGAAGATGGCGAACTCCTTGCTGGTCTCCTTGATATTGCCTTTGCGCAAGAGTTCTACCCCTATGGTGAGCAGCAGGCAGACGAAGGTGATCTCCACCAGCCCGAGGGAGATATGGGTGAAGCAGATGCCGAACAGCAGTACCAGCACCAGCGGCAGTACAGGGAAGAGGCCGTAGTAGGCGGGTGGCAAGCCGGTGGGCACGGCGAGCGATTCCTCTTTTTCCTCCAGTCCGCTGCGCGACTGCTGCCGCTTGTCCATCGCCTTCTGCCAGAAGTAGTGCACCACTGCCATCAACGCCAGTGTCGGCAGCGAGATGGGGGCGTGGTAGGAGACGATGTACTCCACCAGCGGGATGCCCAGCTTCTGGGCGGCCAGCACGTTATCGGCCCCCAGCGGGCTGGGCATGATGGTGGCAGTGGTGGCAATGACGGCCCCCGCGGTGAGGGAGGACATGTTCGATGCCTTCAGTACCGGATAGAGGGTCGCCATCAGCAACACTGCCAGACTGGCAGCGCTTGGCACCACCAGCGAGAGCAGATTGCCCAAGAGGAAAATCACCGGCACCAGCAGGTAGGGGGAGCGGATGCGACTCAAGGGGCGGGTCAGCAGCATCACGGTGACGTCGTTGGCGCCGATGTGGCTCATGTAGCTGGAGAAGCCGAACAGCACCATGATGGTGAGGCCGACATTGCCCATCTGGCTGATGAAGATCTGCTTGATCTGGACGAAGGGATCAAGCCAGCTGAGGCCGCTGCTCTGCGCCGCAGGCAGCAGGGGGTGGCCCAGTCCGACGGCGGCAAACATCAGCAGCAGCCCGGCGCCAAACAGCACTATCTTGGCATCGTAGTTTTTGGCGATGAGATAGCCGCAGATGACCAGGATCAGGGTGCTGACAATTATTTCCAGCATGTTTCCAACACTCTCTTCTTGATGTGAATGGGCCAGCGGGCTGGCGGTTCGGGATCAGATGGCGCGGGCAAGGGTCTCCATGCACCAGGCCCTGAATCCGGGCACGTCGATATCGAGACACACCTCGGCGTTGGGCGGGCGTTTGAGCCGGTTGTTCATATCCATCGAGGTGGTGCCGAGGGTGTGCTCACCCCGGGTCTCGATGGCCACATGGCAGGCCCGGGTGATAAAGAGATCGGGGCGCACCAGATAGGCAATGGCGCAGAGATCGTGCATCTTGAGCCCGGTCTGCATACTGCCGCCGCGATAGTGGCCGAACAGGGCGTGGAGCATGGCGCCGGTGCGGTTGAGGGCGGGCAGCGCCGCAATCATCTCGCCGGTCAGGGTGGCCCGGCTGGTGACATCGAGTCCGCACATCACGATGGGCAGACCGCTGCTGAAGACGATGTGAGCCGCCTCCGGATCCACGTAGATATTGAACTCGGCATTGGGGGTGTGGTTGCCCCGACCGGCCGAGCCGCCCATCAACACGATCCGCGCGATCTTCTCCCGACACTCGGGGTGCAGGGTGAGCAGCAGGGCGATATTGGTCAGCGGCCCGATGGGCACCAGCGTCATGGATTGTTCGCTGGCGAGCAGGGTGGCCTTCATGGCTTCGACGGCATGCTCCGGTATCGGCTGTTGCCCGGGCTCGGCAAACTCGTAACCATCGAGGCCGGAGTGGCCGTGGATATGGCTGGCATTGTCGAGGGGGCGCACGAGGGGCTGGCTGGCCCCCTGTGCCACCGGCACCTCTTGGCCGAAAAAGTGCAGCAGGCGCAGGGCGTTGCGGGTGGTCTTGCTGACATCGACGTTGCCGGCGACCGTGGTGATGAGCGCCAGCTCGATCCCGGGGTGAAACAGGGCGGCGGCGATGGCAACGGCATCGTCGATGCCGGGGTCGGTATCCAGAATAATGGCGACAGGGTTCACGCTGTTCTCCTCGAGGTTAATCGGCTTGGCTGGCATCGTGGGGCCAGCAGCAGATAAAGGGGTCGACAATCTCGCGGGTCAGGCCATCGGTGAGACCGAGATCGGTCAGATGGGGCCCCGCATTGCAGGCAAGGCAGGTTCCCTCGATGGCCTTGAAGACACGGTAGGGGGGCTCCCACTCCACCACCTTGCCGCTCACTTCGCGCAGAGCGTGGAAGCTGGCGGCCAGCTCGCTGGCCGGCAGGTCGGAGAGCATGCCGGCGATGGGCATGGCAACGTGGGCCAGCACCTCACCCTGTTGGACGACCGCCATGCCGCCCCCGCTGGTGATCAGAGTGTTGGCGGCCAGCATCATCTCTTGCGGGTCGCGCCCCAGCACCACCAGATTGTGGGAGTCGTGGGAGTAGCTGGTGGCGATGGCCCCTTGCAGCTCGCCCCACCCCTCCAGCAGCGCCAGCCGGGTGCCCGCCTGATGGCGGCCATGGCGGTGTTGCACCGAGATGAGGCTAAATCCCGCAGGCACGATGACCTGACCATCCCGAACCTCAACCTCGGTTTCACTCCACTGGGTGAAGCGAGCCCCCTTGATGGTCTTGAAGCGGGCCCGACCCGCAGTCAGCCCGGGTACCCGGATGATGAACTCCTCCTGCGTGCGCAGGGGGATCTGCATGGTATCGCGCGGCGCCTGACAACCAGCGACAGGCTCGGAGGGTTTGAGAATGGCGCCATGGCGGGCGACCCGCTGGCCGCTGCTGTAGACCCAGAGCGGGTTGAGATCAGTGAGGTTGTCGAACACCACCAGGTCGGCGCAGCGGCCGGCGGCAACCAGCCCCAGATCGTTGCGCTGCAACCGGATGGCGGCATTGAGGGTGGCCATTCGCAGCACGTCGGGCACCGCCAGCCCCAGCTCTGCCAGCAGCTTGACCAGCGCAATCATGCCTCCCTTCTCCAGCAGCATGTCGGGCGGCACATCGTCGGTACAGAGGGTGACTTGGGAGGAGAGGTGGGGCAGCTGTTTCAGCGCAGCGACGATCTCCGGCAGCAGGTAGGGGTGGGAGCCGCGCAGCTGGAGGGTGAGCCCGGCCCGCAGCTTCTCCAGCGCATCGGCTGCCGAGGTGAGTTCGTGATCCGAGCTGACCCCGGCAGCCAGATAGGCTTGCAGCCGGTGACCAGTGAGGCCCCGGGCGTGTCCCTCAATCAGGGCATTGCGCTGCAAACCGGCATGCAGAATGCCGGTCATCCGCTCGCTGCCGCCCAGCACCCCCTGCATGTCCATCACCTCGGCGATCCCCGCCACCTCAGGCCACTCCAGCATGGTGGCCATCTCGGGGCCGTGGAAGTCGGCGCCCGACATCTCGAGACCCGGCGTCGAGGGAACGCTGGAGGGGGCGGCGCAGATGACCCGCAGCGGCAGATTGCGGCTGGCGTCGATGGCATAGCGTACCCCCGCCAGCCCGAGCACATTGGCCAGCTCGTGGGGATCCCAGAAGATGGTGGTGGTGCCCTGCGCGACCACCACATCGGCGTAGCGCTCCGGCGTCAGGTGGGAGCTCTCCACATGGACATGGCTGTCGATAAGACCGGGCGAGAGATAGGCGCCGGCCAGATCGTGGGTCTCGCGTGCCTGCTGGAAGGAGCCGACCGGATGGACGCTGGCAATCAGCGGGCCGACCAGCCCCACGTCGACGGGGCGGATCTCGCCGGTCACCATGTCGATCAGGTTGGCGTTGGTCAGCAGCAGATCGAAGGGGGCTTCGCCGAGGGCAGCCTGCACGGCGCGGCGGCGCAAGTTGAGGGATGCATCTTGTTCACACATGAAGGAGATGGCCTGACAAGGGGAATAATGGGCCCACTTTAGGGAGGGGATTGGTCCGTGCATAGCGCAAAGAATTTATAACTGGATAAGAAAGGGTTATGCTGCTGTAAACGTTTTTCTCCGGTTGTCGATTTCATGTCCGAACCCTGGCGCCGTCTGCCTGCGCTCTCTCTCAAGCAGATCCAGTATTTTGTCACGCTGGCCCAGCTGCGCCACTTCACCGAAACGGCCAATCAGATGGCCATCAGCCAGCCCGCCCTGAGCAGTGCCCTGCGCCAGATTGAATCTGTGCTTGGCGGTAAACTGTTTCACCGTACCGCGCAGGCGGTTACCCTGACCGAACAGGGGGAGGCGATCCTGCCCCACGCCAAGGGGCTGCTCAATGTAGCCCACGCCGCTTTTTCCGATATGCAGCAGGTGATGGTCGAAGGGGGCGATGGCACCCTGCGCATCGGTCTGATCCCGTCGGCCTGCACCCTGATGTTTCCGCTGGCGGCCGCCCGTCTGCAGCAGCAATTTCCGGGCTTGCGGGTCGAGTTTCAGGATCACACCAACGACGGTCTGTTGCAGGCGCTGGCCGAGGGGGCTCTGGATGCGGGAATTGGCGTGCTGGATGGCGAGTTGCCCGACTCGCTGGAGGTGACGCCGCTGCTGGACGATGCGCTGGTGGCGGTGATCAACCAGCAGGATCCGCTGGCAGGGGAAGAGGCCATCAGCTGGCATGAGCTGACCCGCCGCGACATCGCCCTTTTTGCCAGAGGCAACGTCAGCCGGCAGGTCAACGGACTGGCCCAGAGCCAGTTGCCCGGGCTCAAGCCCAGATACACCACAGATTATGTCGAGACGCTTTACGGCTTGGTGCGCTCAGGGTTGGCAGTTGCTATCCTGCCCGGACTCTATGCCGCGAACCTGCGCGATCCCCAGCTGAAAGTCGTGGCGCTGCACGAGCCAGTGCTGAGTCGAACCCTGGCGCTGATGTGGGCGAAAGGACTCTCCCGATCAACTCGCATCGACGAAGGGCGAGCCCTGCTGCGCGCCACCATTATCGAACAGCTAAGTAGTCAGCACGGCTGAGGCTGGCACGAGGTGAAGGTGGAACCTGGAGAGACATCCCTGCTGGTGACGCTGCCCGCCTGAGCTGTGGTGCGAGTGCGTGACGACCGCAGATTGCGGTATGAACCATCGCTATCCGAACTCTTGATGTCGCAATAAAAACGCCCCCGAGATGCGGGGGCGTTTTGCTATCTGGCCGTTATTTGAAAACGCGGAAACGGGTGGCATCGTCGATGAAGGTCTTGTCGCCGGCCGGTTGCTGGATGCTGCCAAAGGGCATCTGGGCACGCAGCAGCCAGCTGGCTGGCAGGTTCCACTCCTTGCGTACCGCCTCGTCGATGAGGGGGTTGTAGTGTTGCAGGGAGGCGCCGATCTTCTCCTGGGCCAGGGTGGTCCAGACCGCAAACTGGGCGATGCCGGTGGCATGTTCCGACCAGATGGGGAAGTTGTCTGCATAGAGGGCAAACTTTTGCTGCAGATCCTTGATGACGTCGGTGTCTTCGAAGAACAGCACAGTGCCGAAACCTGCGCGGAAGCTGCCATCCACCTTGGCCTCACTCTGGGCGTAGGCCTCCGGCGGCACGATCTTTTTCAGCTCGGCTTTGACGATATCCCACAGCTTATGGTGCTGGGCGCCAAACAGGATGACGGCGCGGGAGCTCTGGGAATTGAAGGAGGAGGGGCTGTGCCTGATGGCATCCTGGATCAGGGCCGTCAGTTGTTCCGGTGTATGGGACACCTGGCTGCCCAGGGCATAGATGGTACGACGTGCTTTGATCTGTTCGATAAACGGACTGCTCATAACATCTCCTTGTTCTGCTTGGCGTTGCAGCCGGTGATGGACGGTTTGTCCAGCGCCGGCCGCGTCAGGTATAGACTATAACACCCGCAATGCAGAGCGGGGTTAACCCGGGGTAACTAGCGTTTTTCCTGTCAGTTGATATTCGTTTGCGAACCTTGATGTTTTGTTAGTATTGGAAATGTCATTAAAGGGGCGTTGAAGTGATATTAATCAATGATTCACTCTCCTTTCTCTCGCACAATCCCGCTATGTTTTCCCCTGTTCGGATGTCATGTGAGCCGCTCGTATCTCAACAAGCGTTACTATGTGCTGGCCCCCCTCTCCGCACTGCTTGGCTTGTTGATCCTGATCGTGACTATCATCATGGCCATTGCCAGCTATCTGCGGGATATCGACATGACGGTATCCGGCTTCGGTCACATGGCTTCCTCCGTTGAGGCGTCCTTGATCCACGAGATGGTGAAGGTCAATGAGCGGCAACTGGCAGTGCTGGAGGGCTCCCTAGACAAGGAGAAGATAGCCCGCGGCGAGCCGGCCGACTCTCCCATCTGGGCTATTGCCCATCAGATCAAGCCCGGCAACCACTATATCTACTTTTACAACCTGAAAGCGGATCGCATCGACAGTTACCCGGAGTGGCTCGCGCCCCCAGGTTATAAGGCAGCGCTGCGCCCCTGGTATCAGGTGACCGCCATGCCGGGCGACGGGCCCGTCTGGTTTGGCCCCTACCCTGAATACAATACTCAGGAGCTGATTCTCAGCCTGATCAAACGGGTGAGGGATGAGCAGGGGCAGTTGCTGGGTCTGCTGATGGTTGACATGTCATTCGACTCGCTGCAGCAGGCGCTGCAGCGCACGGTCGGTAGTAATCAGGCGGCACTCTATCTGACCTTGCGTGACACTGATCAGCTGGTAGTGGGCAGCAATATGGATCTGCTGGCGGCCAACACCATCAAGCAGCATCAGAATCAGCAGTGGCTCGGCCTGGATGTGCTGTGGCATGGGACGTATATCAAGCGCGAGCTGGCGGATATTGGTTGGGATCTCAACATCTATCTGCCGCCAGTACTGTTTCGTGACAGCCTCTACGATGCGTTGCAGATGGTGGTTTTTCCACTGCTCTCTCTGTTTGCCATCTGGTGTTGCAGCCTGAGTCTGCTGGTGCGGATCTTCCGCCAGGAGCAGGAGCTGGTGTCGGGCTCATTGACCGGCATCGTGCGCGATCTGGAGCGTTCAGCGCCTGTCAGTGAGCCCAAGACCTGGTTCGTGAGGCGTAGCCTGAACGAGATCGATCAGGTCAGGGCCAGTTTTCTCAAGGGGCAGGATGCGCTGTTGCGGGATCCCCTGACCGGTATCATGAACCGACGAGCCTTCGAGCAGCACAAGGCGGCACTGGAGCAGAGGGGGGCGTGCTTCTGGCTGCTGCTGTTTGATGTCGATCACTTCAAGGGGATCAACGACAGCCAGGGCCATGCCTTCGGCGATCAGGTGCTGTGTCGGGTGGCCAACTGTCTTGCTGATGTGCTGGGGGTGAGTACGGTTTACCGGATAGGCGGGGATGAATTTGCCGCTCTGCTGCAACAGCCACAGGATGAGTTGGCGGAGAAACTCGGTTGTCTGCTTGAACTGGTGCGTCAGCAACAGTGGCGTGAACACCATGGGCCGATCACCCTGAGTGCCGGCGGCGCCTGCCATTCTCCTGCCGCCGGCCCTATCTTCGAGCGGGCTGATGCAGCCCTCTACCGCAGCAAGGAGGCTGGCCGGAACTGCTGGCACCTGGCTGAAGGGGTGGCAGGGGGCCTTGACTGACAGCTTTTGTCCCAGCGCGCTGACTATTCGACAGGACGCGGCTGCCAGGTTATCGGTCACTTTGTCGTGACTGTCTGGTTCAATGTTCATTTTCACGTTTTAATTCAATAGGTTGACTCTACTCTTCCTGTGTTGGCTGTGACTGTACTGCCATCGACTGTCGCATCCCTGTTTTCTGCTGGCTGGCGAACCTGATAGCTCTTTGTATAGTGCTGCTGATTATTAATCAGGTTTGACAGGAGTATCCATGGATATGAGTACGCGTGGCATCGGTGCTCTGGCTCTGTTGGGGGCGTTATTGCTGGGCAGCACTGCGGCCCACGGTTCGGAAACTCTCAACACCATTCTTGGTGGCGGGGCGGGCGGGGTGGCGGGCACCATGATCGGCAAGGAGCTGGGGGGCGATACCGGTGCGCTGGTGGGGGCTGCGTTGGGCGGTGCTGCCGGTGGGGCTGCGACGGCCAACAAGGGCAACAAGAATGAAGCGGCCCTTGGCGGCGCGGTGGGGGCGCTGGGCGGTGCCGCCATCGGCAAGAGTGTCGGTGGTGATACTGGCCAGCTGATCGGCGCCGGGGTCGGCGGGGCGAGCGGTTCGGCCATCGGTGCCAAGACGGGCGATGGCCACAAGAGCCAGGATCGCTATTATGATGATGACGATGATCATCACCATCACAAGCACCACAAGAAGTACAAAAAGCATAAGAAGCACAGATGGCATGACGACGATTGATGTGCGCGCAGTGAGTGCGAAAGATGCAAAACGGGGGCTGTTGGTCCCGTTTTGCATGGTGTGGTCACTCGATTTTACGGTGACTCGCTCGTGCGGTTACACCAGCCGGTGCTGGCGGCGACCGGCAGCAAAGGCGTTGATGTTGTCGATCAGCTGATCGGCGAGACGCTGCATCGACTCTTCGCTGGCCCAGGCCACATGGGGGGTCAGAATGAAGTGGGGGTATTGCAGCGCTTTCATCAAGTGATGGTCGGGGGGCGGGGGTTCGACGCTCGCCACATCGAAACCGGCGCCACCGAGGCGGCCGTTGGCCAGCGCTTGCAGCAGCGCCTCCTCATCCACCAGCCCGCCACGGCCGACGTTGATCAGCAGGGCGCCCGGTTTCATCAGATCCAGCTCCCGCTCGCCAATCAGGTTGCGGGTGTAGGGGGTGAGCGGGCAGTGCAGGCTGATCACATCCGAACTTTGCAGCAACTCGTCGAGGGGCAAGCGATCCTCGTCGTGACTGGCGCCGACCTGGCTCTGGGCGTAACGCACTGTCATCCCCATCCCTTTGGCCCGCTCGCCGAGCGCCTGTCCGAGCGTCCCTTTGCCGATGATGCCAAGCTGTTTGCCGTGCAGATCCATGATGTTGTGGTCGAAGAAGCAGAACTGGCCGCTCTGTTGCCAGCGCCCCTCCAGCAGCGACTGGCGCCAGCAGAAGAGGTTGCGCGACAGTGCCAGCATCAGCGCCATGGCGTGCTCCGGCACCGAGGGGCCCGAATAGTTGCGGATATTGCACACCCCGACGTTGGCGGCGTGGCACGCCTCCAGATCCACGTTGTCGCTGCCGGTGGCGGCGAGCGCTATGAGTTTGAGCTCCGGTAGCTGGGCCAGCTCGGCGGCGCCGATCCGTACTTTGTTGATGATGGCAATACTGGCATCTTTCAGCCGCTCGACTACCTGTTCCGGGGCCGTGCTGGGATAACTCTGCCAGTGGTGGGGGAAGTCGGGATGACGCAGGGTGATGCCCGCATCCAGGGTATCGCTGTCGAGAAATACGATTTGCTGCATGGTCCTTCCTGCCATTTTTCCGGTGTCGAGGGATCATGATGCCAAACAGGATACAGTCATTGCCAGCTCGCCGCTGTGTAATGGCTGGGCTTTATCCGGCAGATGTGATCTTGCGCGCTTTATTGCGCCACGCTAGCGGCCGGTTTAGAGCCAGCCCAGATGGTTGAGCCAGCCCTGAATGCGGGTGGGGGTCTCCTCCAGCTCCATCAGGGCGTAGGGGCGATAGTTGAGCTTGTTGCTGCGCCGGCTCTCGCTTTTGCGGGCCTCGGCGGCCAGCAGTGGCCAGCGACCGCCATCCTCCTGATAGAGGTCCAGGGTGGGGATGGCCGCCTGAGCCACCTGTTTGGCCAGGGTCTGGTTGCTCTGCTGATTGGGGAAGAAGCCATCGAGCAGCACCAGCGCGTCGGGGGCGGGCAACTGTTCGCTGGCGATGAGATTGGCAGTCCAGGCGGCGCCGGTACCTTGCGCCAGGATCAGCTTGAAGCCCCCCTCCTGCAGCTTGGCATCCGCCAGCTTGCTGATCCGCTCGGCAAACTGCTTGCGAAACTCATCGCTGTTTTTCGCTTTTTTCTCGGCGGCTGGGTCCAGTTCGGTCTGCTGGGGGGAGGGCAGCAGCAGCAGGGTATCAAAGCCCAGTCGGCTGAGGGCGCGAGTCAGTTGCCAGAGTTGGCCGCTGCGCTGCCAGTCGGGCAGTAAAATGGCGAGCCCCAGATAGTTTTCACTGTCGTGTTTGGCGAACAGCACCGTCTGCTTGTCGATCTGGGTAGCATCGGGCAACCCTTTCCAGTCGCTGGCTTGCCAGTGGTCGAGGGGCATAGGTTCGGCAACGGGGGGGGCGACCTCGCTCGCCTCTGCCCCATGGCCAGCCAGCAAGGTCAATAACAGCAGTGATAAGGATAATCTGGCCATAGTGTGCTCCCCCGGTTATCTGGGTTAGCGGCGGCGGCGGGATTTTCTGAAGGCGGGCGGTGTGATGGCAACTCGGAGGCAATAAAAAAGCGAGCCGGTGGCTCGCTTTTTTGTAATCAATTCAAAGCGGTCAATTAGTTGACGCGACGCTTGAATTCGCCGGTGCGGGTATCGATTTCGATCTTGTCACCGATCTCTACGAAAGCGGCAACAGCCAGCTCGTAGGTAGTGCCTTTCAGACGGGCAGGCTTGGTTACTTTACCGGAGGTGTCGCCACGGGCAGCCGGCTCGGTGTACTCAACTTCACGCACGATGGTGGTCGGCAGTTCTACGGAGATGGCTTTCTCGTTGTAGAAAGTCACTTCACACAGATCTTCCATGCCGTCTACCAGGTAGTTCAGCACGTCACCCAGGTTGTCTTTCTCTACGTCGTACTGGTTGTACTCGGTGTCCATAAAGACATACAGGGGGTCGGAGAAGTAGGAGTAGGTGCACTCTTTACGTTCCAGCTGAACAACGTCCAGCTTGTCGTCGGCCTTGAAGACGGTCTCGGTAGCGCTGCCGTTCAGCAGGCCCTTCAGCTTCATTTTGACCACGGCGGAGTTACGGCCGGATTTGTTGAATTCAGCCTTCTGGACCACCATCGGCTCGGTGCCGATCATGACTACGTTACCAGCGCGGATTTCCTGTGCGGTTTTCATGTAAAAAATTCCTGTTCGTGAAACGGACGGATAAAAACTGCCAGATTATATACGGCTTTCTAAAAATTTCACCAACCGTGTGACGAGATCCCCATCCCGGAGCAACTTCTGTGACCAGCTTCGCCCATGTTGCTGCCAAATGGCGCTATATCGTGGCCATTGGCCCCAAAGTTCGCGGCAATCTTCGCCACGATTGAGAGCCAGATTAAAGCGGCGCAGCCATTGAGCACATTCGGCGGGCAGATCGGCAAGATAGTGGTCAAGGAACTGCTCCAGCTTGACCAGATGAGCCTCCTCCTCCTGTTGGTAGATATGCCAGAGGAAAGGACGAGCCGCCCACTGGGCCCGCACGAAGGAGTCCTCCCCACGCACCAGATTGAGATCGCAGCTCCACAGCAGTCGATCGTAGCCAGCCTGATCTGTCATCGGCAGCAGCTTGATGGTGAGGTTGCCCGAGTGGAGCAGATCCCCCGCTTTGGCTGCAGGGATGGCATCAGTCAGACCGGCACCGGTGAGCACATCGTTGAGGGAGCGCCCCAGCGGCAGCAGCAGGGTGACGGGGGTGGCGCTCTGGCACCAGCTCTCGACCAGACTCTTCAGCGCACTGCTCTCGTAGGTAAAGAGGCTGACCCGCAGCTCGTTATCTTTTTTTGGTGGCAAACCGAGGCTGGCCCAGTAGTCTGCCAGTCCCGCTTCATCTTGTTGCCACTGCTCCCGTTCGGCGATCAGGTCGTGCTCGCACAAAAGGCCGCCGGTTTTAGCGGTAAAGCCCGGGAAGAAGAAGTATTTATTGAGGCTTTTATTGCCAACTCGCTGGGGCGAGGCGAGGCCGTGGCAATCCTCTACCCAGCTCTCTGCCGAGAGGTATTCCAGATTGAGCCAGCATGGGGGGCTGGGTTGGCTCGCCATCAACTCTATGAAGGGGGCGGGCAGTTCACAGGCAAAGGCCTCGATCACCACCTTGGCCGGGGTCATGTCGCTCGGCAGGGTCTCATGCCAGTGCTGGATATAGATGCCATCGACCCACTGGCCATCCTGCGCCGGGTCGAGCCCCGGACAGATGCGGGCAAAGCTTGCCAGATCGTCCACCCAGAGCCGCACCTGAACCTCATTACTAGGTGCCGCAATATTCCCCTCCCGTTTTAGCTGGCGGGCGAGTCGCCAGGTGACGCCGATGTCACCAAAGTTGTCGACGACGCAGCAGAAGATGTCCCAGTCAAACGGGGGTAGGGGAGTTGTCATTGCTCGGGGTTCCAGATGCAAAAAAACCGGTGCGCAGGGTAGCACACCGGTTGACTGGCTTCTAACCGTCAGCGTGTGACGGCGGTCTGTGGCAGGTTACTCCTTGCCGTAGACGTTGTTCTCTTGCTCGCGAACCCGAATAAAGGTGGTGCGTTTGGTCAGCTCTTTCAGCTGGCTGGCACCCACGTAGGTACAGGTGGAGCGCACGCCGCCCAGAATGTCGCGCACCGCGTTTTCGACCGGGCCGCGGTAGGGCAGCAGTACGGTTTTACCCTCGGAGGCACGGTACTCGGCGACGCCGCCGGCGTGCTTGTCCATGGCGCTGGAGGAGCTCATGCCGTAGAACTTCATGAAGGGTTCGCCGTCTACATCGACGATCTCGCCACCGCACTCCTCGTGGGCTGCCAGCATGCCGCCCAGCATCACGAAGTCGGCACCGCCGCCGAATGCTTTGGCGACGTCGCCCGGGCAGGTGCAGCCGCCGTCACCGACGATCTGGCCGCCGAGGCCGTGGGCCGCATCGGCACACTCGATGATGGCGGAGAGCTGCGGATAACCGACACCGGTCTTGACGCGAGTGGTGCAGACCGAGCCCGGGCCGATGCCGACCTTGACGATGTCGGCGCCGGAGAGGATCAGCTCTTCGACCATCTCGCCGGTCACCACGTTGCCCGCCAGAATGACGTGGTTGGGGCAGGCTTCACGAATTTTGCGCACGAACTCGACGAAGTGTTCGGAGTAGCCGTTGGCCACGTCGACACAGATGAAACGCAGCGCTTCGGACATGGCGAGGATCTGGCGGGTCTTGGCGAAATCTTCAGCCGAGGTGCCGGTGGAGACCATCACATGGCCCAGCAGCGCCGGGTCTGTCTCGTTGACGAAAGCTTGCCACTGCTCAAGGCTGTAGTGCTTGTGTACCGCGGTCATCATCTCGAAACCGGCCAGCGTGCGCGCCATGGCGAAGCTGCCGACGGTATCCATGTTGGCGGCGATAACGGGTACGCCTTGCCATTGGGTCTGAGTGTGTTTGAAGGTGAACTGACGGGTCAGGCTTACTTGGGAACGGCTCTTGAGAGTAGAGCGCTTGGGGCGGAACAGGACATCCTTGAAACCGAGCTTCAAGTCTTCTTCGATACGCATTACAAATTCCTTATTGAGCCTTGTTGAAAGTCACTTTTGCAGTGGCAAATTTTCGGCAGGCGCAAAAAAACCGGTGGTTTTCAGGCCCTCCGGTTTACAACAGTGTAGGCAAAAATCCCTTCAGAACAAGACTGATAATTTGTAAATCCTTGTGGTAGCCTTTGGCGTCACAACCTGAGGTTAACCACCAGTTTCATCCAGCACCGTTCGGTGCCTTGCTCTCCTTCGATATTCCCGCCCGCTTGGGCCGCCGTTCGGCCACTCTTTGTCGTCTCTCTCCTGACCCGCCAGATATTATCCAAGTAGCTGAAATAAATCGGATTGACCCACAATGGGACTGTGGTAGATCTGGGCGCAGGATTGACAAGGCAGGGCAGTAAAATGGGCAAGATGATGGTGGGGATCACCCTGATGCTGGCACTGTGTGGCAGTGCGCTGGCAGAGACCCCGACCAGCTATGGCTGGATCGAGAAGGGACTTATTTTGCCCACCGGCGTGGCGGTGAAGATGAAACTCGACACCGGGGCGCTCACCTCTTCCCTCGATGCACGCTCTATCACCAGATTCAAACGGGATGGCAAGCCCTGGGTGCGCTTCACGTTGGTGGTGACCGATGCCGACAGCGGCAAACTGGTCAAGCAGCAGTTCGAACGGCGGGTCGAGCGCAGCGTGACGGTGCGTGGGGCGGGCGGCATGGAGCAGCGGCCAACGGTGACCATGTCCATCTGTCTGGGGGACAAGGTGTATGAGGAGTGGTTCACCCTGCGGGATCGCAGCAAGATGATCTATCCGGTGCTGCTGGGCCGACGTCTGCTGGCGGAGCTGGGCCCGGTGGACTCCAGTCGAACCTTTACCGTGCAGCCAGATTGTCATTGAAAGTAAAGAGCCCGCATCGCGGGCTCTTTACTTATCGCTTATCTTGCCGGCGGCAGCGGGAGCAGCACGCTCACCTCCAGCCCCCCTTTCGGCCGGTTGTGGACATCGAGGTCGGCGCCGTGCAACTGGGCGATGCGTGAGACGATGGCCATGCCGAGACCCACGCCATCCCCCTGCTGGGGATTGACCCGAAAGAAGCGTTCATACAACCGGGGCAAGGCGCTGGCGGGAATGCCGGGGCCATTGTCGCTCACATCCACCCTCACCCGATTGCCCTCTCGCTGAACCCGCACCCTGATCTCGCCCTCCGGCTGGGTGTAGCGCAGTGCATTGTCGATCAGGTTGCTAAACAGCAGTTCGAGCAGGGTGGCCTGCCCCATCACCAGCTGCGGCACTTCACACTCCAGCGACAGCTGCTGATCCTTCTTGAGCGCGATGGGGGCCAGGGTCGCCAGGGTGCCTTGCAGCAGGTGGCCCACCTCCAGCTCGGTCAATACCAGCCCCTGTTGGTTGTCGATACGAGCCTGGGTCAGCAGTTGGCGGATCAGCCGATCGCTGCGGTCTAGGGCTTGCAGCATCTTGTGCAGGGATTGCTGGCGGCTCACTTCATCTTCGGCAGCCAGGGCATTTTCACTGTGGATCCGCAGCACCGCCAGCGGGGTGCGCAGCTCGTGGGCCGCCTCGTTGGTAAACTGTTTCTCCCGCTCTATGGTCTCCGCCAGCGCCTGCATCAGCCGGTTGATCTCGTTGGTGAGGGGGGTCAGCTCCTGAGCGCTTATCTTGAGGCTGAGCGGGCTCAGGTTGGCGGGGTGACGTTCACTGATGGCCTGGGCCAGCTGACGCAGGGGGGCCAGCCCGCGGGTGATGAGCCACCAGAGCAGGGCCAGCAGGAAGGGCAGGGTGATCAGCAGCGGCAGCATGGTGAGGGTGGCCATCTTGCTGGCCAGTTCGCTGCGCTCGTCGTCCCGCTCGGCCACCACCAGCCAGGTCTGCTCCTGCTGGTTGTAGAGAGTGAAGGTGCGCCACTGGTGATTATCTTTTTCGACCGTGTCGAAGCCGATGGCCAGGGTGACCAGCGGCTGATCCGGGGCGCTGGGGGCGCGCAGCAGCAAGCCGCCCTTTTCATCGAGCAGCTGGAAGTAGAGATTGCGTTCGAACTCGTGGCCGTAGGGGGTGATCTCCCGATCTTCGCCGGTCAGGTTGAGGCTGGGATCTTTTTGCCACTCATCGGGGTTCTGCGCCTCCCACTCCTGATAGACGGTGCCGTTGGCGGGCAGTTGCCCCTGCTGGGCCATGTAGCGGACCAGCAGCTGATTGGTGATGCGGGCCGACTGGGCGAGGCGGGCATCAAACAGCTCCTCCATTTCGTGGCTCGCCTCCATGTAGCCGATAAAGGCGCTGATGGTAAGACTCAGGCTCACCAGCGTCAGGATACCGGTGAGCAGAAAGCGGCGAATGGAGCGGGGACGTTTCATCGTGCGGGTGTCCGGCTTGGCTGTTCGAGCTGAGGAATGATGTAGCCGACCCCGCGAATATTGCGGATGAGGTCGCTGTAGAACTTCTTGCGCAGATGGTGGATATGCACCTCTACCGCGTTGCTCTCGGCCCCTTCATCCCAGCCGTAGAGGCTCTGTTGCAGCTGATCCTTGCTCAGCACCCGGCCGCTCTGGCTGATCAGCTCCTGCAGCAACTTGTATTCATGGGGGGTGAGTTTGACCGCTTCCCCCTGATAGGTGACCTGCTGGGATTCGGGATAGATGAGGATGTCGCCATACTCCAGTACCGCCTGAGCCTGCCCCTTGCTGCGACGAACCAGAGCGCGCAGGCGGGCGTTGAGCTCCTGCAGGGCGAAGGGCTTGACCATGTAGTCGTCGGAGCCGGCATCAAGGCCGACCACCCGATCGTCCAGCGCATCGCGGGCGGTGAGGATCAGCACCGGCAACTGGTGGCCTTCACGCCGCAACTTGCGCAGCAGGCTGAGGCCATCGATGTCGGGCAGGTTGAGATCGAGGATCAGGGCGGCGAACTCGTCGCTCTTGAGGGCTGCCAGAGCGGGCAACCCCTGTTGCAGCCAGTCCACCGTGTAGCCGCTATGGCGCAGTGCATCCTGCATACCATCCCCCAGCATCACATCATCTTCTACCAGCAGGATCCGCATTCTTTTCTCCCTGTTTGTTGGGTGTGGCGATCTGGCTCAGCGCCAGGGCGTGCCGTGGCATAAACAACCCTGCCCACCAGTATGCAAGCTGGTGGGCAGAGTTTAAATAGTTCTTTGATCCATCAGGGTTTTATAGCTTGGCCAGCCGATCGCGGATCTCCATTCTGCGCCCTTCGTCGGCCACTTCGCGACCCGGGCGGGCCGGGGCTGCCAGCGCCTTGTCGAGGTAGGTTTTGGCCTCGGCCTTGCGACCCTGATCCAGCAGGAAGTCACCGTAGAAAAAGTTGGGGTCGATGCCATCCGGATTGATGGCCAGCGCCTGCTTGAGCAGCTGTTCTGCCTTTTCGTCATCGCCAAAGCCGACCGGCCAGCCGGGCACCTGATAGTAGAGGGAGCCCAGACTGGTGTAGGCAGAGCCATCCAGCGCCTTGGGATCCTGCTTGAGCGCCAGCTCCAGCTTGGCCTTGGCCTCTTTCACCAGACCCAGTGCCCCCAGCCCCCCTTTGGCCCCCGCCCAGGTGCTCTTGACGATGGCAGACCAGATCAGCAGGTCGGCGCGAAAAGGCTCCTTGGCGCTGGCCGCTTCGGCCTGGGTGCTCAGGGTTTCGAGGCAGCTCTCTTTCGCCTTGCCGCTCTGTTGATACTGGCAGACGGCCCACTGTTGCTGGATGGGGATGAGGGCATCATCCGCGGCCATGACTGAGGTGGATCCCAGCAGGATGGCGATGGCACAAGAGGTCACTGATTGACGGAAAAAGTTCATATTAATGCTCCTTCTTGGTCGGGATCGGGCGGGACAAGTCTGGTTGTGGCGCACTGTTGGCGCCGGCATCAGTCGTCCCTGGCTGAAGATGACGGGCATAACGTTTGATGATCGGCAGCTGTCTGGCCAGCGCCTTGTCGACGATGCCGGGCAGCAGGGCATTGAGCCGCACGAACAGTTTTTCCGGCCAGCCGAGCCAGCTGCGGCGGGTTTCGTTGCACAGGGCGATGACCGCCTCTTCGGCCACCTCCTGCGGGCTGTCGGTCTGAGTGCCGAGCGCCGCATTCATCTCGTAAGCGGCCTCGGAGTTGAGCTTGGTGCGGGTGGCGCGGGGGGCAAAGTGCAGCACCTTGATACCACTCCCCTCCAGCTCCCGTCCCAGCGCTTCGCTAAAGCCGCGCAGGGCAAATTTGCTGGCGCAGTAGACGCTGTAACCGGGGTAGCCGATGCTGCCCAGGCTCGAGCCCATGTTCATGATGATCCCCGGCTTGCGCATGGTTGGCAGCAGGGCACGGGTGAGCTGGATGGGCGCCTCGATATTGAGCAGCAGCTGGCGCTCCACCTGCTCGAAGCTCTGATCTTCCAGCCAGGCAAACTGGTTGCAGCCAGCGTTGTTGATCAGGATGTCGATCCCGTCCTCCAGCGCAGGGTGTTGCAACAGCTTGGCCCGCTCCTGCGCAGAGCCGAGGTCGGCGAGCACCACCTGATGGCGCTCGGGGTGGGGCAGTGACTTGCACAGCCGCTCCAGTGCCGGCCCGCGACGACCGTGCAGCAGCAGGTGTGCCCCTTGGGCGGCCAGCTCCTGCGCCAGCTCCTCACCTATGCCACCGCTGGCGCCGGTGAGCAGCACGAGTTTCCCTTCAAGGTTCATGGTGTGGGTTCCCTTTTTGCTGTCTGCTGATCCGCTGCCAACTTACGGTGTGGCGGTGAGGTTGTAGAGCATCTCGCCATAGAGGCGGTAGACCACCTTGGCCCCGTGGATGATGGCCGCCTGATCTGCCGGGCTATCGACCTTATCCATCAAGGATTCAAAGAACTTGAGGTGCTCCTGATCCAGGGCGCCGTGGGAACTCAGGTAGCTCATCGCCTGGGGTGGCAGGCCGAGACCCTTTTTCAGCTGGTCGGCGACGGTGAGGGCGATGGCGACGCTGGTGCCTTCCAGCACCTGTACCATGCCGAAGAAGCCCATGGGGTTGCCGCGCTGGATCTGGTCGTAGAGGAAAGCGACCATCAGCTCGATGGGCAGCCCGGGCTGGCCGTGGCGCACCGCCTCGGCATCACCGCCACAGGCGCGGATATCGTTGAGGATCCACTCCTGATGGCCATACTCCTCGTCGATGTACTCGGCAATGGCGCCGCGCACCCACTCGTACTCCTGACCCAGCTTGCCGCCGGTTGCCATCAGGAGTGGAACTGTGTGGCGCACGTGGTAGTAGGCCTGCGCCAGAAAGGCGAGATAGGTGTCACGGCTGATATCGCCACGGCGACAGGCTTCGATAATGGGGGCGTTGAACAGATGCTCACGCTCACTGGCAGTGGCTTGTTGCAGAGTCTGGTAGAAGCTCATGACGATTCTCCTGTAAGGCATTGGCTGATTTGCCGGGAAAAGTGTTGGTAAATCTCGTTGCGACGGGGGCGCCCGTTGGCGGTCAGCAGCCCGGGATGTTGATCCAGCGCCACCGGCAACCAGTGGTGCAGCCGGGCATAATCGGGCAGCCGCTGGTTCAGGCCTGCGATCTGGCGGGGCAGATCCGCCTCTTTGCCCGGCAGGGGCTGGATCAGCGCCACGTTGGCAGGCTGACCATCGCCAAAGACCACGATGCGGGCGATGGCGGGGCAGAGCTGGGCCTCGGCTTCCACCCACTCGGGGGAGAAGTTGCGGCCAAAGGCGGTGATCTGGACATTCTTCTTGCGCCCGGTGATATGGAGGTAGCCCTCATCATCCAGATGACCCAGATCGCCTGTGGCAATCTGTTCGGGAGTCGGTTCGTTGCTGCCGAGATAGCCCAGCATGGCACTGCCGCTCACCATAATTTCGCCGTCGCTGGCGATGGTGACCTGACAGTGGGGCAGGGGGCGGCCGACGCTGCCTGGCTTGTCAGCATCCGTGCTGTTGAGTGCCACCACGGAGCCACACTCCGAGAGGCCATACCCCTCATATACCGGCAGGCCGAGCTGGCGGGCGTGTTTGATCAGGTCGGGGGCCACCTTGCCGCCACCGACGGCAATAAAGCGCAGGCTCTTGAGCTGTTGGGCCAGCGTCGGGGTGTTGGTGCAGAGCGCCAGCAGCAGGCGCAGCAGTTCGGGCACCAGCACCAGACTATGGGTCGACCAGCGCAGCAGCGCTTCCCCCAGCGTGGCTGGATTGAGCGAACTGGAGCCGGTGAAACCGAGCTCCCCGAGAGATGGAATGCGGCTGCAGGCGCCGGTCAGCAGCGGCACATAGAGGCCGGTGAGGTTCTCAAGCAGGGTCGCCAGCGGCAGCAGGGTCAGGTGTTTTTCCACCTTGGCTGGTGCGACCCGCTCGGCCAGCGCATGGCTCACCGCCATCATTTGGCTCAGTGACAGGCAGACGCCCTTGGGCTGGCCCGTGGTGCCGGAGGTGTAGGTGATCTTGGCGGTACCCTTGGGCAGCGCCGGTCGATTGGCTGGTGCGTGGCGCCAGAGCGGCAGCTCGCCGGTGATCAGCGAGAGCGGCTCGGCGGCATGCCACCCCTGATGATATGGGCCGACCAGCGCATCGGCACCGCTGCTCTCCAGCAACCAGGCCTGCTGGGCCTGACTGAAGAAGTGGGGCACCGGGATCACCACGATACCGGCGCGGGTGCAGGCGAGATCCAGCAGCGCCCAGGGCAGGCCGTTGTCCAGTTGCAGCGCCAGACGGCTGATGTCGAGCTGTTGCAGCTGGCTGGCCAGACGCTGGATCTGTTGCCACAGGGTCTGGTAATCGAGACGCTGCTGGCTGCTCAGCAGCGCTGGGGATTGCGGATCCTCGTGGGCATGTTTGGCGATGGCGTCGAACAGGCTCATTGGGCGCACCTTTTTTGATGGGTCTGGTTATCACTGCTCTCGCTGGTCTCGTCAAACAGGGTTGGCATGGGGGCTAGCAGATTGAGCAGCAGACTGCGCTGGGCGAGCACCTCGCGCCCCTGATTGATGTCACCCACCATCACCTTGGGTTGGCAGCGGTAGTACTCACCCCAGGCGTCGGCGTCGGCTCCCACCTGATGGGCCTGTGCAGGGGCCAGCTCCACCGGGTTGAGTTGCAGGCGGGCAAAGCTGTTGCGCAGCTTGGCAGTGCCGGTAAAGACCACGTAGTCGAGGGCGTTTTCACACAGCAGACGACACAGGGCCGCGAACATCAGGCGGGCATTGCCCGGTTCGCTGCAGGCCAGATTGCCCACTTCGATAATGCGGTTGCGTGCCGGATAGACTCCTAGGCGGGTGTTGATGGCGGCCTCGATGGGTTGCTCCAGATACTGTTCCAGATAGAGAGGCCCCTCACTGGCATGATTGAGACCACAGGCACCGACCAGCGTCCCATCCGCCCGATATAGCCCCAGCAGACAGGGGAGAAAATGGGGGATGCGGGCGTTGAACTCGAGGGTGTAGGCGGCCTGGATATAGGTTTGCAGCGCCATGACCTGCTGCGGGGACTTGGCTAGCTGCAATCGGTAGGGGGCCTGGATCTCGATGGTCATGGGTGACTCCTTCTCTTGCGATGGTTTGAGAGTAAAAGGGCAAACTTAAGAAACCCTTAAGGAGCAAAAAAAGTTGTCAGCGAGGCAGCCTGCAGGCAATCTGCGCCGCTGTTATCCAACAGGAATCCCCCAAGAGGAATCGCCATGTCATCCACCGTCAGCTGCCCCCTGTGTGCCAGCCATCGCAGTTATCCCCTGCCGGTGGCGGGCAAACGCTATCATCGCTGCCTCGCGTGCGAGCTGGTCTGGCTGGATCAGGCGGATCATCTGGATGAGGCGGCGGAGAAGGCGGTCTATGACGGTCACGACAATCGGGTAGATGATCCCCGTTATCGCACTTTTTTGATGCGGGCTTTTGGCGAAGTGCTGGCGCGGGTGCCGCTACCTGCCAGTGGTCTCGATTTTGGCTGCGGTCCCGGCCCTGCGCTGGTGGCGATGGGACGCGAGGCGGGTTACCAGATGGCGGGGTATGACAAGTTCTACGCCGATTTTCCAGAGTTGCTGACGCGTCAGTATGACTTCATCACCAGTACCGAGGTGATCGAGCATATCGCCGAGCCGCGCACGGTGCTGGCGCAGTTGTGGGATTGCCTCAAGCCCGGTGGCCTGCTGGTGTTGCAGACCCAGCGGGTGCTCGGTGACGAGCGGTTTAAAAACTGGCGCTATCGCCACGACCCGACCCACATCGTCTTCTTTGCCGAGGCATCGTTTCAGGTGTTGGCCGCCAGCTGGCAGGCCGAACTTAGCTTCCCCCACGCCGATGTGGCGGTATTGCAAAAAGGCACGCCCTGAGGCGTGCCTTCGTCTGTTACTCGTCGGGTTCTTGCTCGGCGCTATTCCTTGTAGCCCTTGTCCTGCCACTGGTAGTACATCAGGGCAGATTTGACGCCGATTGACTTGAACGGCTCTGGCGGCAGCCACATTGGCAGGGTCTGCTCCGCATGGTTGAACCAGGGGTGATCCTTGCCTTGATAGAGGCTGGCCACGATGTCGCCAAACAGGAAGGAGAGGTTGATGCCGTGGCCGTTGTAGCCGAGGGCGTAGTAGATGTTCTTGTGATCCCCCATTACCCCCACCGCTTCGGTGCTGTCGCCGGTCATGCCGAGCACCCCGTCCCACACCTGCTCAAACTTGATCCCCCTGAGGGCCGGATAGAGGGTCACCAGCTCGCTCATCATCATCTCGCTGACCCGATTGAGGTCGCCCTTGTAGTTGAGGCC
Source organism: Aeromonas sp. 603404 (assembly GCF_049171775.1). NCBI lineage: Bacteria > Pseudomonadati > Pseudomonadota > Gammaproteobacteria > Aeromonadales > Aeromonadaceae > Aeromonas > Aeromonas sp. 603404. The sequence continues at coordinate 162,854 of NZ_JAAKPE010000005.1, forward strand.
GTCGTTGAAGACGTACTCGGCATTGCCGCCACCGATGACGATGCGGTTATCCGGGGTCAATACCAGATGGAACAGGATGTTGCGGGTGTCGTAGTAGGGCACCCGACTCTGCCACTGGATGGCGGCCAGCTGTTTTTTGGTAAGCGGCTCGGTGACTGCGCTCTGGGCGTGCACCGGAAAGACCCGGCCGCTGAAGTAGCCAAGTTTTGAGGTATAGCCGTTGGTCGCCAGCACTATGCTGTCGGCGGTCACCTTGTACTTGTCGGCCACATTTAGCTCGATCTGCTTGCCCTCCTTGATCCCCATTACCGGGCTCTGTTCGTAGATGGTAACGCCCGCCTGCTCCACCGCCTTGCGCAGGGCATTGACCAGTTTCATGGCGTGTACCTGACCGCCATTGGGGTCATATACCGCCCCCACGTAGCGATCGGTGCCGAGTTTTTCCTCTGTGGTATCGGCGTTCCAGTACTGGAGCGGGATGCCGAGGCGATTGGCGGTTTTCACATAGTCGCGGTACTCGGGGATATCCTCCTCATCGAGGATCGCCTCCACATAGCCATCGAGCTTGAGGTCGGCCTCGACGCCGGTTGAGGTGACCAGCGCCTGCAGCTTGCGCATGCTGGCGACGGTGAGATCGTAGTGGCGCTTGCTCGCTTCCCCCTCTTCGTAGAGGTCCATCACCTCGGAGCCCGGCAACACCATGCCGCCGTTGCGGCCCGAGGCGCCGCTGCCCACCTGTTTGGCTTCGAAGATGGCGATCTTGAGCGACGGATTGGCCTTGGCCAGATGCCAGGCGCTGGAGAGGCCGCTGTAGCCGCCACCTATGATGGCGATATCCACCTTCAGGTCTTGCGACAGCGGGGCACTCTCCTCTGTCGGTTTCTCCTTGAACCAGTAGCTGGTGTTGGGCTCAAAGTCGCTCATCTTGGGGCCGCAGGCGGCGAGGAAAAAACCGCTGATGCACATGGTCAACGCTTGTTGGCAAAGGGTGGTCGGATTCATTTTCTACTCCGGTTACAGATACAAAATGTCAAATCATTTCATCGGGTTGGGCGGTATTGACCCGGCGACCTATGTCTCTCAGCCGGGCCAGCTGATCGGCAAGACCGGGCCCCTCATCCAGGCTGGTGACAAAGTTCCAGAGGTAGGTCATCACAGCATAGACATGGCCTGCCGAGACCTGGGGCTGGGCCATCAGCATGGTGATGGCCAGCAGGAACAGCAGGGAAGCGCTGATGCCGACCGCCAGAAAAGCGAGTGCCTCCCGATCCGAAATCCTGATGCGCAGCCAGGCCAGCGCGCGGTAGTGACGGGCGAGGTTGGCTGACTGGGCATGGGTGACCAGCTTGACCTCGTGTTCCAGTCGATCGTTGAGGCGCTCATGCAGCAGCTGGTTCTTGCGCGAAAAGCCGGGCAGCAGCAGGCCGAACAGCAGCAATACCCCCATGCAGGCGATGCCGACCCAGAACTCGATCACCATCAGCATCACGGCCGCCCCGACAATGGAGATCAGGCTGGTGGCCAGGATCGGGATATGTTTCTCGAAGAAGTCGACAAACTCCCGCGCCAGGGTGACCCGCGCCACTATGGTGGATTGCCCCTCCTGCTGCTGGCGTTGTGTCAGGATCACCGGCACCGCCAGCGCTGCGTAGATATGGGTGAAGGTGCGGGTATCGACCGCCCGGCGCAGGGCGCCGATGAGCCAGAACAGCAGCACGATGAGGGCGTAGCTCGAGGCCTGCAGCCACTGGCCCTTGACGATGGCGTCGATGGCAAAGCCGGCGAACAGGGGATAGACCACCAGCAGGATGTTTTCGAGGGCCACCAGCGAGAAGGTGCCCGCCAGCTTGAGGGGATTGGCCCGCGCAATCGCCCCCAGCGAACGACCGGCCGAGTGTGGCAACGGCGTGGCCTGCTCGTCGCAACTGGCTGCCGAAGTGGTTGGTGTTGTCATGGGTTATCTCCTAAGATGTCGGAAACGCTAAGTTTGAGCGAGTGCTCAAAGTTTGTTTGAGCGACTGCTCAAAGTCAAGCAGATCGATTGATATCGCAGGAGGTCAGATGGCACGCCCATCAGCAGAACAGCGCAAAGAGATGATCATCGAGGCCGTACTGGCCCTGTTTCGAGAGAAGGGAATGGCGGCATCGTCAACCCGTGATATTGCCGAGCGCACCGGTCTGGCGCGCAGTCACGTCTACCACTACTTCAAGGATTGGAAGGAGCTCTGCCTCTGCGCCGTGGAGCGTTTCACCTATCAGGAGATCGCCGAGCAGCGGGAGTGGCTGTTGCCGCTGCCAGCCCGCGAAGCGTTGCCGCTCTTTGTGCGGGACAACCTGCCGACCAGTCAGGATGCCTCCTGGGCCATCTATCTGGATGCCTGGAACGAGTCACTGCGCGACCCTGTGTTTGCCGAGAGCTACCGCAAAATCATTCTGGCGTGGCGCGAGGTGCTGGAGCAGATCCTGCAAAAGGGGATCGACAGCGGCGAGTTTGTGGCGGGCGATGCCCGGCGACTGGCGCGCCAGATCACCTCGCTCATCAACGGCTATGCCGATGACCTTATTCTGGAGCCGACCCCCGAGACGGTCGAGGCCACTTATCAAGAGATCATGCTGGTGGTGAATCAGCTGGTCTTGCCCCCGGCCCACTCATAGCGGCGCAGGCAAAAAAAGGTGGGGAGGCATGCCAGCGTGGTGCCTCCCCCTGTTTTGTTGGCTATCAGCCGGGCGCGCGATAGCCAGATACCAGGGAGCGGTTGTTGATGTCGATTACCCATTTGTCACTGCAAGATGCCCGTCATCTGCAACTGGCGGCGCAGGGGCTGCTTGCCCCCCGTCGCAGCAAGGCGACCCCGGCCGATCTGCTGGCCACCATCCGCCGCATGGCGCTGCTGCAGATCGATACTATTTCGGTGGTGGCCCGCAGCCCCTATCTGGTGCTCTTTAGCCGGCTTGGCCAGTATGAACCGCGTTGGCTGGAGCAGCTGTTGGCTGACGGCGAGATCTTCGAATATTGGGCCCACGAGGCCTGCTTTGTGCCCCGCGAGGATTACCGGCTGCTGCGCCACCGAATGCTCGACCCCACCGCCATGGGCTGGAAGTTTTCAGCCAACTGGCTTGCCACCCATCAGCAGGAGATTGGCCTGCTTATCGAGTGCATTCACCACCATGGCCCGGTGCGGGCGGCTGACTTTGAACGCACAACCGGCAAGGGGAATGGCTGGTGGGACTGGAAACCGGAGAAGCGCCATCTGGAGGTATTGTTTACCAGCGGTCAGCTGATGGTGCGGGAGCGGCGCAATTTTCAGCGGGTCTATGACCTGGCCGAACGGGTCATCCCAGAGTGGAGCGACCAGCGGGACCTGCCAAGCGTCGAGCAGGCGCAGCGGGATATGGTGCGCGCCAGCTGCCGGGCGCTGGGGCTGGTAAAAACTGGCTGGGTGGCGGACTACTACCGGCTGCGGCGCGGCAAATACGACGCCCTGCTCCATCAGCTGGCGGACGAGGGTGAGCTGCTGCCGGTACGGGTGGAGGGGTGGCAGCACGGCGCTTTTGTGCACGCCTCGCTGGCCGATGAGCTGGTGCAAGCCAAGGAGGGCCGTCTCAAGGCAACCCATACCACCGTCTTGTCGCCGTTCGATCCGCTGGTGTGGGATCGCAAACGGGCCAAGGATCTGTTCAACTTCGACTATCGCATCGAGTGCTACACCCCTGCCCCCAAGCGCCAATACGGCTACTTCGTGCTGCCCTTGCTCCATCGCGGCAAGCTGGTGGGCAGAATGGATGCCAAGGCTCATCGTCAGCAGGGGATCTTCGAGATCAAGAGCCTCTATCTGGAAGCCGGGGTGAGAGTGACCCGCAAGCTTGCACAGGATCTGGCGAAAGCCCTGCAAAAGCTGGCTGACTGGCACCAGACACCGCAGCTCCGTTATGGTGCCATTCCGGCCAATTTGCTGGCGTTGTGGCATGAAAGCGCCCCCGCAAAGTGAGATCTATCCCTTCTGGGCTAAGCTGCAAGAGGGATAAACAGTTCGGGAGCGGGAGATGAAACGAGCAGGAACATGGTGGGCGGGATTGGCGATGGCCATCTTGTCCCCTGCGTTATGGGGGCAAGAGCCGCCAGTGAAGATTTGCCTGGGGGAGGGCAACGAGTGGGCCCCCTTTACCTACTGGGAGCGCAAGGACGGGGTGCCCGATACCAGCCGCCTGACCGGTTCTGCGACGACGCTGGTGCTCGATGCACTGCAACAGAGCGGGCTCTCGCACCAGATCCGCTATCTGCCCTGGGCACGGGTGCAGCAGGAGCTGGCGGATTATCGCCAGAATGGTCTGTGCGAGCTGACCTGGGATGCCAGCTACAAGCCGGAGCGGGCCGAGTTTGCCTTCTACAGCGTTCCCCTCTACTACACCCACCTCGGTTTTTTCTATCTCAAGCGCCGCTACCCCGAACCGCCGGATCTGCAGACGGTCAATCGCTCCCGGGTGTGCGGGGTGATTGGCTACAACTACACCCCCTACGGGCTTGCGCAGGAGCCACGCCGGGTCAAACAGTTGCAGCAGGCGCTCGATATGCTGGAGCGGGATCGTTGCGACTTTCTGCCGAGCGAAATCGAACCTCTGGTGGCAGGCATTAGCCTTGGCATCTACCGCAGCGAGAGCGGTTTGCTCAATCTCGCCCTGCCCAGCCGCAAGGGGTTCTATCTGCTGGTGAGCAAGGGTTCCTCCCGCGGCCACCAGCTGGTGAATATCCTCAATCAGTCGCTGGTGGCATTTCAGGAAGAGGGGCATGCCGACGAGGTGATGCGCCGTTTCTTGCCACCGATGGAGTAATAGCGAAGGGTTGCTGTCATTTAGGGGGAGCAGATAAACAGAGGGCCAGCCGGTGCAAACCGGCTGGCCCTTTTTTACGTGAGAGCTTGTCAGTCTGCCAGACGGGTCAGTACCTTCACCAGCAGCTCGATGCGCGGGGCAATGCTGGCCAGATCCAGATACTCCTCGTCACTGTGGAAACCGGCACCGATGGGGCCCAGACCATCCAGAGTGGGAATGCCGAGGGCGGCGGTCAGGTTGGCATCGGAGCCGCCCCCCACCTCCTGCCAGCTGATCGGCAGTCCCAGTTCGGCACCACACTCTTCCACCAGCAGCATCAGTGCCTGAGTGCCCTCTGACGGCACCATGGCCGGTTTGTGGGCCTCGCGGGTCAGCTGGATGGTGACACCATCCAGATGGGGACGCTTGGCCAGGGTCAGCAGATGATCGTTGATCTGGTGGTACTCCTGATTGTCCCAGAAACGGACATCCACCACGGCGCTGGCATGTGCCGGCACTATGTTGGCGCCGTTGCCCCCCTCGACAATGCCGATGTTGAGGGTGGTGCCGTTCTCGAAGTTGGTCAGGGCGTTGATAGCCAGGATCCAGTGGCCCAGCTCGGTTATGGCGCTACGCCCCTTCTGCGGTTCGTTGCCCGCGTGAGCCGCCTTGCCGGTGAAGTCGATGCGATAACGGGCCATCCCCTTGCGCGCTTTGACCAGCGAGCCATCTGCGCGGGCAGCTTCGGCCACCAGCACCTGTTTTGCCTGTTTAGCCACCGCAGCCAACCAGTCGCTGGAGTGGAGGGAGCCGATCTCCTCATCCGGGTTCATGCAGACGCAGATGCTCAGGCGATCGCGCACCTCGCGGGGCAGTTCACGCAGGGCATAGACGATGTTGAGCAGGCCGGATTTCATGTCGGAGACACCGGGGCCGTAAGCGCGCTCACCATCAATGCCCATCGGGCGGGCGGCGGCGGTGCCGAGGGGGAAGACGGTATCCATATGGCCGATCAGCATTACATCGATCTGCGCCGCATCAGGCTGGTTGCGGATCTCCAGCCCCACCCCGGCGGCGCCACAGTCGACCCGCTTGATCTGCCAGCCGCCCATGGCCTCATATTTGGCAGCCATCAGGTCGGCCACAGCCGCAATGCCCGGCTGGTGCAGGGATCCGCAATCCAGATTGATCAGCGGTGCCAGTTCGGTCAGGTATTGATCCAGAGAAAAAGTCATTGCTTGCTCCACTATCAGGTTCGGGTCAGAGAAGGATGTTCATCACCAGCATGGCGCCGAAGGCGTTGAGTACCGAGATGGCGACCATGATGGGGATGTAACGCCCTTCGGTGCCGATGCAGCCGAGGATGCGGCCCATGTACTGCACCTGGGAGCCCATCAGGTAGATGGCTGGCGCCAGAATGGCGATGTGAGTGCCGTTGAGGATCCCCTGATCGAACAGGGTGATGACCACACCGACCGCGCCGCCCATCGACATCCAGGCGCCGATCAGCACGGCTGCCGCCTCACCGGGCAACCCGAAGATGGCCATGACAGGGGAGAAGATGGCGCCCATGGCATCCAGCGCGCCGGTGATCTGCAGCGCCTTGATGATGACGAAGGCCATCAGTACGTTGGGTACGGTGGAGGTGGTGGCGATGACCCAGCCCTTCTTGGCTCCTTCGACGAAGATATCGGTAACGATGGGTTTCTTGATGTTGGCCTGGCTCATTTGGCTTGCTCCTGAGTGTTGAGGGTCTGCTGGGTGTTGTTATCGGTCTGCTTGCCTTCGCTCATATTGAGGTAGACCCGGAACAGGTTGGCCCCGACAAATTTGAAGGCGAACATCACGATGACAGCCAGACCGATGGAGGAGCTGACCGCCGGGCTGCCATCCGCCAGCGTCAGGGTGAATAGCACGGCGCCGGAGGAGAAGAAGTTGACGATGGTGGCACCAGCGGAGAACTGGAACATGGTGAACACGTCGGTTTCACGCTTGGTGATGAGTCCTTCATCCTTGAGCTGACGGGTCATGGCGGCGCCGGCATCGGTACTCTGCAGGGAGGCGATCAGTGCCAGACCTGTATTGCCCGGGATCCCCATCAGCGGACGCAGCAGCGGGGTCAGCAACTTGCGGGCCGCTTCCAGCGCGCCGTAGTGTTCCAGCACATTGATCATACCGAGGGCAAACATCACGGTGGGGATCAGGGTCAGGGCAAACAAAAAGCCATCGCGAGCGCCGTTGCCCCCCTTGCCGCGCATGTCGGTCATGGCGGTCTTGATGCCGTCACCATTCTCGCTGACGCTCTGCACCATGGTGCCGAACGAACCGTTCAGCGTGGTGAAATCGAATACCCCGTACCACTCGCCGGATTGCAACAGTCCGGAGAAGAAGACCACGGCGAAGGCCAGTGCCAGGTAACTGCCTATGCTCACCGAGCGTGTTTTTTCTGTCATTAGCTAGCTCCATATGAATAATTATTTAATCTGAATAATTATAATTGATATGGATGTCACTAAATTGATGGTGGTCAAAATGGTTTGCTACAAATGACGAATGTATTGGTGTTATGTGACAGTGATCGCCATATGCTTGGACGATAATCTGGTTTATATCGAATTATTTGAGTGAGTAAAAAGCAGAGGCGGGATAGCGGGGCAATAAAAAACCGGGCACTTGGCCCGGTTTGGTCAATCAGTCAGATGTGATTACTGGAGTACCAGTACCATCAGCAGGCCGACGGTAATGGCAGATACCAGGAAGGCAAAGCCATAGAACACATAGTGGTGCAGCTTGGTGGTGTGGATCCCCAGATCGTGCAGACCGTGGTAGATACGGTGCATACCGTGCCAGACTGGCAGGGCGATGATCACCAGCAGGATGCAGGCACCCCACCAGGAGCTGGCGAACGCGTGCACGCGGTCATAGCTCATGGTTTCCACGTCCATGATGCCCATGGGCACCAGCAGACCGGTGATGAGGACAATGACCGGCAGCAGCATGGCAACGACCATGCCACCCGCACCAAACAGACCCCAGTAAATTGGTTCGTCAGAACGTCTCATTGTTTTCTCCTCAGGCCACGATGATCAGGACAAGCAGGGACACCACCGCCAGCGCCACATACTGGGCGAGAACGATCGGCTTCTCCGGTACCAAGTCTTCACCACGGAAGATACGCATGGCTTTCGGCGCCAGGGCGAACCAGGTTTTGGCATGGAACAGGCACGCCGCCAGAGCGACGACATGGAACAGGATGGCGATCGGGCTTTGCAGGGATTCCAGCCAGCCGTTGAACGCTTCCTGACCCTGAACCAGGCGCATCAGGCCCCACATCAGCACAACGGCGTAGATGGAGACGAAGATACTGGTGCCTTCACGGATCATGTAACCGGTGTAGAAGGCGTTCTTCAGCCACCAGTCTTTCTTCATTTCGCGGACGTAAGGTTTACGTTTGCTATCAGTGTTGTTCATGGTCTCAATCCTGCTCTCAATCTGGCTTGAACATGGCGATCATGTAGTCCTTGGCGCTTTCGACCTTGCCAAGCTGGATGGCCGCCGCCGGATCGACGCCTTTCGGGCACACTTCGGAGCAGTAGCCCACGAAGGTACAGCCCCAGACGCCTTCGTCCTGGCTGATGATGCGCATACGCTCTTTGGCGCCGGCATCACGGTTGTCGACGTTGTAGCGATAGGCCAGAGCCAGTGCCGCCGGACCGGTGAACTTCTTGTTGATGCCGTACTGCGGGCAGGCCGCGTAGCAGAGACCACAGTTGATGCACTGGGAGAACTGCTTATACTGCGCCATCTGGGCCGGAGTCTGGATGTACTCGCCATCACACAGGCTGCGCGGCTCGCTCGGGATGATGTACGGCTTGATGCTCTCCAGCTTCTCGATGAAGTCGGACATGTCGACCACCAGATCGCGCTCGATCGGGAAGTTGTTGAGCGGCTCGACGGTCATCTTGCCCGGCAGATAGTCGCGCAGGAACGCCTTGCAACCCAGCTTGGGCACACCGTTGACCATCATGCCGCAAGAGCCGCAGATCGCCATCCGGCAGGACCAGCGGAAGCTCAGGGTAGAGTCCAGGTGATCCTTGATGTACTGCAGGGCGTCCAGCAGAGACATCTCTCTCTGGTATGGCACCTGGAAGGTTTGCATCCAGGGCTCGTTATCCTGTTCCGGACGGTAGCGCAGGATCTCAATTTCAATCATCTCAGCCATTCTTCTTAGCCTCGTCTTGTTTCTCACCCTCGGAGCCGTATACGCGTTTCGCCGGCTGGGACTTAGTGATCTTCACATCGGAGTAATCGATGGAGGGCGTTTCGCCATTTTTGTAGAACGAGAGCGTGTGCTTGAGGAAGTTCACGTCATCGCGCTCTTCGTAACCATCCAGACGCTGGTGGGAACCGCGGGACTCTTTACGATTGATGGCGGAGTGCGCCATGGCTTCAGCCACGTCCAGCATGTAACCCAGTTCGATGGCGTACAGCAGATCGGTGTTGAAGACAGAGGACTTGTCGTTGATCTTGACCTTCTTGTAACGGGCTTTCAGCTCGTTGATCTTGTCAATGGTGCCCTGCATCAGCTCTTCGGTACGGTAGATACCGACACCGGCTTCCATGGACATGCCCAGCTCGTTGCGGATATCGGCCGGGTTTTCGGTACCATCTATGTCCATCAGGGAGAGGTGCTGCTTGATGAGCGCCTCGGCCTTGGCGGCTAGCGCTTCGGTGTTGCCATGCTTCTGGGTCTTGGCGAATTCACCGGCCTGTTCACCAGCCAGCTTGCCGAACACCACGATCTCGGACAGGGAGTTGGAACCCAGACGGTTGGCACCGTGCAGACCGACGGAGGCACATTCGCCCGCGGCGTAGAGGCCGGGCAGACGGGTGGCACACTTGTTGTCAGTCTCGATACCACCCATGGTGTAGTGGGCGGTCGGACGTACCGGGATAGGCTCTTTGGCCGGATCCACGTTGACGTAGGCTTTGGCCAGTTCGCAGATGAACGGCAGACGCTCTTTCAGGTACTTCTCGCCAAGGTGACGCAGGTCGAGGTGAACCACATCGCCCATCGGGCCCTGAATGACGCGGCCTTTCTGCTGCTCTTGCCAGAATGCCTGGGAAACGCGGTCGCGCGGACCCAGTTCCATGTATTTGCTCTTCGGCTGGCCGATCGGCGTTTCCGGGCCCAAGCCGTAGTCTTGCAGGTAGCGGTAGCCATCCTTGTTGAGCAGAACGCCACCCTCACCACGACAACCTTCGGTCATCAGGATGCCGGTGCCCGGCAGACCGGTCGGGTGATACTGGACAAACTCCATATCACGCAGCGGTACGCCGTGACGGTAGGCCAGTGCCATGCCGTCGCCGGTGACGATGCCACCGTTGGTGTTGTAGCGATAGACACGGCCAGCACCGCCGGTTGCCACGATCACGGATTTGGCCTGGATGAAGCGGGTGATACCGTTCTGGATGTCGAAGGTCAGTACGCCCTGAACGCGGCCGTCGTCCACGATCAGATCAAGACAGAAATGCTCGTCGAAGCGCTTGATGCTCGGGTATTTGACGGAGGTCTGGAACAGGGTGTGCAGAATATGGAAACCGGACTTGTCTGCGGCGAACCAGGTACGGGGAACCTTCATGCCACCAAACGGACGCACGTTGGCTTTGCCATCCGGCTTGCGGCTCCAGGGGCAACCCCAGTGCTCCAGCTGGATCATCTCTTTGGTTGCGTTGTTGACGAAGTATTCCACTACGTCCTGCTCGCACAGCCAGTCACCACCGGAGACGGTGTCGTTGAAGTGGTTTTCGAGGGAGTCGTCATCACGGACGACACCGGCGGCGCCGCCTTCGGCAGCAACCGTGTGGCTGCGCATCGGGTAAACCTTGGAAATCAGGGCGATGTCCAGGTCTGGCTGTGATTCGGCTATAGCGATAGCGGCGCGTAAGCCGGTACCGCCAGCACCGATGATGGCCACATCGGTCTTGATAATATCCACATCTGCCTCCTTAGGGATAGATTTGCTGGGCACGATTTTGCTCTATGAAAAAAATTCAGGCTTGATGCAAGTCAAACTGCTAGGTTTTATTCCCTTTTTATTGGTTATTTTTCTATAAAACACCCAAATCCCTGGATGAAAATGTCGTTATTATCGTCATTTTTTGGTGTTACTGAGCAGTTGAACACCTAGCTACGAGTACTTTAACTTCTGGATTGTACGTAGTTTTCTTTCAATAAAATGCGAATCACCTCTCTTTTTAGGTACTCGCGAAAAAAATTTTAAGTTTTTTATTGTAATTTTTTAATGAGAATTATTGGCATTTATCTATTCGGATAGAAATAGGTAATCCGAAGTGCGGCGGTGACCACGGCGGTGATCTGATAATTCCAGACGAATCACAAGGATTTCAAGGCGGGGTATTTGGCGGGTGATGTGAGATTACTCACTGAAAATTAAGCGCTATTTAGAAAAATAAAAGGGGCCTGTACGGCCCCTTTTGCTCATCCTCAAATGCGGAACATACCGACCTGATTGCTCAGTTCACCCGAAATATTTTTAAGTTGTTCAGAGAGATGGCGTGAGCTGTCTGCATCCACTGCCAGTTCGTCCGAGACATCTTTCACCGCCTGAATGTTGCGGCTTACCTCGTCGGTGACGGCCCGCTGCTCTTCAGCCGCGCTGGAGATCTGGGTCGCCATGTCGGAGATCTGGTTGATCGAGGTGGTGATCTGTTCCAGCGCGTGGGTGGCGTTGTTGGCGTCATCCACGCTGTTCTGGGCCAGCAGCTGGCCTTCGTGCATGGTGCTGACCGCTCCCTGGGTATTGCGTTGCAGGGTTTCGATCATATTGCGGATCTCGACGGTGGAGCTGTGGGTACGCTGTGACAGGACGCGCACCTCGTCGGCTACCACCGCAAAGCCGCGGCCCTGTTCACCGGCACGTGCCGCTTCGATGGCGGCGTTGAGTGCCAGCAGGTTGGTCTGCTCGGCGATGCCCTGAATGGTGGAGAGGATGGTGTTGATCTCCTGAGCGTTTTTCTCCAGTTCCTGAATGATGTTGGAGGCCTGTTCCACCTGGGTGGCCAGATCGGTGATGGAGCGCTGGTTGCGGGCGATCACCTGCTTGCCATGCTCGCAACTGCTGGAGGAGCTGCGGGCCGCTTCGGCGGTCTGCTCGGCGTTGCTGGCGACCTCGACCGCGGTGGCCGACATCTCGTGTACTGCAGTAGCGATCTGGGAGATTTCGTTTTGCTGACGTGCCAGCCCCTGATTCGCCTTCTCCGCCATGCTGTGGGAGGATTTGGCCTGCTGATTAAGCTGGGTCGAGGAGTTGGAGATATCCTGCACCATCACATGGATCCGGTCGATGAAGGTGTTGACGTGCTTGGCAACTGCGCCCACCTCGTCTTCCCGCTCTATCTTGATGCGGCGGGTCAGATCACCGTTGCCGCGTGAGAGATCGGCAATCGCTTCGCCCAGGGTTTTCAGGGGGGCCAGCGAACCATTGATGGCGACATAGGAGAAGCCAGCCACGATCAGTATGGTGATAAGCCCCTGGATGAGGGAGGAGGTGACCATGCTGCGCACCGACTGATAGGCGGTCTCCTCATCCACCATCATGCCGTAATACCAGTTGGTATTGGGGATTGCGTTGAAGTCAAATACCTCTTTCTTGCCACTGATTACCAGCTCGTTGATTGCGCCGTCATGGGCGATCTGGTTGATATAGGAAGCAGTCAATTCAGGGGCCAGGGCGGTGGCAGATTTGAGACTCAACGAGGCATCAGGGTGGGCGATGATGGTGCCATTACTGTCTACCAAAATGGCGTAGGTGCCCTCGGTGGTGACGGCCAGAATATCCGAGATGAGGGCGCTTATGGATACGTCACCGGCGATGACTCCCTGAGTGTTGCCGCGCTGGAACGGCTCGGCAATGGTGACAATCAGTTGTCCGGTAGAGATATCCGCATAAGGGGCAGTGATGACCAGTTTGCCAGCTGCCATTGCATCCTTGTACCAGGGGCGTTGACGGGGGTCATAACCGGCAGGGAGGTTGGTGGGCTTGCTCTGGATCATCTTGCCATCGGCAGTACCGGCATAGACCAGGTCGAATCCACCTGCATTCATGGATTGGGCCAGATGGCTGATGGGTTCATCCTCTTTGGTGAAAGCCTCCTTGGTGGTGCTGACGATGGCGATACGGGAGTCAACCCAGCGGGAGATCCCCTTGACGTTGGCCATGGAGCTTTCGTCGATGATATTCCAGACCAGTCGCTGGGTCTCGCTGCGCAGTTGCGAGGTGTTGTACCAGACCTGTATCCCGGTGATCACCAGAATGATGACCCCGATAGCCAGGACCAGCTTGTTTTTAATCGATAAGTTCATAGTTACATCCTTGTGAGCGTCAGTCTGAGTGTGTGGAAACTGGTTATTGTTATGTGCCTGTTCTTATCGGCTGAAGTTGAACTCTTTGTATCCCGGTCAGCTATTTAAAGTTAGTGCCTAAATCAGTGGTTATCCATGTGCGTATCCCCCCCCTCACTGCGCCAGAAAACGATCTGGTCGATTGGTGAAGATTCCATCGACCCCCATGCTAGAGAGCGTTTCATAATCTTCTGGATAATCAACGGTATAAACCAGAACTTTGAGCCCCCGGCGATGGGCATCATCGACCAGCGCGGCGTCGATGAAATCAACATCGCAATTGATGGACCAGGCCCCCAGCTCGTCGGCAAACTGCGCCAGGTTGAGCGGCAGGTTAGCGGTCAGGGCACCGAGCCGGATATCGGGCCGCAAGGCGGCAAATCGGGCCAGCTCCGGGTGATGGAAGGAAGAAACCACCCACTGCCCGGGAGTAAAGCCCAGCTCGGCCTCTGCCCGTCGGGTCAGGGCTGCCACCGCATCGGCGGTATGGGCGCCCTTGAGCTCGATATGCAGCTCGCAGCGTCCGTCGATGATCTCCATCACCTGCCACAGGGTCGGGATCACCTCTCCCTCACCGGCATCGAGCTGCTCCAGATAGGAGCGGGATTGCTCGGTCAGCACCCCCTTGCCATTGGTGCAGCGCTCCAGCCGACGGTCGTGGAAGACCCACAACTCGCCATCGGCCGCCTGCACGTCGATCTCGATGGCTGATGCTCCCAGCTCCAGCGCTTGTGCCATCGCCTTTAGGGTGTTCTCCGGTGCCAGACCGCTGGCGCCACGATGGGCAATAATCTGCATGTTCTGCTCCTTCTACCTCGCGGATCAGCCGCGGCTCAGGTGAATGTCGATCTGTTGATGGGGCAGGGTAAGTCCCTGCTGCTGCATCTTCTCCAGCACCAGCGAGTGAACCTCGTGAGTGATGGGCATTCGATGATCCATGTTGTTGACGTAGAGGCGGATCTCGTAGATCAGCGCCGAGTCGGTGAATTCGATCAGGAAGACCTCGGGCGTCGGTGTTTCCAATACCAGGGTCGATGCCTGGATGGACTCTTCCAGAATGCGCTGCACCAGTTTCGGATCCCGGGTCAGGCCGATCCGGATCCGCAGTTTGACCCGGGTGATGGCATCGGAGAGCGACCAGTTGATGAACTGTTCGGTGATGAAGGCCTTGTTGGGCACGATGATCTCCTTGCGATCCCAATCCACTATGGTGGTGGCCCGGGTCTTGATCTTGGTGACGGTGCCGGTGAGATCGCGGATGGTGACGGTGTCACCGAGCCGGATTGGCTTCTCAAACAGGATGATGAGGCCGGAGACAAAGTTGGCGAAGATCTCCTGCAGACCGAAACCCAGCCCCACCGAGAGGGCTGCGACCAGCCACTGGGTCTTCGACCAGTCGATGCCCAGCATGGAGAAGCCGGTGAGGGCGCCGATCAGGATCACAAGGTACTTGCTGGTGGTCGTGAGGGCAAAGCCGGTACCGGGGGAGAGACTGAGGTGTTGCAGCAGGGTCAGCTCCATCAGCCCCGGCAGGTTGCGGGCAGTCACCACGGTCAGAATGAAAACGAAGGCGGTCAGCATCAGATCCTGCAAGGTGATGGCCGAGAGCTGCTCGATGCCGCCAATCTTGCTGCTCACCTGCCACACCTCGATATTGCTGAGGAAGCTGAAGGCGGAGTTGAGATCTGACCATTGCACTACCACCAGCATGGTGAAGCCCAGCATCAGCAGGGTGCGCACCAGTCCCAGCGACTGGGCGCTGATGGTATCGAGATCCAGCTCAGTCTCTTCCACCACGTCTGGGGTCTCGGAGCTGAGCTCGTCATGCCCCTCTTCCCGGCCGCGCTGGGCCAGGATCTCGGCCCGCTTGCTCTTGGCGCGCTCGAAGGCGAGGCGGCGGCGCTGGATCAGCATCCAGCGTCTGGCCAGATAGTAGACCAGCAGGCAACCCAGCCCCATCAGCAGGCTAAGCTCCAGCTGGCGCAGCAGGGTGCGCGAGGTATAGAAGTAGCCAAACAGGGCGCCAATCACCGCCAGCAGCGGCGCCAGCATCAGGCTGTTCCAGATGAAGTGGTGCAGCAGATGGGGCTTGGTCATGTCGGTCTGGCCCCAGGTGAGTGGCAGCCGCTCCCGGTTGAGGCGGGCAAAGAAGAGCAACAGCCAGAGTGCACCGATCATGAAGGCCATCCGGCCGAGGGAGTCGTAGAAGGCGTGCTCCTGATAGCTGTTGGCCATCCCCTGCACAAAGAAACTCGGGATCAGCACCAGCAGCAGGGTGCGAAACTGCCCCCACACCTTTTGCACCTGTTCCCGGGGCCAGCGGAAGTGGTGGATCAAAATCCCCCTCTCCAGTGTCAGATGGCGGGCCATCACCAGCGCCAGCAGCAGAAACCAGATCTCGCCAAGACCGCGCGCCACCGCCACCGCAAACGGGTATTGCCAGGCCCCTTCGAGCAGGCCGCGCACCATCAGTACCATGGCGGGCAAGGGGAGGGCGGCAAGCAGGGAGCGCAGCAGCAAGCGGCTGGTGAGGCTGAATTTGTCCTGGGTCACCTTGCCGATCCGCGGCGCAATATGGTCGCAATAGAGGCTCAGGTGACGGGCCAGCTTGAACCAGCTCCAGGCCAGCACCAGCAGCCCAATACCGGCCAGCGTGAGGCTCAGCGGGCTATTTTCGGCGATGGCGTAGGGCAGTTGCAACCAGTTGTCCGGGTTGAAGGCCAGGGTTAGCGCGGCAGGAATACCGAGCATCACCTGTGGGGTAAAGGGGCGCACATCCGGCATCCAGAACAGGTGGCTGGCGCTTATTCCGCGGATCTCGTCGATCTTGCTGTTCTGGCGGCTGTAGAGCAGTTTGAGGCGGGTCTGCTCCTGAATGAGGGTGTCTGAGGCGTCGTTGAGCCGGGTCAGCAGTTGGCGCCGGGCCTTGAGCAGGTTGTCGAGCACCGCTTGCTGCGGCCGATCCAGCGTCACCTCCTCTTCGGCCATCAGCTTGTCGCGCAGCTGACGGGTATCCTTGAGCCCATCCTGCTCGCTCTCGTACTGGTACTTGGCCATGCGGGCGCTGACGATGGCGGACTCCAGCTTGTCGAGGGGGAATTGGGGAGGCAGATCGGAGAGTTTGCTGCGCAGGTTCTCGCCGTAGGCATTACTGATCTGCAGCCACTCCAGCTGTTCGCGTACCGAGTTGACCAGCTCATTCAGTTCAAACAGATTCTTGTCGACGCTGCGCTGCTCATCCTGCACCCGCTCAATCTGATCTTCCAGTGTGCCGAGCTGGATGGAGAGCGCCTGATTCTGCTGTTGCTGCTCCAGCAGCAGCGGCATGTCGGTGGTGAGTTGTTTGCGCAGGCGCTCGCTCTCCTCCAGCGCCTGCTCGGTCTTCTCCCTACGCAGCTGGTTCTGCTGGGTCAGCAGGCTGGCTTGCCACTCATCCTCGTCGGCGATGGCCAGATTGAGCTCCTGCAGTTTCAGCTTGCCGAGATCGTTGCGCTGCTGGGCAGAGAGCTGCTCCAGCTCCAGCATCTGGATCCGGTCGGAGAGGCTCTGCTCCTTCATTCTGGTCAGCAGCAGCTGTGCCTCCTGTTGGCGATCCGATTCGCTGCTGAAGCTCAGTCGCTCCAGCTGGCTGCGGGTCAGTTGCAGCTGTTTGCGCAGATCGTCCACCCGCAGGTGATACTCCTGCCCGGTGCTCTCCAGCTGGTTGAGGCTGTCCATCACCCCCTGCCGCTCCTTGCGCAGGTTGAGCTGGCGGTTGCTGCTCAGGCCAATGGCCTGGCGCAGCGCCTCCTCCTTGAGGCTCGCCAGCGGCGGGCGAGCGGCGGGCTGATAGTTGTGCAGGCTCTCCTTGAGGCGCGCCGACTCCTTGGGGTAATCGATAAGGATCTGCTGATAGGCTTTGCTCTGCTCCCGGTAGCGCTCGGCCTCTCTGGCAAATTGCAGCGCCTGCTGGTAGCTCTCCCGCAGCTTCTGGTTTTCCGGGGTATCGCTCTTGGGCACGCTCTGCAACAGGGATTCGGCCTGGGCAATGGCATCGTCGGCGCGCACGGTTGGCGGCAACAAGAGAAGGGAGAGCAGCAAGAGGGTGAGCAGGCGTTGCAACATGAGGCTCGTTTCCGTTCAGAAGAGGTGGCCCTAGCCTAAAACAGGGCAGGGAGGCGGGTAAAGCAGTCTATATTAATGATTCATAACACAAATAACAGGAAGTCGTGCTGCCGTTTCGCTATGATCCCGGCCGCTTTCTCTCCACCGAGTCGAATATGTCAGCTGTTGATCTGGGCACAGCCCCGCTATCTCGCCTTTTCTGGCGTTACGTAACCCCGACCGTGGCGGCCATGCTGATCACTGGCATCTATGTCACCATCGATGGCATCTTCGTTGGCCATGTGCTGGGTCAGGATGGCATGGCCGGTCTGATGCTGGCTTATCCCATCTGCGCCGTGCTCTATGCGGTGGGGGCGCTGATCGGCATGGGGGCCTCGTCGCTGGTCTCCTTCTATCTGGGGCAGGGCAACCCGGCCAAAGCCCGCCATATCGTCGGCAATGCCCTGGTGATGGTGTTGCTTGCCTCGGCACTGCTCAGTTTTATCGGGATCCGTTATGGCGAGCCCATGCTGGCCTGGATGGGGGCGGAGGGGGAGATCTTCACCGCCGGGCTCTCCTACCTGCAGGCCTACGCCTGGCTGGGCGTCTTTGCGGTGCTGTCGATGGCGTTCAGCTCGCTGCTGCGCAACGATGGCCGCCCCGGATTTGTCACCCTCATCATGGTAGTCGGGGGGTTGCTCAACGTGCTGCTCGACTATCTGTTGATGGTAGTGTTTCCGTTCGGACTGGCCGGGGTGGCGACGGCCACTATGCTTTCCCAGGCGGTGACGGGCCTTGCCTGCCTGTGGCACTTCTTCACACCGCGTAGCCAGCTGCGGATAAGTTGGGACACCTTGCGCCCCGATCTGCGGCTGATGGGCGAGACGGTGCGCCTCGGGATCTCCAGTTTTCTGATGTACCTCTATTTATCTGTGGTGCTGGCGCTGCACAACAAGGCGTTGCTGGCGGTCGGCACTTCGCTGCATGTGGCGGCCTACGGGGTGATCAGTTACACCGAGGCCTTCTTCTATCTGGTGTTTGAGGGGATCGCCATGGGTATCCAGCCCATCGCCAGCTTTAATGCGGGCGCCGGTCACTGGCGGCGGGTGCTGCGGATCCGCAATCTGGCACTCGGAGTGACGTTGGGGATCGCCCTGTGCGCCATGATCCCGCTCTATCTGTGGCCGGAGGCGGCGGTCTATCTGTTTGCAGGGGACAACGCCACCCTGCTGCCGGTGGCGAGCCTCGGGATCTGGCTCTACTTCTGGGGGCTGCCGATGGAGGGTTTGCTGCTGGTGGGGGCCACCTACTTCCAGGCCATCAATCGGGCCCGCATCGCCTCCCTGCTCACCGGCGGCAAGCTGGTGCTGATTGGCGGTTTTTTGTGGGGTTTCTCGACCCTGTGGGGTGTGCCCGGGGTCTGGCTTGCATTGCCAACGTGCAGCTCGCTGCTGGTGTTGGTGATGTGGCGGGCGATGCGTCGGGAGTCCGGCGCCCACGCACTGGCCGAATAGACAATCAGGTTCGACGTACAGATAGCAGACAGGCAGCCATGGGCTGCCTGTCTTGTTAGAGGTTTTTTTGTTAACGGGCTCTGCCGATTCAGGGCTTGAAGGCGCCGATAAAGATGGCGGGATCGACCCGGGTGTCGTTGAGACTGACGTTCCAGTGCATATGGGGGCCGGTAGCGCGGCCGGTCGAACCGACTCGCCCGACGATGCCGCCACGCGGCAGGCTCTGACCGAGCTTCACATCGATCTTCGACATGTGGCAGAACATGCTGATGAGCCCCTGACCGTGGTCGACAAAGACGGTATTGCCATTGAAGAAGTAGTTGCCGATCAGGATCACCTTGCCTGCGGCGGGGGACTTGATCGGGGTGCCGGCGCCCACGGCGAAGTCGAGGCCGGAGTGGGGGGTGCGCTCCTCGCCATTAAAGAAGCGACGCAGGCCAAACGGGCTGGAGAGGGGGCCGTTGACCGGCTTGTCGAACAGCAGGTTGCTCGGCTGGTTGGGGCTGAAGGTCTGGTAAGCCCGGGTCTGCTCCGCCAGCTCTCGGTTGATGCGGGTCATATCCTCGGCGAGCGGATTGACCTGACGGCTGTTCTTGAGCTTGATGTGCTGCTCGCGGTAGTGCTTGGGGGTCACGGTGAAGCCGAGAGTACGGCCATCACCTGTGGTCAGTTGCTGGGCGCCGGGCGTGCTTTTCAGAGAGATGCCGACGATGGCGATCCACTGGTTGTCTTCGCGCACTACCAGCACGGGCTTGTCGTGATAGCGGGCCGTGGGGGCAGTGGGTGACGCGCCAAGAGGGATCACCGCAACGCCACCTGGTACCGGATGGTTGAGCAGGCGACTGATAAAACCCTCGGCCAAGGCCGACTGGCTGGCCAGTAACAACAACAGACAACACACAACTCTCATGACGATACCACTCGATGTTAAAGCGCCCGGGATGGCGGGATGACAACCCCCTGTCCGGCATTCGTCGATCACTAAAGGGTGATCACGGCACGCTGGCCACGACAGGCGCGGCTGGGGAAGGGGGCAGATTGTGCCTCGTTATGGTCGGGGCAGCCAGAGGCGGGGCGTGGCTGACGCCCCTTTTGTGCATAGCTGCGTCAGGTTTTATGTCGTGGTCGGGCCGCTTCGCCATTGAGTCGCCCCCGCCCTGGCTCTAGAATCGGCTTCCGGCACTGATGCCACCGACACTCCGAGGAGACGATATGAACGGATTACCCCCTTTGCGCACCACTCCGGCCCGGTACACGACAGGTCGTGGCTGGCTCTGGGTTCGCAGCGGGTTCGATATCTTCAACAAGGGTATGGGGATCAGCGTGGCCATGGTGTTGGTCTGGTTTATGGTGGGCATGCTGCTGGAGCAACTGCCGGCGGGTGGCCTTATCTCCCAGCTGCTCTACATGGTGTGGGGCGCGGGTTGGGTGGCGGTCGCCGCTCGGGGTTATCGGGGGGAGCCGCTGCAGTTTGCCGATCTCTTCGCCGGTTTTCGCCACAAGCTGACCCCGCTGATGCTAGGCGGTCTGCTGGTGTTGCTGCTGTTCAGCCTGGTGGGCCTCGTCTGTCTCGGTCTGCTCTCCATGTGGGGGCTGCTCCCGCTGCTGACGCAGGATCCCGAGAGCATGGTGGTCTCAGCCAGCCAGTTGCAACAACTGCTGCTGGTATTGCTGGTGGGTATGCTGCTTATCATTCCCGTGCTGATGGGGGTCACCTTTGCTCCGGCGCTGATCTACCACCACGATATCGGCATCATCCAGGCGGTACGGCTGAGCTTCTTCGGCTGCTGGCGCAATATTTTTTCCTTCTTCTGGTGGGGGCTGCTCTCAGCCATTTTGTTGCTGTTTGGCGCTGTGCTGTTGCTGGTAGGTCTGCTGGTGGTGATCCCGGCGCTCAACTACTCCATCTATGTGGCTTATCGGGATATTTTCCTCGACGAGAGTGCGCAGCCGGAAGCGCCGCACTCAGAACCATTCGGATTTGAAGCCTGATCAAGGGATCAGAGTGAAGAAGGGGCCCGCAGCGGCCCCTTCGTTATGTTTGGGTGTGCGGAGTGCTTACTCCTGCCAGATGGGATCCGCCGCCATGCGGGCCAGCAGAAAATCGAGGAAGCTGCGCAGCAGTGGCGACATCTGCTTGCGGGTGGCATACACCCCGTAGACCCCGAGGCGCTTGGGTTGCCAGTCGGTCAGCAGGGGCACCAGTTCCCCACGCTCCAGATAGGGTTGTGCCGAGTAGCGGGGTTGCAGGCTGATCCCGGCACCTTCAAGCGTTGCTTCCAGAAGCAGGTTGGAGATATTGGCGCTCAGGTTACCGCTGACCGGCACTGACTCGGGACCGTCCGGTCCATTGAACTCCCACAGGCTCTTGCCAAAGTAGGTGTAGGTGAGGCAGTTGTGCAGCGCCAAATCCTGCACCTTGTGTGGCATTGGATGACGGGCCAGATAGGCCGGGCTGGCACAGACTACCGAGTGGCAGGTGCCGAGACGACGCGCCACCAGATTGGGGTCGAGGTCGTTGGTGATGCGCACCGCCAGATCGATCCGCTCCTCCACCAGATTGACGGTTCTGTCGAGCAGCAGAATGTCGATGGCCGTCCCCGGGTATTGCGCCAGATAGTCGTTAGCAGCCCCGACCAGCAAGGCTTCCGACAGGGAGTAGCTGCTGGTGATCCGCAGTTGTCCCTTGGGGGCGTCATCCCCCTTCACGGCGATCTGCTCCATCTCTTCGCCGAGGGCCAGCATGGCGCGGGCCCGGTTCAGCGCTTCCTCTCCCGGTCCGGTCAGACTCAGACGACGGGTGGTGCGGTGCAGCAGGCGGGCGCCCATCCAGCTCTCCAGCTCGGCCAGATAGCGCGACACCATGGCGCGCGACATATCCAGTTTCTCTCCGGCGCCGCTCAGGCTCCCCTGTTCGACTACGCTGACAAAGACCTGCAATGCGGTCAGTCGATCCATGTATGGCTCTCTATATGTTCGATATGTGCAACAGTGATGCGCTTTTTATGCTGTATTTGCACCTTAAGTGATCCAATACACTGTGTCCATCAAATGAACCCCCGAATACTTAATGAGGAATAGATGATGAACAACACCCTGATCCGCAACTTGACTCTGGCGACCACCCTGTTGAGTGGCGCCGCACTGGCCGCCCCCCTGAGCGTGACCGTCTACAACCCTGGCGAGAAGGCGATCTTCCCGGTCTCCTCCTCACTGGTGACCGGTGACAAAGAGGCCATCCTGATCGATGCCCAGTTCGACGTGCAAAATGGTCAGGCGCTGGTCGACATGATCAAGAAGAGCGGCAAGAAGCTGACCACTGTCTATATCAGTGCCGGTGACCCCGACTTCTACTTCGGTCTGGAGCCGGTCATGGCGGCGTTCCCGGATGTCAAAGTGCTGGCCGACCAGCATGTGGTTGACCATATCAACCAGACCAAGGATGCCAAGCTGAGCTACTGGAGCCCGATCCTCGGCAAGGGTGCACCGAAGAGCCTGACCGTGCCGCAAGTGATGACCGCCAGCCACCTGACGCTGGATGGCGAGAAGATTGAAATCAAAGAGATGAATACCCCGAATGCCTACCTCTGGGCCCCTTCCATCAAGATTGCTTTTGGTGGTGTGCCGGTCTACCACGGGGTGCATGTCTGGATGGCCGACAGCCAGACCAAAGCGGCTCGCAGCAACTGGGTCAAGGCGCTGGATAACCTGCTGGCCCTGAAACCCGAGCGTGTGGTACCGGGCCACTTCCTGGGCACTGCTCCCAAAGGCACTGCTGCTGTGACCTTTACCCGTGACTATGTAGAGCGTTTCGAACAGGAGCTGGCCAAGGCGAAAAACTCCGGTGAGCTGATTGAGGCTCTGAAGAAAGCCTATCCGGCACTGCCGGTTGACGATGGTCTGGCCATCGGTGCCAAGGTCAATACCGGCGAGATGAAGTGGTAAGCCACTGAGCCTGCTTTCCCTGTGTTTTTACCGGGCCTAAGGGCCCGGTTTTTTATCCGAGATTGAAGTGAGAATGAAGATGAGCGAACAACAAACCACCCTCCATTATGTCTATGACCCGCTCTGTGGCTGGTGCTACGGTGCCGCCCCCCTGTTGCAGGCGGCAGCCACCATTGCTGGGCTCAAGATCGAGCTGCATGCGGGCGGTCTCTGGCTGGGTAGTCGCCGTCAGCCTATGGGCGAGGCATTGCGTGATTATGTGCGCCCCCATGATCAGCGGATCGAGGCGCTGACCGGCCAGCATTTTGGCGAGCGCTACTTTAACGAACTGCTGCTGCGCGAAGGGTGTCTGCTGGACTCCGAGCCGCCGATCCGTGCGGTTTTGGCCGTCACGGCCTTGGGGGGGGATGGGTTGGCCATGTTGCACCGGATCCAGCAATCCCACTATCGGGACGGGATCTGGATTGGTGAGCCGGCATTTCTCGCCACGCTGGCGGCAGAGCAGGGGGTCAGTGAAGACGCGTTCCAGCAAGCCTATCTGCAGGCCCCATTGCTGCAACATCTGGCAGATAGCCAGGGCTGGATGAAACGGCTGGGTGGTCAGGGTTATCCCACCCTTGGGCTGATGCACAAGGGGCGGGTCACGCCTGTACGGGTTGCCGATTTTCTGGGGGAGCCGGATGCTCTGAGCACGCATCTGCTGGCTCTAATGACATGATGGCTGTTATTTGAACACGAGACCGATTCAGGAAAGGTGTCCAGGGCCGATAGGCAAACAATCACAGAAACGGTATGAAATCCTTCTGTTTTCCGGGTGCAGGCTATGCTCTATATGACCATTCCCGGTGGATGTTGCGGGAGTGAAGACTCATTTCAAGGAAGCCCTTATATGTTCAAAAACATGTCCATCGGCCAGAAACTGAGTGCCGGATTTGCCATCCTGGCCTTGTTGGTACTGGGCTTGGCCTGGTTTTCAATCAGCCAGCTGGCAAAGCTCTATGGTGATACCGAAACCATCACGGGTAATTTACTGCCTTCTACTCGTCTGGCGAGCCAGATGCATGTTGCCGTGCTGGATGCGCGTCGTTCAGAGTTGGCCCAGGTCATCGGTGGCCTGAACAAGGATGAGCAAGAGGTAAGCGATCGCACCCTGACCTTCAATAAGGCCAAGCAGGAATTTGAGCAAGCAGCCCAAAAATATGGTGCTTTACCTTTCACTACTGGTGAAGAGAAGCAGGTTTATGAGCAGGTGGTTGCGGCGGGGGCCAAGTATTTTTCGGTACATGACCAGCTGTTAAATGCCTTTGCTGCTGGCGATCTGGATAAAGTCAGAAGTCTGCGCAAAAACGAGACTCGTGCCGCATTGGAAGAGGTTGGTGCCAAGTCATATCGTTTGCGGGAGATCAATAACGAGATTGCCGATGAGATGGTGAAAGACATTGCGGCCATGTATAGCAATGCCAGAACCATGAGCATTATTGTCAGCCTGGTGACGCTGGCTTTTGTGGTGGTGATTGCCTGGCTGTTGACCGCCCAGATCCGCAATCCGGTGATGGCCCTGCTGGAGCAGACCCGCCGTGTCTCCTCCGGTGATCTTACCTCCCGCATCGATATGCAACAGTTCAACAATGATGAACTGGGGACTCTTGCCAAAGGGTTTGGCGAGATGCAGACCAATTTGCGTACCCTGGTCAGTGAAGTCTCGGGCTCAGTGGTGCAACTGAGTTCGGCCACCGAAGAGATGAGCTCGGTAGCAAGGCAGTCAGCGGCCAACATGAGTGCCCAGCAGCATGAACTTAATCAGCTGGCAACCGCGATGAACGAGATGCAGGCTACGGTTCAGGAGGTTTCTCGCAACACTAGCGATGCCGCCAGTGCCGCCACCTCGGCCAGCGAAACCGCAGAGATTGGGGCCAAGACTGTTAATGACTCTATTTTGCGCATCGAGCGGGTAGCGGGGGCCATCGAGAGCACTGCAGTGGTGATCCGCCAACTGGGCGATGATAGCCGCAATATCGGCATGGTGCTGGAGGTGATCCGCGGCATTGCCGAACAGACCAATCTGCTGGCATTGAACGCGGCGATTGAAGCGGCCCGGGCCGGTGAGCAGGGACGGGGTTTTGCGGTGGTGGCTGATGAGGTGCGTACTCTGGCCAAACGAACCCAGGACTCCACCTCCCAGATCAATACCATCATTGCCGAGTTGCAGCAGCGTGCCGAACAGGCGGGCAGTACCATGCAACAGAGTCAGGAGCTGATGAACACCACGGTAGCTACCGCTCGGGAAGCGGGCGAGTCCATTTCCCAGATCAGTGGCTCGGTCAGCAGCATCTCCCACATGAACATCCAGATTGCGACAGCCACCGAAGAGCAGGGGGCGGTGAGTGAGGAGCTCAACCGCAACGTGGTCAATATCAGCCACGCCTCCGAAGAGGTGGCTGCCGGTGCCACCCAGATGGCTCAAGCTTGCAATGAGTTGAACCATCTGGCCAGCCAGTTGCAGGATATGGTGCGCCGTTTCAGGGTGTAATCCCTTGTCGAGTCAAACAGCCCGATTGCCGCGAGGTGATCGGGCTGTGTTATTTCCGAGGGCCAGAGCGAGCCGATGACTTGTTCCGCCGGGTGATATTGTGCATGCTGATGGCCCATTTTCCAGGCAGGACTCTTGCTGTATGAATCTTCGCGATCTCGAATATCTGGTGGCGCTGGATGAGGAAAAACATTTTCGCAAAGCCGCTGAACGCTGCTTTGTCAGTCAACCCACCCTGAGCGGCCAGCTGCGCAAGCTGGAGGATGAACTCGGGGTCATTTTGATCGAACGTACCTCGCGCAAGGTGCTGTTTACCCCGGCTGGCGATGCCATGGCCCATCAGGCTCGTCGGGTGCTCAAGGAGGTGCGCGAGCTCAAGAGCATCGGTCAGCACTTCTCCGAGCCGATGTCCGGGGAGATCCATATCGGTTTTATTCCGACCGTGGGCCCCTACCTGTTGCCCCGCATTATCCAGACCCTGCGTGAGCATTTTCCCCAGCTGGAGTTCTATCTCTATGAGGAGCAGACCCAAACCCTGCTCAAACGGCTGGAAGAGGGGGAGCTGGATTGCGTCATTCTGGCCGAGATGCCGGGGATGGAGGGGTTTGGTTCAATCCAGCTCTACCACGAGCCGATGTGGTTGGCTGTGCCTTGCCATCACCCCGAAGCACAGGCCAGACAGGTGCCACTCGGCAATCTCAAGGGCAAGAAATTGCTGATGCTGGCCGATGGCCACTGTTTGCGGGAGCAGGCGATGGGATTCTGTTTCGCCGGCGGGATAGGTGAGGATCAACGCTTCAAGGGGACCAGTCTCGAGACGCTGCGCAACATGGTGGCCGCCGGTAGCGGCATGACCCTGGTGCCAAAGCTGGCCGTACCCGCCGATCATGATGAGGGAGGTGTGAGCTATCGTCCTGTGGTTGACCCTGTGCCGGGTCGTACCATCTCGCTGCTCTATCGCCACTACTCGGTACGTCGCCCCTGTTTCAACGAGCTGGCCGCCTCGATTGCCACGCTGATGAGCAAGCAGTTGGCCCAATAAAAAAACCGGCAGCCAAGGCTGCCGGTTTTGCTTCTGCCGCGAGAGCAGCTTAGAAGATATCGTCGGTTGAGACAGGCCCTTCCACATCGGGGTTGTCACCACCATAGACCTGATTGCCGTCCGAACTGGGCGCGGCGTAACGGGTCGGCTCGGTCCCTTCCTTGAAGTATTCGTCGGTTCCGCCACTGGTCGCCAGCAGTCCGGTTTCGCTGTCAATCTTCACCGTCATGATCCCTTCGGGAACCGGCATCTTGTGCTCCGGCAGCTTTTTGAGGGCGACTTTCATGAAGTCGATCCAGATAGGCTGTGCAGCGCCACCACCAAACTCGGCACGGCCAAGGCCACGCTGGTGGTTGTCAAAACCGATCCAGGAAGTAGCTACGATGTCCGGGGTATAGCCGGAGAACCAGGCATCCCGCGATTCGTTGGTGGTACCGGTTTTGCCGGAGATATCGTGACGTTTCAGGTCACGGGCTGCACGCCAGCCGGTACCACGCCAGCCGTTGCCACCCCAGATGGCTGTGCTCAAGGTGTCGGTGATCAGGAACGCGCTCTGGGCACTGATGGTATGCGGGGCGATGGTTGGCGCGAGAGGGGTCTGCGTGCCATCTTGTGCTGCGCCATCAACAGTTGGCTCCGACAGTGTGCTCTGCTCGGACGCCGTCTGCTGTTCGCAATTGTTGCAGGCAATGGCAGGATTGGCCTGATAGAGGGTGTTCTCCAGGCTGTCGGTGACTTTGTCGATGAAGTATGGGGTCACCAGGAAGCCACCGTTGGCCAGTACCGAGTAACCACGCACCACCTCGAGGGGGGTAAATTCGGCTGCGCCCAGCGCCAGTGACTCATGGGGCGAGATGAAGTCGCGGGGGAAGCCAAAGCGTGTCAGACCGTCGATATAGGTATCCAGACCGATGGCGCGCATCAGTCGAACCGACATCACGTTCTTGGACTTGGCCAAACCCAGACGCAGCGGGGTGGGGCCATCATAAACGGCCGGGGAGTTCTTGGGCTGCCACATGGGCCCTTTTGACGGATCCCACTGGTTGATTGGCGCATCGTTGATGAGCGACGCCAGGGTATAGCCGTGCTCCAGCGCGGTCGCATAGAGGAAAGGCTTGATATTTGAACCGATCTGGCGACGCGCCTGATCGACCCGGTTGAATTTGGATAGTTCGAAGCTGAAGCCGCCAACTACTGCTTCCAGCGCGCCATTTTTCGGGTTCATGGCAACCAGCGCGGCGTTGACGTCCGGGATTTGGGCCAGCAGCAATTCTTCGCCCTCTTCCCGCACCCAGATCTGGGCGCCGACTTTCAGTACATCGCGTGCCGATTTCGGGGCATAGCTTTGGCGGTCGTCGGTAATAAAGGAGCGAGCCCATTTAATGCCGTTCCAGCCCAGCTCTGCTTCCTTGCCATTTTTAAGTACCAGTGTGGCGCTACGGTCACCGAGCTTGGTCACGACTGCCGCCATCAGCGGATCATAAGTGGGTTGCTTGCCAAGGTGGGCCACGATCTGCTCGTAATCCCAAGCTGTTTCGCCTGCCTTCCACAACTGGGCCGTCGGGCCACGATAGCCGTGACGCATATCGTAGGCAAAGACGCCATCCAGCAGAGCCTGTCTGGCGGCCCTTTGGCGTTCGGCAGAAACGGTAGTGTAGACGTGCAGGCCCATGGTGTAGGCATCTTCACCAAACTGCTCTACCATCTTCTGGCGTACCATTTCACCCAGATA
This sequence comes from Aeromonas sp. 603404, assembly GCF_049171775.1. Classification (NCBI taxonomy): domain Bacteria; kingdom Pseudomonadati; phylum Pseudomonadota; class Gammaproteobacteria; order Aeromonadales; family Aeromonadaceae; genus Aeromonas; species Aeromonas sp. 603404. The sequence continues at coordinate 190,934 of NZ_JAAKPE010000005.1, forward strand.
GGGAGCGTGCAGGGTCACTTCGGCGCCGTGAAAACGGGCCTTGATCGGCATTTTGGACGCTTCGTCAAACTGGGCCTGGGTGATCTTGCCGGTCTCCAGCATCCGACCAAGCACAACGTTGCGGCGCGCAAAGGCGCGCTCGGGGGATCGGATGGGGTTGAGCATGGAGGGGGCTTTGGGCAGACCGGCAATGATGGCGATCTCGTCCAGCCCCAGATCCTTGACCTCTTTACCAAAATAAACCTGAGCCGCAGCACCGATCCCGAAGGAGCGATAACCGAGAGGGATCTTGTTGAGGTACAGTTCGAGGATCTCGTCTTTTGAGAGATTCTGCTCGATCCGCCAGGCCAGGAAGACCTCCTTTATCTTGCGGATGATGGTTTTCTCATTGCTCAGGAAGAAGTTGCGTGCAACCTGCTGGGTAATGGTGCTGGCACCCTGACGGGCATGACCTGATACGGCCCAGACGGAGGCGGCGCGAATGATGCCGATGGGGTCAATGCCGGGGTGCTCGTAGAAGCGGGCATCTTCGGTTGCCAGTACGGCATCGATCATTGGTTGGGGGATTTCATCCAAGCGCAACGGAATGCGACGGATTTCGCCATATTGGGCGATCAATTCCCCATCTCGGCTGTAGACCCTCATCGGGGTTGCCAGTTTGACATCACGCAGTGCGGTGACATCGGGCAGTTGGGGTTTGATATAGAAGTAGATACCGATGAGGCTGGCAACACCCAGCACAGCACCCAGCATCATGACAATAAACAGGCGAACGAGCCATTTCAGCATGGAAGAACTACCAATCGTCTTAAATTTAGCCAACGGGCGCAGAGTATAGCCCTTTTGCCATCTGGAATTCGAGGTTTTCCTGTGGCAAGTGACCCATCGACAGGATGCGAGAGGTTAGCACTACAGTGAGCAATAACCAAGGTGCCTCCCTTTATCTCAAGAAAGCGAGGTGGGTCACTTTTCGGTATAAACTTTATGACATTGATAGTTAGAGCATTTAGGATGGATCAAGCTCTCATCTGATTAGAGTGTCCTACACTCAATTCAGGTATAAAACCCAATAACGCATGGATGTGTATATGTTTGGGCTATTTAATAAGGGATCCCTCCTCCCCCTGGTGGGCATTGATTTCGGTAGCCAGACCATCAAGGCCGTTACCCTCACTGGTCGTCCCGGCAAGCTTCATATTGAATCTGTTGCCGAGGTCGCCACCCCGAAAGGTACGCTGGTTGATTACCAGCTACAGGATATCGAGCGGGTCAGCCCATCTTTGAAAACCCTCAAGCGCCTTATCTCTGGCCACAGCGATTATGCCGCGACAGCGGTGACTGGTTCCAATGTGATCACCAAGGTCATCCAGATTGATGCTCGCCTTGGTGACAAGGAGCTGGAGAGTCAGGTGCAGCTGGAGGCCGAACAGATAATTCCCTTTCCCCTCGATGAAGTCAGCCTCGATTTTGAGGTGCTGGACACCAGCGCCAGTGAAGATCGTCAGGATGTCCTGTTGAGCGCAGCCCGTACTGAGAGCGTCAATGGCCGGGTCAGCGCTCTCGCTGAGGCTGGCATTGCCGTCAAGGTAGTGGATGTGGGAGCCCATGCCTTGGGGCGGGCCGTTGTGGCCTGTTTGCCCGAGTTGCAGGAGAGTGAGCGACCGATCGGGGTGATCGACATCGGTGCCAGTGCCATGACCTTCGCGGCGCTGGTCAAGGGAGAGGTGATCTACTCCCGCTTGCAAAACTTCGGCGGCGATCAGTACAGCCAGGCGCTCTCCTCCTTTTATGGCATGACGCTGGATGAGGCTGAGCAGGCTAAAACCAAAGGTACCTTGCCTGTTGACCATGAGCTGGATGTGCTGATGCCCCACATCAACTCGCTGCTGCAGCAAGTGCGGCGCAATATCCAGCTGTTTTGCAGTTCATCCGGTTATCGCGACATCGCAAAACTGGTGCTGACGGGGGGAGGCAGTCTGCTACCCGGTTTGTTGGTACAGGTAAAAGAAGAGGTCAATTGCGAGGTGTTGCACCCGGATTTGTTCGCCCTGTTTGGCAAACCGAAAGGAGAGGCCGAGCTGGTACATGGCGCTAAATATATGACGGCATTCGGGTTGGCTCTGAGGAGTTTTACACCATGTCAAATATAAACCTTCTCCCCTGGCGCGAGGCTCGTGCTCAGCGGCAAAAGAAACAGTTTGGTGCCCTGCTCGGGCTTTTCGTGTTGGTCACTGTCGCACTGAGCCTCTTTGCCAACTGGCTGGTCGAGCGTCAGATTGCCGCCCAGCAGCAGCGTAATCAGCGTCTGGTTCAGGAGATGACCATCCTGGATGCACAACTGGGAGAAATCCGCCTGCTTAAAGAACGTCGCAAGGAGCTGATCGATCGGATGCAACTCATCGAACATCTCCAAATGCGTCGAAATGTGCCCGTTCGTCTTTTCAACCAGTTGCCCTCTCTGGTACCCAATGGGGTTTACCTCAATACCCTCTCGTTGCAGAACAATATTATCGATGTCAACGGCAAGACAGAAGCTTATGGTCGAGTTGCCAGCATGATGCGTCGAATCGATGGTTCCGGCTGGCTGGGACAGTCGAAAATAAGCACCATTTTTGCAGCGGAGGTCGCGCCGGTATCGTTGAGTCAATTCTCGATGATGTTCCTGATTGCCAATAATACCGCGGCTGCCGGGGATATGGCCAAGGAGAGCAAATGAACCTTCAGCAACTCAACGAGCTTGATCTGAATGACATCGCGAGCTGGCCAAAATGGGCGAAAGCTGTCTTTATCCTGCTGTGCTGTGTGTTGACTGGTGGCGCTATTTATTACTACGTGATTGCCAATTCCTTAGGCAATCTGACCAAAGAGAGCGCCAGAGAGACGGAGCTTAAAGGCCAGTTTGAAAGCAAGGCGATGCTGGCAGCCAATTTGGGCGCCTACAAGGCACAAATGATCCAGCTCGAGCAACTGGTCGATACCCAGCTCAAGCAGTTGCCCAATACCCATGAGGTCGCCGGTTTGCTGGACGATATCAGTTTTATTGCCACCGATAATGGCTTGAAACTCAATCGCATCAACTGGGAACCTGAGGTCAAGCACGAGTTTTCTACCGAATTGCCCATGCGGATCGAGGTAGTAGGTAATTATCATCAGATCGGCAAGTTTACGGCAGATATGGCAGCCCTGCCTCGTATCGTCATACTCGACTCCTTTACCTTGAGTCAGAGCAAGGATGAGGGAGACCTGATTGCTATGTCGATGCTGGCCAAAACCTACAAGTACAACGGTAAAACAGTGGAGCAGAAACAATGAGACGCATCTGCTGGTTGTTACCTGCCCTCTTGCTGACGGCCTGTGGTGGTCAGGAGGAGATGGATTCCTATATTGCCGAAACAAAGGCAAGACCCCCTGTACCTATTGAACCCTTACCCCAGTTGAAGCCGTTTTCCCCCATGCACTATCAACAACGCGATCTGCGTAGTCCCTTCATGATGCCGCAACCAGAAGCAAGTGTCGGGCGCGCGAATAGTGCCCAGGTGAAGCCTGATTGCGCACAGGTTATGATGGACAGAGAAAAAGAGGTATTGGAAAACTACTCTCTCGCCAGCTTGTCAATGCACGGCTCCTTGGGAAAGGCCGGGCAGTTGTGGGCCCTGATCAGCACACCTGATGGAAAATCAATACGGGTCGGGCTCAACCAGTATATGGGGCTCGATCAGGGTAGAGTCATCAAGATTACTCCTACGGCAGTGGATTTACTGGAAACCATTCCGGACGGGAAGGGGTGCTGGGTAACAAGAGAAACCCAGTTGGCGATGGCCAATATGCAAGAAAAACAATAATCAGGGACGAACAGCAATGAGAACAACCATAGACAGTGTAACAAAAGTGGCTTTGCTGTTTTGCGCCAGTGCCTTTGGTCAGGCGTGGGCAGTGGCAACCTTGCAAGAGATAAAAGTTAATCCATTGCTGGCAGACCAGTTGCAACTGGAGCTCAGCTTCAGCGAGCCTGTGAGTGGCTTTACCGATCGTCTCTCCTATAAACCTAACCAGCTCCTGCTGCATGTCCCCGGTGCTGTGGGTGCACTCAAGGTGAACCCGCTGCCTATTCAGCGTCAGGGAGTAGACAACATCAAGGTGGAAGGGAAGGGAGCTGGCCTTGATATCAAGATTGCTCTCGATCAGCTGGCTCCCTATCAGGTGCAGCAACAGGGTAACAAATTGCTGGTTTCCCTTGGTGAAGGGACCTCATCAGCTCTGATTAATGGCGAAAGCGCCCTGATTGCACCAGCCGCAACGGCTTCCTCAGCCATGGTGGCCACTCCAGCTCCTTCGGCACTGCTCAATTCTCAGGTTGTTGCCAAGTCAATGCCTGTTGCACCGGTAACCCCTCCTGTTGCGACGCCTGCTGCCAGCAAACCACTGCTCGGCAGCTATCAAAACAGTGGCAGTGGAGCCTATTTCAACTCGGTGACCGGGGTGGATTTTCGTCGTGGCAAGGATGGTCAGGGGGAGTTTCTGGTCACACTTGACAACAGCTCGGCTGCCGTCGATGTGAGCAGCCGCGGTCAAACTGTGCTGGCCAAGTTTCATGGTACTCGCGTGCCTGATGGTTTGCTTAATCTGATCAATGTGCAGGATTTTGCGACACCGGTCTCTCAGGTTGAGGTGTCCCGGCAGGGCAACGATACCCTGTTTGAGCTGTCGGTTAATGGCCAGTTTGATTACCGTTACGATCAGGCTGATAAACTGTTCATTATCGAAGTGAAAAAACGCACGGCGGCATCTGCGTCTTCAAAGCAGTATCAGGGCAAGCCCATCTCATTGAACTTCCAGGATATCCCGGTTAGAACCGTGTTGCAGCTTATCGCTGACTTCAACAACCTCAATCTGGTTACTACCGATTCTGTGGCAGGCAATCTGACACTACGTCTGGATGGCGTGCCCTGGGAGCAGGCGCTCGACATCATTTTAAAAGTGCGCGGTCTGGATAAGCGGCTTGATAACAACATCCTGCTGGTTGCTCCGGCTGAAGAGATTGCGGCACGGGAGAAACAGCAGCTGGAGAGCCGGAATCAGGTGGCTGATTTGGCCCAGTTATATACCGAATATATGCAGATCAACTATGCAAAAGCATCCGAAGTGGCTGCTCTGCTCTCATCCGAGAGTACCAAGTTGCTATCGCCACGTGGCGCGGTGAGTGTGGATGAACGGACCAACGTGCTGGTTGTGAAGGATACGGCTGAGGTTATCAGCAGTATCAAGCGGATGCTGGATATTCTGGATATCCCGGTCAAGCAGGTGGTGATCGAAGCGCGTATGGTGACCATCGATGACGGTTTCGATGAAGCGCTCGGGGTTCGTTGGGGAGTGACCAAGAACGATGGTCACGGCAACAGCACTTCAGGCTCTATTGAAGGGAATGATTCGTCCGGTAATAACGACGGTAGTTCAACGATTACCAGACCCTCGGTCGATAATCGGATGAACGTCAATCTGCCGGTGACCAATGCTGCCGGTACCTTGGCATTCCAGGTTGCCCGTCTGGCCGATGGAACCCTGCTTGACCTTGAATTGTCTGCGCTGGAAAAAGAGAGCAAGGCCGAGATTATCGCCAGTCCGCGGGTGACCACTGCGAACCAGAAACCGGCGTTGATCGAACAGGGTACCGAGATCCCCTATGTGGAGTCCTCTTCCAGTGGTGCAACCTCGGTCACCTTCAAGAAGGCGGTACTGAGCTTGAAAGTCACGCCGCAGATCACCCCTGACAACCGGGTGATCCTCGACCTGACCGTGACCCAGGATACCAAGGGCGAAACCGTACCGACCGGTACCGGTGATGCAGTCTCCATCAACGCCCAGTCCATCACGACGCAGGTACTGGTTAACAATGGCGAGACACTGGTGCTGGGCGGCATCTATCAGCAGACTATCAAAAGCGATGTGACCAAGGTGCCCTTGCTGGGTGATATCCCCGGATTGGGCGCCCTGTTCCGCAAGACCACCAGCGAGAACAAAAAGCGTGAACTGCTTATTTTCGTGACCCCCAAGATAGTCACCGACGCCTTCTGAAGGCTTTACATGTGAAGGTAAAACACATATAACCTTACGCCCCAATGAGGCTGGGGCGTAAGGGCTGCGGTTGCCAGTCCCGATATCTATTGAGATAATCCCCCTCCTGATCCATCGCAAGATAAGGTTCATAGGTACCCCGATCCAGTATTTATCGGGGTCGTACAGTTTGTAATTACTAACGAAAAAACATGGCTGAGAAACGCAATATTTTCCTGATAGGTCCCATGGGTGCGGGCAAGAGCACCATAGGTAGACATCTGGCAGAACAACTGCATATGGAGTTTTTCGACTCAGATCATGAGATTGAGCGCCGCAGTGGTGCTGATATCGGCTGGGTGTTTGATGTTGAAGGCGAAGAGGGTTTCCGTATTCGTGAAGAGAAGGTGATCAGCGAATTGTCTGAGCAGCAGGGTATCGTGCTGGCAACCGGTGGTGGAGCCATCAAGAGCCGGGAGACCCGCAACAAGTTGTCTGCTCGTGGCATCGTGGTCTACCTCGAAACCACTATCGAAAAGCAGCTGGCGCGCACACAGCGAGACAAACGCCGCCCTCTGCTACAGACCGAAGAACCGGCACGCGAAGTGCTGGAACGTCTGGCACAAGAGCGCAATGCCCTGTATGAAGAGGTTGCCGACTTTGTTGTGCACACCGATGACCAGAGCGCAAAAATCGTTGCCAATCAAATTGTAAAGCTGATCGGTATGTAATCTAGAGGACGTCCATGGAACGGTTGAAGGTCGAACTGGGTGAACGCAGCTATCCCATCGAGATAGCTGCAGGGTTGTTGCAGCGCCCCGAGGCGCTGGTATCGACCATCAAGGGCAAGCGGGTGATGATAGTGACCAACACGGTCGTTGCTCCGCTTTATCTTGAACGGGTAACCGCTCTGCTGTCGGGTTTTCAGGTTGAACACCTGATCCTGCCTGACGGCGAGGCGTACAAGAACCTGGCGACTTTTGAGCAGATCATGTCTGCTCTGCTTGAAACCAACCATGGGCGCGATACGACGCTGATCGCTCTGGGGGGCGGCGTGATCGGGGATGTGGTGGGCTTTGCGGCAGCAAGCTATCAACGTGGCATTCCTTTTATCCAGATCCCGACCACTCTGCTCTCCCAGGTTGACTCCTCTGTTGGCGGTAAAACCGCGGTCAACCACCCCCTCGGCAAGAACATGATTGGGGCTTTTTATCAGCCCAAACAAGTTGTTATCGATACCGAATGTCTGAGTACCTTGCCAGCCCGCGAATTTGCCGCAGGGATGGCCGAGGTGATCAAGTACGGCATCATTTGGGATGCTGATTTCTTCAGTTGGCTGGAGCAGAACATGGTGCGTCTGCAACAGCTGGAACCTGCCGCGATGGCCTACGCCATCAAACGTTGCTGCGAGATCAAAGCCGATGTGGTCGGTCAGGATGAGACCGAGCACGGCGTCCGTGCACTGCTCAATCTGGGCCACACCTTTGGTCATGCCATCGAGGCTGAGCAGGGGTATGGCAACTGGCTGCATGGTGAAGCGGTATCCGCTGGCACCATGCTGGCAGCCTGGACTGCGCAGGCCCGTGGCGATATGAGCGAAGCGGACGTTGCGCGAGTGCGCGCTCTGCTGCTGGCCGCCAATTTGCCTATTCATGCGCCTGCCGAGATGGATTTCGCCGCCTTTATTCGCCATATGCGCCGTGACAAGAAGGTGCTGGAAGGCAAGCTGCGTCTGGTGTTGCCGGTTGGCATCGGCCATGCGCAGGTGGTGGGGGATGTGTCCGATGCCGAGTTGCTGGCGGTGATCGAGTCTGGTCGTGACGAATAAACTGCTAAAACTTCCTTCCCAGCGGCAGCTGGTTGACCGGCTGCTGCATCTGATTGAATTCAATCACCCTTTCATTTTTCTCTCCGGTAAACCCGGTTGTGGTCGCGGTACCCTGTGCGAATCCCTGCTCGGCGTGTTGCCGGAAAAAGTGCGGGTGGTAAGCCTGATTGGTACGCCTGCCATGAAGATGGTGGATGTGCGCCAGCTGTTGCTGCCACAGGTGGTGGCGCGCCCGCTGTTCAATCCACAGGATGCGCTGGCGGAGAGCTTCTTTCGCATGCTGGAGGGGAGCAAGCCTGCCACCCTGTTGCTACTGATAGAACGGGCCGACCAGTTGCCGGCCGACCTGCTGGGAGAGTTGTGGGCGATCATCCGTCATAACGATACCCTGGCGGCGCCCCATCAGCTGGCCATTATCGTCTCGGGCAGTGACGTCTGGTGTCGTACCCAACGGCCGCAGCTCAAAGGGCGTGCCATGCCAGCCCTTGAGCTGGAAGTGCCGCCACTGAGCCCGCCCGAGCAGCGCATCTTCTTGTATGAGAAAGCCAAAGAGCTCAAGATCCCGGCGACCCTCTTGCCCAAGCCGCAAGTGGAAGAGATCCTGAAAACGGCGAACGGACATCCGTCCACCATCATGCAGTTACTGGAGGATATCATGACCGACAGAAGGCCAAAGAAGCGTCAGGCGGAGTTGCCTGTCAAGAAGATTGCCACCGCTATCGCGCTGGTCGCTGGCGGCCTGCTGGCATTGAGTTACCTGCTGCCTGCGCTGTTTGACAATGAAAGCAAACCGGCGCTGCAGGATCCTGCACAGAACACGGCATTGCCGATCTCGGTAGCGGGAGGCGATCCCCTCACCGCAGGCGGTTCGAATACCGATACCGCTGCACAAGGCGCGCAAAACAGCGATGCAGCCAGCAATCACAATGGGGTTGTGAAAGATTGGCAGCCGGAGGCGAAAGTGTTGCCCAAATCGGTGGAGAGCGAAACCGTGACCACCGAATCAACCAATTACGAAGGGCGTCGGGTGGTGATCTCTGACGAGGTCGTGCAAAAGCTGATGACCGAACCCAAGGTGAGCGGCGCTCTGCCTACTGACGTGGTGGACGAGCTGACCGGCAAGAACCCGAGTGGCACAGCCCCCAGTGGTGCAATCGCAACCACGGCGCCAGCCAGTACCGCCAAAGCACAGAATCCGGTGACAACCGCAACGCCTGCGGCCACCACCAAAACAGCCAGCAACGAGCCGGTTGCCGCGCCTGCACCCAAAGTGGCCCTGACACCGGTCGCCACCTTGAACAAGAAGCCGCGCAACCACTACAGCGTTCAGTTGATGGGGGCGAGCAATACCAAAGCGGTGGATCAATTTGTCGCCGAGCATGGTCTGGCGGGCAAGGTATGGGTCTATCAGACCAAATTCCGTGGCAGCCCTTGGTATGTGGTGCTGCAAGGGGATTATGCCGGTTTGACCCAGGCCAAGAGTGCCATTCGCAAGCTTCCGCCAGCCTTGCTGAAAGGCCAGCCCTGGCCCAAGTCGTTTGCACAGGTACAAAAAGAGCTGAAGCAATAGCCTTGATACCGGATAAGGGGGTAGAATCGTCCCCCTTTTTGGGTCTTGCCTTCTTACACACCGGATTTCCATGAAAAAAACACGCGCTTTTTTAAAATGGGCCGGGGGAAAATACTCCCTGGTTGAAGAGATTGCCGAGCGCCTGCCGGCCGGGCGTGTGTTGCTGGAGCCCTTCGTCGGGGCCGGGTCTGTGTTTCTCAACACCGACTACGACGCGTATGTGCTCAACGACATCAATCCGGATCTGATCTGCCTGTACAACCACCTCAAGCTGACGCCGGACAGTTTCATTGCCGAGGCGCGCAAGCTGTTTGTGGCAGAGCACAACCACAAGGCGGCCTATTATCGGCTGCGTACCCAGTTCAATCAGACCGAGACCACCTTCGAGCGGGCACTCTTGTTCCTGTTTCTCAACCGTCACGGTTTCAATGGATTGTGCCGCTACAACAAGAAGGGCGGCTTCAACGTGCCGTTCGGTTCCTACAAGAAACCCTATTTCCCGGAAAAAGAGCTGTGGGCCTTTGCCGAAAAGGCGCAGAAGGCGACCTTTATCTGCGAGAGCTACGCCGACGCCATCAAGCGTGCCGAAGAGGATTGGGTTATCTACTGTGATCCACCCTATGCGCCGCTCTCCACTACGGCGAGCTTCACCACCTATGCCTCCGGTGGGTTTACCCTGGATGATCAGGCGATCCTGGCGCGACTGGCCCGCCACACAGCGGCTCACAAAGGGGTGCCGGTGCTGATTAGCAACCACGATATCGAGCTGACTCGTGAGCTTTATCGCGGTGCCCGCCTCGATGAAATCCTGGTCAAGCGCACCATCAGCCGCAACGGCGGCACCCGCAACAAGGTGGCCGAGTTGTTGGCGCTCTATCCGCCCGGAATCGAACCGGAGCAGGGCTACTATCCCAGCGACAGTGAACTGCTGCCACTGACGTAACAGACCATGCGGCGCCCAGGGGCGCCGTTTTTTATGGGCGAGTCCGCGCCCGTGCCGATGCCCCAAAACCCGGGTGGCAGGGGGAGGGGAGGCGATTGCCCCATTTCCCCCGCATTCGAGTCGTTTTCGCCCGCCTTTTACGTTAAAATTGCGCCGCTTTTTCTCCCTGGCTGCCAATGGATGATGCTGATGAAAGACTTTCTGATTGCCCCCTCGATCCTCTCTGCCGATTTTGCCCGTCTGGGTGACGATGTAGCCAAGGTACTGGCTGCCGGTGCCGACGTGGTTCACTTCGACGTGATGGACAACCACTATGTCCCCAACCTGACCATTGGCCCCATGGTCTGTCAGGCGCTGCGTGACTACGGTATCGAGGCCCCCATCGACGTGCACCTGATGGTCAAGCCGGTGGATCGCATCATTCCCGATTTTGCCAAGGCGGGTGCTTCCCTCATCACCTTCCATCCGGAAGCGTCCGATCACGTTGATCGCTCTTTGGGCCTCATCAAGGAGATGGGCTGCCAGGCGGGTCTGGTGCTGAATCCTGCTACCTCGCTCTCCTGCCTCGAGTATGTGATGGACAAGCTGGATGTGATCCTGCTGATGTCGGTCAACCCGGGCTTCGGTGGCCAGAGCTTCATTCTCGGCACCCTCGACAAGCTGCGTCAGGTGCGTCGTCTGATCGACGAGAGCGGCCGCGATATCCGCCTCGAGATCGATGGTGGGGTGAAGGTCGACAACATTCGCGAGATCGCCGAAGCGGGCGCCGACATGTTTGTCGCCGGCTCGGCCATTTTCAGCCAGCCTGACTACAAGGCGGTGATCGACAAGATGCGTGCGGAGCTGGCTCATGTCACACGCTGAGCGCGCATTTGATTTGGTGCTGTTCGATCTGGACGGCACCCTGATTGACAGCGCCGCCCAGCTGGCGCTGGCTGTCAATCTGACTCTGGCAGACCTCGGTCTGGCGCAGGCTGATGAAGCGGTGATCCGTACCTGGGTCGGCAACGGAGCCGACAAGCTGATCCAGCGGGCGCTCGCCTATCGCGAGGCCGATCCCGAGTTGTTTGCCAAGGCCAGACCGATCTTTTTCCAGCACTACAACGCCTGCCTGCTGCAAGGGCTGGCTATGTATGACGGGGTTGCCCAGAGTCTGCGTCGCCTGCAAACCCTGGGTTACAAGCAGGCGATCGTCACCAACAAGCCGAGTGATTTCGTGGCACCCATCCTCGATGCCCTTGGCATCAGCGATTGTTTCGAACTTTGGCTTGGCGGCAACTGCGTGCCAGTCAAGAAGCCGAGCCCGGAGCCATTGCTGCACGCTTGCCAGGAGTTGGGGGTGAGCCCGGCTCGCACTCTAATGGTGGGCGACTCCGAAAATGACGTGCTGGCGGCCAAGGCGGCCGGCATGAAGGTGGTGGGCCTGACCTACGGTTACAACTATGGCCGCCCCATTGCCGACTCCCATCCAGACTGGGTATTCGAGCAGTTTGCCCAGCTCGATGCACTTTTGGTCTAATAGCGCAGCTGGGCTGGCTGAATAACAAGGATTAACACTCTCATGACTAAACCAATCGTATTGAGCGGGGCGCAACCCTCCGGTCAACTGACCATCGGCAACTACATGGGGGCCCTGCGTCAGTGGGTCAACATGCAGGATGAGTTCGACTGCCTCTACTGCATCGTCGACCTGCACGCCATCACCACTCGTCAGGACCCGGCTGCCCTGCGCAAGGCTTGTCTGGACGCAGCCGCCCTCTATCTAGCGGTCGGTATCGATCCCAAGAAGAGCACTGTCTTCATCCAGTCTCACGTGCCGCAGCACGCCGAGCTGGGCTGGATCCTCAACTGCTATACCCAGATGGGTGAGTTGTCGCGCATGACCCAGTTCAAGGACAAGTCCGCCCGTTTCGAGAACAACGTCAACGTCGGCCTGTTCGGTTATCCGGTGCTGATGGCAGCCGATATCCTGCTCTATCAGGCCAATCAGGTGCCGGTCGGCAACGACCAGAAGCAGCATCTGGAGCTGACCCGCGACATCTGTACCCGTTTCAACAACCTCTATGGTGAAGTGTTCACCATGCCGGAGCCCTTCATTCCGACCGAAGGGGCGCGGGTGATGAGCCTGCAGGATCCGACCAAGAAGATGTCCAAGTCGGATGACAACGAGGCCAACTTCATCGGCCTGCTGGAAGATCCCAAGCAGATCGTCAAGAAGATCAAGCGTGCGGTGACTGACTCCGACGAGCCGGCGGTGGTGCGTTTCGACCCGGAAAACAAACCGGGTGTCTCCAACCTGCTGACCCTGATGTCCGGCGTGACTGGCCGCTCCATCCCCGAGCTGGAGCAGCACTTCGAAGGCAAGATGTATGGTCACCTCAAGACCGAGACCGCCGAAGCCGTGGTTGCGCTGCTGGAACCGATCCAGGCTCGTTTCCACGAGTTGCGTCAGGATGAGGCCCATCTGATTGCGATTCTGGCAGAAGGAGCACAAAAGGCGCGCGAAAGAGCTGAAAAAACCCTGACCAGCGTATATGATGTAGTCGGCTTCGTTCCTCGAGCCTGACATACTGGGAAGGTGTAGTAGAAGAGAGCTGGGTATTTGCCTGGCTTTCTTTATTTTCTGCCTAGCTATTTTGTTTAATTTCTTTATTTCAACCTGGGTAATATCCCCAAGAGAAAGCATGCCTGTTCAACCAACTATTTCTGCTGAAGAGCTGAGTGACAAAGGTCACTGGCTACGTAAATTTCGCAAGGCGAAAAACCTCAATACCCTGCAGTTGATGGTCTCCAATGCCATCGACAAGCACCATAAAACCCCTGCCGTTGCTGCCGCCATCTATCTGGCCGAGTGTCAGCGTGAACGGGAAATGGAACAGGGTCGTTATCTCGATCGTTAATTCTCCACTGTTGGTTATCTCATGCTGTTGTTGATCGATAACTACGACTCTTTTACCTGGAATCTGGTGCAATATTTCGGCGCCCTGGGACAAGAGGTTGTGGTCAAGCGCAATGATGAACTGACGCTTGATGCCATAGCGCAGCTCTCCCCCCGTTTTCTGGTGATCTCTCCCGGTCCCTGTACGCCCAATGAGGCGGGGATCTCTCTCGATGCCATCAGCCACTTCGCCGGCAAGCTACCCATTCTTGGCGTCTGCCTTGGCCACCAGTCGCTGGCGCAGGCGTTTGGTGCCCGCGTGGTTCGCGCGCGTCAGGTGATGCATGGCAAGACCTCCCTGATTCGCCATCGCGGCGAAGGGGTATTCTACGGTCTAAAGGATCCCTTGCGGGTGACCCGTTATCACTCACTGGTGGTGGAGCGCGACACGCTGCCCGACTGCTTCGAGGTCACCGCCTGGAGCGAGCATGCCGATGGCTCGTTTGACGAAATCATGGGATTACGCCATAAGACACTTCCTGTCGAGGGTGTTCAGTTCCATCCGGAGAGTATTTTGAGCGAACAGGGCCATTTGCTGCTGGCCAATTTTCTGTCCTGTTCATAAAAATTTGTGATCACCTTCTCAAGTTTGAAAGAAGGTAAAAAATATTTCTCTGACACTTTATTCAGCCCCCTTCCAGCCCAAATTATCTCTTGCCAAGCCCCCCTGAGTCGTTATGCAATGCGGTTGCCTAAAATCTCAAGGTCAATCGAACATTGTTCCTTATAGGTCGTCTTGTTACAGACTTTTTACTTTATTTCTGTGATAATCCCGTCACGTTTACACGGATTTAACTTTTAGGCGGTGGATTATTCTGTCGCCGAATCTGAAGGAGAGCTATATGTCAGAGTTGTTGGCAGTGACACGTGAAGTGTTTGATGAAGTGATGGTTCCCAACTATGCGCCCGCCAAGATCATCCCGGTGCGTGGTGAAGGGTCACGTGTCTGGGATCAGGAGGGGCGCGAGTATGTCGACTTCGCCGGTGGTATCGCCGTTAACGGCCTGGGTCACTGTCATCCCAAGCTGGTCGAGGCTCTGAAAACCCAGGGCGAGAAGCTGTGGCACCTCTCCAACGTAATGACCAACGAACCGGCCCTGCGTCTGGCCAAGAAGCTGGTCGCGGCCACCTTTGCCGACAAGGTCTACTTTTGCAACTCCGGCGCCGAAGCGAATGAAGCGGCCCTCAAGTTGGCTCGCCGCTACGCCATCGAGAAGTTTGGCGAGCAGAAGACCCAGATCATCGCCTTCAATCAGGGCTTCCACGGTCGTACCTTCTTTACCGTCAGCGTCGGTGGCCAGGCTGCCTACTCCGATGGCTTCGGTCCCAAGCCCGGTGACATTACCCATGTTCCCTACAACGATCTGGCGGCACTAGCCGAGGTGATCTCCGACAACACCTGCGCCGTGGTGATGGAGCCGCTGCAAGGGGAGGGTGGCATTATTCGTCCTACCGACGAGTTTGCCAAAGGGGTGCGCGAGCTGTGCGACAAACACAATGCCCTGCTGGTGTATGACGAAGTGCAGTCAGGGGTCGGCCGGACCGGTGATCTCTATGCCTATATGGGGCTCGGCGTCACGCCGGACATCCTCACCAGCGCCAAGGCGCTGGGGGGCGGTTTCCCCATCGGCGCCATGCTGACCACCGACGAAATCGCTTCTTACCTGAAAGTGGGCACTCACGGCTCTACCTACGGCGGTAACCCGCTGGCCTGTGCGGTCGCCGAGGCGGTGATCGACGTGATTAATACTCCCGAGGTACTGGACGGGGTCAAGCGGCGCGAACAGCTGTTCCGCGAGGGGCTCGAGGCGATCAACGCCAAATACCACTGCTTTAGCGAAATCCGCGGCAAGGGGCTGCTGCTGGGCGCCGCTCTGAGCGAGGACTTCAAGGGGCGTTCCCGCGACTTCCTGCTGGCCTCTATCGATCAGGGGCTGATGGCACTGGTTGCCGGTACCAACGTGGTTCGTTTTGCCCCTTCACTGGTGATCCCGGAAGCTGACATCAAGGAAGGGTTGGCCCGCTTCGAGAAGGCGGTTGCCCAGGTGGTCAACGCCTGATTCCAAATTGAGGTGGGGAGCTCTCCCGGCAGGAGCCGGGCCCCCACCTGTCGTCAATGAAAGGGAGTTGTCATTTATGTTGGTTATCCGTCCCATCGAGCAAAAAGATTTTGCCGGGCTCAAGACCTGCGCCATCGAGTCCGGCACCGGCATGACCTCGTTGCCCGTCAACGATGAGTTGCTGCAGCGCAAGATCGATGCTTCTACCCAGACTTTTTCCGACAAGCCCGCCGGCAAGGGGGACTGCCTCTACTTCTTCGTGGCTGAGGATCTCGAGACCGGCGAGATGGTCGGCACCTGTGCCATCGATGCCGCGGTTGGCCTCTCCCAGCCGTTTTACAACTACCACATCGGCAAGGTGGTGCACTCATCACCCAAGCTCGGTATCTACAACGTCGTTGAAACCCTGACTCTCTCCAACGACTACACCGGCAACTCCGAGCTCTGCACCTTGTTCTTGCGCGAATGTGCCCGCGAGGGGCTCAATGGTCGCTTGCTCTCCAAGCACCGCTTTCTGTTTATGGCCGAGCACCCCGAGCTGTTTGACGAGACCGTCTTTGCCGAGATGCGTGGAGTCTCCGATGCCGACGGCCACAGCCCCTTCTACGAGTGGCTACAAACCCATTTCTTCTCGATGGATTTTCCCACCGTCGACTATCTGACCGGCATCGGCAAGAAGCGCTTTATCGCCGAACTGATGCCCAAGTACCCCATCTACGTCAATTTGCTGAGCAAAGAGGCGCGAGCCGTCATTGGCCAGACCCACGAGAAGACCCGACCGGCCATCAAGATGCTGCAGGATGAGGGCTTCGTGAACCGTGGCTACGTCGATATTTTCGATGCGGGCCCCACCGTCGAGTGCGACGTGAAGAATATCCGTAGCGTGCGCCGCAGCAAGAAGCTGCGGGTGCTGGTGGGCGAGCCCATCGGTGGCAAGACCCATCTTATCTGCAACAGCCGTTTCGAGCATTACCGCGCCTGCTACGGCAATATCCGGGTCGATCTCGACAAGCACGAAGCCATCATTCCGCCGAAGATGGCGGCGGCACTCAAGGTGCAGGATGGCGACATGGTGCGGGTGGTTGACCTCGACTGAGACAGACAGGACAAGCAAACCGATTATCAGACAGGCAGCCGAGGCTGTCTGCCAGCGACAGGGAGTGAATGGATGAGCCAGTCAGTACAATTTATCGACGGTAAATGGCTTGCCGGTGAAGGCAAGCCGTTCGAGTCAAAGGACCCGGCCAAGAATCAGGTGATCTGGCAAGGGGAGGCCGCCAGCGCAGCGCAAGTGGATGCCGCCGTCAAGGCTGCTCGCGCTGCTTTCTACCATTGGGCGGATATGAGCCTTGAGGATCGTCTTACCATAGTGCGTCGCTATGCCGACCTGCTGGGTGAGCAGAAAGAGGCGCTGGCGCTGACCATCGCCCGCGAAACCGGCAAACCGCTGTGGGAGACCCGCACCGAAGTGGCCGCCATGCAGGGCAAGATCGCCATCTCCATCCGCGCCCATGACGAGCGCACTGGCACCGTTGAAAATGCCATGCCGGGCGCCAAGGCGTTTGTCCGTCACAAGCCCCACGGTGTGGTGGCGGTGTTCGGCCCCTACAACTTCCCGGGCCATCTGCCCAACGGCCATATCGTACCTGCACTGATCGCGGGTAACGCCGTGGTGTTCAAACCCTCCGAGCTGACCCCCATGGTGGCCGAAGCCATGGTCAAGGTGTGGCAGGAGGCCGGATTGCCCAAGGGAGTGCTCAATCTGGTGCAAGGGGAGGTCGAGACTGGCAAGGCGCTGGCTGGCAACCCCGATATCGACGGCCTCTTCTTTACCGGCTCCTCCCGCACCGGTCATTTCCTCCATCAGCAGTTTGCCGGTCAGCCGGGCAAAATTCTGGCCCTCGAGATGGGCGGCAACAACCCGCTGATCGTGAAAGACGTGAGCGACATCGATGGCGCTGTGCATGCCATCGTCCAGTCGGCATTTATCACCTCGGGTCAGCGCTGCACCTGCTCCCGCCGCCTGTTTGTCGAGCGCGGTGAGCGTGGCGATGCGCTGGTCAAGCGACTGGTCGAGGTGGTTAGCCAGATCAAGGTCGGCCTCTATAACGCAGCCGAGCAGCCGTTCATGGGCTCGATGATAAGCGAGAAGGCTGCACTGGGCATGGTCGAGGCGCAAGCCAACCTGCAGCGCCTCGGTGGCGAGAGCCTGCTTACCCTCAAGCACCTGGAAGCGGGCACAGGCTTTGTCTCCCCGGGTATTATCGACGTGACCTCAGTGAGCGCGCTGCCTGACGAAGAGTACTTCGGCCCGCTGCTGCAACTCATTCGTTACGATGATTTCGATGCTGCCATCGATCAGGGCAACGCCACCCGCTACGGTCTCTCGGCCGGTCTGCTGGGGGACAAGGAGGCGGACTGGCACCACTTCTTCAAGCGGATCCGCGCCGGTATCGTCAACTGGAACAAACCCATCACCGGCGCCTCCAGTGCCGCGCCGTTTGGTGGCATCGGCGCTTCCGGCAACCACAGGGCAAGCGCCTACTACGCTGCTGACTACTGTGCGTATCCGGTTGCCTCTGTCGAAGACAGCAAAGCAACCATGCCGGATCAACTGTCGCCCGGCCTGCGCTTCTAATAACGACACGGGGCATCCAGCGGTGCCCCCATCTGTACCCGCAATCAAAGGAAAGAGAGATGCAAATGGATATCGACACCCTGTTCAGCCATCTGTGGGACAACTACATCAAGGTGACCCCGAGCGCCCTCAAGGTGCACACCCTGCTGGGTGGCGGCGAGCCCATCGTCAACGATCACGTGGCGTTTCGTACCTACAACCTGCCCAAGCTGGGGCTGGAGAAGCTTGCCGCCCACTTCCTGGCGCTCGGTTACGAGCAGAAGGGCGAGTACGTTTTCAAGGCCAAGAAGCTCTACGCTAAGCACTTCGAGCATCAGGATCCGGACGCTCCCAAGGTGTTTATCAGCGAGCTGAAGGTGGAAGAGCTCTCCCCAGCGGCGCAGGCCATCATCCACAAGCTGGCCGATCAGGTGCCCGATCATCTGACCGATACCCCGGCATTTCTCTACACCGGCGCCCCCTGGCAGGTCTCCTATGCCGATTATCAGACTCTGCTGGCGGAGAGCGAGTACGCGGCATGGATGGCAGCATGGGGCTATCGTGCCAACCACTTCACGGTCAATATCAACAAGTTGAAGGATTTCGACACCATCCATCAGGTCAATGCGGCACTGAAGGCGGCGGGTTTCGTGCTCAACAGCGTGGGTGGCGAGGTGAAAGGGGACCCGCAGGTGATGCTGGAGCAATCCTCCACCATGGCCGACAAAGCAGAGGTGCCGTTCAGCGATGGGGTGCGTACTATCCCGAGCTGCTTCTACGAGTTTGCTCTGCGCTATCCGCAGGCCGACGGCGTACTCTATCCGGGCTTTGTCGAAGCGTCCGCCGACAAAATTTTTGAGTCCACCAATGCCATGTAACAACGGGTGTTGGCCAAAGTGCCACTGTTCATGATGTGACATGACGACAGCCCCATATCGGGGCTGTCGTCATTTGCATATCTGGGGGATATCTAGGGTGCGGGGTAGAGAGCACCCAGCACAGCCGGACGGCTGGCGCCGGTGACGGCGGGCAGGTTGCCGGGTTTGTGCTTGATAAAGCGCTCCGCCAGCCAGGCAAAGGCTGCGCCTTCCATCCAGTCGGGCGCAATGCCCAGTTCGGCAGTGCTGGCGATGCGCCAGCCGGGCAGCAGGCTGGCCAATTCGCTCAGCAGCGGGGCGTTATGGGCGCCGCCGCCGCAGACAAACAGCTCGGGACGGGTTTGCGCCTCATTCGGGGCAGGCAGCTGGCGGGCGATGCTGTGGCAGGTGAGCGCCTGCAGAGTGCGCTGCACATCCGCCGCAGCATAGGGGTGGCCAGCCAGCTCGCCATCGAGCCACGCCAGGGTGAACATCTCCCGCCCGGTGCTCTTGGGGGCGGGGGCGGCGAAATAGGGGTGAGCCAGCAGCTTCTCCAGCAGGGCCGGGATTGGCTTGCCGCTGGCCGCCCACTGGCCGCCGGCATCGTAACCGGTCCCCTTGGGGTGATGGCGGCGATACCAGCCGTCGAGCAGGGTGTTGGCCGGGCCGGTATCGAAGCCATAGACCCCGTTGGCATGGCCCGGCAGCACCGAGATATTGGCGATGCCGCCGAGGTTCAGCACCACCCGCAATGCACCGGGGCGGGCAAAGAAGGCCTGATGGAAGGCGGGCACCAGCGGGGCCCCCTGACCGCCGAGGGCCATGTCCATGGTGCGAAAGTCGGCGATGACATCGATGCCGGTCAGCGCCGCCAGCAGGGCCGCGTTGCCGATCTGCAGGGTGAAGCCAAGCTGGGGGCGGTGGCGGATGGTCTGGCCGTGGCTGCCGATGGCGCGAATATCGGCGGGCGTGAGGCCCGTCTTGGCCAGCAGGGCGTGGGTGGCGGCGGCAAATTCGCGCGCCACCAGATTGTCGGCCACCCCCATGCGATCGATCTCGTTGTCGCTAGGGGTACAGAGCTCATGCAGCTCGTGGGCGGTGGGCCAGGGGTGGCTGAGGGCCGCCTCGACCCGCAGTTGATCCCCGTCGATCACCACCAGCACGGCGTCAATACCGTCCATGCTGGTGCCTGACATCAATCCGATATAGCGTTCAGCCATTGGCTCTCCTCACTCGCTGGTCGGGATAGTCCGCTTCCCGACACCGATGCAGCATGGCGCCGAGCCATGCGCAGGCAAAATAAAAAGGGCTGGCGGGGCTGCTACCCCGCCAGCCCTGATGGCTTAGTTGCCGCGGCTATCCCGCTTGTTCTGGGCCAGCTGCAGCTCGGGGCTGTCGAGCTTGGCCAGTTGCGGCATCGCCAGCTTTTTGAAGTTGGCCAGCTCGCGTCCGCTCAGGGTCTCTGCCTGCGGCAGGGTGAGGGTGCGCGGGTTCTTGTGAATGCCGCCCACCACGAACTCGTAGTGCAGGTGCGGGCCGGTGACGCGACCGGTGCCACCCAGAGTGCCGATGGTCTGCCCCTGCTTCACCCGCTGTCCCTTGTTGACGGTGCGTTTGGAGAGGTGCAGGTACTTGGTCACATAGTTGCCGGCATGCTTGATAAAGACGTAGTTGCCGTTGAACTGGTTGTAACCGGCGGCCACCACGCTGCCTGAGCCCGCCGCCATGATGGGGGTGCCCACTGGCGCCACATAGTCGATGCCGTTGTGGGGGCGGATCTTGCCGGTCACCGGATGGAGGCGGCGCGGGTTGAAGTTGGAGCTGATGTATTTGAAGTTGACCGGCGCACGCAGGAAGCTCTTGCGCATGGCTTTGCCTTCCGGGGTGTAGTAGTTGCCATCTTCATTGAGCACGGCGCGGTAGGCCGTGCCCTGGTTGACGAACTCGGCGGCCAGAATATCGCCGGAGGCGACCCGCTCGTCGTCGCGGAACTTGTCTTCATAGACCACCCGGAAGCTGTCCCCCGGCTGCAAGTCCTGGGCAAAGTCGATGTCCCAGCCGAAGATGGCGGCCAAGTCCATGATCTGATCTTCGGTCATCCCCGCATCCACCGCCGCGCCCCAGAAGCTGGAGCGGATCTCGCCCTTGCTCACCTGTTCGTGGGTGTCGAGGGCGATCTTGACGTTGCGGGCGACAAAGGTCTCCTCCTTGCGGCTCACCTTGAGCGCCTGCTCCAGACTGTGGGGGTAATAGAGGCTGTGCAGCTCGCCGTTCTCGGTGAGCTTGAAGGTGAGCTCCTGCCCAGGTTGCAGCATCCGCAGGGGATCGCTGCCCTCGAGCTGATCGATCAGGTGCAGATCCGTGGTGCTCAGGCCAATGCGCTGGAAGATCACCCCCATGTTGTCGCCACGGCGTACCTTCACCTGCTTGGTGATATAGCGTGGCTTGGGCGGGGTAACGGGCTGGGCGGCCTCGGCCGGCAGCTCGTCGTTCAGCGCGTTATCGTTAGCCGGTTCCCGCAGGGCAATTTCGTTGCCGTTTTCATCGACCCGTGTTGCTACTGCCTGTTCGCTTGGCCAGGCAGCCAGCATCATGATCATGATGCTCAAGATCAGCACCATCTTGCGGTGCCAGTGGGGGAGTGCGTTGAAGGCGTGCCAAATAACCATGAGAAGCAGATGAAGTCGGGCAGAATGGACGGATTTTACAGCCTTTCCAATTGGCCCGCCATTCCAGTAATATGTTTGGCCCTGTGGAATCGTGATGGAGAGTCAAAAAATGTCCCAGCTCGAGGTGGCGCTAGCCGAGATCAAGCGCGGAGCGGAAGAAATTCTGGTTGAAGAAGAACTTGTCGCCAAGTTGAAGGAAGGGCGCCCGCTGCGCATCAAGTTGGGCATGGACCCAACCGCCCCCGACATTCACCTGGGTCATACCGTGATCCTCAACAAGCTGAAGACCTTCCAGGATCTGGGCCATGAAGTGATCCTGCTGATCGGTGACTTCACTGCCATGGTGGGTGACCCCTCCGGCAAGAATGCCACCCGTCCGCCGCTCTCCGAAGAGGCCATCAAGCACAACGCCCTCACCTATGCCGAGCAGGCGTTCAAGATCCTCGACCCCGCCAAGACCCGCATCGAGTACAACTCGACCTGGCTGAGCGAGCTGGGTGCGACCGGCATGATCAAGCTGGCGGCCAAGCAGACCGTGGCCCGCATGATGGAGCGCGACGACTTCAAAAAGCGCTACACTGGCGGCCAGTCCATCGCGATTCACGAATTCCTCTATCCGCTGCTGCAAGGCTATGACTCGGTCGCGCTGAAGGCGGACGTTGAGCTCGGCGGTACCGACCAGAAGTTCAACCTGCTGATGGGCCGCGAGCTGCAAAAAGATGCCGGCATGGCGACCCAGTGCGTGCTGATGATGCCGCTCTTGGTGGGTCTGGACGGCGTCAAGAAGATGTCCAAGTCCGCAGGCAACTACATCGGCGTTCATGACGCTCCGGGCGAGATGTTCGGCAAGATCATGTCCATCACCGACGATCTGATGTGGAACTACTACGAGCTGCTCTCCTTCCGTCCGCTGGCTGAAATTGAAGAGTTCAAGGCAGGTATCGCGGCCGGTACTCTCAACCCGCGCGACGTGAAGATCTGGCTGGCCAAAGAGATCATCGCCCGTTATCACGACGAAGCGGCGGCCGAAGCGGCCCACGAAGATTTCACCCAGCGTTTCTCCAAGAACGCCATTCCGGACGAAATGCCGGAAGTCGAGCTGGCACTGGAAGGTGAAGGGCTGGCCATTGCCAACCTGCTCAAAGAGGCCGATCTGGTGGCCACCACCTCCGAAGCGCTGCGGATGATCAAGCAGGGCGCAGTCAAGGTGGATGGCGAGAAGCTGGAAGATGGCAAGGCACTCATCGGTGCCGGTACCGCCGTCTATCAGGTCGGCAAGCGCAAGTTTGCCCGGGTGACTGTCAAATAAGCAGTACCGTCAAATAAGCCGTCGCATCAGGCAAGCTGGTCATCAAACCGGTTCAAGCTTGTTCAACAGGGCCTCCTTCGGGAGGCCTTGTCGTATCTGGGCGGCACGGATCTGGGCGATAAAGTGTCGCAGCACGGCACTGCTTGGGTGTGGCCGTGTCGCCAGACTGATGCTGGTCATCATGCCGTTGCCCTCAATGGGGTGATAACTGACCCCGAGCGGACGCAACGCCGCCACCGAGCTGGGCACCAGAGTCACGCCAAAGCCCGCCTGCACCATGCCGACGGTGGAGATCACCTGTGGGCATTCGGGCCCCAGTATCGGCTCGAACCCCGCCTCCCGGCAGAGACCCACGATGCCGTCATAGAGCCCGGGCCCGATGGCGTGGGGAAACAGAATAAGACTCTCGTCCTTCAGGCTGGCCAGTGGCAAGGGGCCCGGCTTGGCCTTGGGGTGGCTGGTGGGCAGGGCGATCAGCAGCGGCTCCTGCTCGATAAGGTGATGGGCAAAGCCCTCGCTACCCCGGCAGGGCAGCCGCAAGATGGCGGCATCCAGCCGATCGTTGCGCAGCGCCTCCACCAGTGACGGCATGGTGCCCTCCTGCGGGCTGAGAGCCACCTCGGGGTAGCGCTCCCGGTAGTCGTGCAGCAGGGTCAGCACCGCAGGGTGGAGCACGGTGGAACCGGCAAAGCCGATCCGCAGCGCCCCCTGCTCGCCCCGGGCAATCCGCTTTACCTTCAGTTTTGCCGCATCGGCCAGCGCCAGGATCTGCGCCGCATCCCGATAGAGGCTCTCGCCAGCCTCAGTCAGCTCGACACTGCGGGTCAAACGGCGCAGCAGCGGGGTGCCCAGGGTCTCCTCCAGCTTGCGGATCTGCTGGCTCAGCGGCGGCTGGGCCATGTTGAGTGATTCGGCTGCGCGGGTGAAATTCTGCTTTTCAACAACGGCCATGAAGTAGCGGAGCGTACGAAGTTCCATATCGATTGAGTCTCAAAGTCATGGGATCAGCGTATTGGTGTTGAAATGTGAACCAAGTCACCATTGGATCCGAACGCTAACAGGATTCACGGTGGAGGTGAAACCCGAATGGAACATATTGCAACATCTGACAGTGCCGGGTGCAGCTGTGCCCTCGAAGTGAGCCAGCAGTTTTCCCGCTGGCGCAGGCAGCATGACGGCGGTGAGATCTACCAGAGTTCCCTGATGAGCGCCCTGCTGGCGGGGGTCTACGAAGGGGAGACCACCATGAGCGAGCTGCTGCGCCACGGCGACTTTGGCCTCGGCACCTTCAATCACCTCGATGGTGAGCTGATCGCCTTCGAGCGGCAGATCCACCAGTTGCGCTCCGATGGCTCGGCCCGGCCCGCCCGCGCCGATCAGAAGACCCCCTTTGCGGTGATGACCCATTTTCGCCCCTGTCTGGAGCGTCGCTTCGATCACCCCCTCAGCCGTGACGAGATCCACCAGTGGGTGGATCGGCTGGTGGGCTCTGACAACGTCTTCGTCGCCCTGCGCCTCGACGGCCAGTTTGAAACGGCCAAGGTCCGTACCGTGCCGCGCCAGGAGCCCCCTTATCGCCCCATGCTGGAAGCCATCGAACAGCAGCCGCTGTTCCGCTTTGCCGCAGTGGCGGGGACTCTGGTGGGTTTTCGCTGCCCGCCGTTCGTGCAGGGGGTCAATGTGGCGGGTTTTCACGAACATATGATCACCGCCGATCGCAAGGGGGGCGGCCATCTGCTCGACTACACCATGGCCCACGGCACCCTGCGACTTTCTGTGGTGCGTCACCTCAATCTGGCCCTGCCATCGGATCCCGCTTTCCGGCAGGCCGACCTCAACCCCGCCGATCTCGATCGCGCCATTCAGGCCGCCGAAGGCTGATAGACAAGGAGCAATATCATGGAAAACAGACAATGGAAGTGCGGTGCCGAGCTGGTGGTTCGTCATCTGGAGGCGCAAGGGGTCAAGCAGGTGTTCGGGATCCCGGGTGCCAAGATTGACCGGGTGTTCGATGCGCTGGAGGACTCCCCCATCGAGACCATAGTGGTGCGCCACGAGGCGAACGCCGCCTTTATGGCGGCCGCCGTGGGGCGCCTCACCGGCAAGGCGGGGGTGGCGCTGGTCACCTCGGGCCCCGGCTGCTCCAACCTTATTACCGGGTTGGCGACGGCCACCTCGGAGGGAGACCCCATGGTGGCGCTGGGCGGTGCGGTGCGCCGTGCCGATGGCCTCAAACTCACTCATCAGAGCATGGATACGGTCAACCTCTGCCGTCCGGTCACCAAGTTCAGTGCCCAGGTCAACAGCGGGGCGGCGATCTCGGAAGTGATGGCCAACGCCTTTCGCGCCGCCGAGCTGGGACGGCCGGGGGCGGCGTTTGTCAGCCTGCCGATGGATATCATCAACAAGCCGGTGAAGGGCAATGTGCTGGTGCCTCGGGAAGTGCCGGAGCCGGGCTGTGCCGATGAACAGAATATGGAGCAGGCATTGACCCTGCTGCGCAACGCCCAGAATCCAGTGGTGCTGCTCGGCCTGATGGCGAGTCGGCCGGAGAATGCCGAGGCAGTGCGCGCCTTCCTCGACAAGGTGCGGCTGCCGGTGACCGGTACCTATCAGGCTGCCGGGGTGGTGGACAGCTGCCACTTCGATGACTTTGCCGGACGGGTGGGGCTCTTCAACAACCAGCCGGGGGATCAACTGCTGGCAGGGGCCGACCTGGTGATCTGCATCGGCTACAGCCCCATCGAGTACGACCCCGTGCTGTGGAATGGCGACCGGGAGCGGCGCATCCTCCATATCGACGTGCTGCCTGCCGATATCGACAGCAGCTACTGCCCGACCGCCGAGCTGGTGGGGTCGATCCGCGCCAACCTGTTGCAGCTGACCCGCATCATGGGCAATCCGAAAATCCGCCCCCCCGAGGTGGATCGGCTGCTGCAAGGGGTACGTCAGCAGCGGCTGCGACTGGCGATGCGGGCCGATGATATGCACGGCAATCCGGTTCACCCCTTGCGTATCGTGCGCGAGCTGCAGGATCTGGTGCGCGACGACATGACCCTCTGCGTCGACATGGGCAGCTTCCATATCTGGATTGCCCGCTACCTCTACAGCTTCCGCGCCCGTCAGGTGCTGATCTCCAACGGTCAGCAGACCATGGGGGTGGCACTGCCGTGGGCCATCGGCGCGGCGCTGGTAAGGCCGGGTGAGAGGGTGATCTCGGTATCGGGGGATGGCAGCTTTATGCAGTCGAGCATGGAGCTGGAGACGGCGGTGCGGCTCAAGAGCAATATCGTCCACATCATCTGGGTCGATAACGGCTACAACATGGTGGCGATGCAGGAGCAGCAGAAGTATTGTCGCACCTCTGGCGTCTCTTTTGGCCCCATCGACTTCAAACGCTATGCCGAATCGTTCGGGGCGGCCGGGTTTGCGGTGCGCTCGGCCGACGAGCTGCGCGCCACCCTGCGGGCCGCGCTGGCGGTGGAGGGGCCTGCTGTGGTGGCCATTCCGGTGGATTACTCCGACAACCCGGGGCTGATGGCCCAGCTCAGGCCAGAAGTATTGGCATAGTGTGGGCAGCAGTGCTGGCCTGAATCCTCGAGTAAGGGCAGGCAGACCCGCCCATATAGCAGAAACCGGCATCAGGGGATGCCGGTTTTTTATTGTTTTGCGGGATGGGTGGTCTTAACGGGCCAGCTGGACGGCGGCGCGTGCGCGGGCAGGTTGCGGGCGACGCTTGTTTTTTGGCGCGCAGGCCATCTTCAGGCGCAGCCACTCGCGCCACAGCAGCCAGCAGAGCGGCAGGGTGAGCAGCAGCACGGTCGCGGGCTGGGCCATCAGCACCCCATCACGACCCCACAGTTGTGGCAGCAGGAAGATGAGCGGCAGCAGCAACACGGTTTTGGCGATGGAGATGACCAGCGCCTGACGGGTACGCGCCATGGATTGCAGCAGCACTATGCCGAACATGATGATCCCCTCCAGCGGAATGGCGCCGAGGTTGAGGGTCAGGCTGCTGATGGCAGCGGCCAGCAGTTCGGGATCCTTGTCGCCGGTATAGAGCATGGCGACCTGTCCCGGCAGCAGCTGGATGGTGAGCCACACCAGCATGCCGTAGATAAAGGTGAACTTGAGCCCCATCTCCATGAGGTACTTGAGGTTGCGGTGGCGCTTGGCCCCCGCCGCTTTGCTGATGAGCGGCTGAATGCCGAACGCCAGCCCCTGCAGGATGACGATAAAGACCGCCTCGGTGTAACCGGCAACGGTAAAACCCGCCAGATCCTTCACATTGCCATACACCATCAGCTGGCTGTTGTGCAGCATCAGCAGCAGGCCGAGGTTGAACTGGGCAATCAGGCTCGGCAGGCCGGTAAAGAGCAGGTGCGGCATGGCGGGGAGGTTGGGCACCAGATCCCGCCAGCTGAGGCGCAGCCGCGCCCAGGGGGTAAAGAAGTAGCCAAGGCCGATCAGGCTCACCGCACCCTCTGCCATCAGGGTGGCTTGCGCAGTCCCGATCAATCCCAGCCCCAGCCGACCCACCATGATGTAGTTGAGGATGATATTGAGCACGGCGCCGCTGCTCACCAGCACCATGGCCAGTTTCGGGCGGCCATCGTTGCGCAGCAGATAGGGCACCGCCAGATTGCTGGCCAGCAGCAGGGTACCGCCGCCAATCCAGGTTAGGTAGTCGCTTGCCTGTTTCCAGGTCTCGGTGCCCTGTTCAATCCCCAGCCCCAGCAGGATATCGGTGTGGGTGTAATAGAGCAGCACCGGCGCAACGCCCCCGAGTCCGGCCAGCAGCCAGAGGGCGTTGACCAGCGCCTGACGGGCCAGCTTGTCGTTTTTCGCCCCTTGCTGGAAGGAGATGGCAGTGGCGGCCCCCATGCTGATCATGGCGGCCAGACCAATCAGCACCATGATTACCGGATAGACCAGGTTGATCCCGGCGAGGCCAGCGGCACCGACATAGTGGCCGACGAAGATGCCGTCGATGAGGTAGTAGGCCCCCGAGACCAGCATGGCAAGAATGGAGGGGAGGGCGTAAGCCCAGAAGCGACGGGTCATGGCCCGTTGCCGCAGTGTTAAATAGGCAGACATATCTGTTCTCTCGGGGAGTTCGATTATCGAACAGCTAGTCTAGATTAATACTTATTTGGCGATAATCAGGGTTTCACTTGATGAATTGCTGAGTATTACTCATTAATCCGGGGTTTTGGTAGTGGGCCTTGAGCATGTCGATCAGGATGCGCAGGCCGCTGCCCAGTTGATGCCGACTGGGATAGAAGAGGTAGAAGCCGGCAAAGGTGGGGCACCAGGGCTCCAGCACGGTGAGCAGTTTCCCTTCCGCGACTTTTTGGCTCACCTCCTCTTCCAGACAGTAGGCGAGCCCCAGCCCCGCCTCGGCGGCGCCCAGATAGAGGGCTGGGGTGCTGGTAGTGAGCGGCCCGGTCACTTCGATCTCCAGCATGGTGCCATCGGCGGCAAAGGCCCAGCGATAGTGATGGTGCGGGGTGAGGCGATAGCCGATGCAGGCGTGGCGGCTCAGCTCGCTCGGGTGCTCCGGCGTACCGTGCTCCGCCAGATAGGCCGGGGAGCCCACCACCAGATAGCGCTGGGGCGGGCCGAGGGGGATGCCGATCATCTCCTTGGGCAGCAGATCCCCATAAAAGAGCGCGGCATCGTAACCATCTTCAATCAGCCGGGGCATCAGCTCCTGCTCCACTACCTCCACCTGCATCCGCGGATAACGGGCCAGATAGTCGATCAGCACAGGTGCCAGCAGACTGTCGATGGCGCCGCGGGGGGCGCAGAGTTTGAGTCGACCCACCGGTTCATCGCTGTTGCGGGCCAGCTCGCAAAGCGCCTCTTCAAGAGTATTGAGGGTGGGGAGCAGCTGCTTGAGCAGCCGCTGGCCCGCTTCGGTCGGTACCACGGCGCGGGTACTGCGGTTGAGCAGCCGCACCCCCAGACGGGCTTCCAACCCTTTCAGGCTGTGGCTGAGGGCGGAGGCGGAGACCCCGAGTTCGAGGGCGGCCTTGCTGAAACTGCGGTGACGGGCGACGGCGGCAAACACCGCCAGTTCGGCGAGATCGGTACGGGTAATGGTCATCATCAATCAACAAAAAGGCGTGAGTCACAAGGGTACGCCAAGGCCGTGTCGCACACAATCCGCGCTAAACGGGTGGCTTGTTGCAAATATGTAGCTGCTCGCAGGCCATTGATTCCAGTGAAACTAAGTTGAATTGTTAAAAAAAACTCACAATAAGGCGCCTTGAGTGTGATCTTGGTCGTCCGAAAGGCGACCAAAATCAAACTTTGGTTGATTAATTCAAAAAAACGCTGTGATTAATAAGGGCATTTAATTAAAGTCAGCCCATCAAGAGTGGTGCACGTTAATCGGTTGTTAAGTGAGACGGGCGCCGACCCTCAGGGTCAAAATCTCGCACTGTTGTTTGTTGCAATCCTGTTGTCACAAGGAGTGATGGCCAGGTTGCCGGGGGGCGAGAGGTTAATATCAAGGACGGACAGCAGGCGTTCCAGGGAGATGGAACCGGGCCAAGGCCCGACCAAACAAGAATCCCATTTTCCTAGATGACAGGAACAACGTATGTCTGACATGAATATTGCAGCTGATGGTCGTTTAGCCAGCAACACCTCCCGCGGCGTCAACAAGGCCGATGTGGTCTGGATGCTGGGTCTGTACGGTACCGCGATCGGTGCCGGTGTGCTCTTCCTGCCAATCAACGCCGGTGTAGGTGGCCTGTGGCCGCTGGTTGCCATGTTGATCCTGGCGCTGCCGCTGACTTTCTTTGCTCACCGTGGTCTGACCCGCTTCGTGCTGTCCGGCTCTACCCGTGATGGCGACATCACTGAAGTAGTAGAAGAGCACTTCGGCAAGACCGCAGGCAAATTCATCACCCTGCTCTACTTCTTTGCCATCTACCCGATCGTGCTGATGTATTCAGTCGCCATCACCAACACCGTCGAGAGCGTGATTGTTCACCAGCTGGGCATGTCTGCACCTCCCCGTGCCGTTCTGTCACTGGCTCTGATCCTCGGTCTGATGGCGGTTGTTCGTCTGGGCGGCCAGGTTATCGTCAAAGCGATGAGCGTGCTGGTATTCCCGTTCGTGCTCACCCTGATGGGTCTGGCGTTCTACCTGATCCCGCACTGGAACGGTGCCATCATCACTGAAGCTCCGGCCCTGTCCGACGCCTTCAACGGTGACTTCATCAAGACCCTGTGGCTGGCTATCCCGGTAATGGTATTCTCCTTCAACCACTCCCCGATCATCTCCTCCTTCGCGGTGGACAACAAAGGTCGTTACGGTGAAGGTGCCGAGAAGAAGTGCAGCAACATCCTGCTGGGCGCCCACGTCATGATGGTGATGACCGTTATGTTCTTCGTATTCAGCTGCGTACTGAGCCTCTCCCCGGCTGACCTGGCTGCTGCCAAAGAACAGAACATCTCCATCCTGTCCTACCTGGCCAACCACTTCGATAACCCGGTTATCGGTACTGTGGCTCCGCTGATCGCCATGGTTGCCATCAGCAAATCCTTCCTGGGTCACTACCTGGGGGCGCAAGAAGGCATGAACGGCCTGATGGCCAAGGCGCTGCGCGAGAAGGGCAAGAACGTTGACACCAAGCAACTGAA
Organism: Aeromonas sp. 603404; assembly: GCF_049171775.1. Lineage (NCBI taxonomy): Bacteria > Pseudomonadati > Pseudomonadota > Gammaproteobacteria > Aeromonadales > Aeromonadaceae > Aeromonas > Aeromonas sp. 603404. Next base: position 221,432 of record NZ_JAAKPE010000005.1, read on the forward strand.
CAAAGTCACTGCCGTGTTCATGATCCTGACCACCTGGGCCATCGCTACCATCAACCCGAGCATCCTCGGCATGATTGAAGACCTGGGCGGCCCGATCATCGCAATGCTGCTGTTCCTGATGCCGATGTACGCCATCACCAAGGTTCCGGCCATGCGCAAATACGCTGGCAACATCAGCAACGGCTTCGTGACCATCATCGGCCTGATCGCCATGTCCGGTATCATCTACAAGCTGATTGCCTGATAACTCCGGTTACCAAGTTGAATGAAGAAGCCGCCTCGCAAGAGGCGGCTTTTTTTATGGCTGTTTGGGGCGCCGAGCGGATGCGGTATCGCTACTTCATCAACTTCTTCACCTCGTCGCTGGCCAGCGCCTTGTTGAATTTGTCCCGTGCCTCTTTCCCCTTGGCAGAGTTGGTAAAGCAGACGTGGAGAGACTTGTCCTCGAGGATCTTGCCGTTGAAGCCGAGGTTGGCGGCAACGTCCTTGAGCTGGGGATCGCTCTCCAGCAGATAGGTCATCACATTCTGGTCGATAACCGCCAGATCGAGCCGACCGTTGCCGAGCTTGAGCAGGTTCTGGCTGTCCGAGCTGGTGGCATCGGCCGAGAGCGCCTTGCTGGCCACTTTTTCGTCGAACTCGGTGGTATTCACATAGCCGGTGACGACACCAATTTTCTTGCCCTTGAGGTCATCAAGGCTCTGCCAGGTGACCGGCTGATCGGCTCGCTGGGCAAACCCGAGGGGGCCGTTACCTATGGGGTCGGAGAAGAGGCAACTGCTCTTGGGGTCGAGATACTCGGGGAAATAACCCAGTACCTCGGGGTTGTTGGTCGCCTCGTCCACGGCCCGTTGCCAGGGATAGAACTTGATAGTCAGCGGGTCGCCAGCCAAGGCAAAGGCTGCAGTCACCACCTGACTGCTCTTGCCCTGTTCAGGGAGGCTGGCGCTGGTGTAAGGGGGCCATTCAAGGCTGGTCAACACCGCCGCCTGCGCGGCCGTCATGCCGAACAAGGGAAGAGTGGCCAGGGCGAGGTGCTTCCATTTCAGGCTCATAGAGATAACTCCTTGTGGTCAAACACCCCTTAAAGATAGCCCCCGGTGTCGATTGCGGATGCCGGCCATGGCTGACCGGCATCCGTGCCAGCTATTTATTGTCGATATTCTCCGACTGCCAGAGGGCATAGCCCTTGCCGGAGGCCGTGGTGGGCAGATCAATCTGCATCAGGTCGTTGCCGATGACAAAGGGGCCCGAGTAGCGGGCGCGTAGATCCTGCGCCAGATCTTTGACCCTGATCTTGCCGTTGAGGCCGATATGGCTGAACACGGTCAGCGCCGGTTTGGCTTCGTTCATTACCTGGGCCGCCTGCTCAGGGGAGGCGAGGTGACCGGCGATCGCCTTGTAGCCGGGGTTGGCCTTCATCTGCTCGGCAGAGGTCATGGAGACGCAGTGCACCAGCAGATCGGCCCCTTTGGCCTGCTTCACTACTTCGGGGCTGTAGCGGGTATCGCCGGAGAGCACCACGCTGTGGCCGTGGTAGTCGATGCGATAGCCGAATGATGGCTTGATGTTGACCCCGTGGTCGTTGTCAAAGGCAGTCACCTTGACCCCGTCCTGGTCGTAGACCACCCCGGCGGTGACCTCGTGGCTGTTGATCTCCACCCCATCCAGCGGCGTTCCCTCATCCTTGACCCGGGTGGCGATGTCGGTGGCGTAGGCCTGCTGCAAGCCACGGGCGAGAGCTGTGGTGCCTTTGGGGCCGTAGAGTTCCATCGGCGCGTGGCGCTGGCCATAGGCCGGTTGCAGCCAGCCGGTCAGCCAGAGATCCGCCAGCCCGTTGGTGTGGTCGGAGTGAAAGTGGGTGAGGAAGAAGGCGTTGACCCGGCCGATGGGGATATGCAGCTGCCACAGGCGAGTGGCGGAGTTGCGGCCAAAATCGAACACCAGCTTCTGGTTGCCCGCCTCGATCAGAGTGCTGTAGCCGCCCCGGCTGATCTGGGGCACCGGAGTGCCGGTGCCGAGCAGGCTGACCCGAAAGATATCGGGCCGGGCTTGAGTTGCTGAGGCAGGTGCATGGTCGTGGTTGCTGATAAAGCTGCTCTCGGCGGCCTGACTGGCGCCGCTGGCCAGCAGACCGACCAGTAATGCGGCCAGATAGGTGCTTTTCATGGGAATTTATCCTGTGGGGAAGGGACGGCATCACTGTATTGGTAACTAAAGGTTGAATAAATTGGCTAAAATCCATTTCTTACTAAACTTTTGGTTGTGAATTAGGGCCCTTGTCGCGGGCCAAACGGCCTTGAAACGGGCAAAAAGGAGGGGTTGTGGACCGATTGACCAGCATGCGTATCTTCACCCGAGTAGTGGATCTCGGCTCCTACAGCGCGGTGGCGAGCGAAGAGGGGATCAGCGCCCAGATGGTGGGCAAGCATGTGCTGGGGCTGGAGCAGTGGCTGGGGGGCAAGCTGTTTCACAAGACCACCCGCCAGCAGACTCTCACCGAACTGGGCCAGCTGTTTTTGGCTCGCTGCCAGCGGGTGCTGGAGGAGCTGGCACTGACCGAGTCGCTCACCCAGAACCTGCTGGCCGAGCCGGCCGGACGGCTGAGCATCACCGCTCCCCTCAGCTTTGGCCACCATCGGCTGGTGCCGCTGCTGCCCGCTTTTCTCGACCGCTACCCCAAGCTGGATCTGGATCTGCAGCTCACCCCCCGCTGGGTCGATCTGGTGGAGGAGGGATTCGATGCCGCTATCCGCACCCTGCGCCCGCAGGATGAGGCACTTATTGCCCGTCCGCTGCTGACCCAGCACTACCGCCTCTGCGCGGCGCCCGACTACCTCAATCGCCACGGTGTGCCCCGTCATCCGGCCGATCTAGTTCGCCACCAGTGTCTGCACGGCAACTGGGGGGAGCACGAGCGTTGGCAGTTTGTCGGGGGCGATGGCCAGAGCGAGGAGGTACGGGTCGCCTCGCGCCTGCGCATCAATCACTGGCCAGCGCTGTTGACGGCTGCGCTCTCGGGGGCTGGCATCACCTTGCAGCCCGCCGAACAGGTGAGTGACCATATCGCTGCGGGGCGTCTGCTGCCGCTGCTTGGTCGCTATCAGAGCCCTGCCAAGACCCTCTACTTCATCTATCCGGCGGCGCGGCGGCAGGTGCTCAAGATCACCCTGCTGGGGGATTTTCTGGCCGAGTCCCTGCAAGCTGGGCCCGAGCCCGAATAAAAGGCTGCATATTCTCGCAGCCGCGCTTAACCATCGTGCTTAACAAAGGGGCGGAGCAGGCCTAACATGGCGGGATGTTTTTCTAGTCGGGACAAAAGGATATGTCTGGGTTGAAAAAGGATCTCGGGCTCTGGCAGGGGATGGGGCTGCTCGCCACCTCGCTGCTTGGCACCGGGATCTTCGTGGTACCGGCGACCGCCGCCTCGCTGGCGGGTGGGGCCTCGCTCTGGGCCTGGTTGCTGCTGATTGCGCTGGTGCTGCCCATCGCCTTTACCTTCGCTCGCCTCGGCCGTCGCTATCCCCATGCGGGCGGCGCGCCGCACCTGATTGGCCTCGCTTTTGGCAACGGCGCCGAGCGCTTCTCCGCCTTCCTCTTTCTGGCTGTGCTGCCGGTGGGGCTGCCTGCCGCCCTGATGATTGCCGCCGGCTTCTGGCACGCCCTGTTCGAGATGGGGGAGTGGACCCTCTGGGCCATCCAGCTGCTCACCCTGCTCGGGGTATTCCTGCTGGGGCTGCGCGGGGCGCGCTCCTCCGGCAATCTGCAACTGCTGATTGCGCTCGCCATTTTGGGGCTGACCCTGCTTATCTGGTTCAAGGGGGAGGTGAGCTGGCGCGATGCGGCCCGGCCGCTACCGAGCGCGGACGAGTGGCCCCCTATGGCTACCGCGCTGGCGGTGATGTTCTGGTGTTTTGTCGGGCTGGAAGCCTTCGCCCACATGGGGGAGGAGTTCAAGCGACCGGAGCGGGACTACCCCATTGCCCTGCTCGGCGGGGTACTGCTGGCGGGGCTCATCTACTGGGTACACTCGCTGGTGGTGCTCAAATATGGCCTCTACGGCGATGAGGCGAAAAACGCCACCGCTATCCCCTCCCTGCTGGCGCTGCTGTTCGGCCCCACCGCCAAGTGGCTGGTGGCGGTGCTCGGTTATCTCTCCTGCTTTGCCAGCATCAATATCTACATTCAGGGCTTTGCCCGGCTGATCTGGAGCATGGCGCGGGAAGGCAAGTTGCCCCCCTCGCTGGCTGTGCTCACCGCGCGCGGCGCGCCGCTGCGGGCGCTCGGTCTGGTGCTCGCCATCTGTCTGATCTGCATCACCCTAATCATCTGGCTGCGACTGCCGCTCGATGAGCTGATCCGCTACGCCAACGGCAATTTCGTGCTGGTCTACCTGCTCTGCATGGCGGCGGGCTGGCGTCTGCTCGGCGGGGTGGGCAAGGGGCTGGCAGGGATAAGCGTGCTGCTCTGCGCTCTGGTGCTGGTGGCGCTCGCCACTCAGGTGCTCTATGCGGTGGTGCTGAGTCTTGGCTACGGCGGCTTCTCGTTGTGGCGGCGTCATCTGCGCCGTAGTCGTCAGCAGGATGCGCTCCCGGTAGCGAAGTAACGTCTCCCCGATTGTCGAAGAAATGAGAAAGCCCTGATGTTCAGGGCTTTTTGATTCCGGCATATGGGATGTTCATATGGATACTAGTTGGCACGCTATTTGCCGAAAAGTGCGGTGTCGGATCAACTCAACGGCGATTTATAGCCAAAAAAAGTGGGATCCAGCTCCCGTTTTGCTTAAAGTGATCCCTTCCGATCCCGGTGGTCGGAATGCCCGCAAGGATGCCCTTCAGACGTAAACAGGATGGCCTGGCCAGACTGACTCTCAGAGATGTGATTGCTTCGGTTCTCTTTTTATCTGTCACCTGTGGTGATAGCGCCTTGTTCCGTTCAGTCAGCCCGGGTTTTGCGTCTCTCTCATCGTGCATTGTCACCATCTGCAGCGAGTGAATCATGAGCGAATCGGTTTTTGAGATCCACGACTGGACCCTGAGCGTTGACGACAACATGCTGTGTCGCCCCGACCGCGAGGTCTACCTCGAACCCAGACTGGTCAATCTGTTGCGGTTTCTGGCCCATAATGCCGGCACCGTGTTTGGCCGCGATGCCTTGATCAACGAGGTGTGGGATGGCGCCGAGGTGACCGATCAGGTAGTGACCCAGTCCATCTTCGAACTGCGCAAGATCCTCAAAGATGGTCGCACCGATGCGACCGACTATATCGTCACCGTACCCAAGCGCGGCTACAAGCTGGTGGCACCGGTGCGGCCGCTGCAGGTGGTTTCCGTGGTGATGGCGGACGAGCAGCCCGCGCCCGCGGTCAATACCGCTCTCTCCGACAACCCGACGCTCTCCGATCTGAGCCCGCCCGTGGCTGAGCAGGATGATGATGCACAGCCCAATGTCGCCCCTTTTCCCGCCGGGCCCCTGACCCGCGCCATCTCCACCCATGCCAAGGATGCCCGCAGCCGCTGGAAGATGGTGAGTTTCGATATCTTCGTTGCCATCGTGCTGATCGCCATTGTCAGCATGCTCAGCTACCAGCACACCAGCCCCCAGGTGCATGCCATGCTGGATCCCAATCTGCTGGTGTTCCGCTTCCACTCCGGCATGGATGACAACAACGAGAACGTGCGCCTCGCCGACGGCATTACCCGAGCCCTGATGGGGGAAGTGGCGGTGGCCACGCCGCTGCGGGTGCAGTATGGTGCCACCACTCTGATGGGGGGCATCATGCCCGGCAAGGAGCTGAGTGTGCGGGTCACCCGCCAGCCGCGCGGCACCTATCTCGATCTGGAGTATCGCAATATCAACACCAACCGGGTGCTGTTCAGCCATCAGTACCAGCTCAGTCGCCACAGTGTGCACGGCGTGTTGCAGGCGAGCAGCCAGGATCTGCTGCGTGCCCTCGACCAGCCCGATGCCGAGCCGGGGATGGGCTGGCCCACCGATGATGCCTCCCTGATGGCGATGATGGAGGCGCAGTACTACATCAACAGCCGGGATCCGGTCGCCCTCAAGCGTGGTATCGATCTGCTGGAGCAGGCGCTGATTGCCCATCCGGATCAGCCGCTGCTGCTGGCGGAGCGCTATCTGGCGGGCGAGGCGCTGGCCACCCTGGCAGGCAAATCCGAGAGCGAGCGGCTGCAGGGGATTGGCACTCATCTCGCCAGCGTGGTGCAAAACAGCGGTGCCCTGCCAGCCCGGGTGTGGGAGGCGTTGACCCTGCAGGCGATCCTCAACGGCCAGCAACAGCAGGCCAACTATCTGCTGGAGAAGGCGGCGAGTCGCGGCCGCTCGGTGCTCTATTACATACTGCAGGGCAAGCTGGCGGAGCTGGACGGTCGCCCCGAGGCGGCGGGTGATGCCTACAGTCAGGCCTTCCTGATGGAGGCGACCGAGCAGACCTATCTGCTCTGCCAGCAGCTCGGTTTCTACAGCAATATGGAGAGCCTAACTCCGGCTCTATTCAATGCGCTGGGTCAGAGCAAGGTGAAGCTCTTCTAACTCCGCAGTGTTGGTTCTCCCCGGTCGGCACGGTTGCCGACCTCATCCACAGGCTGCCTTCGGGCGGCCTGTGCGGTTTCTGCTTGTCTCAATCCTGCTTGTTTGCCACCGGGGATAGTCGCTCTGGTGCGGCCCGATTTATCCCCCGAAGCTCCCCACTATCCCCACTTGCCTTTGCCTTGCACGCGGCATTCGCGGCATTCGCGTTTGTTCGGCTTTACGCCGCGCGCGCAGCTTCTGACATCTGCTCATGGTTGGCGACGGGATAAGCTGTCTGTCTCGACCCATTTCTCATTGCTTACCGGTTATCGCCGTTGCGCTTTACCTCTGAGTTTGGATTGTGATGAGCCGAGCGAAGGGCCGAACAGGAGGTGAGCGGCCATTTAGGGTTATGACCCAAAGGGCGTTCGGATGGTTACAAGGGGAGTGGGCGCATTGGGAGCTGCTTTATCCCGGGTTTATCTGGCCAAAAATATCAAGACGGCGAGATAAGGGGGTTATCAAGGGGCAAAAACGGGTTGGCCGGATATCAAGGTTTTATCAAGAGGGCTGTGTGATGTGATGTCAATTGACTGTTTTTAAATGGTTTTTATCAAAAGCGACGAGGCGGCGAAAAAAGTTGCCTCATATTTTTATCCGTTAGCTGGTCTTTATGTTTTCCGGGGATGAGAGGCCTAGTCTGTGCCCATTCTTTGGCGGGGCGTTCCGCCAAATGTGTATGTGACGACCCGACCTTTTATAGAACCGGAGATCTTATGTCCCTAGATACGAGCAAGAAGATTGGCCTTATCGCCTGTACAGGTGTGGTGGCCGGCAACATGATGGGGAGTGGCATCGCGCTGCTGCCTTCGGCACTGGCCACCATCGGCTCCATCTCTGTCTTTAGCTGGGCAATCTGTCTGGTAGGCGCCATGGGCCTCGCCTTTGTCTTCGCCCGCCTGGCTACCAAGAACCCGCAAGAGGGTGGCCCCATTGCTTACGCTGGCGAGATCTCTCCGGTGTTCGGTTTCCAGACCGGTGTGCTCTATTACCACGCCAACTGGATCGGTAACCTGGCCATCGCCATTACCGGCGTCTCCTACCTCTCGGTCTTCTTCCCCATTCTCAATAGCCCAATTCCGGCCGCCGCAGCCACCATCGCTGCCGTCTGGATCTTCACCTTCGTCAACCTGCTTGGCGGCAGCTGGGTGAGCCGACTCTGTACCCTGGGTCTGGTGCTGATCCTGCTGCCGGTTGTCGGTACTGCGGTGATGGGTTGGGGTCATTTTGATGCCACCGTCTACAGCCAGAACTGGAACACCACCAGCGGCAGCGACCTGCATGCGGTCATCAGCGCCGTGCTGATCTGCCTCTGGTCCTTCGTCGGTGTTGAATCTGCCGCCGTCTCTTCCGGCATGGTGAAGAACCCCAAGCGCACCGTACCGCTTGCTACCATGCTGGGTACCGGTATCGCGGGTGTTATCTACATCCTCTCTACCCAAGTGATCAGCGGCATGTTCCCAGCCGGTGAAGTGGCTGCCTCCGGCGCCCCGTTTGCCATGGCCTCTTCCGCCATCTTCGGTAGCTGGTCTGCGCCGTTCGTCTCTGCCTTCACCGCCCTGGCCTGCTTCACCTCGCTCGGTTCCTGGATGATGCTGGTAGGCGAGGCGGGCAAGCGTGCCGCCAACGACGGCAACTTCCCGAAAATCTACGGCGAAGTGGACAAGAACGGCGTGGCCAAGAAGGGTCTGATCCTGGGTTCCCTCAAGATGACTGCCCTGATGGTTGGCCTGACCGCCTTCACTTCCCAGTCCGCTCACGCTGCTGATCTCTTCAATGTGCTGACCACAGATGCGGTGCTGCTGACCATGCTGCCCTACTTCTACTCCAGCATTAACCTGATCCGTTTTGAAGGCATGACCTCCCGCAGCATCGGCGCCATGATCTTCTCCGGTGTGGCCTGTGTCTTCTGTCTGGTAGCCCTGATGGGTGCCAAGGGTTCCAACCTCACCGCTACCTTCGTGGTGTCGCTCATCATCCTGATGTTCTACGCCAAAAAACAGGGTCTGCGTCAGCACGACGCCCTGCTGAAAGAACAACCCAGCAACTAATTCCCCCTTTTATCTTCCGAGCGCTCTTCACTCACCATCCCTGATGGAGAGCGCCCCTTTACGTGTGGAGCATTACGATGAATATCATTGCCATCCTCAACCACCTGGGCGTTTTCTTTAAAGAAGAACCCATTCGCCAGCTGCAAGCCTCCCTCGAGCGCAAGGGTTTCGAGGTTGTTTATCCGGTCGACGTCGCCGACCTGCTGAAACTGATCGAGAAGAACCCCCGCGTTTGCGGCGCCATCTTCGACTGGGACAAATACTCTCTGGGTCTGTGCAAGGAGATCCACGATCGCAACGAGAAGCTGCCGATCTTCGCCTTCGCCAACGACCAGTCCACCCTGGACATTCACCTGACCGACCTGCGTCTGAACGTCCATTTCTTCGAGTACCGTCTCGGCATGGCTGACGACATCGCCCTCAAGATGGGTCAGGCCACTCAGGAGTATCAGGACGCCATCCTGCCGCCGTTCACCAAGGCGTTGTTCAAGTATGTGGAAGAGGGTAAATACACCTTCTGTACTCCGGGTCACATGGGCGGTACCGCCTTCCAGATGAGCCCGGCCGGCAGCATCTTCTATGACTTCTACGGCCCGAACGCGTTCAAGGCTGACGTATCCATCTCCATGCCGGAGCTGGGCTCCCTGCTGGATCACTCAGGTCCGCACAAGGAAGCCGAAGAGTACATCGCCCGTACCTTCAACGCCGATCGCTCCTATATCGTTACCAACGGCACCTCCACTGCCAACAAGATCGTCGGCATGTACTCCGCGCCAGCCGGCAGCACAGTGCTGGTTGACCGTAACTGCCACAAGTCGCTCACTCACCTGATGATGATGAACGACGTGACCCCGATCTACTTCCGTCCGACCCGCAACGCCTACGGCATTCTGGGTGGTATCCCGCAGAGCGAATTCAGCCGCGACACCATAGCTGCCAAGGTTGCCGCGACACCGGGTGCCCAGGCTCCCCGTTACGCCGTCGTTACCAACTCCACCTATGATGGTCTGCTCTACAACACCGGCTTCATCAAGGAAGCGCTGGATACTCCTTACATCCACTTCGACAGTGCCTGGGTGCCTTACACCAACTTCAGCCCGATCTATGAAGGCAAGTGCGGCATGAGCGGTGAAGCGATGCCGGGCAAGGTGTTCTACGAAACCCAGTCCACCCACAAGCTGCTGGCGGCCTTCTCCCAGGCCTCGATGATCCACATCAAGGGGGACGTGGAGGAGGAGACCTTCAACGAAGCATTCATGATGCACACCTCCACCTCGCCGCAGTACGGCATCGTGGCCTCTACCGAGATCTCTGCTGCCATGATGCGTGGCAACACCGGCAAGCGTCTGATCAAGGACTCCATCGATCGCGCCATCTCCTTCCGCAAAGAGATCAAGCGTCTGCGTGATCAGAGCGAAGGCTGGTTCTTCGACGTATGGCAGCCGGACAACATCGACACCGTCGAGTGCTGGAAGCTGGATCCGAAAGATGACTGGCACGGCTTCAAGGACATCGATGACAACCACATGTACCTGGATCCGATCAAGGTCACCCTGCTGACCCCGGGTATGGGTCGTGACGGCCAACTGCTGGAGAAGGGCATTCCTGCTTCACTGGTCTCCAAGTTCCTGGACGAACGCGGCATCGTGGTCGAGAAGACCGGCCCCTACAACATGCTGTTCCTCTTCTCCATCGGTATCGATCAGTCCAAGGCGATGCAGCTGTTGCGCGCCCTGACCGAGTTCAAACGTGGTTATGACCTGAACCTGACCATCAAGAACATACTGCCGAGCCTCTATCGTGAAGACCCGAGCTTCTACGAAGGGATGCGCATTCAGGAGCTGGCGCAGCGCATTCACGAGCTGACCAGCAAGTACCGTCTGCCGGAGCTGATGTTCAAGGCGTTCGACGTACTGCCGGAGATGAAGATGACTCCGCACGCCGCATGGCAGCAAGAGCTGGCCGGCAACGTGGTGGAAGTGCCGCTGCGTGACATGGTTGACCGCATCAGCGCCAACATGATCCTGCCGTACCCGCCGGGAGTTCCGTTGGTACTGCCGGGCGAGATGGTGACCCAGGATTCTCTGCCGGTGCTCGAGTTCCTCGAGATGCTGTGCGAGATCGGTGCCCACTACCCGGGCTTCGAGACCGACATCCACGGCCTCTATCGTCAGGCCGATGGCAGCTACACCGTCAAGGTGCTGCGTTAATCGACAGTGACAACAGTCGAAAGTGACAACAACGGGCCGCAAGGCCCGTTTTTCCCTCCGGAATTCCTGTTCTTATTGCGTGAGTCGCCAATCATGAAGCGAGTGCTCTCCATTCAATCCCACGTAGTCTTTGGCTGTGCCGGCAACAGCGCCGCCGTTTTTCCCATGCGTCGCCTCGGGATCGAGGTGTGGCCGATGAACACGGTGCAGTTCTCCAACCACACCCAATACCGCGAAGGCTGGCAGGGGATGGTGATGCCCGGCGGTCATATCCGTCAGCTGGTAAACGGCCTGGCGGAGATCGGCGTGCTGGCCGAGTGCGATGCGCTGCTGAGCGGCTACCTCGGCTCGGCCGAACAGGGGGAGGAGATCCTGGCGGCGGTGGCCCGGCTCAAGGCGCTCAATCCGGCCGCCCTCTATTTTTGTGACCCCGTGATGGGTCACCCCGACAAGGGGTGCATAGTGGCACCCGGCGTCGCCGATTTTCTGAAAAACCGGGCACTGGCCTGCGCCGATATGCTGGCCCCCAATCTGCTGGAGCTGGAACAGCTCACCGGCCGCGATATCCGCAATGTGCCGGAGGCCATCGAGGCGTGCCAGCAGCTGCGCGCGCAAGGGGTCAAGCTGGTGATGGTCAAGCATCTGGGCAAGGCCGGCTTTGCCATGGACCGCTTCGAAATGTTGCTGGTGTGCGAGGAGGGAACCTTTCATCTCTCCCGCCCACTCTACCCTTTTGCTCGCCACCCCATCGGGGTGGGGGATCTGCTAAGCGCCACCATGCTGGCCAATCTGCTGGCCGGTTGCACCCCGGTGGCGGCGTTCGAGCTTACCAATGCCAGCGTTGATGCCGTGCTGGCTCGCACCTGGCTGGCGGGGGCTTACGAGCTGCAACTGGTGGCGGCCCAGCACGAGATGGCGCTGCCGCAGGTCTCCATCCGGGCGACCCGCCTCTGAGCTGTTTGCGCCAACAGCAGAAACAACAAAGCCCTGATCATCAGGGCTTTTTATATGTCAGATGTCGGGAGAGGGCTTAGTCCTGCGGGCTTTTGAGCGCCTTGACCACATCCTCTTTGGGCTCCAGCTCCTTGACCTGATTAAAGATCTCCAGCTCCCCTTGCGGGCTGACGGTGTAGGCATCGGCATCCTGATAGCTGCCGCTACCGGCGCTCTCGATGATGACCACCAGCTCGGGCTGCTTGTCGCCATTCAAGTCGACCAGTTTCAGCTCCCTGATAAAGCCGTTGCGGGCCATCACCTTGCCATCCTGAAACTCATCCAGTGGAAATTTGGCGTTCTGGCCCGAATAGAGCCGCACGTCATAGCTGCCGATGGAGGCGGGCTCACCCACCCCCTGCGCCACCCGGATCACCTGCCCGGAGGGGAGGGTCAGTTGCTTGCTAAATCCCTCTTCGGCTTGTGCCGCCAGCGGCAGGGTCAGCAGCCCTGCCATCATCAATGCTCTGTTCATCTTGCAACCTCTTGCTGTCTCTTGAGTGCGGGCTCCCGGGGAGCCCGCCGTGATGCTGTTACCAGATCTTCACCCGCTTCTGGGGCGGCAGATAGAGCTTGTCACCCGGCTGGATGTTGAATGCCTCGTAGAAGGCGGGAATGTTCGGCACCACGCCGTTGACCCGGTACTCGGGGGGCGAGTGGGGGTCGGAGCGCAGCAGCATCTGCATCAGCTCGGGGCGATACATCCCCTTCCACACCTGTGCCCAACCGAGGAAGAAGCGCTGTTCGCCGGTGAAGCCATCCAGCACCGGCGCCTCCTTGCCATCCAGTGACAGCTCGTAGGCTTTGTGGGCGATGGTGAGACCGCCCAGATCGCCGATGTTCTCACCCAGAGTGAACTGGCCGTTGACGAACTGGCCGTTGATGGGCTCGAAGCGGTTGTACTGGGCCACCAGACGGCTGGTGCGGAAGCGGAACTCCTTGAGATCTTGCGGTGTCCACCAGTCGCGCATCATGCCGTCACCGTCGGATTTGGCCCCCTGATCATCAAAACCGTGGCCCATCTCGTGGCCAATGACCCCGCCGATGGCGCCGTAGTTGACCGCATCATCCGCCGTCATGTCGAAGAAGGGGGGCTGCAAAATGGCCGCCGGGAAGACGATCTCGTTGTTGCTCGGGTTGTAGTAGGCGTTCACCGTCTGCGGCGACATGTGCCACTCGTCCCGGTCCACCGGCTTGCCGAGGCGCGCCAGACTGTCTGCGTATTCAAAGGCTTGCGAGCGTTGCAGGTTGCCCACCAGATCATCCGGTTTGATGGTGATGGCGCTGTAATCCTTCCACTTGTCGGGGTAGCCGATCTTGGGGCGGAACTTGGCCAGCTTCTCGAGTGCCTGCGCCTTGGTCTCGGGCGACATCCAGTCGAGCTCCTTGATGCTCTGACCGTAGGCGGTGCGCAGGTTCTCAACCAGCTGCTCCATCCGCTCCTTTGCTGCTGGCGGGAAGTAGCGGGCCACATAGAGCTGGCCGACTGCTTCACCCAGATGATCGTTCAGCACCCCGAGTGCCCGCTCCCAGCTGGCGCGCTGCTTGGGCGTGCCGCTCAATGTGGTGCCGTAGAAGGCAAAGTTGGCGCGGTCGGTCTCGCTGTCGAGATAGGGGGCGTAGTCGGTCAGCAGTTGCCACTTGAGGTAGGCCTGCCAGTCGGCGATGGGGGTCTGGGCCATCACCTGATCCAGCGCGCTCAGATAGGTCGGCTGACCGATGATGAGCTCCGGCTGGCCAGCGATGCCCGCGGCATTGAGATAAGCCTGCCAGTCGAGATGGGGGGCGAGCCGTGCCAGTTCGCTGACGGGGCGCTTGTTGTAGTTCTTCTCCCGATCCCGCAGCGCGACGTTGTCCCACTGGATGGTGGCGAGCCGGGTTTCGAGGGCCAGAATCCGTTTGGCCTTGCCGCTCGGGTCAGATTCCCCGAGGCGGCTCAGCATGGCGGCGATGTGCTGCTGGTACTTCTGGCGCAGGGCCTGACTCTCGGGATCCTGCTTGAGGTAGTAGTCCCGATCCGGCAGCCCCAGTCCACCTTGATAGAGGTAGACCGCATAGCGGTCGGGGGACTTGGCATCGGCGTCGATCCAGATGCCAAACGGTGCGCCACCGCCCATGCGGCCCGACTGGGCAAAGGCACGGGCCAGCGCGGCCTGATCACCGATCCGATCGATATCTGCCAGCGCCGGTGCCAGCGGGGTGAGCCCCTTGGCGTCACGGCCTGCCTGATCCAGATAGCTGGCGTAGAGATCGCGGATCTGCTGGGTCGGCGTGCCGGTGGCAGCCTCCTGCTTGGCCAGCCCCTCGACCAGCACCCGCACATCGGCGAGGGATTTGTCCCGCAGCATGTAGAAGGCGCCATCGGCGGGGCGATCGTCGGGGATCTTGGCGGTGGCGAGCCACTTGCCATTGACGTAACGGAAGAAGTCATCGCCGGGTTTGACCTGGGTGTCCATATTGGCCAGCGCCAGCCCGGAGTGTTTGGGGGAGTCTTGCGGTACCTGACTGCAGCCAGCCAGCAGGGCCAGTCCAATCAGGCCGGCCAGTAAGCTTTTCTTATTGTTCATCTTGTTTGATTCCAATTCCGATTGTTTGCTTCCCTGCCCATCTTCCTTGTTCCAACCGGTTGTGCGACCGCCTTGCGGCCAGCCTGGTGGAGAGGGCGGGCGAGCCTCACTCTAGCAGCAGGGTTGCAGCTTGATAAGCCCGACTCTGCTAAGATCAGCCGGTCCGTTTTGGGGAAGCCTATGATTTCTCATCTTTATTCTCGCTTTTGTCTGACTATGCCAGCGCCGGAAGGTTCCACCGGTCTGCTGGTGGCCTTCAGTGGCGGCCTCGACTCTACCCTGCTGCTGGTGCTGGCAGCGCAGTATGCCCGCGAGCACAGCCTGTCACTTCGCGCCCTGCACGTGCACCACGGCCTCAGTCCCCATGCCGATGAGTGGGTCGCTCATTGTGACGCCGTGTGTCAGCAATTGGCGGTGGAGCTGCTGGTCGAGCGAGTGACTCTGGCCCGTGGCAATGGCGAGAGTCTGGAGGCGCAGGCTCGCACCGCCCGTTATCAGCGGCTGACCGCCCGGATGCGGGAGGGGGAGTGGCTGCTCACCGCTCACCATCAGGACGATCAGCTGGAGACCCTGCTGCTGGCCCTCAAGCGCGGCGCCGGTCTGCGCGGTCTGGCGGGGATCTTGCCAAGCCAGCCCTTTGCCGGTGGCCTGTTGCTGCGCCCGCTGCTCGATATGAGTCGTGCCGAGCTGGCCGAGGCGGCGGCGAGCCTCCCCTTTGGCTGGGTGGAAGATGAGAGCAATCAGGACGTGAGCTATGACCGCAACTTTTTGCGCCAGACGCTTATCCCCCAGCTCAAGGCGCGCTGGCCCGCCATGGCCCAGACCGCGGCGCGCAGCATGGCCCTGTGCGCCGAGCAGGAGGCGCTGCTGGATGAGTTGGCCGAGAGTGACTGGCAGCTGGCGGGCGAGGGGGAGGCGCTCCATATCGGCCCGCTGCACGCCCTCTCTCCCACCCGGCGCAACAACCTGCTGCGCTACTGGATCCGCCGTCAGGGGGGGGAGATGCCATCCCGCGAGCAGCTTGCCCGGTTGTGGCAGGAGGTCGCGTTGGCGCGCGGCGATGCCAACCCCCAGCTCAACTGGGGGCGCCAGAGCTGCCGCCGTTTTCAGGAGCGGCTCTATCTGGTGAGCCCTGACTTGCAACCTTGTCATCAGGTGTTGCCGATGATTGTGGGCGAGCCGCTGACCCTGCCGGATGGTTTGGGCGAGCTGGTGGTGCGCATGGCGGAGCACGGCGAGGATCTGTTGCGTGCCCCCCGAGCGAATGAACCGATCTCGGTGCGTTTTCAGGTGGCGCCCGGGATCCCCCTCAAACCGGTTGGGCGGAGCGGCAGTCGGCGGATGAAAAAGCTTTTGCAGGAGTATGGCGTGCCTTCGTGGCAGCGTGGGCGCATCCCCATCCTCTACTATGGCGAGCAGGTGGCGGCGGTGGTGGGGCTTTTTGTCTGCGACGGTTTTATGGCACAGGGTGCCGGGCTGGTGTGTCACTGGCAGGGGAGCGGTGCCGCCCCGGTTCTGCCCGAGCAGGATCTTTCCTGAGGTGATCGGTGTGAGCGGGGACCCCAAAAAAAGAAGCTCCGGTCACATGGCACGCATGTGCCGGAGCAAAGAAGAGTTCGGGATTATTCGTTAGGGCTGGCCTTGCCGGCTTTTTTGCGGGCGTAGAGGTGGCTGTCGGCCGCCTCGTAGAGGCTCGGCACATCGACCCCGGATTGCCAGCTGGCGGCGCCAAGGCTGCATCCGACCGAGAAGGTGCTGAGCTCCTTGTTGGTCATCAACATATGCTGCAGTCGCAGCCAGACCGGGCGCCACGCCTCGGGTTCGGCCGGTTGCAGCAGCAGGGCAAATTCATCTCCCCCGAGCCGGAAGGCTTGATCCGTGCTGCGGATACACCCCTTGAGCAGCTGGGCGAAGCGGCTCAGCACCAGATCCCCCACCGGATGACCCCAGGTGTCATTGATCTGCTTGAAGCGATCGAGATCCAGCAGCACCAGCACCAGACCGTGGGGCTCTCGGCTGTGCTGCTCGATGGCGCGACCGATAGCCTCGTCAAAGTAGGAGCGGTTGCCAAGGCCGGTCAGGTGATCGAGCCGGACCAGCTGATCCAGTTTTTCCAGCCGCAGATAGAGGGGCAGCAGCAGGCAGAGCAGCTGATGGTATTGCATCAGTACCCGTTGCTGGCTGCCGCTCAGCGGATGTTCCAGCTCGTAGTGAAGCTGGCCGAGCAGCTGGCCATGCTGACCGCGCAGCTCGAACGGATAGTTGTGCAGGTTGAGGGTGGCCAGCGGCGGGTGCTGGATCAGCACATGGGGCTGGCCACAATCGAGGTAGAGACCGTGGATCCTGACAATTCTTGCCGCACGATCGGCAAAAGTTGTCAGCAGACCGCCGAGATCGCTCTGCCCCAACAACTGCTCGAGCAACTGGTTGCGTTCAACGCTGGGCAACGGCGTGAGCCGCTCCATCTGGCGAACCCACTGCTCGATGCCATGGCTAAAGCCATTAAGTGACGACGTATTTTCCATGGTCTTCCACCTGTAACACCTGACTACTGTCTCCTCCCTGCAATTGGCATGCCCAATATATCTTTCCTGCCCGCCAGATCGGCTGACTAAGCTTAAGTCGATAAAAGGAGAGGAAAATTTGTACACCGACCTGTTGATCCTGCTGTTCGCCGCCGTTCTGCTGGTGGCAACTTTCCGGCGCCTCGGCTTGCCGGTCATCCTTGCCTACCTGATTGCCGGCGTCTTGCTCGGCCCCCACGGGCTGGCGGTGATCACCGGCCAGTCGATCATGCAGACCATTGCCGAGCTCGGGATCGTCTTTCTGATGTTCTCGCTGGGGCTGGAGTTCTCCCTGCCGAAATTGCTGGCGATGCGCCGGTTGGTGCTGGGGGTGGGGATGTTGCAGGTGCTGCTCACGTCACTGCTCTTCTTCGCCATCGGCTGGTGGTGGGGGCTGGGTCTGGCCCAGTCGCTGGTGGTGGCGGGAACGTTGGCACTCTCCTCGACGGCTGTGGTGATCAAGCAGCTCGGCGAGCAGAAGCAGCTCCATACCCGCCGCGCCCAGCTGGGGGTGAGCGTGCTGCTGTTTCAGGATCTGGCGGTGGTGCCCCTGCTGGTGATGATCCCGATCCTCGCCCAGCCGGAAGTGCAGGGGAGTGCGCTGGCCGCCGAGATCGCCTGGGCCACCCTCAAGGGGCTGTTTGCTCTCTTCACTCTGCTGGCGGTGGGCAAGTGGTTGCTGCCGCTGCTGTTTCACGAGGTGGCGCGAGCCCGCTCCGACGAGTTGTTCGTGCTGAGTGCCCTGCTGGTGGCGCTGCTGGCTGCCTACATGACCCATTCACTCGGGCTGTCGATGGCGCTGGGGGCGTTTCTGGCGGGGATGATGCTGGGGGAGTCCCACTACCGTCATCAGCTGGAGGTGGACATCAAGCCCTTTCGCGACGTGCTGATGGGGCTCTTCTTTATCACCATCGGCATGGCTATGGAGTGGGAGCTGGTGGCGCGGGCTTGGTGGCAGGTACTGATTTGCGTGGTGCTGCTGGTGCTGTGCAAATCCCTGCTGGTGCTGCTGGCCGGGCGGCTGATGGGGGAGCGAAAGCGCGACAGCATGGCCGCCGGCATCATGCTCAGTCAGGTGGGGGAGTTCGGCTTCGTGCTGCTGGCGCTGGCGCTCCACCACGGCCTGCTGGATCAGCAGCTGGTCTCCCTGCTGATCGGCATTGGGATCATCTCCATCGCCATGACCCCTTGGCTGGTGACTCAGGCCCATTCGCTGGCCCGCAGCCTCACCGATCCGGCGCTGCTGACTCGCTCCGAGGTGGCACAGTCGGGCCTGAGCAAGAGCCAGCACGTCATCATCGCCGGGTTTGGCCGGGCCGGGCAGACCTGCGCCCGCTTCCTCAAGCTCGAGGAGATCCCCTTTCTGGCCCTCGACCTCGACCCGGAGCGGGTGAGCGAGGCCAAGCTGGCGGGGGAGCAGGTGGCCTTCGGCGACGCCAGCCGCCGCGATATTCTGCTGGCCGCCGGGTTGTTGCGGGCACGGCTGGTGATCATCACCTTCGATGATCGCAAGCGGGTGGAGGCGATGCTGGCACTGATCCGCGAACTGGCGGGGGATCTCAAGGTGCTGGTGCGCACCCGGGACGACAGCTTTCTGGAGCAGTACAAGCAGGCGGGGGCCTTCGAGGTGATCCCCGAATCCCAGGAGGGGGCCCTGATGTTGGTCTCCCACCTGCTGCTCAACTGCGATATCCCTATCGGCCGGGTGATCCGCCGGATGGAGCTGGAGCGCAGCAGCCAATATCGCTTCCTGCACGGCTTCTACTGGGGGGATCAGAGTGCCAGCAATCTGGAGGCGGATCAGCTGCTTGAACGTCTCCACCCGCTGTTTCTGCACGATCAGGCGTGGGCGGTAGGCCGTGAAGTGCGTGAGCTGCCGCTCGATGAGGTGCGGATCAAGGAGGTGCAGCGCGGCGATCAAAGTCTGGAACCCAGACCCGAGCTGGTGCTGGCAGCTGGCGATCGGCTGATCCTGTTTGGTACCGTGGTGGCGATGGAACAGGCGGAGCAGCGTTTGCTGGAGGGGCGCTGAGTCCCCTTGCACTCATCGGTTACCCCCTTTACTCCCGCTCTTTTGGTAGCCCTTCGATATCGAGGAAGGCGACGACCCGCTCCCGCTCCCTCAGGGTGTCCTGATAGCCCAGCTTGATCAGCTGCTGACAATAACCCGGATAGAACATCAAAAAGCTGGCCAGACTGCTGGTCTCATCCCCCTTCACACCCAGCACCCGCAACAGGCGGCGCAACTTTAGCGGCAGTTTGCGCAGGTAGGCCAGTGCGATGGTGTCGAGATCCTGACTCGGTTTCAGCACGCAGGTCTCCACCCGCTTCAGCTTGAGGCGATTGCGCTCCCGCTCAGGGATAAGATCCAGAGTCTGGTTGATGCGCCATAGCCGCTCCAGATCGGAGTTGAGGGTGTCGGTAAAGACCGTATCGAGCAGATGGCTGGCAATATTGGAGCTGGTGAGATGGCCGTGATGATGGGTCGGTGCCGAGTGGGCTGGCGGATCCAGGGTGATCAGCAGGATCCGCTCCGCCCCCAGATGGATGGCGGGGCTGAGCGGGCTCAGCTGGTGGATGGATCCGTCGCCGTAGAACTTCTCGCCGATCCGGGTGGCCGGAAAGACGAAGGGGAGCGCCGAGGAGGCGAGCAGATGCTCAGATGTAAGCACTGTGCGCACCCCGCGCCGTCTGGCCCGCTCCCACGGATGGTGGTCGGCACGCCCCTGAAAGAAGGTGGTGGAGAGGCCGTCATCGTAATCCGACGCCGTGATGGCGAGCGCCTCCAGACTGCCGAAGAGGATGTTATCATCGATCCGATGATAGTCGATGAGCTGATCCAGCAGGCGGTGCAGCGGCGCGTTGTCAAAGAGGTGAAAGGCGTGGTTGGTGTGGGGGTTGATCAGCCCCGCCGACCCCTCGTATAACAACCGCCACAGCAGGCGCCCCGGGTGAAAATCGAAGATGTGGTGAGTCTCGAAGCGGCGCCAGACCCACTCCAGCTTGCGCACTCCCAGATGGAAGCAGGAGGCGTAGCAGGCCAGTGCAGTGACATTGATGGCCCCCGCCGAGGTGCCACAGAGGATGGGAAAAGGGATGCCAAGATTGCGCGGGTAGAGCTCCGCAATCGCCTTGAGGGCACCGACCTGATAGGCGGCGCGAGCACCGCCACCGGTGAGCAACAACGCTGTATTGGGTCTGGCCATATGCTGGCGCCTTATTGTGTACTGACAAGAATGTTCCCACTGACAAGTTAACTATAAGGCGCTGTATCAAATATAAAAACGGGCGCTCGCCCGTTTTTTCATGGCCCCATGTCAAAGGGCGCGGTGAGGATTTTCCGGCCGCGCCAGCTGATCGAAGGCGGCGAATACCGGGGCGCTGGCGAGGATGCGACCGTGGCCCAGACCCCGGGTGCTCACCAGCCGGGTATGACCATCCTGACTGGCCCGCAAGGAGTCGCTATGGGGGGCGAATCTGTCCTCCTCGTCGTGCACGATCATTGCCGCACCGCTGCGACTGGCGAGGCGACCCAGCGGATCGACCGTGCTCAAGGGGTGCTGGTACTCCTGCTCAATCTCCTTGACCACCGCATCGAACAGCCGGATGGAGTAGCCGGAGCGTGCCACCATGCCGTAGAGCTGGGGCACATAGTCGAGCACCGGCGAAATCAACAGCAGCGGCAGGGTATCGATACCCGGCTGACGGCTGGAGAGGGTGACGGCGCCTCCCATGCTGTGGGCGATGACCCCGTGCAGCGGGCCTGCTTCGCTGGCCAGCTTGGTCGCCAGCTCGTCGAAGGCACGTACGAAACGGGGCAGGTGGCCAGTGTTGCCCGCGCTCTGGCCGTGGGCCGGATGATCGTAGGCAATTGCGGTGAAACCCTGCGCGGCGATATGGCTCATCAGCGGATAGAACTGGCTGGCGCTGCCGGACCAGCCGTGCATCAGCAGCCACAGCGGCCCCTGACCGAGCCGATAGCTCATCAATACCCCTTCGCTGGTATGGACGGCCTGCTTCACCAGACCGGCTGGTTCGTGGCCACCGCGCTGGTTGCGCTGGGGGGTGAGCAGCAACTTGCTGGCGGTGCGCTTGGCATGGGTGGGGGCGAGTCTGTGGTGCAACCGGGTGCCGATCCCCAGCAGCCATTTGCTCGGGCTGAAGCGGCGGGTGTTGAAGTAGATTTTGCTGCTCATGGTCATCCTGTGGTTTTTATGTGCGAACGGTCGTGCTTTTTTGTCGGTTTTTAAAAAGTCGTGTTGAACGGATGCCAAAACATCAGCGCCAGCTGGCGAGCAGAGCATCCACTTCGGGCCAGAAGTGGCGAGCCGGATCCTGACACAGTTCGAGGTCGTTGAACACCTGATCCGCCAGATAGAGGCCATAGAGGCGATAAACGGCGCGCCAGGGATCCATCTCCCGTCGCCACTCACCAGCGGTCTGCCCCTGCATCACCTGACGGGCCAGATAGTCGAGCCAGAAGCGCACCAGTTGCCGGGCGGCTTGCTGCACCTGGCTCTTTTGCTCATGGCCATCCTGCGCCGAGGTCCAGGCGTCGAGGAACATGCAGCGTCCGGCGAAGCAGTGGTTCCACGCCTGCCAGGCGCGCAGCAGGGCGATCAGCTTGTCGTGCTGGCTCTGGTGCTCCTGCTGGCGTACCGGCTGGATCACCCGCAGCCGGAAGACCTCGGCGGCGTACTCCAGCACGGCGATCTGCAGATTGTCGCGGGATTGAAAGTGGGCAAACAGGCCGCTTTTGGACATTTCGCAGGCGCTGGCCAGCGAGCCGATGGTCAGGCTCTCCAGCCCTTGCTGGCTCGCTTGCTCAAAGGCAGTCTGCAAAATGTTTTCCCGGGTCAGACGCCCCTTGCTCATCACTCTCTCCTCGTTGGCGCTGGCAGCATAAAGTACGATCGTGCTAATTGTCGAGCAACAAATAGCCAGCATGGCTGGCGATCTCATCTGGCCTGTGTCGCCGCGTTCGGGGTTCAGCTCTCCTTGATATCGAGCTGTTGCAGGGCGATAACCGCCTGAGTGCGGTTCTTGACCCCGAGCTTGCGGAAAATGGCGGTGATATGCGCCTTGATGGTGGCCTCTGAGACGTTGAGCTCCCAGGCGATCTGTTTGTTCAGGCTGCCGTCGCGCAGCATGATCAGCACCTTGTATTGCTGGGGGGTGAGGCTGGCCAGCTTGCTGGCGAAATCGGGGCCATCTTCCGATTCGGGATGGAGCGAGATGCCTTCCGGCACCCAGTTATCCCCCCCGATCACCGTATTGAGGGCATTGACCAGCTCCTTCATCGGCACCGATTTGGGAATGAAGCCGAGCGCCCCGAGCCGCAACACCTGCTGGATGATGGCCGCATCTTCCGAGGCGGAGACCACCACTATGGGCAGGTCGGGATATTGGCCGCGCAGGTGGGCCAGCCCCTCGAAGCCATTGGCTCCCGGCATCTTGAGATCGAGCAGCAACAGGTCGACCTCGGGGTGCTCGCCGAGCAGGCTGGTCAGGCTGTCGATGGAGTCCGCTTCCAGCAATTGGGCGTCGTTGATGGCCATGTGCACCGCTTGGTATAGGGCGCCCCGAAACAGGGGGTGGTCATCTGCGATGACGATGGTAAATTGGCTGTCCATATTTCGGTTAATGGCTCACATTGTTGCTAACTGATTGTTTTGAAAAATCAAACTAGCATCGCTCACCAAGAGGGTCAAACCCGCCGGTGCGCAAATGTGAAGCGACCATCGGATGTTTTGCCATCAGGGCAGATCGGCCGGTCGCAGGCAACTCATGCAGGAGGCAACAGATGGGATCCTTGGTATTGGCGGTGGGCACCGGCTCCACCTGGGCGATGCGGGCGGCACTGGTGCTCGCCATGAGCGGGCTGACGTGGCAGGAGCAGGTGTTCGATCTGGAGGATGCCAAGTCGCTGGCGCGGCTCAAGCGGTTGGCACCGGCCGGTCTGGTGCCCTGGCTCGAACACGATGGCGTGCGGGTTCACGACTCGCTGGCCATTGCCGAATATGTTCACGAGCTCTGTCCCGAGCGCCAGCTCTATCCTGTTTCGCTGGCCGAGCGGGCACTGGCTCGCAGCCTCTGCGCCGAGTTGCATGCAGGATTTCGGCAGATCCGTTTTCTACTCCCCTTCTTTCTTGGGGCGCCAACCCGTATCGATCCCCCGGTGGAGGCGGTCGGTGAGCTGGCCCGTTTGCAGGAGATCTGGTCGCAGACGCGGGGCCCCTTCTACTTTGGCGAGGCGGGCATTGTCGATGCCTTCTATGCGGTGATGGCCTATCGGCTGGCCAGCTACGGCATCCTGTTGCCCGGTCTGGCGCGAGTCTATCAGCAGGCGCTGCTCTCTTGGCCTCTGTGGCAGGAGACCCTACTCAAGGCGCGGTTGCAGTGGCCGGTGGCGGCGCGCCAGTCACAGTGAGCCTTGGCAGATAGATAAACGAGAGAGGGGAGCCAGTGGCTCCCCTCTCTGTTGCTGGTATATATGGCCCAAGAGTTACTTCTGCCGACCGGCAAAGACCACCACCACCTTGTCATCCCCCTTCTCCCGCACGAAGGCGTAGGGGGTATCCGAGAGTTTCTGGTGGCTGCCAGCCGCAATGGCCGGATGGGCGGCGCGGAACTGGCCCAGTTGCTGCCAGTGCTTGACCAGCTCGGCCTTGTCTCCGCTGGCCAGCTCCTGCCAGTTCATGTCCGAGCGCAGCGCCTGATCGAACACTCCGCCATCCTTGGCCAGCCCGCGGCCTGACTCATCGCCGTAGTAGAGCTGGATGCCGCCCGGCAGCAGCATAAAGCTGTTGGCGACCCGGCGCTGTAGCGGCACATCCTGATAGTCGCCAAAGAACAGCTTGGTGTCATGGGAGCTGATGTAGCTCAGCACGTTGAACTCGGGATCCTGATTGATACGGCTGGCGTAGCTGGCATAGGTGGGCTCGGCGCTGGCCATGCACTGGGCCTGTGACAGTGCGAACTCGCGCTGATAGTCGAAGTTGATCAGGGAATCGAAACCGTTCTGATACCAGAAATCCTTGGCCACCCCGTGATCCCACACCTCGCCCACCATGTAGAAGGGCAGATCGTCGAGGGCCTTGCTCGGGTTGTTGGTCTTCCACTCCTTGAGTGCAGCGGTGCCCGCCTGCTTGAGCTTGGCCCACACCTCGGGCTCCAGATGCTTGACAGTGTCGGCGCGGAAGCCGTCGATGCCAAAGCGGCGTACCCAGTCGGTGTGCCAGGCGATCAGGTAGTCGCTCACGGTCGCGTCGGGCAGCGCCTTGGCGAGGGTATCTTTTTTCGCGGCCAGCAACGGCGGCAGCCCTACCGGTTTGGTCGATTCGGTGAGAAAGTCCGGCAGCCCCGCCACCGAGCCGGTGACATCGTCGGTGCCGGGCTGCGGGTAGCCGGGCAGACCGGCGCGCACCCAGTCACCACTCCACCACTTGTTCCACGCGGGTGATTGATAGTCGATGAACTGGTTGTAGCCATGCCAGTTGAGGCCACCGCTCGGGCGCCACTGGTTCCAGACGGTCGGCAGCTTGGCTGTATTCTGGGCCAGTTCGGTGAGCCCCAAATCCTGCAAGTCGGCGAGGGTGGCGTAACCGGCATGGTTCATCACCACGTCGAGGATGATCCGCATGCCGCGTTTGTGGGCCTCATCCACCAGGGTTTTCAGGCTCTCTTCATCGCCGTAGTTGGGGTCAATCTTGGTGAAGTCGAGCGCCCAATATCCGTGGTAGGCGTAGAAAGGGAAGTTGCCCTGCTCGCCACCGCCGATAAAGCCGTGCACCTGCTCCACCATGGGGGTGATCCAGATAGCGTTCATGCCGAGGCTCTTGATGTAGTCGAGCTTCTCGGTCAGCCCCTTGAAGTCGCCGCCGTGCCAGGTGGCCACCTCATCCTGTCCATCCTTCTGGCGGCCGAAGCTGTGGTCGTTGGCGGGGTCACCATTGTGGAAGCGATCGGTCAGCATAAAATAGACGCTCGCCTGATCCCAGCTGAATGGTGCTGGCTTGGCTGCCTTGACCGGCTCGAGCAGCAGCAGGCCTCCGCTCTCTTTGCTCGGGGTCAGGGTCAGCTTGCCCTGTTTGACTACTGCCTCCTGTTTCGAGTAGGCATCCCGCAGTCGGGTGCCGTCGGGCCAAACCCCTTTCAGCGACACCGTGACCGGGCCGCCATCCCAGCTGATGCAGGGCTCTTGTGGTGGCTGGCGTTTGAACTCGCTCTTCTTGGTCGCCCGCAGCACCTTGAGGCTGGGGGTATCCGGGTTGAAGGTGAACTGATACTCCCCGGCCAGCATCACCCGCAGGGTAAAGCTCTGATCCTTGCTGCATTTGTCCATGGGTTGGGCGGTGCCGAAGGGGAGTGGCTTGCTCTCGCTCGGGCCAAAGCTGGTGCCGCAACTGTTGCCCGGGTCGCTGATGCGGATCTGGTGGCTCCCTTTGGCAAGGGGATGGGTCAGCTCCACCGTGCCCTTGTCCAGCGCGATCGGGGTCGTGACCGGCTGACCATCCACATAGAGGTGAACCTCGGGAGCGGCCATCGCCTGTTGGGTGAACAGAGGGGCGGCCAGCAGGGCGAGCCAGAGAGGGGATAAGTGATGAGCACGACGCATAAGCCATTCCTTGAGCAGGGCAGTTCGGACAAGGGCCCATTCTAGGAGCAGCAAAGCGCGCCTTGGATCGGCAAAATGCCGATTTGTGACGTCAGTTCAAATGGTTACGTTTTCAAGCCGAGGAAAGTGTGACGGAGAGGAGATGGGACGCTCTGTCGATAAAAATAGCGCCCATAAAAAATGCCGGTCAGGTGACCGGCATTTGGTGTATCAGGCTTTGTCGTCACATCAGACGGTGAAGAACTTGAAGTTGACGAAGGCCACCGCGATGAAGGAGGCCACCATGCCGCTGATGCATAGCACAGCAGGGCGGATGGCGGGCCAGCGATGGGTCAGCAGAATGATGGCCAGCAGGGTCGGGTAGAGCCCGAACATGTAGCGTGGCATGGCGTTGAGGCCGGTCATCAGCGGGATGGTGCAGCAGATGAACATCAGAGTCGCTTCAGCCCAGCGTTTCTGGCTGAACAGGTAGCCGTTCAGGCACCAGCCGAAGATCACCATGATGGAGAGGTAAGCCTTGCGGCCGCCCAGCTCGAAACCGCTCAGCCACCAGTCCAGCGGGCTGTCCATGTAGCGACCCCAGGCCACCTGAATGTGCTTGAAGGCGAAGGCATCGCCGGTCAGGTGATAGAGGTAGACCATGTAGGCAAACAGGCCAAACGGGATCATCCAGAGGGTGAAGACCACCTTGAAGGCGCGCTCGGTAAAGCGGAAAAATTCCCGCCAGCCGTAGGCCTGCAGCGCCAGGATCAGCACCGGGAAGACCATCATCACCCCCAGGTTGCGGGTGGCGGAGATACAGACCCCCAGCACGGCCACCATCAGCCACTGCTCCCGATAGGCGAACAGGAACATCCCCAGCATCAGCGCCATAAAGGTCGACTCGGTATAACCGGAGACGAAGTAGGCTGAGAAGGGGGAGAAGGCGAGCAGCCAGACGCCGAAGCGGGCGGTATCGTCCCCCAGCTTGAGCTGACGCAACACCAGCAGCATCAGCGGCAGGCTGGCGAAGAAAGAGATATTGGTAACAATAATGAGGCCGATCAGGCTCTCGACATTGAACAGGTTGGAGATGGCACCGGAGACCATCGGATAGAGCGGCATAAAGGCCCAGTTGGCCGCATTGCCCTTGCTCAGCCAGCGCGGGTAGAGGTCGTAGCCGTTTTCGATGATGCGCTGGAACCAGACGCAGTCGAACTGGCAATAGGCCTGCAGCGGGCCGATGTCGGGGGAACCATAGAGCTGGACACCGAAGTAGCCCATGCCATACAGCGCCACCCGGCTCAGCATGAAGGCGGCGATGATCATCAGCCAGTCACGGCCGCTGATGCGCAGTGACGGGCGATAGGGGAGTGCAGCCCCGGTTAGCGGGGCAGTATTGGTCATATCATTCATCAGGCAAAAACCCAGACGCGAGAGAGAACGTAAGTGAGGACGGTAACGGTCAGGGTGGCGATGACCACCGGTAGCAGACCGGAGAGCCCCGCAAACAGCAGGCCGCTCAGGATCAGGTTACGCACCGCCAGCGAGAAGAGGGCGACCAGCAGAAACTTGCTGGCGGCTCCCTGCTTCTGGAAGGTAATGTAGCGGTGACCAAAGAAGGAGAACCAGAATGCGATGGCAAAAGCCAGCGTGGTAACCAGGTGCTCCGAGATGGTGGGCCAGGTATGAAACAGTGCGATGGAGGTGCCAAGGTCGACGAGAGTAGCCCCCCCGCCGACAAAACCGAAACGTACCAGCCGCCAGAATTCCTCGCGGGAGATCATTGAGGCGCCTGCTCCTGCTGCTCTTGCGGGTTGCTGTCAGCGCTCTGCGGTTTGGCCGCATCCTGCTTGGCATACTGGCCATAGACCCCTTCAATGAGGTAGACCGGGCGCTGTTTCACTTCCACGAACATGCGGCCGATGTACTCGCCGATGATGCCGAGCGACAGCAGCTGGATACCGCCGAGGAACAGCACTACGGACATCAGGGAGGCGTAACCGGGCACGTCGATGCCGAAGAAGATCACCTGGGTGATGATTTTCAGGATATAGAGGAAGGCGACCAGCGAGACGCTGACCCCCACATAGCTCCAGACCCGCAGCGGCCAGCTGGAGAAGCTGAGCAGACCGTCGAGGGCGAAGTTCCACAGTTTCCAGTAGTTGAACTTGGTTTCACCGGCGTGACGGGCAGGGCGTTCGTAAGGGACGCCAACGGCACGGAAACCGGCCCAGGCAAACAGACCCTTCATAAAGCGGTTGCGCTCTGGCAGCAGCTTGATCGCCTCGACCACGCGACGGTCGATCAGACGGAAGTCACCGGCGTTTTCCGGCAGCTTGGTGCTGGTGGAGAGGGCGTTGAAGAAGCGGTAGAAGCCACCGGCAGTCAGGCGCTTCATCGGGGTATCGGCGCTGCGATCGACGCGGATGCCGTAGACGGTGTCATAGTCACCGGTCTGCCACAGTTTGACGAACTCCAGGATCAGGGCAGGAGGATCTTGTAGATCCACGTCCATCGGCACGATGGCATCCCCTTTGGCCTGATGCAGACCGGCGGTCAGGGCCGCTTCTTTACCGAAGTTGCGTGCCAGGTTGACCAGGGTCACGCGCGGATCGCGGGCGATGGCCTGCTCGACCACTTCACGGGTGCGGTCACGGCTGCCATCGTTGACGAATACAATTTCAAGCTGGTCTTTCAGCGGGGCCAGTTCGTTGTCTATCGCGTTGATGAAGGCATCGATGCTCTCTTCCTCGTTGTAAACGGGAACGACCAGAGAGAGTCGAAAATCTGGATGCGACATAAGAACGTCCTTATTTGGGATAGTTGTTTTTATAAAATGGTATTCGGGGCAAGGATCACTGGGCTACGGTCAAACGTACCGACTGCACATTGATGGGAGTAGGTGCCGAGAGCGCCAGAAAATTGGGGCGCTTGGGATCTGCCGTGAGCGAGTCGCCGGGCAGACTGAGGCGGATTTCGTTGATACCCGCTTTGGCCAGTTTCACCGTGGTGGTGAAGTCGTGACCCAGCGCCACTTTCAACAGGGCACCAGCTTCCGGGCTGTTGATGCGGGCCTGTACGGTAAGCTGATCCGGATTGGCTGCCTGCTTGGGCAGCACAAAGTAGAGACCGCCCTGACCGCTGAGCAGGGTACCTTCGTCGCTCGGCTTCTTGGCCCAGCCTTCGCTGGAGAGGAAGCGGCTTGGCTTGGTCAGATTGAGCTCGTTACCCGGCTGATAGGTCATGCTGGAGTTGTGTTCCCAGAAGCGGGTCTTGCCTTCCAGATAATAGAGTTTGTAGGCCAGGCTCACGTTGGGGTGAGCAGCCAGATAGAGGGTGTAAAGATAAAAACCGCTTAACGCCAGAATGGCAGTCAAAAAACCGAACTTTTTGTACGTCATATCACTCTCTATGCCTGACAGAATGGGTAGGCCGATGTCGCGCATATGCTAATCCAATTGCAAAAAAAGCATAGTGGATCACAAAAAAATATTTGGTCACATATTAACCCCTTTTTACCCCTGTTCCAAACGTTGCTGTTTCCCGGTTAAACAGGTTTGGCGGGGCGCCGGTTGCCAATGGTGCTTCGGCAGGGCAATTGGCAAATAGAAGCGCTTTGCTGCGTCATTTTCTAGCGGATGCGATAGTCATCTGGCTTCTATCGCCATTTTGCAGGGGGCGATTTATGATGACTCACCTATTCGTCAAGGATGACATATGAAGTGGATCTCTTGCTGTCTGCTGCTTGGATTATGGGCGCCAATGGCATTGGCCAGGGCCCTGTGTCCCGAGCCTATTCAGGTCGGTTACGATAACTGGCCACCCTACCATTATTACGAAGCCGACTCACCGCAAGAGGTGCGCGGTTATGCCGCCGAGGTGCTGACGGCTGTGCTCACTTCCATGCACTGCAAGGTCAACTATGTGGAGCTGCCCTGGAAGCGGGTACTGCACGAAATGGAGCATGGCGAAATAGACATGGCGATGGAGGCGAATATCAATGATGAGCGCGCTCGTTATGCCTGGTTTTCCGACGCCTACAACCCGGGGCGCACCTTGCTGTGGATCCGCAAGGGCAGCCACTATCCCGAACAGGATCTGGCGAGCTGGCTGGCCAGTGGTTACTCCCTCGGCGTTACCAAAGAGTACTTCTATGGTGAGGAAGTGATGTCGCTGCTCGCTCGCTATGCCAAACAGGTGAGTGCGGTGAGCGACCAGCAAAATTTTGAGAAGCTGGCCCGCGGGCGGATCGACGGTTTCCTTGGTGACATGCTGGCTACCCCCAGCGCCCTTAACAAGGAGGGGATGAGCGGTCTGTTCACCAGCCATCCCATGGTGGTATCTGAATCGCCGAGCTTCTTTATGTTGGGCAAACGCAGTTTTTCGCCGCAGTTCTTGCAACAATTTAATCAGGCGTTGGCGCGGTTCAAGGAGACAGATGCGTATGACATTATCTGGCAGCGTTATGCCCCCGGGCGCTAGCAAAGTATTGGCCGTTCACGCATCATGAGCGGCCTGAGCATCGGGTCTGCTTGTCAGGCCCGACAGAGTGAACAAACCGTTTTGAGGTACCCATGGGGATGAAGTATTGGCTGGCCCTTGCCAATCTGGTGTGGCTGGGATGTTTGCCCGCTGGCGCGGTACATGCGACCGAAGCACAAGTTGTGGTGGCGGCCAGTGAAACCGGACACGACTGGTATCAGGGCAGTCAGGCCGAACAGGCCCGTGTCGAGCTGGAGCAGCAGTTGCAAGAGGCTGTGCTTGCCCAGCTGCATCCCGATTTTTTCACGCTGTGGAAGCGTCTGCAGGCCACCCCTGCAGACAAGCGTGGTGCCATCTATGACGACATTTTTACCAAGTTGAGCCGTTTCCAGCACGCCTGGCGGGGGATGGATCTGGTCTCGCGCGAGCAGATGAAGACCCTCAAGCTCGATTTGAACCGCCCTGTGGTGACCCAGCCCAGCGATGATGACCTGCTCACCCAGGTGAAATCCCTGCGCCCTCAGGTGGCGGAATACGAGGCGGTGCGGGCCAAGGTGCACAAACTGCTGGCGATGCCGATGGCCAGCAAGTGGCCAACCCTCGATATGCCGACCCTGCGTGCCGGAGAGAGCTCCGCCGAGCTCGGCCAAATCCGCGCCATGCTCAACGAGCTGGGCGACAGCGCCCCGAGCCATGGTGATCAGATTTACGATGGTGATACCGAGCAGGCCATCAAGCAGTTCCAGCGTCGTCATGGTCTCACCGCGGACGGCATTATCGGTCGTCAGACCCGCTCCTGGCTCAATACCGGCCCGCAAGTGCGCGCCAGCCTGCTGCTGCGCAACCTGTGGCGTCGTGATCTGGTGGATCAGCTCGCCGGTGGCCGGTACGTGCTGGTCAATATTCCCGACTACCGTCTGAGCGTGGTGGAGTCCGGCAACGAGGTGTTTACCAGCCGGGTCATCGTCGGCAAGGAGCAGCGCGCCACTCCCATTCTGGCCAGCGAAATTCGCTCCATCGTGCTCAATCCCTCCTGGCATGTGCCGCGCTCCATCCTGAGCAAGGACATCCTGCCCAAGCTGGGTCGGGATCCCGCCTACCTGAGTCGCGAGCAGTTCGAGGTGATCGACAGCGAGGGCAATCCGGTCCAGTTCACCGAAGAGGGGTGGCATCAGGCGCTGGCCGCCGGTTTCCCCTATCGCCTGCGGCAAAAGCCGGGTGATCACAATGCCCTGGGGCGCTACAAGTTCTACCTGCCCAACAATGACGCCATCTATCTGCACTCCACTCCGCGCAAGGCGCTGTTCGAACAGGGGGCGCGCGCCTTCAGCTCGGGCTGCATCCGGGTGGAGCATGCCGACGATCTGGCCGAACTGTTGCTGGCGGACTCCCGCTATCAGCCGGACAAGGTGGCCAATATCCTCAAGGAGAGCCAGACCAAATGGTTGCCGCTCACCACGCCGATCCCGGTCTTTACTGTCTACTGGAGCAGCTGGCTCGACGAAAATGGTCGCCAGCAATTGCGTAACGATATCTACGGATTTGATCGGGTCAGCTTCCAGAGCCGCCTGCTGTGATCCCTGCCACAGAGTGAAAAGCCCGGCCTGTGCCGGGCTTTTCTATGGGCGATTGAGGTTTGACAGGGCCCCCCGCCGGAGGGTAGTTTCAAGCGCCTGTATCACATTCAATCAGTGATCTTATTCAACTATTTTCGCTTGAATCTGCGATGGACGAACCCCTTATGCTGGAACAAGAGATAAGTCGACGTCGCCTGTTGCTGGGAGCCGGTTGCCTGCTGGGCAGCTCGCTGATCTCCTTCCCTGCACTGGCCAGCCGCAGTACCACCGGGCGTGAACTCAGTTTCTTCAATCTCAATACCGGCGAGCGGGTGCGCGCCAGCTATTGGGAAAATGGCCACTATCTGAGCGACGGGTTAGCCGAGCTCAACCACATCTTCCGCGATTACCGGCGCAACGAAGTGTTCAACATCGACAAGAAGCTGTTTGATCAGCTGTTTCTGTTGCAGCACAAGCTGGGTCGGCGCAGCGAAATTCAGCTGATCTCCGGCTATCGCGCCCCGGCAACCAATCGTCAGAAGCGCCACAAGAGCCACGGCGTGGCCAAACACAGCTACCACACCCTGGGGCAGGCGGTGGATGTGCGGATCCCCGGCGTACAGCTGGCCCATCTGCGCAAGGCGGCGCTCCAGCTCAAGGTGGGTGGGGTTGGTTACTATCCCCGTGATAACTTCGTTCACCTCGATACCGGCCCGGTGCGCAGCTGGTAAAGGGGATGGCAAGCTGCCAAGCTCTTCCCACCAGAGAGGAGATAGCGATGAAAAAGATAGTGATTGGCGGCCTGATCGCCCTGTTGTTGACCGGTTGCAGCAAGCTCAACCGTGAAAATTACGACCAGTTGAAGATGGGGATGAGCTACGCTGAGGCCAGCACCATTCTGGGCAAGGCGGAGCGCTGTGATGATGCGCTGGGCACTACGAGCTGCCTCTGGGGCGGGGAAGGGAAGAACATCAAGATCCGCTTTATCGCCGACAAGGCGACCTTCTTCAGCTCGGAAGGGATTAACTGAGTCGCAGACCGTCCATGAAAAAAGCGCCACTCGGGCGCTTTTTTGTTGCTCGCAATCCAACCCGCCTCGCCAGAAGCTGGCGTACTCAGTGGGTCGCGTACTGATAGTCGAAGGTGGGCAGACCCCACTTGAAGCGAACCGCCAGCAGCCGCAGTACAAAGCCGATCCCGATGGAACCGAACGCGGCCCAGTTGGTCGGCAAGCCCTGATCCAGCGCCAGACAGTAGAGGGCTGCGGTGATCAGCGAAATGGCTGCATAGAGCTCGCGACGAAATACCAGTGGAATCCGCTGGCAGAGCAGATCCCGCAGCACGCCGCCAAAGACCCCGGTCACCACCGCCATGATGCAGGCAATACCGGCGCCGTGGCCCATATCCAGCGCCCGGGCCGCACCGAAGATGGAGAAGACCACCAGTCCCAGGGCATCAAGGGCCATGAACAGCTTGCCGAGGTAGCGCATCAGGGGGGCGGAGACCACACCCGCCATCGCGGCTGCGGCAACCAGCAGCACGTATTCCGGATGTTCAATCCAGAGCAGCGGATAGTGGCCCAGCAGCACATCGCGAATGGTGCCACCACCGATGGCCGTCGCCGAGGCGATGATCACCACACCAAACAGATCCATCCGTCGCCGACCCGCGGCCAGCGCGCCGGTCATCCCTTCGGCCACCAGGCCAACCAAGAAGAGTGCATGTAACATGAGATATCCCAGGGAACGAGAAAGGCCAGAATCCTACCAACTCGTGTCATATGGGACAAGCTATCGAATGCATGCATTAATTTAATTCATGCTAAATGTGAAAAAGGCACCGTTTCGGGTGCCTTTTTCTAATCAATGTTCAAGGGTTAGCGCCCCAACTGCTCCTGCCGGTAGTGATCGACCCACATGGCGGTGGCGCCACAGATGGCGACCGGCATCACGAAGAGGTTCACCACCGGAATGGCGGAGAAGAGGGTCACCAAAGCGCCGAAGCTGAGGCACTTGCCACGGCGTTGCTTCAAGGCGTCACGCATGGTGATGAAGTCGATCTTGTGGTTGTCGAACGGATAATCCACATACTGGATCGCCATCATCCAGGCGCTGAACAGGAACCAGAGCACAGGCGCCAGGGTCTGGCCCACCACCGGGATCAGAAACAGGATCAGGCAACCGATAGCCTTGGGCAGGTAATACTTCAGCTTGGTCCATTCGCGGCCGAAGGTACGTGGCACATCCTTGACGATATCCAGCATGCCACTGTCATTGGCGGGCTGGCCGGTGAGGATCTGCTCCACCTTCTCCGCCAGCAGGCCGTTGAAGGGGGCTGCTACCCAGTTGGCAACCGAGCTGAAGATAAAGGAGAAGACCACCAGGATGGTGATGAGGGCGATGGGCCACAGCAGATAGTCCAGCCAGTCGAGCCAGGCGGGGATCTGCTGATGGAGCCAGGCGAACAGGCCGTCCAGTTGCAGCAGCAGGGCATAGAAGGCCCCGGCAAACAGCACGAAGTTGACCAGCAGGGGGATCAGCACAAAGGTGCGGATGCCCGGTTGGCGAATAAGGGAAAAACCGCGCAGAAAGTAGTCTGCACCGCTGATTGAATCTTTGACCATATGGGGTGATTGGCTCATGTGAGCTCCATCTATGCATGGGAGAACTGCCAGCATATTACAAACAAGCCTTTGATTTGGTAAAGTCGCCGACTATTCCTTATTTCGTGCCGTGGCGACTGAAAATCGGGCATTGAATGGGGATGATGCCTGCATATTACAAACAAAGCCGGGTCTGGATTTGGTAAAATCGCCTGCCCGCCTCCTCATTATTTAGCCACTGATACAGGTCGCCATGCGTCTGAAACTGATCAAACTCGCCGGCTTCAAGTCGTTCGTCGAGCCGACCCGCATCGAACTGTCGGCAGACATGACCGCCGTGGTGGGCCCCAACGGCTGTGGCAAATCCAACGTCATCGACGCGGTGCGCTGGGTGCTGGGGGAGAGCTCCGCCCGCCATCTGCGCGGCGAGAACATGACCGATGTCATCTTCAACGGCTCCATCAATCGCAGTGCGCACGGGCGCGCCTCGGTCGAGCTGGTGTTCGACAATCCCCACAACCGGGTGCCCGGCGAGTTCGGCCGCTTTACCGAGATCTCGGTGCGCCGCGAAGTGCTGCGCGACGGCTCCAACCACTATCAGATCAACGGCCAGAAGTGCCGCCGCAAGGATGTGACCGACCTCTTCCTCGGCACCGGTCTTGGCCCCCGCAGCTACGCCATCATCGAGCAGGGCACTGTCAGCCGACTGGTGGAGTCACGTCCGGCCGATCTCAAGCTCTTTATGGAAGAGGCCGCCGGGGTTTCCCGCTACAAGGAGCGGCGCCGCGAGACCGAACAGCGCATTCGTCACACCCAGGAGAACCTGGAGCGCCTCGGCGATATTCGCGGCGAGCTGGGCTCGCGCCTTGACCACCTCAAAGCCCAGGCCGAGACCGCCGAGCGCTACAAACAGCTCAAGAGTCGTTCGCGCGCAGCTCGCGCCGAGCTGATTGGCTCCGAGTTGTGGGCGCTGGAGACGCGCCTTGGCGAGGCCAAAACCGAACTGGCGCAAGCCGAGCAGGCGCTGGCGGCGCTCGATGCCAAGCGCACCGCCGATGAGGGGCGCCACGTCACCCTGTCGGTCGCCAGACAAGAGGCGCAAGCCGAGCAGGCGAGCCGTCAGCAACAGATTTTTCTCGGCGGGCAGGCCATCGCCCGTCTCGAGCAACAGCAATTGCACCAGAGTGAACTGGGGCGCGACTGGCAGGCCCGTGCAGAGGCGCTGGGCGAGCGGATCGCCACCCGCAAGGCTCAGCTTGCCAGCCAGCAGGATCAACTGACCGAAGGGGTATTGCGCGCCGAGCAGGAGAGTGCCCGGCTGGAGCAGTGTGAGCAGTTGTTCACCGAGCAGCAGGAGGCCCGCCAGCACGCCAGCGAGCAGCTGGAACAGGCTCGCTTGCGCCAGCAGCAGTGGCAGCAACAGTTGGCCGGGTTGCAGGGGCAGCTCAACCAGACCCGCACCCGGTTGGGTGGCCTGCAGGAGCTGCAAGCCAAGACCCGGCTGGCCCGCCTCAAGCTGGAAGATGAACGCGCTGGCCCCCTCGGTACAGAGGCCGACGATCTGCAACCGGCCCTCGATGCCCTGAGTGGTGAGCTGGAGCTGACGCGGGCGGCCAATGGCGAGCTGACCGAGCAGCTGGCGCAGGCGGTCGACACCCATGAACAACTCAAGCAGCAGCATGGCCAGCAGTTGAGCCTGCAACGGGAGCTGGAGGCGCGGCTGGCGACCCTGGATCAGATCCTCGGCGAGCAGATGGAGGGTGCAACCCTGGCCGACCGGTTGCAGGTTGCCCCCGAGTGGGCACCGGCGCTCGACAAGGTGCTGGGTCGCTGGCTCACCGCAATGCCGGCGGACGAGTGCAATCTGGCGCAAGAGGGGCTCTGGATTGGCCCGGCGCAACCGGCGGTTGCCGGTACGCTGGCGGCGCAACTGGGCGGCGAGCACATTCCCGCCTTCCTCAACGCCATCTGGCTGGTGGAGAGCCGGGAGGCCGCATTGATCCGCCAGCCAAGCCTTGCAGCCGGTGAGTCGGTACTGACTCCTGCTGGCGACTGGCTGGGGCCAAACTGGGCCGATTTGGGACAGGGCGCGGCGCTCGGCACCATGGCGCTGCTGGGTGAGCGTGAGCGGTTGCATACCGAGCAGGAGAAGGTTGCCGCTGGGCTGGCACAGCTGAGCGAGCAACTTGTGGCTGCCGATGCCCGGCGTGCCCAGCTTGCCAGTGCGCAGGAGTTGTCGCAGCGAACCTTGCGCGAGCAAGAGCAGAAATGGCAACAACTGCGCGAAGCCTGGAGTCTGCAACAGGGTCAGCGGCAGGAGCGGTTGCAGCGGCTCGGTCAGCTCGGCGAAGAGCTGATCCGGCTCGATCAGGAGCAGGCCGAAGAGGCAGAGCGACTGGCCTGCGCCCGTGAACAACTGGAACTCGATGAGGCACGCCTTGCCGAGTTGCAGGTGCAGGGGGAGCCGCTGAAGCAAGGGTTGCAGCTCGCTCAGGAGCTGCTGACCCGCTGCGAGCGGGCGGTCGACGAGGCCCGTGCGCGCCGCGAGCAGCAACAAGCGGCCTGCCAGCGTTTGCAACTGGAGTTGGGCAATCTGCGCCAACTCATAACCCTGGGCGAAGAGGAGCTGGCGAGGCTTGGGCTGGAGCTGGCCGGGCTGAAAGGGCCGGATAGCGAGGCAGTGCCGGATCTGGCGCCCCTGCTGGCCGAGCAGCGCAATCTGGAGGCGCAGCAGCTCGCCTGCCATCAACGGCTTGCGGAGCTGGAGCGCCAGCTCGGTGAGCTGGAGCAGGCCAGAAGTGCCGATCACAAGCAGTTGGTGACGTTGCAAGAGAAGCTGGCAACCCTGCGCCTTGAGCGCGAACGCAACCTCACCCGTCGACAGGGGCTGCACGAGCAGTTTGAAGAGCTGGGGGTTCGACTGGTGGATCTCGATCAGGCGGTGTTGATCGCCGCTGATCGTGGCAAGCTGCGGCAGGAGATCCAGACTCTGGAGGCGCAAGTGGAGGCGCTCGGCGCCATCAACCTGGCGGCGCTGGAGGAGTACGAAGAGGCGAAAACCCGGGCAACCTATCTTGAAAATCAGTGCCAGGATCTCGAGCAAGCGCTGGAAACCTTGAGCCAAGCCATTAAAAGAATTGATAAAGAGACACAAATACGGTTCCGGGACACTTTCGATAAGGTCAACGAAGATTTAAAATCCCTGTTTCCGAAAGTGTTCGGTGGGGGCAGTGCCTGGCTTGAGCTTACCTCCGATGATCTTTTGGAGGCCGGAGTGAGCATCATGGCGAGACCTCCGGGTAAGAAGAATGCTACCATTGCCCTGCTTTCCGGGGGGGAGAAGGCGTTAACCGCGCTTGCGCTGGTTTTTGCCATCTTCAGACTCAACCCAGCACCTTTTTGTCTGCTGGATGAGGTGGATGCACCGCTCGATGAAGTGAACGTCGGTCGCTTCTGTTCTCTTGTCAAAGAGATGTCGAGCACAGTACAGTTCGTTTACATCAGTCATAATAAGGTCTCCATGGAGATGGCTGAGCAGCTGGTTGGCGTCACGATGCAAGAGCCCGGGGTTTCTCGCATTGTGTCGGTCGATATCGGTGAAGCCGTCGCTTTGGCTGAGCAAAACTAGAAAGAGAAGCAGCTAATGCAGGAATTGCGTTACATCTTGGTTGCCCTGGGCGGTATTGCTATTGCGGCATTGCTCATTCACGGGTTGTGGAGCAACAAAAAGAATCGTCAGGCACCGATCAAAGAGAAACCGATTGGACGGATGGACTCCAAGTCGCGGGATCGTGATAACGACGCCTTCGACAGCGATGGCATCGGCCAGGTACGCGTGGTCAGTGGTGGCCGTCGTGCCGAGCCCAAGCTGCGCAGTGAAGAGAGCCGCCAGCCGGAACTCGGTCGTCGCCCTGCCGTCCCCGCCTTTGATGATGAAGATGACGAGGACGATCTGCCGCCGCCCGTAGTGCGCAAGCCTGCTGCCCGCCCGGTTCCGCCGCCTCCTGTCTATGAAGAGGAGGAAGCGTTCGATGAACCGCTGCCCGAGGAGATCGACGAGGCGCCCGCCGCGCCGGTGCGCAAACCTGCTCAGGTCAATCGTCGTACCCCGGTCTACCGTTCCCGTCCCCAGCGCGAGCCCATGATGCAGTCGCTGGACGACGAGCCGCTGGTCGAGCCCGCCTACGCGACCGCCCCGACTTTTGGTGCCCGTGCAGAGACAGTCCGTACCGCTGACACCGTTCGTGCCGAACCGGTGCGTGCTCCCGAGCCGGAATATCAGCCGCAGCCCCGTCATGTGGCTCCCGAGCCTGTTTATGAAGAGCCGGCCTATGTGGCACCTGCTCCTGTGGTGGAAGAGCCGCGCATGGCGCCCCAGCCGGTCGAGAAGATCTGGCAGGATGTCTATGTCATCAACCTGATGGGCCGTCCGGGTCACGACTTGCAAGGTGCGACCCTGCTCTCATCCCTGATGGCGCTGGGCTTCAAGTTTGGCGAGATGGATATTTTCCACCGTCACGAAGATCCAAACGGTAAGGGTGAAGTGCTCTTCTCCATGATCAACATGGTCAAGCCAGGCACCTTCAATCCGTACCGGATGGAGCAGTTCACCACGCCGGGTGTCTCCCTGTTCATGCAACTGCCGCTGCGCAGCAATGCCGCGTTTGCCTTCGAGGATATGTTGCAGGCTGCCGATCAGCTGGCCAGCGATCTCGATGCAATGCTGACAGATATGGATCGCAGCCCGCTGAGCGACGAGACCATTGCCCGTTACCGTCACGAGCTGGCTGCCTACGAGGCCAGTCGCGACTAATACGCCATGCGGGTCGAGTGAAGAAAAAGTGCGGTACCCAGGTACCGCATTTTTGTTTCTACCCCGACCGTATGTTCAATCACACTTCGAGACTTTTTCATGAGCGACACCCTCTCCCGCCACCGTCAATTGTGTGAACTGCTTACCGAATATGGTCACCAGTACTATGTGCTGGATAACCCTACAGTGCCGGATGCCGAATACGACCGTCTGATGCGCGAATTGATCGCACTGGAGGCTGACCACCCCGAGCTGAAAACCCCGACTTCGCCGAGTGTGCGGGTCGGCGGTCAGCCGCTGACCGCCTTCAAACAGGTGCGCCACGAGATCCCCATGCTGAGTCTGGATAACGTCTTTAGCAGCGAAGAGTTGCTGGCGTTCGAACAACGGATGAGCGATCGCCTCAAGCGTGACGTGCGTTTCACCTTCTGCTGCGAGCCCAAGCTCGATGGTCTGGCGGTGAGCCTGCTCTATGTAAATGGTCAGCTGGTGCAGGCGGCCACCCGGGGTGATGGCGCCACCGGTGAGGAGATCACCGAGAACGTGCGCACCATCAAGGCCATTCCGCTCGCATTGCGGGGCTCTGGCTGGCCCGATCGGCTGGAGGTGCGTGGCGAAGTCTTTATGCCCAAGGCCGGTTTCGAGGCGATGAACGCCAAGGCGCTGGCCGCAGGCGAGAAGGTGTTCGTCAACCCGCGCAACGCCGCCGCCGGCAGCCTGCGTCAGCTCGATTCACGTATCACCGCCAGCCGTCCCCTGAGCTTTTACGCTTACGGTGTCGGTGTTGGCGGCGAGCAACTGGGCGACTCCCACTTTGGCCGTCTCACCCAGCTCAAGGAGTGGGGGCTGCCGCTCAGTCCCGAGGTGAAGCTCAAAGAGGGGGCAGCCGGTTGTCAGGCGTTCCACGACGACATTCTGGCCCGCCGTGGCGAGCTCCCTTACGAGATCGACGGCGTGGTCTACAAGGTGGATGCTATCGCTCTGCAAGAGGAGCTGGGCTTTGTGGCCCGCGCCCCGCGCTGGGCGACCGCCCACAAGTTCCCGGCGCAGGAGGAGATGACAGAGCTTGAGAACGTCGAGTTTCAGGTTGGTCGCACCGGCGCCGTGACGCCGGTGGCCAAGCTCAAACCTGTGTTTGTTGGCGGCGTCACCGTCTCCAATGCCACTTTGCACAACGCCGACGAGATCGAGCGCCTTGGCGTCATGGTCGGCGATACCGTGATCGTGCGCCGGGCAGGGGACGTGATCCCGCAGATCGTGGCCGTGGTGGAGGCACAGCGCCCTGTTGATGCGCGTGAAATTCTCTTCCCGACCGAGTGCCCGGTCTGTGGCTCTGCGGTGGAGCGGCTGGAAGGAGAGGCGGTTGCCCGCTGCTCCGGCGGCCTGTTCTGCGAGGCGCAGCGCAAGGAGGCGATCAAGCACTTCGCCGCCCGTCGTGCCATGGATGTGGACGGCCTTGGCGACAAGATTGTCGAGCAGCTGGTGGACAAGGGGCTGGTGAAGACCCCCGCCGATCTCTTCAGCCTCAATGCCATCCAGCTGGCCGGTCTTGAGCGGATGGGGCAAAAATCGGCCCTCAATCTGGTGGCTGCTATCGATGCTGCGCGCAGTACCACCCTGCCGCGCTTCCTGTTTGCCCTGGGGATCCGTGAAGTGGGGGAGGCGACTGCGCTCAACCTTGCCAACCACTTCCTCACCCTGGATGCCCTGCGCGCGGCCTCGGTGGAGCAACTGCTCGAAGTGGCCGATGTGGGTGATGTGGTGGCCAAGCATGTCTACTACTTCCTGCGTCAGCCCCACAACGTGGAGGTGCTGGAAGCCTTGCTGGCTGCCGGCATCCAGTGGCCGGCCATCGAGAAGAAAGAGGCCGCGGAGCAACCCTTTGCCGGCAAGACCTTCGTGCTGACCGGCACCCTGACCACCTTGTCGCGCAACGACGCCAAGGCGGCATTGCAGGCGCTGGGGGCCAAGGTGGCGGGTTCGGTATCTGCCAAGACCGATGTGCTGGTCGCGGGGGAAGCGGCCGGTTCCAAGCTGGCCAAGGCACAGGAGCTTGGCATTACCATCTGGAGCGAAGAGGAGTTGCAGCAGGCGCTGCAAGGCCAGAGCTGAGTTCGTCTCTCTGATAAAAAAACAACCCGGTATTCGTGCCGGGTTGTTTTTTATTCCCCCGCTATCACCATTTTTTGCGGGGGTGCAGCAAGCGCCTGAGCAATATTTCCCGAGTGCTCAGTTTGCTCAATCAGTATGGCAACACTCTACAAGGCCACCTGATGCATCAAGCCGAAGGGGGGCATCCTCTCTCGAGGCTTATTCCTGTGGCTTGAGGAAGTTGCGATAGAGCATATAGAGGTGGGCCGAGCTCCAGCTGAAGTTGCTGGCCCCCTGCATGGCGCCGGTCTCCGGATTGTAGTTTTCGCGGATGGGGCCGCTGCCCGCCAAGCCTTCTGCGTTGTTGAACAGTTTGTTGACCAGTGCTTCGGCATCGCTGCGGTAGCCGTAGTTCTCCAGCCCCTTCACCCCGAAGTAGAACTGATCGAGCCATACCCGGCCACGCCAGTAGATATTGGGGTCGTAGGCCGGGTTGGTGAGTGCGGCTGTGCCCAGCGGGATCTTTGTGTTGAACTCCTGGGCGTTGAGCATCACCTCACGCACCCGCGCCGCTTTCTCCTTGTCTGCGACCTCTGCCCAGAGCGGGCTCCACCCTTCCGGGCCACGGCCGCGGGCGGTCAGCAATTTGCCGACGCAGCCGTTGCCGTCAGCGACATCCCCCTG
The DNA here is from genome assembly GCF_049171775.1 of Aeromonas sp. 603404. NCBI lineage: Bacteria > Pseudomonadati > Pseudomonadota > Gammaproteobacteria > Aeromonadales > Aeromonadaceae > Aeromonas > Aeromonas sp. 603404. Next base: position 263,235 of record NZ_JAAKPE010000005.1, read on the forward strand.
AGCAATCTGGCGATCGTAATAGAAGCCTGACGCCTCATCGAACATGCAACTGTTGATGTAACCAGCCAGCTGGGTCGCGCCATCGCGGTAGCGGCTCGCGTCGTCCGGCTTGCCAAGCAGGTCGGCCATGTCTGCCAGAATGCGTTTCTCCTTGGCGAGGAAGGCGTTGAGCTCCACCGACTCCTGATCGATGGAGAAACCGATCAAATCGCCATTGTCCTGATGGTTTTCAAAGAAAGCGACGTTCCAGTCCTGACGTGCCTTGGCCAAATCTCCGCCATAGGTCTTGTCGGCATAGCGTTGCAGCTGGCCCGGTTCGATAAAGCCGAAGCGGGCGGCGTTGTCCATGCCGGACTCCCAACCGGCGCCGTGCTGGGCACCGATATCCATGTCGCTGTACCCGCCCACGTTCAACACCTGTTGATAGAGCGGCATTCCGGCGCAGGCATACCAGCCATCCCCCTCACTGGTACAGCTTGAGAGATCCAGCCCGGCGGGAATACCGTTGGAGTACTGCACCTTGAAGGTGATATTGCCGTACTCGTCGTTGTGCTCCACATGCTTGGTTGCGCCATATTCGATGATGCCGTTGCGGTTGTTGTCCCGCGCGCGGTACCACCAGTCGTGGTAGGCCTGCAGCTTGGGATACATCTCGGCGATAAAGGCCTTGTCCTTGGTGGCGCTATAGATTTCCCAGATGGCCCAGGCGGAGAGGGGCGGCTTGGTGTCGCGCTCGTTCCAGTTGCCGCCATCGCCACCGCGATCCGCCAGCTTGTTGTAGAAGACGGCGTCGATCACCATGCCCGCATCCTGCGGTCGTACCGGATCATCCGGATGTACCTGATAGTCATACATGGCGCGCACGTTGTTCTTGGCGACCTCCGGGTTGAAGTGTGCCATGGCATAGGCGTGCTTCCAGCTGTCCCAGGCCCAGACGCCGTCGAACCAGCGGGCGGTATTGGAGGGGGTCACCCCGTCGTGGAGGATGGCGCCAGCCGGGGAGCGCCAGTTGCCGTTGAGGGTCTCCATCGCCTTGACGGCGATGCGACGCTCCGACTCGGGGATCCCCTGATTGGAGAGACCCTTGGCAAGGTAGCCCTCCCAGCGGCGGATGGAGTCGGCAAAATAGCTGGCCGGGTTGGCCAGCAGGGCCTGACGGCTCTGCTGATGGCGGCTGGCGTCATCTGCGGAGTGGAGATAGCTCTGCAGGGTGTAGATATCCTCGCTCCCCTTGGCGGCCAGGGTAATGCTGGCGTCGCTTTGGTAGCCCAGTGTCTTCTGGTCGAGGGTGGTGCGACTTGGCAGGGTGCGGTCGATTCGATAGCGGGCGCTGCCGCTCTGCATGATGTTCCAGGTGCTGCGCAGTTTACCGAACTGGAATTCGATTCCTTTGTCGCTCTCGCTGATGGTGCGTGTCCAGCCTGGATATTTGCTGGCAATCGTATCCTTGGCATCCCATTGATTGAGCAACTCGCCCTGCCAGTTGAGGTTGAGGGTGAGCGGTGCATCGGTCTGGTTGATGAGTCGGGTGCGGATAAGAGCGGTACGGGCATCGCCATAACGCAGCTCCAGCTCCAGCGTAAAGGGCTCGAACTCGAAGCGTTGCACCAGTGCACCGGGAATGGCGTACACCTCCTGCTTGCGGGCGCTGGTGAGCGGGAACGGGCGCCCGCTCGCATCGCTGAGGGTGAGCTTGTCCAGCTCGCTGGCAAAGAAGAGGCTGTACTCCTCGGAGATGACCATGGGGCCGGTAAAGCCCCCCCACTCCTTGTCGCTCGCAGGCAGCAGGAAACCGTGCCATGCCCCCAGATCGAGCAGTGGGTTGTATTTGAGGTTGGAGTAGCTGTCAAAGTCGCGGAATTGGGTCGGAGTTCCCCGACGGTCGATCACGTCCTTGTACTGGATGGCCTGCTCCGGTTTGGCGACTGTGCTGCTCTCTGTCTGGTTATCGTTGCAGGCGGTCAGTCCGAACAGGGCGGTGCCTAGGGCTATCGAGAGTAAAGTTTTACGAAACATTTCTCGCTCCAATTCCGTTTATGTAGGTTAAAAGGAAGATTTTTTACGCTTATTTTTAGTGAAAAGGTGTTCGGTAGCCATTGTATGGCAAGGGGAAAGGGAGCGCTGGCGCGAGATCACACTCTGAAGAGACGGCAATGTGAGCGGGATCACCGGGTTACATCAGGTTACATAGAATGGTCTTTAAGTAATATTTTACTTTTCGTTGCTCGCCAATCTGGCAGGGCAGGTGTGCAGGTATTGGTGGGGCGTCAGGCCGAACTCCTGTTTGAAGCGGGCGGCAAAGCGGCTTGGGGAGTCATAACCGCAGGCGAGGGCGACCTCCAGCGGGGTCAGGCCCTGCTGCAACAGGTTGAGGGCGTGGTTCATGCGTACCTGAGCCAGCAACTGGCGAAAGCTGCGACCTTCGGCGGCCAGCTTGCGCACCATGGAGGCGCGGCTCATGGAGAAGTGGGGGGCCACCGCCTCCAGGGTGTGGTCGATGCCGGGTTCCACCGCCAGGTAGCGTGCCAGCCGCTCTGCGAGGGTCATGGTGCTGGCGGGAAAGAGTAACCCGAGGGCGTTGGCGGCCCGCAGTTCGGCATAGAAGCCGCGCAGCAGTTCGGCCTGGGTCGCCTCGCTCAGTCCCCGTTCGGCCATGGTGCTGATGAGCTCAAAGCAGAAGGCGAGCCCGGGGGTGACCTTGACAGCGGGTTCCTCCAGATCGGCGTGGGAAGGGGCTGACTCGGCCAGCCATTCTGGTGGCGGCGGAGTGAGCAGCGTGATGGCGTGGGAGCGAAACTTGCCCTGCTCCGGCTGATTGACGAAGGTGAGCTGGTGGCCTGCCGGGATCAGCAGCCACCGCTCCCTGTCAAACGACAGACGCCGCTCGCGCCACCATAGTTGCTTGCTCCCCTGGGTGACCCAGATGAGGGTTGGGGCATAGATGAGCACCCGATGCAGGGGCTGCTGGCGGATCCCGAGATAGTGGCTCTGTTGCAGCAGGGGAGTGCTCATCCGGTTGGCTCCTAGGGAGTGACGAAGGTGGCGGTCAGGGTGGCCTTGCCGAGCGCCATGCTATTGAGCATGTAGCCTACCATAGCGGGCGGGGTATCAGCCTTTACCTCGAGATCATGGGGCAGGGCCCAGGCGGTGAACTGATAGCGGTGCATGCCGTGACCAGCGGGCGGGCAGGGGCCGCCGTAACCCTGGCTGCCAAAGTCGGTGCGGATCTCCAACCCCTGCTTGAGCTTGCCGGAGGCATTGCTGGACAGCTCGCTCTGGGTGGCAGGCAGGTTCACCACCAGCCAGTGCCACCAACCGCTGCCGGTGGGGGCATCGGGGTCATAGGCGGTGATGGCAACACTCTTGGTGCCTGCCGGCAGATCTTGCCAACTCAGCTGGGGCGAGTGGTTGTCGCCGCTGCAGCCAAAGCCGTTGAAGCTGAACTGTTTGTCCATCAACTGGCCTTCGTGAATGTCCGTGCTCTTCAGGGTCATGGCAAAGGCTGGCATGGCCGTCAGGCAGAGCAGTGGCAACAGGGCACTCTGTTTGAGCAATTTCATCGGGTGACTCCTCGTGTGGTAACGGGTTCACTTTAACGAGGGCAGGGTAGAATGTTATTGCAGAACTGCTCAATGTGAGGTCGATTGGTGAGTTAATTGAGCCTTTGGGTGGTTTTATGGCAAGAAGGTAAACGGCAGCCATAAAAAAACCGGCATCAGGGATGCCGGTTTTTTGTTTGACGATGAGAAATGCGGCTTAGCGCAGGATCATCTCGTCACGGCCCGGGCCGACGGAAACCATCGGAACCGGTACGCCGAGCAGCTCTTCGATACGCAGCACGTACTGCTGGGCAGCGCGCGGCAGCTCTTCGAAGGTGCGGCAACCGGTGATGTCTTCGCTCCAGCTTTCCATCTGCTCGTAAACCGGCTTCAGGGCTGCAGTTTGCGGCCAAATCGGGTTCTCGGTGTGGGCACCTTCGTAGGCCACGCAGATCTTCAGATCCGGCAGACCGGTCAGGCAGTCCAGCTTGGTCAGGGCCACTTCGGTGGCGGCTTGCAGCTCGACACCGTTCTTGGTGGCGACAGCGTCGAAGTAGCCGACATCACGAGGACGGCCAGTGGTAGCGCCGAACTCGTTGGTGATCTTGCGGAACTCGTCCTGGTTCTCCATGGCGGTCAGCAGGGTGCCGGTACCGACAGAGGAGCTGAATGCCTTGGCCACAGCGATGACGCGCTCCGGACGCAGACCCGGCAGACCGCCACCGATACCGGCGTAGGCGCCAGATACGTGGGAGGAGGTCACCCAGGGGTATTCGCCGTAGATCAGGTCACGGCCAGCGCCCAGCTGCGCTTCGAACAGCAGGGTCTTGCCTTCGGCCTGCAGCGCTTTGAGCGGCATGCTGACGTTGCACACGGCGTCGATCCACGGTGCAGAGACTTCCAGCAGCCAGTCAGCCATCTCCTGGGCAGTCTGGGTGAATTCGAAGGAGGGGTAGATAGCCTTCATCTGCGGCAGTTTCCAGTCCAGCATGAACTGGATGCGCTCGACCAGCACGTCCGGCTGTTTCAGCCAGCCGACCAGGATCGCTTTCTTCATCACGCGATCGCCGTAGGCAGGAGCGATGCCCTGACGGGTGGAGCCATAGGCGCCGTCACCCAGACGTTGCTCTTCCAGGGTATCTTCCAGTGCGTGCAGCGGCAGGCAGAGGGTAGCGCGGTCAGAGATGGCCAGCTTCGGAGTCACGCCGGAGGCTTTGACTTCGTCGAGCTCGACGGTCAGTTTCTCGGGGCTGATCACCATGCCCGGGCCGAGGACAACCAGGCAATCCGGGTTGAATACGCCACTCGGAACCTGGTGCAGCTTGAAGGTGCCAAGGTCGTTGACCACGGTGTGGCCAGCGTTGTTGCCGCCCTGGAAGCGAATGCTGGCGCCAGCTTGACCTGCCAGATAATCCACGATGCGGCCTTTGCCTTCATCACCCCAGTTAGCACCTACGACTACGATAGACGACATGACTCTTTCTCCTAAGACGTTAGGCGTCCATCCTAGGAGCCTGATGCGGATTAGAAAAATTAATTATCTTTATAATTCCGATAAGAGAACCATATAATTATGGCCAATTAAGCGGCAAACCGTCCGATTTTGCCTGGCAAGCCCCGCACATTGCGGGTTGAGGGACTCTTATGCTGGATATTCACTGGTTGCAAACCTTTGTCACCCTGGCCCGATTGCAACATTTTGGCCAGACAGCCACCGAGCTGCACATGACCCAGCCCAATGTCAGCCTGCATATCAAGCGGCTGGAGCAGGCGACCCGGGTGAGGCTGATCGAGCGCAGCCCGTTTCGCCTGACGCAGGCGGGGGAGCGGCTGCTGCAAAGCGCCGAGCGCACCATTGCCGAGTTGCAGCTCTGCCAGTCCGATCTCAATGCCCTCAACCAGCTGAGTCAGGGGACGCTGGCCATCGCCGCCAGCGACATCATCTCCCGCCTGCTGCTGATCCAGCCGTTCCAGCGCTTCAAGCGGGAGTTTCCCGGCATCGACCTCACCCTGTTCAACACCACTTCGGATCAGGCTGCCGAGCTGGTCAAGGCGGGCAAGGCGGATCTGGGTTTTGTCATGGCGCAAAAGCGCAGCGAACCGCTCTTCTATACCGAGTTGCAACAGGTGACCTGGTGCGCGCTGGGCCACGGCCTTGCCCGCTGGCAGGCGCGGGCGGTGGCGGGAGAGAGCGACCCCCTCGACGAGCCGACCCTGATCCTGCTCGGTCACGACACCCGCACCCGGGCGCTGATCGACCCGTCCCTGCCGCTGCTGGCCTTGCCCCCCTGCCGCATCATGGAGGTGGGCAGCGTCGACGCCCAGCTCGATTGGGCCGAGGCGGGCTTTGGTGTCGCCATCGTGCCGGATTTCTCTCTGCATCCGCGCCTCAACCTCACCGCGCCGGTCACCAGCCTCGGCGACTTTCCCGGTACCAGTCTGGGTTATGTGGTGCGTCAGAATCAGGTGTTGTCGCGGGCCATCAAGCAGTTGCTGCATTGGGTGGAGGAGGAGATCCAGAAGCCCAACCCCTATCTGACTCGGGGGATGGAGCTTTAGCGGACGGCAAGGTGAGCAGGCCAATCAGGGTGACTCGCCACTATCGAGCGCATATCAACAATCAGGGCAGCCTAAGCTGCCCTGATGCATTTGTGGGCGCTGACCACTCAGGGCTGCAGCTGAGTGGCTGCGCTGGTGGCAGGGGCGGGAGGGGTGTCGGTTTTATCCTGCGGTGGGGTTTCGTCAGCAACCGCACTGCTGGCAGGCTGGGTTGCCTGCTCTTGCGGCGAAGTGGCCGCAGAGGTGCTCTGTGGCAACTGAGTCGACACGGCAGCCGATGGTGATGGAACCGTTGACGCTGCGGCCGAAGGGGACACGCTCTCATCATCGGTGGTCGGCGTGGCAGTGAGCTCGGGGGTGATCTCGAGCGCCTCTTCAGGCAAGGGATTAACCTCTGTGGCTTCTGTTGCCACTGCGGCACTGCTGGTGGCGGTCGCGTCAGAGGGCGCTTCAAGGGGGGCAGTCGTCCTGTCGGCGGCACTCACCTGTTCTGCCGTTGGTGCCGCCTCCGAGGTCGATGGTGCTGGTGTTAACGGCTCTGGTGTCAGCTGTTCCGCAGTTAACTGCTCGGGGGTCAGTGGCAAGGGGGCTGGCGGTTGATCCGACATCCCCGCATGGAGGGGCAGCTCGGTTTGCGCCTGCAACTGCTCGGGGGTCACCTTGCTCAGGGCGGGGTGCAGCCGGCTGAACTGCTTGAACCGGGCCAGCAGGGTATCGCGCACGGTACGGACGATGGGGTCCGGCAGGCTGGCCAGCGCCACCAGTTCGGCACTCATTCCGATATTGTTGATGGCGGTGGTCTGCCCCGGATAGAGGTTGGCGGCGATGCGGCTGCGCTGGTAGTAGGGGTGTTTCTTGAGCAGCGTGTCGATCTGCTCCCCTTCGATAGGGATGAGGCGCACTTTGCAGCGGCTGATCAGATCGCCGACTGCCAGACTGGGGTGACCGGCTACCACAAAAGCGGCATCCAGCGAGCCATCGCACAGCCCTTCCAGCGGTTCGCTGTCCGATTTGAGCTCATAGGCAGCAAACTGCCCGGGTTGCCATCCCATGGCTGCCATCAGGGCCTGACTGGTGATCTGCTCACCGGCGCCCTTGTTGCCCGGATAGACCCGCTTCCCTTCGATATCTGCCAGGGTGGTGATGCCGCTATTGGGGGCGGCCAGCAGGGTTAACGATTCCTGATAGAGGCGAAACAGGCTGCGCAGCTCATTGTTGGTCCCCTGCCCGCTGAAGGGACCGGTGCCGTGCAGGGCGTGGTGCAATATATCGGACTGCACCAGCGCCAGCTGCACGTCCCCTTTGCCGAGCGCCTTGAGGTTGGCCATCGAGCCGCGGGTGCTCTGCACGGTGCAGCTGTCCCCATGGAGGGCATGGTCGGCATTGAGCACCCGGCAGATGGCGCCACCGGTCGGGTAGTAGACCCCGTTGAGCGGGCCCGTTCCGATAGTCAGCGCCTGGCTGCCAAAAGGGAGCAGCGCAGAGAGTGCACAGAGGGGGAGCAGAAGGTGATGCAAGATCCGTAGAGACATAATTGACCGTTGACTGAGTTGACCGCTGGCTGATGACACAGGGTAAAAGGGATGGGGCTTGCCCATCCCGTTGCTGGGCTGATCAGGGCTTGCTGTGGTTGAGGATTGCCCGCTCCATCCGCGCCAGCGCGTCGGTCAGTCGTGCCCTGGTGCAGCCGAAGTTGAGCCGCACAAACTGACCGTCGCCAAACTGGGCGCCGGGGGAGAGACCAACGCCAGCCTGCTCGAAGAAGGCGATGGGATCGGCAAGGCCAAGGGCGCTCACATCGATCCAGGCCAGATACGTCGCCTGATGACTGGCCAGCTTGACGCCCGGCCAGCGAGCCACCGCTTGCTGGATCAGGGCCAGATTGGCCGCCAGATAGTCGAGTTGCTCGGTCAGCCACTGTTCGCCACCCTCATAGGCCGCTTCGGCCGCGACAAAGCCCAGCAGATTGACGTCGGCGCTGATGCCTCGCATCGCCTGCTGTAGCCTGAAGCGCAGACGGGCGTTGGGGATAATAGCGAAGGAGCAGCAGAGACCGGCGATATTGAAGGTCTTGCTCGGGGCCATCATCACCGCACAGCGCTCGGCCGCTTGCGCACTGATGGCGCCGTAGGGAATGTGGCGGGCGTTTTTATCCAGCAGCAGATCGCAGTGGATTTCATCGGAGCAGATCACCAGATTGTGGCGCGCAGCGATGGCATCGATGGCCAGCAGCTCGTCACGGGTGAAGATGGTGCCGCCCGGGTTGTGGGGGTTGCAGAGCAGCAGCAGATCTGCGGCGGGGGCCTGACGCTCAAGCTCTGCCAGATCCAGCACCCAACGACCTGCCTCTTCAATCATCGGCACGGTGAGCAGGGGACGATCATTGAAGCCCGGCGCCTGCAGGAAGGGGTAGTAGACCGGCTTGGGGGTGATGATGCCGCGGCCATGCTGGCTCCACGCCTTGCAGGCAAGGTTGAGCCCCGGCACCACGCCCGGCAGGAACACCAGCCATTCGGGCTCGATAGCCCAGCCATAGCGGGTCGCCATCCGTTCGATAATGAGTTCGATCAGGCGCGGCGAGGGGCGTGAATAGCCGAAAATGCCGTGGGCAACCCGTTTGGTCAACGCCTCAATCACGGACGGGGGGGAGACAAAGTCGGTATCGGCAACCCACATGGGCAGCACATCCTGACCCTTGTACTTGTCCCATTTCAGGCTCATGGTGCCACTGCGGTCTACTTCCTGATCAAAATCAAACATGCGAACTCCTTGTGCTGGCAGGATGGGCTTTCACTCTACGGGGTCGCGGCCTCCCTCGCAAGGCGCACTCCTGCTTATGCATCCTTGAGCCCGCTCTTGATAGTGACATAAGATAGGCGCCGAATTTTCATACGGCTGCCGCCCGTTAGCCCGTATCGTCCCTCCAACCAGTGGTAACCCTATGAGCTTGTCGATAGCGGCGGTCAAACGCCCTGACCCCGTCTCTCTTTCATTTCTTGCCGTGACCTTTATGACCGGCGTCGCGGTGGCACTGCAGGTGCCTACCTTAAGTCTGTTTCTGGCCGAAGAGGTGCAGGTGCGCCCCTTTCTGGTCGGGCTCTTCTATACCATCAATGCGGTGGTGGGCATTCTGGTCAGCCAGTGGCTGGGCCACCGCTCTGACAACAAGGGGGATCGCAAGCGACTGATCCTGCGCTGCTGCTTTGCCGGGGTGGCGCTCTCCTTGCTGTTTGCCTGGAACCGCAACTACTGGCTGTTGGCGAGTCTGGGGGTGATGCTGGCGGCGCTGGCGGCCACTGCCAGTCCCCAACTGTTTGCGCTGGCGCGGGAGTATTCGGACAGCCGCAACAAGCGGGCGGACATGTTCAGCTCGGTGATGCGAGCCCAATTTTCGCTGGCCTGGGTCATAGGCCCGCCCATCGCCTTCGCGCTGGCCATCGGCTATGGTTTCGAGCTGATGTACCTGGCCTCGGCACTGGCCTACCTGCTCTGTGCCCTGGTGGTGTGGCGCTGGCTGCCCTCTCTGCCGCTGCCCAAGCTGGCTGAAGAGAGCGAGCGGGTCAGCAGTTGGCGGGATCCGGCGGTGCGGGCGCTCTTTATCGCCTCCACCCTGATGTGGACCTGCAACAGCATGTACCTCATCAATATGCCGCTCTACATAACCCGGGAGCTCGGGATGGATGAGAAGCTTGCCGGTATCCTGATGGGCACGGCGGCGGCGCTGGAGATCCCCTTCATGCTGCTGGCGGGTTACTACACGGCGCGCTTTGGCAAGCGCCCCATGATGTTGCTGGCGGTGCTGGCTGGCGCGGCCTTTTACACCGGACTGGTGACCCTCACCGACCAATACGCCCTGATCGCCTTGCAGCTGTTCAACGCCATCTTCATCGGTATCGTGGCGGGGATCGGCATGTCTTATTTTCAGGATCTGATGCCGGGGCGAGCCGGGGTGGCGACCACCCTGTTTGCCAACAGCATCCGCACTGGTTCCATCATGGCAGGGGCCATCGCCGGTGTGGTGGCGGAGGTGTGGAGTTTCCACGGGGTCTTTATGGTGGCGCTGGGATTGGCGCTGGTGGCACTGGCCGCCAGCTGGCGGGTACCCAACGTCTGACGGGGGCTGGCTGTTATTTGTCGTGCCGGGGCTGGGCGTGCGGGAGCTGCGATGACTCGCCCTGATATTCGTTGCGCAGGCAGCGTAGTAGCAGCTCGGTCGCAGGGCCGAGAGATTCGGGGGAGAGGGTCAGCAGGTAGGTGTAGAGGTGGCGCTCGTTGCCGCTCTCCAGATCCAGCTGTATGAGTGAACCTTCCGCCAGCTCCCGCTCAACCAGATGGCGCGGCAGCCAGGCATAGCCGAGGCCGAGGCGCAGCATGGCGAGCACTTCGTGGTAGTGGGTCGCCTTCCAGCCGGTGTCATCCGCATCGTTCCAGTCCACCGAGCGGTGAATGGGGGGATGGAGGCTGATCTGGTTGTGGCTGGTCAGCACGTCGCTGCGGATGGGCCCCTCCTCCTGTGCCAGCGGATGGCTGGCGGCGCAGAGGGGCAGCAGGCACACCTCGTCCAGCAGCAGACCGGTGCGATCGCCGGGCAGGTGCTCGGAGAGCATCAGATCCCCCGGTTGCAGGGCGTTGAAGTGGCAGTGAATGCGTTCGTGCAGGTTGACCCGGCAACCCCGGCTGCGGGGATAGAAGCTGGCCAAGGCCCGATAGAGGCGATCCCTTGGCTGCAGCGCCGAAACATAGAGGTTGATCTGCGGCTCCCATTGCCGCTCCAGGTTGTTGGCCAGATTTTCCAGCTCTTCCACCTGTTGGCTCAACTGACGGGCCCGCTTGAGGAAGATCTCGCCCGCCGGCGTCAGCACCGCCTTGCGGCCGCGCACCTCCAGCAAGGGCACCCCCAGACTCTGCTGCAACTTTGCAACCGCATGATTGAGGGAGGACTGGCTCTTGTTCAGCGCCTCGGCCGCCTGGGCGTAGCCGCCGCAGTCGACCACCGCCTGAAAGATCCGCCATTGCTCAAACGTGCTCTTGGGACGAAACATAGTTCAACCTGATTGGAGATAGGATGGTCAGTGGTTCGAACAGGGAGCCTGTGCCCCCTATTCAATTTAACCCCTGCCGCACAACACTCTGGGTATTTTATTGATTTATTTGGGCTGAGCCACAAAGGTCTGGCCGGTTTTTCCGCGGCTGTCCGACCCCATCAGGTAGAGGTAGAGCGGCATCAGGTCGGCCGGAGTCTTGAGGTTCATGGGATCTTCCGCCGGGAAGGCGCTGGCGCGCATCTTGGTACGGGTACCGCCCGGGTTTAGGGTATTGACCCGCACACCGGTGTTCTCAAGCTCGTCGGCCAGCACTTCCATCATCCCCTCGATGGCAAATTTGGAGATGGCATAGGTGCCCCAGTAGGCGCGCCCCTTGCGCCCCACGCTGGAGGAGGTGTAGACGATGGAGGCATCGCCCTGCGCCTTGGCAGTCTGGCGCAGCAGCGGCAGTAGGGCCTGGGTTAGCAGGAATTCCGATTTGACGTTGACCTGCATCACCTCGTCCCACTCCTTCTCCTGAATGTGTTCAAACGGGGAGAGGGTGCCAAGCAGACCGGCGTTGAACAGCACGCCGTCGAGGCGGCCAAACTGCTGGGCGAAGGTTTCTGCCATGCCGCGGTAGTGGGCGGCGGTGGCCCCTTTCAGATCCACCGGCACGATGGCGGGCAGCGGATAACCGGCCGCTTCAATCTGGTCATACACGGCTTCGAGTTTGGCGCTGGTGCGGCCGAGCAGGATCACGGTGGCACCGTGAGCGGCGTAGGTGAGGGCGGCTTCGCGGCCGATCCCGTCGCCGGCACCTGTGACCAGAATGACTTTATCCTTGAGCAGATCGCGGGGTGCCTGATAATCGAGCATGACAACTCCTGTTAACAAATTCCGGCCATAAGTGCATGGCAATCGGCGCCAAGTGTACTGATCCGTGCGCCTGTTTGACCAGCCAGCGGCAAGAAAAATGTGAAGAAAATAGAGAGGTTGTGATGCTCGGGTTGGTTTTTCCTGGCACTGGCTGCGATTTTTTGCGCGCCTCCATCAAACTCCCTAGAATGTGACGAAAACCGATCCATTCTGGAGTCCATCGTGACATTTCTGACCGAATATGGCCTGTTTTTGGCCAAGACAGTGACCTTCCTGCTGGCCATCGGCGCCATCATCCTGATGATTGTGAGCACTCGCCAGCCGAAAGCGCGCAAGGGGGAGCTGGTGGTGACCGATCTCTCGAGCGAGCTGGAGCAGGGGCAATTTGCCCTCAAGAGCGCGCTCGTAAGCAAGGCCGAGCGCAAGGTGCTGGAAAAGCAGCAGAAAGAGGAGCAGAAAAAGCGCGCCAAGGCCGGTGATGAGCGCAGTCGCCTGTTTGTGCTCGATTTCAACGGCAGCATGGATGCCAAAGAGGTGGCCTCCCTGCGCGAGGAGGTGAGCGCGGTGATTGGCGTCGCCCAGCCCGGCGACGAGGTGCTGCTGCGGCTCGAATCTGGTGGCGGCGTGGTGCATGGTTACGGCTTGGCCGCTTCCCAGCTGCAGCGGCTGCGCGATCGTGACATCAAGCTCACCGTGGCGATTGACAAGGTGGCGGCGAGCGGCGGCTACATGATGGCCTGTGTGGCAGACAAGATCTTGGCTGCCCCCTTTGCCATCGTCGGCTCCATCGGGGTGATCGCCCAGCTGCCGAACTTCAACAAGTTGTTGAAAAAGCACGATATCGAGTTCGAGATGCACACTGCCGGTCAGTACAAGCGCACTATCACCATGTTCGGCGAGAACGACGATCTGGGGCGCGAGAAGTTTCGTGAGGAGCTGGCGGCGATCCACGAGCGTTTCAAGGCCTTTGTGGCCGAACATCGCCCGCAACTCGATATCGATCAGGTCACGACCGGAGAGCACTGGCTGGCAAGTCAGGCCAAGGGGCTGGGGTTGGTGGATACCCTCTGCACCAGTGATGACTATCTGCTGGCACAGGCCAGCCACCACAAGGTGATCGGCATCAGCTATCGCAAGCCAAAAAGCCTGACCCAGAAGCTGGGGCAGCAGGGCGCGCAGGCGCTCGAGGCAGGACTTGGGCGGCTGTGGCAGCAGAGCCCCTGGCGCTAGCCCGAGGGAAATCCCGCGATAAAAAGGCCAGCCGATGCCCATCGGCTGGCCTTTTTGCATCCGGTTGCACCTTGTCGGTGAGCGAGGGTTGTTTCTATTGAGGCCCTCTGTTACAACTGAATGCTTTCCCCGTTTATGACAGGATCTTGTGGTAAGAGCTGCGGGGCATGGAGCATAGCGATGTCATGGAGCACCTTCAGGCAATTTACCCCGCTGGTCTGGATCGTCATTCTGGGTACCTTTATGGTGCGTACCAGCTACTACATGGTGTGGCCCTTCCTCTCCATTCTGCTCTATCGGGAGTATGACCTTTCGGCCACCTTCATCGGCCTGTTGCTGGGGGGCTCGATGGCCCTCTCTACCCTGGTCAGTTTTTACGGCGGCTGGCTCTCTGATCGCTTCGGGCGGCGCAGCATACTGCTGGCCGGTTGTCTGGTGGCGATGAGCTGTTTCGGCCTGCTCGGTTTCTCCCATGCGGTGTTCTGGCTCGGGGTCGGGGTGATGGGCAGCGGCCTCTCGTCGGGGCTCATCGATGCCCCCGGCAAGGCGTTGATGGCCGACAGTCTGGCCTCGGCCAAGGCGCGGGAGCTGGCACTGCACCTGCGCTATTTTCTGCTTAATCTGGGGGCCGCGTTGGGGCCGCTGCTCGGGGTGACCCTCGGGATCAACGCCCAGCAGGAGACCTTCCTGTTTCTGGTGGTGAGCTATCTGCTGCTGGCGCTGGCCTTTGGCTGGGGATTTCGCCGGGCTGGCAGCACAGGCAAGCTGGGGACTGCTGGCCCCGGACTGCGGGATGCCATCAAGGTGTTGCTGGCGGATCGCGCCTTCCTGCTGCTGGTGATGGCCAATCTCCTGATGGTGCTGGTCTACTCCCAGTTTCACTCGCCGCTGGTGCAGTACCTGACCCGGGCCGGTATGCCGCAGGTGGACGAGCTGGTTGCCCTGCTGGTGGCGACCAATGCACTGACCGTGGTGCTGCTGCAGTTTCCGCTGCTGCGGTTGTTGTCACGCTGGCCAGTGCGGGTACGCCTTCATATCGGCATGGCGCTCTTTCTGGCGGCCCAGCTGCTCTTCGCGCTGGGGGACCCGATGGTGCGCAGCCACTGGTTTGGTGCCGTGCTGCTGCTCAGCATCGGCGAGACCATCCTGTTCCCCCTGCTCAACGTGCTGATCGACCAGATGGCCCCCACCCACCTCAAGGGGAGCTACTTTGGTGCCAGCGCACTGGCCGGGTTGGGAGGGGCTGCCGGCGCTCTGCTGGGAGGCTGGATCCTCGAGCAGTGGAGCGGTCAGTGGCTCTATGTGCTGATGGCGCTGCTTTGTGTGGCGATCTTTGCGCTTTATGAAGCAGGCGCCCGACATCATGGTCGGCGAAGTGCCCGGCAGGAGTCGGTGATAGGCTAACCGGGCTGACTTCGCCGCTGGCCAGCCCCTTATGGTTCAGAAGGTCAGCACCTTGTCGGCAGCCAGGGTCCATTGGGCCAGCATCGGCAGGGTGCCGACCTCAATGCCCTCGATCAGCGGCAGGGCGGTGATGCCACGGGTATCGGTGCAGGTCTTGCACAGGCGAATGGTGACGCCTTGCGCCAGCAGGATCTCCAGCATCTGGCGCAGGTTGTACCCCTCGGCCGGTGCCTGACCGGCCAGTGCTGCACTCACCGCATCGGACATCAGGAACAGCTTGAGGCTGGCACCACCCTGTTCGTTGAGGGCGATAGCGAGACGCAGGGCGTTGAACAGGGATTCGCTGCCATAGGGGGCACCGTTGGCAATGACCACAATTTGTTGATTCATAACAGACTCCCGATTGAAAAGAGCGCCATTGTAGAACCAACAGGGTGGCAATTGCGTGATGTTGCACAACTTCTGTCGCACCTTTTTCCCGCTTGCTTGACCCTGCCGCCGATCGAGGTTTTTATGGTCAGCTCGCAAACAAGACCGGATGAATCGAGATGTGGAAAGTATTGGGAGCCGGCTTGCTGCTGTTGGCGGGTCAGGCCTTTGGCAGTGAGGCGGTCGGTTGCAAGGCTCGTCTGCAGGCCGTCAACGACCAGCTGGTGTTTGCCAAAGCACACAACAATACCGGGCAGATTGCCGGGCTCGAACAGGCAGCGCGCAATATCAAGGCCAACTGTACCGATGAAGGTCTGCTCAAGGAGCAGAAAGAGCGGGTTAACAAACTGCGCGGCGAGGTAGATGAGCGCCTGCTCGAGCTGCAGGAGGCGAGAGTCAGTGGCAAGCCGGACAAGATTGCCGACAAGCAGAGCAAATTGGAGCAGGCACAGACCGACTTGCTGACGGCGCAGCGGGAACTGGATGAATTGCACCGGTTGGTAAACAAAAAATAGCCATCATGGAGATGAGGGCGGGATCAAAAAAGGCCGGGATTTCCCGGCCTTGTTGCATTTACTGTCGGTGCATCTGTACAAACTTCTTCATCAGCAGCGCTGCGGTTTCATCATATGGACGGGCTCCCGGAGGATGCAGCCTGTGAGTTGTTGATGCTGATACCGAGGTTACTGCCGATGCATCCGCACAAACTTTTCCATCAGCTGATCTTCGGTTTCCACATGAGCGGGATCCCAGATGATGCAGTCGATAGGGCAGACACTGATACAGGTCGGCTTCTCATAGTGACCGACGCACTCGGTGCAGCGACTGGGGTCGATCTCGTAAATCTCCTCACCCAGGCTGATGGCCTGGTTCGGACACTCGGGATCACACATGTCACAGTTGATGCACTTGTCGGTGATGAGCAGTGCCATCTCAGGCGGCCGAGTGGGGCTGACGGGTATCCTGACGCTCACCGAGGTTGCGCAGCAGGATGCCGTAGTTCACGTCCACTTCCTTCGGCACCGGCACATAGACTACGTGGCCGTTGCCCGGTGCGGTGTCGATCAGCTCGCCCTTGCGGTTCTGCATCTGCTCCAGATTGAAGCTGAGGTTGCCCTGCGGGGTCATCAGCTCCAGGCTGTTGCCCACCAGGAACTTGTTCTTTACCTCGACCTCGACCATGTCACCGTTGCGACCGGTGATCTCGCCGACGAACTGCTGGGTGTCGGAGACGGAGTAGCCGTAGTCGTAGTTCTGGTATTCGCTGTGGTTGTGACGGCGCAGGAAGCCCTCGGTATAGCCGCGGTGGGCCAGATTTTCGAGGGTGCCCATCAGGCTGCGGTCGAACGGACGGCCTGCAACCGCATCGTCGATGGCCTTGCGATAGACCTGGGCGGTACGGGCGCAGTAATAGAAAGACTTGGTGCGCCCTTCGATTTTCAGCGAATGGATGCCCATCTTGGTCAGGCGCTCGACATGTTCGACGGCGCGCAGATCCTTGGAGTTCATGATGTAGGTGCCGTGCTCGTCCTCGAACGCGCTCATGTACTCGCCCGGGCGGTTGGACTCCTCCAGCAGCACCAGTGCATCGCTCGGCTTGCCGAGGCCCAGCGTCGGGTCAACTTTCTGCACGGCGATGGGCTCCTGACGGTGGACGATCTGGCCCACGTCATCTTCTTTACCTTCGTGAACCTTGTACTCCCAGCGGCAGGAGTTGGTGCAGGTGCCCTGGTTGGGGTCGCGCTTGTTGATATAGCCGGAGAGCAGACAGCGGCCGGAGTAGGCCATGCACAGAGCGCCGTGAACGAAGACTTCCAACTCCATCTCCGGCACCTGCATGCGGATCTCCTCGATTTCGTCCAGCGACAGTTCGCGGGAGAGGATGACCCGAGTCAAGCCCATCTGATGCCAGAACTTCACCGTGGCCCAGTTGACCGCGTTGGCCTGCACCGAGAGGTGAATGGGCATATCAGGGAAAGCTTCGCGCATCATCATGATGAGACCGGGGTCTGACATGATCAGCGCATCCGGCTTCATCTCCACCACCGGACGCATGTCGCGGATAAAGGTCTTGAGCTTGGAGTTGTGGGGCTGGATGTTGGCCACCACATAGAACTGCTTGCCGAGGGCATGAGCCTCGTTGATGCCGAGCTGAAGGTTCTCGTGATCGAATTCGTTGTTACGCACCCGCAGACTGTAACGGGGCTGGCCGGCATAGACTGCATCGGCGCCATAGGCGTAGGCGTAACGCATGTTCTTGAGGGAACCTGCGGGGGAGAGCAATTCTGGTTTAAACATGTCGGACTCTTTATGTCTGATTGCAAATCAGGACAACGCCACCTGATGGCGTCGTAGTGGTTGAGTTGCGGTGCAAGATGCCCTCCGAGAGGATGCTCAATGCAGCGCGACCCGATGACGGCATATCTGGGGTTATCGAAAGAAGATGCGCCGGATATTCGGGGTGCGAGATTGTACTCGCCCCCACGTCATCATGCAATTTGGCAGGAAATTGTTGGCTGCGCGAGCCGATAGGATGCCGAAATGAAACAGCCGCTCAGGCCCAACGGGAGAGGGGAGATGGCATGGCATGGGCATAACCCTGCTGATAGTCACAGCCGAGCCGATTGGCGACCTCGATGTGTTGCTGGGTCTCGACTCCCTCGCACACCACCTTGGCGCCGAGCCGCTGCAGGTACTCTACCAGACCGGTGAGCATCCGCAGTGCATGGCTACTCTTGGTCGCTTGCAGCAACAGGGAGCGATCCAGTTTGATGATCTCGTAGGGCAGCGCCAGCACCCGTTGGAAGTTGCACTCCTGGGTGCCAAAGTCATCGCAGACGATATGGGCGCCGTGGCTGCGCAACACTTCTATCAGGGCCAGCTCCTTGTGCTGTAGCGGGGCGTGCTCAAGTACCTCGAACCAGATGTCGAGCCCTACCTTGCGCGCCTGGATCAGTACCAGCAACAACAGGTTCTGGTAGGTGGGGCTGTTCAGAGTCGGGTTGAGGTTGATTGAGAGCAGACTGGTGCTGCTCTGCGCGAGCGTCGGCAGGTCGCGCAGAATCGCTCTGAGCATGACGATGTCCAGATGAAGGGACTCCTCATCGCTGAGGGAGAGAAAGTCGATCCCCTGATAGCGCTGCTGGCGTGGTTTCCAGCGTCTGGCCAGCGCCTCAAAGCCGATGAGCTGGTGGTTCCGGTCAACGATCGGCTGATAGAAGGGGATGGCAATATCCGCTGTTGCCAGGGATGCCACGTCACCGACCGGAAACTCTTCTTTGAACGCAAACATGGCGCTTACCTGTTTAGAAAAATGGGGATGAATAATACAGGATGTTTTTAAAGAACTGCTGTAGGAATAGTCTGAATGTTGGCGGAATACATTATGATGGTATCGGATTATTCCTATTAATTATGGTGTGCTGGTTGTCTAGACTGGCTAAGAAGAGATGGGTTGTTGAGCTTGGTTTGGACTTTTTATTGTGACAGTAATATTGCACATGCTTCCCAATCCTATTTTTCTCCTTGTTTTTGCTGGGTTCAATGTCAATGAGTAAATTTTGCGCGTTATTTTTAATATTTAGCAGTAATGTTTTTGCGTCGTCTGACATCAGTGTTGGTACTTTATATGACTACCTGTCAGCAGAAAAAAACACTCAGCTAAAAAGAGTTCGTAATCTCGGCGATGAAACGGCTTTTGTCAAAATCAACTTGGCCGAAATTGTATATGGGGACGACGGGCAGCCAAAGGAGCAGTCCCTACCCGAGGAGGGGGTTCGCCAACTGGTGACCAGCCCGTCCAGGCTGATTATTCCTGCTGGTGGCTCACAGGCTACCCGCTTTATATATATGGGGGAACGTGAGCGGGAGCGCTATTTTCGTGTGCGCTTTGTTCCGGTCAAACCACAGGGAGATGAAATAACCACATTGTCTCTTAATCAGCAAGTCAGTGCCGGTGTCAGCATAATGACCGGTTTTGGCACCATTTTATTTGTCGCCCCCAAAGAGCCTCGTTATGACACCCGAATTGACCGTGACAACGGAGCTCTATATGTGGAGAACAGAGGCAATGCCACCGTGATTCTCGATTATCTGGAACTGTGTGACAAAAAGGAAACCTCATGTAGTCAACCGGAGAAAGTACATCTGCTGCCCGGCGTTAAAAAACGGCTCAGCAAAGATGCCACCAAGACGGTTCGTTTTGAACTGCTCGAAGGAAATAAATCGATATTCAAGGAGTTCAAAGCCTGACTATCGGTATTTCACAAAAAAGTCTCACAATAAGGAGTGATTATGAAGATGTTATGGTTCGCCCCCGTTCTGCTGCTGGCAAGTGGTTATCTGATGGCTGTCGAACGAGTCGAACATACGGTGACGGTGACGGCGCAGATCCCGACCGAAAACTTTTATGTACAGCCAGTGGGGGATTGGATGAATACTCCACAGAAACTGTCTTTTAACCCCTTTAGCCAGAAGCTGGAACCGTTGGCCAAGCAGCTGGAGATGAAGAGTTCGCTTGGCCCCATCAAGGGTTATCTGGTCTATCCCGCGACTATGGCCAGTGGTAAGGAGAGCATCGGCTTGACAGTCAAGGTTGGTGGGGTCACGCTGACCACTACATCATCGGACTTGCTGAATCAGGCTGATGCCAAGACAGGTAGACAGGTCGGGCTCGAGATTATTCCCGCTGCTGCGCCAACCGGTGGTTACAAACCCGGCAACTATCAGGGGATAGTCAGCATGATGTTTGAGTCAGACGCACCACCGAAAGCTTGAGATGAATATTCGGGGGGCCACAGGCCCCTCTTTCATTGAGATGAAATGCATTCGGGAGTGACGTAATGATTCGCTTTATTCTCCTCTCGCTCGGTTTTTTTTCCTGGTTGGTGTTGGCAGGAGATCCTGTATTGCTGTTGAAACAGGCACAGCAATTACCGGAGGGATTTGAAGAGCACTTTTTTGGTGTGCCTCTGATGGTGCGTGTTACCGTCGACGGCCGGTTGCTGGGGGATGGTGAAGTGCTGCTGGGGCGGGATAACTCGGTACAACTGCTATCTCTGGTGGATGTGCAGGATAGCGATTTTGACGAGGGGGCGCGTGAACGCTGGTTGAGCAGGCTGGGAAAAAAAATACCGCTCGGTGAGTGTGGCCGAGGCTGCCAAGAAGGAATCTTGGGACTGCAATACAGCCTGGAAGAGTCCCAGCTCTCGGTGCTGACTTCTCAGGTGGAGCGGGAGGCGCGGGATCAGCGCTTTATGGTTTTGCCCCAGGAGAGCAAGGGGTTGCTTGTCCAGAACCAGCTGAACCTGGTGCAGGGCAGCCAGCGCAATGGACACTACAACCTGCAGTTGGAGGGAAGCTGGGGACAGTGGACCCCTTTTATGGAGGGGGATGCCACCTGGCAAGAGGGTGGGCCAACTGATCTGGGGATAGCTCAGGTCTATGGAGAACGGCTCCATGAGGCCAATTTTTATCGCCTTGGTTTCTTCTTTCCCACAGCGCAAGGATTGGTGCGACAGCCGAACTACTACAGTGGTGCAACGCCCACAGTACTCGGGGTTATGTGGGGTAGTTCGGATCTGTTGCGTCGAGAGCGCGGAGTGCCCAGCTTGGCTCCGATCCAGGTCGCGCCAGCACGGCCCGGCATGGTGGAGATCTATCGTGATGGCAACCTTATCCAGTCGCAGCCGGTGATTGCTGGCCTGCAGGCGCTCGATACCCGCTCGCTCCCTGGTGGCATCTATGAGGTGGAGCTGCGGCTGCTGGAGGATGGCCAAGAGAGCCGCCGTTGGCGCGAGATGGTCTACAAACCTTCCAACTGGCAGACGCCGGAGGAACCGTGGCGATTTAACCTGTTCGCTGGGCGTCAGACCCGCTGGTTGGAACGGCAGGGGGAGAGTGATCTGGAAGGGGCCAGTGGTGGCATTGCCGTTAACCATCTGCTGCTTCCTTCGTTGGTGGTGGGAGCGGGTAGCCAGTATGTGGACAGACGGGTTCAGAACGCCATTTCGCTCGACTGGCAGGCTAGCAGCCAGTTCCATGGCTTTGCCTCTGTCAACCAGAGTATCGATATGGGGTGGGGTTACGATCTGCAGGGGATCTACTGGCATGGTAACAGTAGTCTGGTGGCCAGCCATTCGCGCAACTTGCGCAAGCAGGGTGAGACTAGCACCACCTCCAGCCTGTCGTTGCAGCAATCGTTGGAGAAGTGGGGCTCCCTCGGTATCTATTTTTCTCACCAGTCCGGTCGCGGCAATGGCGCCGATCTCGGATGGCACTACAGCGACAGATTGTGGGGACGCTGGGTGACTTGGGGGGTGACTTTGTTCGATCGTCCTGGCAGTGAGAGTACGGCGCAGCAGCGGGATCGCGGTAGTACCCTGAGTCTGACCGTCAACCTTGGGGGGGCTGATGATAGACAGCTGTCGCTGGGGCTGGGCAGTAATACCTCCCGTTCAGGCGGCGCTCAGCGCAGCGCCAATCTCAACTATCAACAGCAGGTGGAGTGGGGACCGCTTAGCCAGGTGAGAGTCGGCAGCATGCATGATAGTTATGGTACTGGTCTGTCCGGCTATGGCCGCTTCGCGGCACCCTGGCTGGGAGGGGATCTTTATGCTCAGCACTCCTCCTATAACGGTGAGGTGACAGGTGGAATCAATCTGGAAAGCACGGTGGCACTGGGGCGGGCAGGAGAGGTCGCTCTCGGTTCCCGCGATATGATCGGCATGGGTAATGAGGCAGCGATGATCCTCGATATCGACGCCGATGACGAGGCGGCGCGTATTAGGGTCAGTAACGATAGTGGTGGGGTGCAGACATTGGGGCCCGGTCGCCATCTGGTCTCTGTACCAGCCTTGCAAAGTGGCTCCTTGCAATTGGAGATGGCCGACCACGAAGGGACACCACTCACCATCAAACCCAGTGTGCTTCCCTATCACCTAAATCGTGGTGGGGTTGGTTATGGGCAAGTGAATGCGGTGAGCACAGTCACAGTGATTGGTCGTTTGCTTGATGAGCAGAACCGGCCGCTGCGTGGCGCCATGGTCAGCAACCCCATTGGACGGACATTTACTGAAAACGACGGTTTTTTTGCTCTGGAGTCGAGTCGGCTACAGCCGGAGTTTAGTGTGGAACAAAATGGCACTCTCTATTGCTGGCGTTCGATGGGCGACAAGGAGCGCATGGAAGAAATGGATATTATCATGCTAGGAGAGTTGACATGTTCATCGTGGCAAATGGCCAATCAGAATCAGGCATTAACAAAATAATGAATCTTAAAAACTGTCATTTTTATCTAGGTGGTGACACGTTTATTTGCGTCTGTATTGCAATAACATTGTTATTATTGTCGTTTAATGTTTCTGCAAAAACTATCGAAGTGACAGCCGAGTATACACCACAGTCATACGACATTAATGGTGATTCCTTTAATAGCACCACAAAATGTAGTCAAGGTGCATCAGGAATGCTTAATTACAATTGTGTGAGTGGTGTACTCCCCCTAGATAATTTATTTTTCCCTATCAGTATGGATATGCTACGTACGACCAAGGAAAGATTTTCAGATCCGAAGGATGCATTTACTTATCTGGAAATACCGAGGAAAAGAAATGTGGTACTAACTTCAGAGAATGGTGATAAATACACGGTATCTTTTCTACCAAAAACCATAGGTATTCATTATAGTACGAATGTTGACCCTGATATCGGCAGGCAATTTTTTAACAATAAGCTGTCAAATATAATTGGAGGATGTAATCAGATTGATAAATACATGGAGGGCGGGAAAAGTACGAGTGAGTGGATGGTATTATGGCAAGGTTCTGCTGGAAACAGATGTCATACAAAAGCCTCTGTGTTATCAAGTGGGGTGGTCAAGAAGGTTTTATTCGGTTTTGCAATAAAACCTCCATCTCCTATTAACATTCCTAACGGTAAATATAAAGGTAGTCTTGAATTATCTATTGGCAAAGATGGCGATATCAGTCTGGGTAATGGAATTTATTCTGATAATGTTCTTTTAATAAATATTGCTCTTGTGGTTAATCATCAGTTCAAAATCATGTTCCCGATAAATGGAAATCGAGTAGAGTTACAACCCCCGAGGGGATGGCACGACTGGATACATAGAAATAACCGTGGTGTTCCAGAAAAATTGGAGGCTACACTATCAGCCAGAATATGGACTTCAGCAAAGTATAATGTGAAAGTGAAATGTCAATATTTAAATCAAGTAGGGGATGATTGCATGATTAAAAATGAAAAAAATCATTCAGCAATTGTTCGCGTATATGCAACAGGAATTAATCGAAGGTTGTGGCCAATATATGCGAGTAAACATGAGAATTTCAGTGGACATACAGTTTTATCTGGTGAGGAAAGACCATTCAAGTTTGAAATAACTGGGTGGCAATTGAGTGAGATGATGAAACGTCCTGGGAGTCGTTATAAAGGTGACATAACCATTATGATTGATGTTCTTATTTAATTATATGGTAAACGACAACATTGTATTTTGGATTTTAATAGGCTACTGGATATATAGTTTGTAACTGTTGATTCACCTATGGATCTCAATGCAATGTTAACATAACCCATACTCATTGGCATACTTAAAAAGTTCACTATCGCTTTGCAAGCCTAGTCGCATCATGGCACTCTTTTTCTGTGTACTGATGGTCTTCACACTGCGATTCAAGTGTTCTGCTACCTGGGTGACCGACATGCCACTGGCCAGAAAACGCACTACCTCGCTCTCTTTTGGTGTAAGCGGGGTGAGATCGGTGTGACGAGATATGCCGGCCTCAGTCAGCAGGGTTTTAACAGACTTACCTATATAAGTGTGGCCAAGCAGCACTTGGCGAATGGCTTCTGATAACTCAGTGATAACAGATTTTTTTAATATCAGGCCACTAATCCCACATTGAAGCAGAGCCTGTAATATTGCATTGTTGTGGAGTTGTGTCAGTACAATGATCGCCAAATTGGGATACTCTCTGCGTAATTGCTGTACCATTACGAGGCCATCACTGCGACTATCACCCGGCATGCTGAAATCCGTTATCAGCAAGTCACATGGCTGTTGCCTTAATAAAATATACAAATCAGAAACCCTATATGCCTCTGCTACGACATCACAGCGTGGGGTTATTTTTTCAATCAGGCTACGGATACCAGCTAAAATCAATGGATGATCATCGGAAAGTATAATTCTGAAGGTCATAAATGAGTCTCTATTGATGCGATTAGTAAAATTAAGGCTATCAAATCTGACATTGATATACTACCGTACGATCCCTGTTTTTTATATGCATACACTGATTTGTAAAAATATGTAAACCACTATGTCGATATGTTGCTCAATAAAGTCATTGCTCAGTCAAATTACCATTATTGTTGGATTTTCTTTATTCTTTACCCCTGTATTACAGGCTTCTGAGCCGCCTGAGGTTGCCACTATTGAAGTCGGTATATTAGCAGGAGGATGGGCTCCATTTCAGCGATGGGATGGTAAGGTTGCCGCTGGATTCAGCGTGGAATTAATGGAGCAATTAGCTAAAAAACTGGATTACCGGATTGCCTGGCATGCCTACCCTGACTGGGATGCCATGTATGCGGATATTTGCCGTGGCAAGATTGATCTCTTGCTCGATGCTTTTAATGCTGGGGGACGCCCATGTGTCACCTACAGTTTGCCCTATTACACCTCACCGACCGTGGTAGTTGTGCGTCAGGACAGCGCCCTCTTTCGCGACGTGAGCCGGTTACAGTCTGCGAGCATAGCCATCGAAAAGGGCTTTATGACCGAGACGCTGGTCAAGCTGCACTATCCGAAGGTCACACCGCGGCTCTTCGTAGATACTCACAGCGCACTGCAGGCGGTGGAGCAAGGGCGCGCGGATGCCTATATCGGCAATCTGTATGTAGCCAATCTGTTTATCAAGCGTCACCCTGCGCTGGCGGTTGTTGCACAGTCTCCCCTGTTGATGGAGACCCTTCATCTTGCTGTTGCCAGCCAGAATCAAACGCTTTCTACCCAGCTTAATACTGCCATTCAGGCGTTGACGGTCGAGACCCGCAGCGAGCTTGAGAAGCGCTGGTTGGGGGAGAACCTGGTCCCCAACTTTATGGGGCACAGTAATTTTTTGCTGCGCCCTGATGAGCGAGCATGGTTGTCGGCTCTGCCACCATTGAAGTTGGGGTTGAGCCCCAATTGGATGCCTTTCTACTATCGTGACAGGGATGGCAATCTGGTTGGAATGGTAGTTGACTATCTGGCGCTGCTGCAAGAGAAGCTTGGCTTGGCTTACAGCAGGGTTCCGGTTCAGAGCTGGCCTGATCTTCAACAACAGTTGCTGCATCATGATGTCGATCTTGTTGTGCTGCCAACCCGCATCATCGACAGGTTGATGGGGTGGCATGCCAGCCAGCCTTTCGCATCATTTCCCATGGTATTGGTGACGGCAAGCGGTACGCCCACCATAGGAGATATCACGGACCTGACAGGCAAGCGACTGCTATTGACCGACGGTATGTTAATTCCACAGATCAAGGCGCTGTTGCCGGATGTGACGATTAAGGTGACAAGCAACGCCAGTGAAGGGTTGGCGGCAGTTGCGGCTGGTGAGGGGGATGCCTATATCGGCAACCTGGTGGTAGTCTCGCGACTCATTGCGGATCAGTTTGAAGACCAGCTTAATATTGCGGCTCCTTCGCCCTTCAAGGATGAGCTGGTGGTAGCGGTACGTGAGCCCTATACCCCTCTCTTGCCTTTGGTCAATCGGGTGCTGGCCAGCATGAGCGACAAGGAGCGACGGCAGATCCGCAATACTTGGTTGGCTTTGAACTACAGCGAGGGGGTGTCATGGCAGCAACTGATGCGCACACTTATCCCGCTGGGGTCGGGTATAACCCTCTTTATACTGGTTATCTGCATTGCGTATTGGCGCCTTCGTCAGGAAATTACCAGACGTCGGCAGGTGGAGCTGGCACTGGCCAGAGCGAAAGAGCGGGCGGAATCGGCGGCGACCATGAAAGGGGAGTTTCTGGCCACCATGAGCCACGAAATTCGCACCCCCATGAATGGTATCGTCGGCATGGCGGAGCAGCTCACCTTCACCGAGCTGACTCAGGAGCAGCGCCAGATGGTCGAGATCATCAACCGCGGTGCCCTAGGACTGCATGCACTGATCGACAATGTGCTCGACTATGCCAAGCTGGAGGCAGGCAAGATGCAGCTCGAGCAAACCCCGTTTCTCCTCCGTGAGCTGATCGACAGTGTGTTGACCATGACGGTGAGCGAGATACACCGCAAGGGGTTGCGCGTCTACTTGTGGGCTGATGCCGGTGTTGCGGCCCGGGTAAGCGGCGATGAGCTGCGTTTGCGTCAGATCCTCTTCAACTTTGTCAGCAATGCCATCAAATTTACCGAGCGGGGCTTTATCGAGATTTCGGTGCAACTGCTGGCACAGGGGGAGGGACAACAGCAATTGCGCTTCGGTGTGCGCGACAGTGGCATCGGCATGACACCCGAAGCGCGTGACCGGATCTTTAATGCCTTTGAGCAGGCGGAGAGCTCTACCACCCGCAGTTATGGTGGTACTGGCTTGGGGCTGAGTATCTGCCAGACCCTGGCCACCTTGATGGGGGGCGAGATCCGGCTGGAGAGTGCCCCGGGGCTCGGCACTTTTATCACCTTGACAGTCACGTTGCCTGTTCTGGTAAAGCGAGAGCCGGATCTCCGTCTCAATGGCCTGCAAGCCAGCATTGAACTGCATGACGATAAGCTGTGTCACACCCTGTTACTGCATCTTGACGCGCTGGGAGTCACGCGAACGTCGCCCCCTGATAATGCTCAGTTGCGTTTCAGTGACCATGACTTGGCGGCTGAGGGCGTTATCCGGGTGCTGCCGCTGGCAACCCCTCTTGGCTATCGCAGTGATGAGAAGGGTTACATTCTCAACAGCAATCCCATGACCTGGCATGCAGTGCGGGAAGTCTGCTATCGCCAGCTGGTCTTGAGCGATGAGACCGCCTCACAATTGATGCCCAATAGCGCTGCGCGTGGGTCCATGCTGCCCTGTCGGATACTGCTGGTGGAAGATAATCCCCTTAACCAGCAGCTGGTGATACGCCAGCTCGGGCAGCTCAAGCTGAACTGCGAACTGGCTGAGCACGGCCAGCAAGCCCTCGAGATGGTCGCGCAGTATCCCTATGATCTGGTGCTCTGTGACTGTCAGATGCCGGTGATGGATGGCTATGAGTTCACGCGCAGGGTACGGGCTGGGGAGGATAAGAAGCGCTTGCTGATCATTGCCATGACGGCCAATGTCATGCCTGAGCAGGCTGAACGCTGCTTTGCCGCCGGCATGGATGATTTGCTGGGCAAGCCGGTGCTGCTGGATGGTTTGCGTCAGATGCTGCAAAAGTGGCGTATCCTGCCATCGCCATCCTTGATTGATGTCGCGGCCATGGAGGCATTTTTTGGCCAAGGTGACAAGTTACGGCAGATGTTTCCGCTATTTCGCCAAGAGCTTGAGCAAGCGATGGTGCAGCAGCCACAGGATGACAAGGCACTGGCGAATTGGGTGCATCGTCAGGCGGGGACCATCAGCATGATGATGGCGCCGCAGCTGGCTGAAGAGGCATGGCGACTGGAAGAGAAGATCCGCCAGCTCGGGTCCTCATCTTGTGCTGATGAGCTGACCGGATTTCGTGCCCAATTACAGCAAATCATCGGGGAGCTGAGGGGGTTAAGCGAACGGTATGAAGAGTCAGTTGTTGTCGAGGGAGAACTGAAATAAGGGGAACTGCTCACTCATAAAATCGCGGGGTGTATGGCCATTACCAGCCCCAGCCAGCCACTCCCAGTCCAGTCTTGGCGAGCCCGCTTTAAAGCGCTGGTAGGCCACTCCCTTGTGAACCGTCAGAAAAAGAGTCGTGGGGAGTCCCAGCTTGTTGCTGTAGCGCACCATCAGATCGCCCTGATAGTCGTTGCTGATTCTGATTTTGAGTGCCTGCAGTGTCAGACCTGTTGCGTGGCCATGCTCATCCCAGACTTCAAACATGATGTGAACACTCTGATGTTGATGATGCCACGATGAGCAAGGTGGGATGCAATTGCAACTGTCAAATCTGACAAGGGCGGAAAGTGTTAGTGGGCAAGAAAGCGAAAACCCGGCGCAAGGCCGGGCTTTCTGAATGATGGTGGAGGGAGAAGGATTCGAACCTTCGAAGGCAGAGCCGTCAGATTTACAGTCTGATCCCTTTG
>NZ_JAAKPE010000006.1:0-255565 GCF_049171775.1 Aeromonas sp. 603404
GAAGCGAGCCCTGAGATGAGTCATCCCTGACCCCTTGAGGGTCCTAAAGGGCCGTTGGAGACCACAACGTTGATAGGCGGGGTGTGTAAGTGCAGCGATGCATTGAGCTAACCCGTACTAATTACCCGTGAGGCTTAACCATACAACACCCAAGAAGTGTTCTAAGGCTTGTAACAGATACCAAGCGAACTACTTACGTCAGCTTTCTCAGATTGAAGAATTTGCCTGGCGGCCATAGCGCCGTGGAACCACCTGATCCCATGCCGAACTCAGAAGTGAAACGCGGTAGCGCCGATGGTAGTGTGGCATTCGCCATGCGAGAGTAGGACACTGCCAGGCACCCAATTAAACGGTGATGTGAAAACACATAGCCGGCTGCGAGGATGACACCTCACAAGAAGCGGCAAATGATTTAGCGCAAGCTAACCGAATGCGGAGCGGTAGTTCAGTCGGTTAGAATACCGGCCTGTCACGCCGGGGGTCGCGGGTTCGAGTCCCGTCCGCTCCGCCACTAATTTAAAGGCCTTCCCAGATGGGAAGGCCTTTTTGCTATGGGCGGTTTTTACCCACTAACCCCGATGGTTGCACACCAGAACCAACACAAAGCCCAGTCTGACGACTGGGTTTTGATGTTTTTAGCCTGCTGGTGAGCTGCCGACATCCCACCGCGATGGCAATACCTTCCCCCTGTTGGCGCTCTTGCTACTGTTTCCAGCTCTGTATCGCATCACACCCCACCTGCATGACGATTAAATCAGGCCATCTTGCAACGGTACGTCATCGCTTCCACTTGTTTGTGTAATCCCCTTTTTTGCTTATGGATTTATTCCATTAAAACAGTCTCTTATCAAGAATGAGCGATTCTGCTGCAGGAATACCACATGAATCAAATGATAATGATTATTGTTTGAATGATTCTGGCGAGGTCGTTACAATGCGGGCTGATTAATAAAGTGCTTTTCAAATGAGCCTTTTCTAATGCTGCGTCTGGCCGGATGCTAGGGCGTTGTAATAAGTGAAGTAAGGGAATACGTCACCTTCCTACTAATAATGTTCAGGCTAAAACATGACAACAGTGAAACCGAACAAGCTTGCCTTGCTGATCTGCTCCCTTCTTGCGACCCAGGCCTATGCTGCCGAACAAGAGGTGATGGTCGTCACCGCTTCCGGCTTCCAGCAGAAGATTGAAGACTCTGCCGCCTCCATCTCCGTGATTACCCGTGAGCAGCTGGAAAAGCGCGCCTATCGCGATGTGACTGACGCCCTGAAGGATGTTCCCGGTGTGGTAGTGACCGGTGGTGGCAGCAGCAGTGATATCAGCATTCGTGGTATGGGCTCGAAATACACCCTGATGCTGGTTGATGGCAAAAAGGTGGATAGCCGTGGTACCCGCCCCAATAGCGATGGACCCGGTATCGAGCAGGGCTGGTTACCGCCGTTGCAGGCAATCGAGCGGATTGAGGTCGTGCGTGGCCCCATGTCATCCCGTTATGGTTCAGATGCCATGGGCGGCGTGATTAACGTGATTACCCGTAAGACTACCGGTCTGGCCTGGCAGGGCTCGCTTCACGCCGATTCGACCTTCCAGGAGAACAAGGATGCTGGCAACAGCTTCCAGACTGATGCCTATACCGCAGGTTCACTGATCGATGGCGTGTTGGGGCTGCGCTTCAATGGTCAGCTGGCCCATCGTGGCGAGGATAAGTTTACCCAGGGCTTTGCCGAGCAGGAGACCCGCAGTGGCACGGCCGTGCTCAGCTTCAAGCCCGACGAGCACAACCGCTTCGATCTGGAGGCCAGTCGCAGCCTGCAGGATCGGGATCGCACGGCAGGCAATTCGCTGGATGCCAAGGCGAAAGATAGCCTGTATCGCTACGAGCGCACCAACTATGCGCTGACTCATGATGGTCAGTATGATTTCGGCTCCTCCAGCAGCTATCTGCAGCAGGAGACCAACAGCAACCCCGCTCGCAAGATGGAGCTCACCAACACCATCGCCGATACCCACACCCAGTTCATTCTGGGAGCTCACTACCTGAGTGTCGGTGGGCAGTATCGTTATGAGGATCTGCACGATCAGGGCAATAACCTGAAAGTGGCCAACCCCGCCACACAGCTGACCCGCTGGAGCTGGGCGATGTTTGTCGAGGATGAGTGGTCACTCACTGACAGCTTTGCCCTGACAGGGGGCGCTCGCATGGATCGGGATCAGAACTACGGCTCTCACTGGAGCCCGCGCCTCTACGGTGTCTGGCATCTGGATGATAGCTGGACTCTGAAAGGGGGGGTATCGACCGGCTATCGCTCGCCGGACTTGCGGATGTCTGCGGCCAACTGGGGTCAGGTTACCGGCGGTGGCAGTCTGGATGGCATGCTGGTCGGCAACCCGGATCTCAAACCCGAGACTAGCGTGAGTGAAGAGATCGGCCTGCTCTGGAATGGCCATCAGGGCTTCAATGCCGGGGTAACCCTGTTCAACACCGACTTCAAGAACAAGATCTCCGAAGTGCGTCGCTGCACCAGCAAGAGCGATCCGGCCTGTACTCTCAATGGGTACAGCTATGACTTCATCAGTGATCGGGTCAACGTCGACAAGGCGAACATGCGTGGCGTCGAGAGCATGATGGATTGGGTGATCAACGACAAGTGGTCGGTCAGCGGCAGCTATACCTTTACCCAGTCCGAGCAGAAGAGTGGCCCGCTGGCGGGTCATGCCCTCAACCAGATGCCACGCCACATGGTCAACGGCAGCGTAGACTGGCAGACCACCGAGGATCTCAACCTCTGGTCGCGGGTCAACTTCCGTGGCGAGACTTCCGAGTACCTGAGCAGGGTCAAGATGGCGGAGGGGACTCCCTCCTACACCTTCTTTGACATGGGGCTGGTCTACAAGGCCAACAAGCATCTCGATCTGACCGCCGGGGTCTACAACCTGTTCGACAAGACGGTGGATTACAGCAGCTATGGCACAGTGCTGGATGGCCGCCGCTACAATCTGGGTGTCACCTACAACTTCTGACAGACATAATGCCTCACGGCCGCCATCATCCGATGGCGGCCGTTTTTATTGGGCATCCATCGGGTTGGCCGCTGCCTGATATGGTGCCGCTTGCCAGGTGTTGCGACCATTGGCTTTGGCTTGATACATCAGCTGGTCTGCCTGCCGCAGCAGCTGATCGGTGTCGATACTCTCCCCGGCTGAAATCCAGACTGCTCCTGTGCTGATGGAGAGGGTGACTTCACCAAGTGTGGTCTCCAGCCGCTCTTTATTGACTTCCTGACAGAGGCACGCCGCCCACAAACCGGTCGCCTGCAGGTTATCGCTCGGCAGCAGGACGCAAAACTCCTCACCGCCAATGCGTGCAAACAGACTCTGCTCCGGCAAGATGACGGCTATGCTTTCGGCCAGTTTTTCCAGCAGTTTGTCGCCCACGTTGTGGCCAAATTTATCGTTGGTCTCCTTGAAATGATCCACGTCGAACAGCAGCAGAGCGCAGGGTGTGCCGCTGGTCAGCTGCTGCTCCAGTGACGGGATAAAGGCGCGCCGGTTGAGGAGGCCCGTCAGCGGATCTGTGCTGGCCAGCTTTTCGAGGCGGGCATTGGCGCGGCTCAGCTCTGCCGTGCGATTGGCGACGGCCCGGCGCAGCTGCACGATATAAGCTACCATGACGAGGCCCGCCGCCAGCAGTAGCCAAGGGCCGAGATGGATGGGGTAGACGGTCTCGACATGCATCCACTTGCGGATGATCCGCTCCCGGTCGCTCTCCTTTATCCTGGCAAATCCCTCTTCGAGCTTGGCCAGCAGGGCGAGATCCCCTTTCTTGACGGCAAAGCGGATCTGGTCGGTATAGAGGTGGCGCACCGGAATAAAGCGGGTCGGATCTGCCGAGGTATAGATGTAGAAGTTGGCGACCTGCAGATCGGCGATAAAGGCCTTTATATCGCCCCGAAAGGCCGCAGCCAGCAGGGTGTCGTTGTCATCGAAGGTCTGCAGTTTGGTGCCCGGGAAGTAGCGCCTGGCGTAATACTCCTCGTAGCCACCGGCTACCACACCGACCGTTTCATGGAGCAGGTAGTAGTGGACATCGGTGCCGCGCAGTTCGCTCGAGAAGAAGAGTTGGGAGTCGAGCTGGGCGAGAGGCCGGCCATAGTCGAACAGTTTGTCCCGCTCCGGTGACCAGAGCAGTCCGGCGTGAACATCCGCTTTCCCCTCATGGAGCAGGTCGAGAGAGCCTTGCCAGTCGACCAGCCTGAACTCGATCTTCTGGCCGGTGACCCTGGCATATTCACGCCACAAATCGATCAGCAGGCCATCCGGCTGGCCCGACTCATTGATATAGGAGAAGGGCTGCCAGGCTTTGGAGTTGGTAATGATGATCGGCTCTTCCGGGGCTTTGGCCCAGGCAGGCAGGGCAAGGGCGAGCAGCAGGAGCCCCCATCCGATACTGACTATGACTCCTGTCCTGGAAGAGGCCATCCTTGCTCCAATCCGTTGCCGTATACCGTCCCGTGGTCACCGATTATCACCGTCTTTCTGATCGAAGAACAAGCGCTCAAATGATGAAGTTTGCATGATGCAAATGGCGCCATGACAAGGCTGGCGGATAGAGTAATTACTTACAGCGGCAGGCTGATCCGCGCCTCCAGCCCACCTTGTGGCCGATTGAGCAGGGTCAGTTCGCCGCCGTGCTGATGCACCAGGGTACGGGCAATGGAGAGCCCCAACCCGACACTGCCGGACTCGGTATTGCGCGCTTCATCGAGCCGCACAAAGGGTTTGAATACATCCTCCAGCCGCGCAGGATCGATTCCCGGCCCGTTGTCACAGACCCGGATCAACAGCTCCTCCTTGCGTCGCTCCAGCGACACTTCGGCGCTGCCGGCATATTTGATGGCGTTGCCGATAAGGTTCTGCAGCACCCGGCGCAGGGTGTTGGCCCGGCAGGCGTAGACCTCTTTGCCCTCCGCCAGACAGGTGACCGGCTGGCCGGTATCAGCGTAGTCATCGCACAGGCTGACCAACAGGCTGACCAGATCCAGCTCGCGGGTAGCCTCCTGCTGTCCCTCCTCGCGGGCAAAGCTGAGGGTCGCCGCCAGCATCTGCTCCATCTGTTGCAGGGTCTGCTGGATCCGCTCCTTGTCCTCGCTATCGGCCAGAAATTCGGTACGCAGCCGCAGGCTGGTGATGGGGGTGCGCAGATCGTGGGAGATGGCCGCCAGCATTCGGGTTCTGTCCTGCACGAAGCGGTCGAGCCGGGTGTGCATCCGGTTGAAGGCCTGAATCGATTCGCGGATCTCGGTCGGCCCCTCCTCTTTCAAGGGCTCGATATCCTCGCCCCGTCCGAGCCGATCTGCGTTGCCTGCCAGCTGCTTGAGCGGGCGAGTGGCACGGCGAAACAGCAGCACCATCAGCCCGATCACCAGACTGGCGACCAGCATAAGATTGAGGGTGGTTTGCCACGACCAGCTGCCCGCCTCCTTGTCGACCAGTGAGCTGAACTGCAGCCAACCTCCCTGCGGCAGTTCGATGGAGCCATAGAGCCGCATGTCGCGTGATGGGGGCGGTGGCCCCTTGCGATCCCGCATCATGCGGGCGTGATGCTCCCAGGCTTTGCTGCGCTGGGCATCCTCTTTCAGCTCGGCGCTGATCTCTATGGTGAGACCCTGCGGGTAGCCGAGCCGAGAGCGCACCAGCTGCTCGAAGCGGGGGCTGCGATTATCCGGTTGCAGTGGTTCGTCTGAGAGGCGCAGCAGCAGGGTTTCGCTGCGGCTCGCCTTGAGGATCTCGTCATAGAGAGATGGGGGTGATAGAGAGAGCAGCCTGACCACCGAGATGATCCGCTGCATGGCGTTGCGGCTGTTGACGAAGCCAAGCGCCTCCTCCCGATCCGAGCGGTAGATCTGGATGCTGAGCAGCTGGATCAGGATCAGCCCTGCCAGCGCCACCAGAATGATCTGGCCTGTCAGCCCCTTGGGCCATATTTTTGCCCACAGTCGTTTCAAAAAGGTCACCGCTTATGCCTGCGTCACGTCGGCGGAGAACATATAGCCGCCACCCCAGATGGTCTTGATCAGCTCCGGATTCTTGGGATCCCGCTCCAGCTTGCGGCGCAGTCGACTCACCAGAGTATCGATGGCGCGATCGAAGGCCACCGCCTCGCGGCCACGGGCCAGGTCCAGCAGTTGATCCCGGCTCAGCACCCGTTGCGGGCGTTCGAGAAACACCTTGAGCAGATCGAATTCGGCGGTGGAGAGGCTGAGGCCCACCCCATCCTCATCGACCAGCTCCCGGCGATTGACGTCGAGTAGCCAGCGATCGAAGCGCAGATCCCGGGTCAGGGTCTCGGCGGCAGGCTGGGTCTCGGCCTGGGTGCGGCGCATCACCGCCTTGATGCGCGCCAGCAGCTCGCGCGGGTTGAAGGGCTTGGCCAGATAGTCATCGGCCCCCATCTCCAGCCCTATGATGCGGTCGGTCTCTTCCCCCATGGCAGTGAGCATGATGATGGGCAGGTTCGATTTGACCCGCAGCTCGCGGCAGAGGGTCAGACCATCTTCACCCGGCATCATCAGATCCAGCACCAGCAGGTCGAACTCCCGCTCCTCCAGCAGTCGCTTCATCTCCTTGCCATCCCGGGCGCAGCTGACCCGCAGGCCGTGCTGTTCCAGAAAGCGTTTCAAGAGATCGCGGATCTCGCTGTGGTCGTCGACCACCAGAATGTGGGTGTTGCCCTGGTTCATGAATACCTCCCCTGCTTGGCGTTGGCCCGAGTATACGAAAATCCGGACGGCGGTTTGTGTCAAAGTGTGCCAGATCCGCACGATGCCACACTCTGCTACAAAAAAGGGCGATGCTGGCAAAGTTCAGACACCGACAGGGTGTTTACTTGAGGGCAAGGCAAGAGCGCCGAACCAGAATCATCCCTACAGGAGATAGACCATGAAAAAGCTGACCAAAACCCTGCTGACCGCCACCCTGATCCTTGGCCTGCCGCTGGGTGCCTATGCTGCCAGTGAAGCGGCCCCCACCGGCCAGCCCGGTGCCATGGTGGATTGCCCGATGGACGGTGGTGGCATGATGGGTGGTAAACACCACGGTGGTCGCCACGACAAGATGGCTCGTATGCAGAACATGACCCCGGAGCAGATCCAGGCCAACTTGCAGCAACGTTATGATCGCATCGAGGATCCTGCCAAGAAGGCGGAGTTCATCAAGAAGCTCAACGAGCGTGCCGCCGGTATGACCAAGCACGCCGAAGCGATGAAGCAGTTCGCCGAAGCGAACCAGTAACAGCGCCAGCTGTTATCAACCCAAGGGTGGCCGAGGCCACCCTTTTTGCGCTTACTGCGTTGAGCAGCAGATTGGTTGAACGCTGGTGATTGTCAATAAAAGAGGGGGAGCCTGATGCTCCCCCTCTTGCCATCTGTACCGGTGCGGGGTGTCGCCCTACCCACCGGACGAGTGAACTTAGCCCTGAGCCTTGTCGGTCAGGTCTACTTTCTTGACGGTTTCCCCTTCGAACTTGATGACCACGTTTTTCTTGGCGGCGTCGGTATCTTTCAGCAGGGTCTTGGTGGTCTCGGCCAGCATGGGAGACGCCTTGTTCAGGGCATCCAGGTCATAGGTCCACACTTCCAGACCGGCTTCGGTCTTGGTAGAGGCCGGCGCACCCAGCTTATCCTTGACCGCCTGCTTGTTGGAACCACCTTCCTTGATATCCAGTGCCTTCTTGATGGCTTCGTTGGATGCGCTATCCATGGCTCCGGATACGGCGGTGCTGGCCGCATCCTTGACGCTGCTGGTGACGCTGTCGGTCAGCGAGTCCATCAGGCCGGCATTGGCAAACAGGGGCAGGGTGGTGAGGGCAACCAGCAAACTCTTTTTCATTTTCTACAGCTTCCATGGGTTCAATGAGGCGGCTATGAAATCAGCAAAGATATTGGGCGTCAAGTGAGGCATGCAATTAACATTTCTGTTAACTGTCTCTCATTTTTCGCCAGCCATAAACAGTTTTGGTATCTCCCGCACCAACCAGCTTTTGGCCTTACCCATGGTGTCTCGCCGCCAGGCCAGCACGACCTGCAGCTGATGGCGATATTCGGGGCTGATCACCTTGAGCCGTCCGGCTCGGATATCCTCCTCAATCCAGCTCTGTGGCATGGTGCCGACCCCGATCCCTGCCAGCAGGGCATCCCGTTTCTCCGTCATGGTGCTGACAGTGAGGCGCGGCTGCTTGTCCAGCAGGCGGTAGGTGAGAACCGGTTTGCGCAGGGCTGTGTCGGCCACCGCGATGGCGCGGTAGCGGCGCAGGGTCTCGTCGGCCAAGGGTTCGGGCTCCTGATGCAGCGGATGATCGGGATGGGCGACGTAGAGCATCACCTCGTCCTTGATCACCTGATGCTTGATGCCGGTCATCATGATGTCCGGGTTGATGGAGGAGATCAGCAGGTCGGCACGCCCATCTTCCAGACACTCCCAGCTACCCGCCAGCACCTCGGCCCGCAGCCGCAGTCGGGTATCGGTCTGCTCGGCCAGCTTCTCCACCAAGGGGTAGAGGGCCTGCACCGGGACCAGCGCATCGACGGCGATTGTGATGTCGGTCTCCCAGCCACGGGCCAGCGCCCGGGTCTCGCCTACCAGATGCTCGGCTGCCTCCAGCAGCACCCGGCCGCGCTCCAGCAGCATGCGCCCCGCCGGGGTGAACTTGGTGCGGTGGCCGCTGCGGTCAAACAGCATGGCATCCAGTTCGTCTTCCAGCTTCTGCACCGTATAGCTCAATGCCGAGGGCACCTTGCCCAGCTCGTCGGCCGCCGCCGCAAAGCTGCCGCGGCGGTCGATGGCGTCCAGCACCCGGATTGCCTCCAGGGTCAGCGCCCGTTCCTTGTTCGATTCCTTGGCCATTCCTCACCTTCAATTTTTTTGAATATGTTTGCCAGTTTATCTCGCTAACAAGTTAGGTCATGTCACTTTAATATTCAATCAACGCTTAGGCAGGAACGTCGAGCGGCCAAATATGCGGGTAGTTCCGCACTGTGACACACCAAATCGGTCTGTCTGATGTCGGTGAAAGAACAACACACTATTTGAATAACCTCTTGCATGGATGCATTGATTCTGGCCGAAAAGGCCTTGGCAATGACATATAAAACAAGAGAGTGAATGAACATGAAAAACGTAATCAAGATGCTGGCCGTTGCAGGCCTGATGACCACAGGTTTCGCCCAAGCTTCTGTACCGGCTGACTTCAATGCCATGCCCGGTGTGCTGTTTGTGAACTGGAACGCCACTGCCGCAATGGATGGCAAAGCCAATCCGATGCTGGAAGTGCGTGACGAGTCTGGCGATCTGCTGGCATCAGTCCACGCCAATCTGACAGGCACCCAGCAGGTGCGGATCCCGAGCCGTACCCAGGGCAACCTGACCGTCAGCCTGGCTGACCAGAGCAGCGAATACCGTATTCCGTTCGGTATCGGTAGCGGCAAACAGCGTTAATCAACCGTCCCGGTAGATGAGGAGCACACCATGATGCAATTGAGAGCCGCAGAAGCGCGGGGCAAGGCCAACTTTGGCTGGCTGGACGCGCGCCACAGTTTCTCCTTCGGTCACTACTATGACCCGGAGTGGATGGGACACTCGGTACTGCGGGTGATCAATCAGGATCTGGTTGCGCCGGGTGGCGGATTCGCCACCCACCCTCACGCCAATATGGAGATCCTCACCTGCGTGCTGCAAGGCACCATAGAGCACAAGGACAGCCTCGGCCATGCCGAGCAGATCCCGGCAGGGGATTTCCAGCTGATGAGTGCAGGTAGCGGGATCCGCCACAGCGAGTACAACCCCTCGCAGACGGAACCCCTCTCCCTGTTGCAGATCTGGATCGAGCCGAACGAGTTCGGCACGCCACCCGGGTATCAGCAGAAGAAGATCGAGTCCAGACCGGGCATGACGCTGGTAGCGTCACCGGATGGCGAGGCGGGATCGCTGCGGATCCGCCAACAGGCCCGCGTATGGCGGCTGGAACTGGCCCCGGGCGAGACGCTCGAATGGGCACTGGCTGGCCGACACGGTTACCTGCAGATGATTTCAGGTACGCTTGCCGCCAACGGTCTGGCTGCCCGACCCGGCGACGGGGTACTCAGTCGTGATGAATACCGGTGGGAGCTGGTTGCGACCAGTGCCAGCCAAGCCCTGTTA
The DNA here is from genome assembly GCF_049171775.1 of Aeromonas sp. 603404. Classification (NCBI taxonomy): domain Bacteria; kingdom Pseudomonadati; phylum Pseudomonadota; class Gammaproteobacteria; order Aeromonadales; family Aeromonadaceae; genus Aeromonas; species Aeromonas sp. 603404. Next base: position 10,193 of record NZ_JAAKPE010000006.1, read on the forward strand.
TTTGACCTACCCTGAAGCAGTCAGCGGTGATGTGACACAAACGAGGAATATGAAATGGACAAGATGAAAGATGTAGCGCTGCTGGCGGGTCGTGTACTGCTGGCGCTGATGTTCGTAATGGCGGGCTGGAGCAAGATCGGCGGCTATGCCGGTACTCAGGGCTATATGGAAGCGATGGGTGTGCCCGGCTTTATGTTGCCGCTGGTGATCCTGCTTGAGCTGGGTGGTGGCCTTGCCGTCGTGCTGGGTCTCTTTACCCGCAGCCTCTCCGTGCTGCTGGCCGGTTTCACCCTGATGGCTGCCTTTATCTTCCACTACCAGCCTGCCGAACAGATGCAGATGCTGATGTTTATGAAGAACGTCTCAGTGGCCGGTGGTTTCCTGGCGCTGGCGGCGGCCGGAGCAGGGGCTTTCAGTGTGGATGCCCGTCTCGGCAAAAACTGGTAATGCCCTGAAGAGTCAAGTTTTCCAATGCCTTTTGGCCGGTGCAACTGCACCGGCTTTTTTCTGTCTGCGTTTTCCGGGGCGATGAGGCAGCTGCACAAATCTGCGGCGCCCCTCATGGTTCAGCGGTTTGCCCGCCTGCTGGCCACAAGAGCCTTTTGCATCTTCCCCTTCGATCCCTGACAATTCCCTCTCTTGTGAAGTGACGGAAATGGCTCGCCTTTTCCCTCGCCCCCTCTCATCCACAGGCGGGAATTGCTCATGTTTACCCTCTACCACTCCAATCAGCTGGATCTGCTCAAGGAGCTGCTGGTGAGCCGCATCCGGCAGGCCCCTCTCTCTAACCCCTTCGATCGGGAGCAGATCCTGGTACAGAGTCCGGGCATGGCCCAGTGGCTCAAGCTGGAGCTGGCCAAAGCCTTCGGCATCGCCGCCAATATCGACTTTCCGTTGCCCGCCAGCTTTATCTGGGAGATGTTCACCCGGGTGCTGGCGGATGTACCGCGCCAGAGTCCCTACAACAAGGGATCCATGAGCTGGCAGCTGATGACCATTCTGCCTGCCTTGCTGGACAGGCCCGCCTTTGCCCCGCTCGCCGCCTATCTGGGCGGTGGAGAGAACGAAGATCCCGTCAAGGATCCCGAGCAAGTGCGGTTGTGGCAGCTCTGCCAGAAGGTGGCGGATCTCTTTGACCAGTATCTGGTCTACCGGCCGGACTGGATCGCCCGTTGGGAAGAGGGGGAAGGATTGAGTCAGGAGCTGGCCGGGGTGAGCGGTCAGGACTGGCAGCCGGAGCTGTGGCGTGAGCTGGTGGCCCGCACGTTGGCGCTCTCTCCGAGTGGCTACCACCGCGCCAACCTCTACGAGGAGTTTATCCACGAGCTGGAGCGTACTGCCGATCTGCCGGGCAAGCTGCCGCAGCGGGTGTTCGTATTCGGCATCTCGGCGCTGCCGCCGCGCTATGTGGAGGCGCTGCTGGCCCTCGGCAGCCGGCCGGAGGTGGAGGTGCACCTGTTCGTCACCAACCCCTGCCGCTACTACTGGGGGGATCTGCTGGATCGCAAGACCCTGGCGCGCCTCGAAAACAAGCTCAAACCCGGCACCGATATCGAGACATTGCAGGGCCCCGCCAACCCGCTGCTCGCCTCCATGGGCAAGCTGGGGCGCGACTACCTGCATCAGCTGATGGAGCTGGAGGTGCCGCAAATCGAGGCTTTCGTCGATATCGACGAAGTTGATGGCAAAGGCAATGTCAGCCTGCTGCGCGCCATCCAGAAGGATGTGCTGGAGCTGGCCGAGCGAGGCGCCGGTCAGTTCGATCTCGACAGCAGCCACCACAAGAGCCCGATCGATCCGGCGGATGGATCCTTGCAGATCCACGCCTGCCACGGCCCGATGCGCGAACTCGAGGTGCTGCACGACCGGCTGCTGGCGCTGTTCGAGCAGGACCCGACCCTCACCCCGAAAGATGTGGTGGTGATGATGCCGGATGTGAACAGCTACGGCCCCTACATTCAGGCGGTGTTTGGCGCGCGGGGTCAGATCCCGTTTGCGGTCTCGGATCGGGCGGCGAGTCAGGAGAGCCCGCTGCTGCAAAGCTTCCTCGCCCTGCTCAGGCTGCCCAATGCCCGCTTCGGGGCAGGGGAGCTGCTCGCCATTCTCGAGGTGCCCGCCGTGCTGCGCCGTTTCGAGCTGGATGACGACGAGTTCAACCAGCTGCGGGTCTGGGTGCAGGAGACCGGCATCCGCTGGGGGCTGGACGACGGCTACCCCGTCCGTTTCGATCTGCCGCCCATGTCCGGCAACAGCTGGCTGTTCGGCCTGCGCCGCATGCTGCTCGGCTTTGCCATGGGGGATGGCGAGCCGGTGGCGGGCATTCTTCCTTACGCCGATATCGAGGGGCAGCAGGGGTTGGCGCTCGGCAAGCTCGCCTGGTTCGTCGACTCGCTGGCCGAATTCCTGCCCCGGCTGCAACAGGCGCAGCCGCTGGCGGAGTGGAACGCCTGCCTGCTGGCGCTGCTGGAGCGCTTCTATCTGGCCGACGAAGATGAAGAGCGTCAGCTCCAGCTGATTCGCAGCCAACTGGCCGAGTGGCAGACCCGGCTTGGTGAAGCCCGTTTCGAGCAGCCCATTACCGCTGACCTGTTGCAGGATTACCTCGGCAGCGTGCTGGGGGAGTCCCGCTCCAGCCAGCGCTTCCTCGCCGGTCAGGTCAACTTCTGTACCCTGATGCCGATGCGCTCCATCCCCTTCAAGCAGGTCTGCCTGCTCGGCATGAACGACGGTGTCTACCCGCGCACCCTGGCTCCCATGGGGTTCGATCTGATGGCGGTGGCGTCGCGGCGCGGGGATCGCTCCCGTCGTGATGATGACCGCTACCTCTTCCTCGAGGCACTGTTGAGCGCCCAGCAGGGGCTCTATATCAGCTATCAGGGCTTCAGCGCGCAGGACAACAGCGACAAGGTGCCATCCGTGCTGCTGGCCGAACTCATCGACTATGTGCGGCAGGGCTTTGTGCTGGCGGGGGATGAGGAGCTGGACGACGAAACCTCCGGCAAGCGGCTGCTCAACCACCTGATGGTGGCGCACCCGCTCACCCCCTACAGCCGCAACTACTTCTACCCAGAGGCGGGTTCACGCCTCTTTACCTATGCCGCCGACTGGTTGCCCGCCCTCAATCCGGTGCGCGGCGCGGCCAACTTCCAGAGCGGCGAGCTGCCTTTGCCCCCCGAATGGGGCAAGGAGCAGGGGCTGGAGCTGGCGGAGCTGCTGCGCTTCTATCGCCAGCCCACCAAATATTTCCTCAACCGTCGCCTCAAGGTGTGGTTTGAGCTGAACGAAGCCAACATCGAGGACAGCGAGCCGTTCGAGCTGGATGGCCTGCAACATTATCAGCTGAAAGATCTGCTGCTCGATGCCCATCTGGCGGAAGGTGAAAGTACCGAGCGTCGCGAGCGGTTGCAGCTCACCGGCCTGCTGCCGCAAGGGTGGTTCGGCAGCCTGCTGCTGGACGATCTGGATGCCGAGATGGGCAAGCTGGCGGATCGGCTGCGGCCATGGGTTGCGGCCAATGAGTCAGAAAAACAGGCGGTGGAGATCGATATCTCCCTCACTCAGGGCCAGCTGCAAGGGTGGATCGACACCCAGAAGGGGCGCTTGCTGGTGGTCAAACCCGGCAGCTTCAACGGCAAGGATCTGCTGCTGGGCTGGATCCAGCACCTCTGCCTCTCATTGAGTGGCGCCCCCGGCGACACCCTGCTGTTCGATGCCAAACAGAGTCTGCGACTGCCCAAGCTCTCTGCCGACGAGGCGCGGCCCAAGCTGGCGGCGCTGGTGGCGTGCTGGGCGCAGGGGATGAAGCGGCCGCTGCCCTTCTTCCCCAACACTGCCTGGGATTGGCTCAAGGCGATCGAGAAGGATCCGGACAAACCGGAGGCGGCCGACAAGGCGGCTCTCACCCGTTTCAACGGCGGCTGGATGATCAATGGGGAGGGGCAAGACGTTTACGTCGCCCGCTGCTTCCCCGAACTCGATGACGAGGTGCTGGGGCAGTTGCAGGCGCTGGCCCGCGAACACCTGACCCCGCTGCTCAAGACCCTGGAGGAGCTGAAATAATGGCTAACCCGCTCAATACATTGCGTTTTCCCCTCCATGGTGAACGACTGATCGAAGCTTCCGCCGGTACCGGCAAGACCTACACCATCGCCGGTCTCTACCTGCGCCTGCTGCTGGGTCACGGCCCGCTCATCGAAGAGGGCGCCGATGTGGGTCAGCCGAGCGCCCACGAGCGGCCGCTCTCGGTGACCGAAATTCTGGTGGTGACCTTTACCGAAGCCGCCACCGCCGAGCTGCGCGGGCGGATCCGCGGCCGCATCCACGAGGCGCGCCTCGCCTTTATGCGCGGCCATAGCAGTGACACCCTGCTGGCCCAACTGCTGGACGAGGTGAAGGATCACGAATTGGCGGCCCGTCGCCTGCTGGCCGCCGAGCGGCAGATGGACGAGGCGGCGGTCTTTACCATCCACGGCTTCTGCCAGCGGATGCTCAAGCAGAACGCCTTCGAGTCGGGCGCCCTCTTTGAAACCGAATTTCTCACCGACGACAGCCAGCTCAGGCTGCAGGCGGTGAGCGACTACTGGCGTGCCGAGTTCTATCCGGTGGATAAAGCCCTCGCCAGCGCGGTGCGCGCGCTCTGGCCGAGCCCCGCCGCCCTGCTGCGGGAGATGGGCAGCTGGCTCGACAATAGCGAGCTGGAGATCCACCCCGCGCTGGGGGACGAGACCCTTGCCGCCCGCCATCAGGCGGCCATGAGCCGCATCGCGGCAGTGAAAAACGAATGGCTGGCGCAGACGGACGAGATCCGCCGCCAGACCGACGGCCAGATCAGCCGCTACACCGGCAAGAACTACGAAGGGTGGCTTGCCAAGATAGCCGACTGGGCACAGGACGAAAGCAGTGGCTACGCCATCCCGAAGGAGCTGGAGCGCTTCGGCCAGAGGGTGCTGGAGGAGAACCTCAAGAAGGGGGGCGCAGTGCCGACCCTGCCGCTGTTCAGCCAGATCGACCAGCTGCTGGCGAGCCGCCCCGGTATTCGGGATCTCATCCTGCAACGGGCGGCCAAAGTAGTGCGCAGCCGGATGCAGGCGAGCAAGCGCCAAGCCCATCAGCTCTCGTTCGATGACCTGCTCAAAGATCTCGACGGGGCGCTCGGCTCCAGCCTTGGCGAGCGGCTGTGCGAGCGCATTCGCGCCACCTACCGGGTGGCGATGATCGATGAATTTCAGGATACCGATCCCCAGCAGTACCGCATCTTCCATCGGCTTTACGGTGGCCACACCGACACGGCGCTATTGATGATCGGTGACCCCAAGCAGGCCATCTACGGCTTTCGCGGCGCCGACATCTTTACCTACATTCAGGCGCGGCGAAATGTGAGCGCCCACTACACCCTCGGGCGCAACTGGCGCTCCAGCAGTGTGCTGGTGGGGGCGGTCAACGGCCTGTTCGAGCGAGCCAAGGATCCCTTTATCTACGAAGCGGATATCCCCTTCCTGCCGGTGGAGGCGCAGGGCAAGAGCAAGGCGCTGCTGCTCGATGGTGCCACCGCCCCCGTGCTCCACTGCTGGCAGCTGACCGGTCAGCCCACCTTCAACCGGGGGGATTACCAGAGCAAGATGGCCCGCGCCACCGCCGCCGAGATCCACCGCCTGCTGACCCTGGCTCGCGAGGGCAAGGCATTGATAGGTGACAAGGCGGTGAAGGCCGGGGATATCGCCGTGCTGGTGCGCACCGGCGCCGAGGGCAAGCTGGTGCAGCAGGAATTGGCGCGGCTCGCCATCGCCTCCGTCTATCTGTCGAACCGCGAGAGCGTGCTGGAGCAGACGGAGGCGCGGGAGATCCTGCTGATTTTGCACGCCTGCCAGAACCCGAGCGAAGAGCGTAGCCTGCGGGCGGCGCTCGCCACCGGCCTGTTTGATCTCGATGCCAAGGCGCTCGATGGGCTGGCCAGAGACGAGCGGGCGTGGGAGAGCGCGGTGCAGGAGTTTATGGAGTACCGCAAGATCTGGCACCGCCGCGGCGTGCTGGCGATGCTGCGGGCCCTGCTGCACCGGCGCAATCTCGCCTCTTCGCTTTTGGCGAGCCCCTATGGCGAGCGGCGGCTGACCAACTTCCTCCATCTTGGCGAGCTGCTGCAACAGGTGAGCAGCGAGCTGGACGGGGAATATGCCCTGCTGCGCTGGCTGGGGGAGGCGGTGAGCCGCCCCAACGGGCAGGATGCGGAGCAGGTACTGCGCCTCGAATCCGAGCGGAAATTGGTGCAGATCGTCACCATCCACAAATCCAAGGGGCTGGAGTACCCGCTGGTGTTTCTGCCCTTTATCTGCAGCCACAGAACCGCCGAGACCCCGCTCTATCACGAGGCGGATGAGGCGGGCAATCGCACCATTCTCGATCTGACCGGCGCCGACTCGTCGCTCGCCGAAGCGGACAGGGAGCGCCTTGCCGAAGATTTGCGGCTGCTCTATGTGGCGCTGACCCGGGGCGTCTACGCCACCTGGCTGGGGCTGGCGCCGGTGCGGGCGGGAGCAGGCAAGTCGGAGAAGACCGACCTGCACCACACCGCCATCGGCTACCTGCTGCAAAAGGGCGAGGAGGGGGATGCGCAGACGCTGGCGACCGCCCTGACCGAGCTGGCACAGGCGCTGCCCGGGGTAGCCGTCGGTGAGCCCTCGCTCACCCGTCCGGCCCCGCTGCCGCCAGAGGAGGAGCAGTTGGGCGAGCCGCAGGTGCGCCACTTTAGCGGCTCCCTTGAGCGGGACTGGTGGATCAGCTCCTACTCCGGGCTGGCGGCGCAGGGGCACGGTCACAGCAAGGGCGTGCTTGCCAATCCCGGCTTCGATGACGAGGTAGTGACCGAGGCGGCTGCATTGGCTTCCGAGCAACCGGAAGAGGCGCCCCAGCCCTCCATCTTCACCTTCCCGAAGGGGGCGCGCCCGGGCACCTTGCTGCACAGCCTGTTCGAGACCATCGACTTTCAGAGCGCTGGTGGCGAGCCGCTGGCAGAGCATATCGCCACCCTGCTGGCGCAGGATGGTTTTGATGAGAGCTGGGCACCGGTGTTGCAACAGCAGGTCGAAGCGGTGCTGGATACCCCGCTCGATACCGGCTTTGGCGAACCGGTGCGGCTGCGGGATCTGGCCCCCGAGCGCAAACAGGTGGAGCTGGAGTTCTTCCTGCCCATGGGACGGGTGACGGCACCGGCGCTGACCGCCCTCTGCCAGCAGCACGACCCGCTGTCGCGGGGCAACAAGCCGCTGAGCTTTGCCACCGTGCAGGGGATGCTCAAGGGCTTTATCGATCTGGTGTTCGAGTGGCAGGGGCGCTGGTATCTGCTCGACTACAAATCGAACCACCTCGGCATGAGCCCCGCCGATTACAGCCGTCCGGCGCTGGAACGGGCGATGGCCGAGCACCGCTACGACCTGCAATACCAGCTCTACTCGCTGGCGCTGCACCGGCTGCTCACCCTGCGCCTGCCGGGCTACGACTTCGAGCAGCACTTTGGCGGCGTTTTCTATCTGTTCCTGCGCGGCATGCCGCAGGGGGGCATTTTCCATACCCGCCCGAGCCGTGAACTGGTGCTGGGGCTGGATAAGTTGTTTAGCGAAGGCAGTGAGCTGCCAGCAGCGGGATCCCAAGCATTTAACGAGGTAGAGGCATGAGCGGCACCATGATCAGCACCGCGACCAGCGCAATGATGGTTGAACGGCTCAAAACACTGGCGCTGGCTGGCCGCATCCGCCAGCTGGATCTGCAATTTGCCAGGCTGGTGGCCGACCTTGGCGGCAGCCCCGAGCTGGTGCTGGGGGCGGCGCTCACCTGCTTCGAACTGGGGCGTGGCCATGTCTGTTTGCCGCTTGAAATGTTGACTGCCGGATCCCTGCGCCCGTTCGGGCTGGATCCCCAGCAGAGCCGGGATCTGTTGGCTGATCTAGCGGATCCTGCCCGCTGGCCCGCCCTGTTTGCGGCAAGCCCGCTCGTGGGTACGGAACAGGATGACGGCAGCGCCCCGCGCTGGCCGCTGCGGCTGTGGCAGGGGCGGCTCTATCTCACCCGTTATCACGATTTTGAACTGGGGGTGGCCCGCCATCTGCGCGCGTTGAGTGAACGCGCCGAATGGCCGGAGATCGCCCCGGCTCTGTCGCGGCTGTTTGCCCGCGACTATGGGTTGGTGTTCGCGGCGCTGCTCAAAGCCCGCCTCGCCCCCGACTTCTCGGCCCGCCACTTTATCGAAAAGTATCTCGATCTGGTGTGCCCGAACGAGGTGGACTGGCCCGCCATCGAGGGGCTGCTGGCCAGCGCCCAGGCGGCGAGCGATTTGAGCAAGCTGGATACGCTGGTGCCCGAGGCGCTCTGCTGCAACGGCCAGAAGCTGGCGGCGGCCACCGCGGCGGCTCGCCCCTTTGCGGTGATCTCCGGCGGCCCCGGCACCGGCAAGACCACCACGGTCGCCAAACTGCTCGCCATTTTGGTGGAGACCGGCCTGCAAGCGGGCAAGGCCCCGGCGATCCGGCTGGTGGCCCCCACCGGCAAGGCGGCGGCGCGCCTCACCGAGAGTATCGGCTCTGCCCTGCAGGCCCTCGATCTGCCCCCTGAGTGGGTGGAGGCGATCCCCACCGAAGCGGGCACCTTGCACCGGCTACTTGGGGTCATTCCGGGGCGCAGCCAGTTCCGCCACCACGCGGGCAACCCGCTGCACCTCGACTTGCTGGTGGTGGATGAGGCCTCCATGGTCGATTTGCCGATGATGGCACGGCTGCTCGATGCGCTGCCCAGCCATGCCCGCCTGATCCTGCTCGGCGACAAGGATCAGCTCGCCTCGGTGGAGGCGGGGGCCGTGCTCGGCGATATCTGCAGCTTTATCGAACAGGGCATCAGCCCGGCGCAGGCGGACTGGCTCTCCCGCCAGACCGGCTACCGCCTGCAGGGCACGCCCGCGGGGGCACCGGTGCGCGACAGCCTCTGTTTGCTTGCCAAGAGCTGGCGCTTTGATCAGCATTCGGGCATTGGCCAGCTGGCGCGCGCCTGCAACAGCGGCGATGCCACGGCGGTGGAATCAGTCTGGGGCATGGGCTTTAGCGATATCAGCCTGCACCCCTGGGCCGGGGAGGCCTACGATGCCCTGATTGCCCAGGGGGTAGCCGGTTACGGCAGCTATCTGAAGGCGGCCCGTGCGGGGGAGGCGCCCGCCGCCGTGTTCAAGGAATTCAACAGCTTCCAGATCCTCTGCGCCCTGCGCGACGGCCCGTTCGGGGTGCTGGGGCTTAACGAGCGACTGGAACTGGCCCTGTCACGGGCCGGCCTGATTGCCCGCGACGGCGACTGGTATGCCGGTCGCCCGGTGATGGTGGTGCGCAACGACCACGGGGTCGGCCTCTACAACGGCGATATGGGGCTCTGCCTGCCCGATGAAACTGGCCGGTTAAAGGTCTGGTTTGAGCAGCCGGACGGCACCCTACGGGCGCTTTTGCCCAGCCGCTTGCCCCCCCACGAGACGGTCTACGCCATGACCATCCACAAATCTCAGGGCTCGGAGTTTGCCCATACTGTGCTGGTGCTGCCCGATAGCTCGAGCCCGCTGCTCACCCGCGAGCTGGTCTACACCGGCATCACCCGCGCCAAGGCACGGCTCGATCTCTACGGCGATCGCGCCCTGCTGGCACAGGCGGTGCGGAAAAAGACCGAGCGTTATTCCGGATTGGCACAGAGGTTGGGGGAGTGATTGATTGGATGGCGGTAAAGGGATTTGCCGCCGTTTTAATGTCATTCACTAATTGAAAATTCAGAGGGAGGATTTATTTGCTCAAAAACCCACTCCGAAAAAACTTTTTCAACATCCCATCTATTATAATTTTCGTCAGGGTAACGTTTTCTCATCAAATCTGACTTACAGGAATTAAACTCATGATATTTTTCCATGAATTTCTTGGACAGTTCATTTAGTTCACTGTCACTGTTAATTATAAAAAATGGCAATTTTATTATGGGTGGTTTCAGTTGAGTTGTGATTGGTGTAGACAGTGTTTGATATGTATCACAATGCACTTCACTTTTTCTTATGTGTTGAAATAAACTATATTCAATAGTTCCTTTTTTATAATAGTAAATCTCACAGTAAAATTCTGCATTTGACCCATCTTGAGCTTCTGGATAGGTAATAAACTCAATGTTTGGGAATGGTATAGTCAAACCCTCGTTGTAGTAATTAACAACAGGCAAGGTTTTAATAATTCTGTTCTTATATTTTAAGTGGTAGTCAAACTGTCTTGCATTCTCAAAATATAAGTTTTGCCACCAGTAATTACCCCCCTCATGTTCTACACTTCCAATCTCAATAGTGAAATCAGGATCATTAGAATAGAAGGCTTGGCTAATACCGTCATAGTCCCAACATTTGGCATCTTCTAAAAGAATGGAGAATCTATCAGGGACTTTTAGGTTGAGGCCGAATCTTTCACTCCACATCGTTCTGACATCAATTGGATTGGCACATGAATCTAATGGTGTATTAGCATCATTTGTCCGTGAATAAACAACACCAGCTCGTATGGATTTACCTTGATAACTGTATTCTTTTGTCAGGTAATATGGTTTTAAAGGCTCATTAAATATTGTTAGGATTGCTAACTTGGCTTCATTAAATTGTAAAAAATCAAGCTGAATGTTTGGGATGTTATCTTCACTAAAACGTAGTCTTCTAAGCGCAGTTATAATATCTGCTTGAGTATATTTTTTATCACTCTCGTTTAATCCAACTACTTCTAATGAATCAGATATTCCGAAAGCTATGTATCTATTCCCATTGTGAATTACATTAGCCATACATAGAATATCATGGACCATTGCAACAATATTGTTGTGGAATTTTTGTTTGAAGTCCCACCAGAGACCTTCTTTACCTTTTGAGAGTAAGTCATTAATGATGCTGTTCATTAAATAAAACCATGAAGTAATGTAAATTGTATTTTGTAATTGTCGTCAGTTTACCTTCAAATATGGTCGCAATGGAACTATTTACATGCTTATAAGCTGAACTCGCATGTTGGGCTTCGCAGGCTCAGCACCAAACTACCGATCGTGTAGGTTGTGGCGAGCGTAGCGAAGCCCAACGTTTACCGCGAAATCTCTTTTTCCTTTCCCTTATCCCCAGCCCTTCTCCTCCTTTTTTAATAAACGGGAGAAGGGAGCAATGCCGTTACCGTTGTCCGATTACGCTTCGCTAATCGAACTTACGAGAGGGCCAGGGTGAGGGGAGCATTCAGGTATTAGATGGTCAGCTCCAGCCGGTTGCCTTCCGGGTCGAGGAAGGTGCTCTCGTAATAGCCGTCGCCGGTCCAGCGGGGGCCGTCCAGGTGTTTCACTTCGGCGCCCTTGAGCAGCTTGAGGCGGGCGGTCATCTTGTCCACTTCCTCCACGCTGCCGAGGGAGAAGGCGAGGTGGGCCAGCCCCTGCAACGGGTGTGGCAGAGTGAGATCTGCCGGAAACAGTATGGGGATGTGCATCAGCTCCAGGCTGGCGCCCCCTTCGAAACGCACGAAGTAAGAGCTGAACTGTTTGCTCGGGTTGTGATAGCGCTCATTGGCCTGCCCGCCAAACAGGGTGCAGTAGAATGCCTTGAGTGCCTCCAGATCCTGCGCCCAGATGGCGACGTGATGGATATGCATGGCTGGTCTCCTGTGACTCGATGCCCTTAATGCTATGCTGGGGCCTGTCCCTTCGACATGGCTGAGCCCGTCCTGATGATGTCTGAAACTGCCAACACCGAGATTATCGATGTCTCCCCCGACTGCCGCGAGCAGATCTGTTGCGACAGTCTGCTGCCGGCCCTCGCACAGGAGCAGGTGTGGCTGGCGGGCTATTCCCGTCTCAAGACCCGCTACCGCATCGCGCGCCGCTTTGCCGATATGCACTGTTTTCTGCTGACCCTGGGCGGTGAGGGGGAGGTGCAGGTGGGCGATCGCCGCGAGCGGTTGCAGGCCGGGGAGTGGGCGCTGATCCCAGCCGGGGAGCCACTCTGCTATCAGTTGAGTGAGCCGTTGAACCAGCAGGTGAATAAGGGGAGTGAGTGGGAGCTGGTGTGGCTGCTGCTGCACAAGGATTCCCCCTGGGATGCCTTCGCCAGCCACCCCCGGCTCGGTTGTACCTCCCAGCAGGCTACCGTGCTGCGCACGCTCGAGAACCTCTATGCGGAGCAGGAGCGCCATCAGGACCCGCTGCTCAGCGCCCTGCTGGTTGAGCAGCTCGGCTTTTACCTGCGCCGTCTGTTGCAAAAGGGGGAGGGGCAGCGGCGTGGCGAGCGGCTGGCGCTGCGCCTCGAATTGCTGCTCAAAGAGGCGCTGACCGAGCCGTGGGACATAGCGCGCATGGCTGGCGCCCTGCATCTCTCCGAGCGCCAGCTCTACCGGCTCTGCCAGCAGCACTTCGCGCTGGCGCCCATGGCGCTGCTGCAACGGCTGCGGCTGCAGCGGGCGGCGCTCTTGCTGGCCAGCCGGGCCGACCCGGTGAAGCTGCTGGCCGAGCAGTGCGGCTTCAAGAACGAGTACCACTTCTCCACCGCCTTCAAACGCCAGCATGGCCTGGCGCCCAGCCACTATCGCAACCTGCATCATCCTGCCTTTAAAACCGGACAAGGGTGAAATATTGAGCCACACTGGTTGCTAATGTTATTCAGACGAACCCGATGGCGGCCGATAACCGGAACAAGTAGTGGCGGTTTTCATCGATCAACGGATAGCGGACTGTGCAGCCGTCTGCCGCTATCATTTCTCAACATCAGGCTGGAATGCCCCGCGCCCCAGCGGGGCGGCAATACAAGGATGGTCTCCCATGCTGCAGGACAGCGACACGATCAGGATCTCGGATGTCAGCGAAGCCGTGGTACATGGCATTCTCGAGGTGATCAGCGATGGCATCTGGGACTGGAATGCCAACACCGGTTTCGTCTATCGCAACCCGGGCTGGTACCGGATGCTGGGCTACGAGCCCCATACTCTAGGCAACAATGTCTTCACCTGGGAGAGTGTGATCCACCCCGACGACATGGATCGGGTGATGGCGAGCTTCGATGCCTATCTGAGCGGCGCCGCCCCCGACTACCGTGTCGAGTATCGCTGCCGCAGTCGCGGCGGAGACTATATCTGGATCGAGGATTGCGGCCGCATCATAGAGCGCAATCCCGATGGGTCTGTGGCGCGGATGATCGGCGCCCATCGCAATATCCACGCCAGCAAGTTGCTGCTGGAGCAGCTGGAGCTGCGCAATCAGTCGCTGGAGCAACTGGTGGCGGAGCGCACCGCCGAGCTGGTGCGAGTCAACGAGGCACTGCAACAGAGGGTGGAGGAGAATCGTCAGCTGGCGGAGACTGATGCCCTGACCGGTGCCGCCAGCCGCTATCGGCTGGAGCGGGCGTTGCAGCTGGAGTGCGAACGGGCGCGCCGCTTTCACTTGCCTTTTACCGTGATTGCCATGGATGTGGACAACTTCAAGCAGATCAATGACAGCTATGGCCACAATATCGGGGATCAGACCCTGATCAACATAGTGGCGCTGGTGCGCGACCATATCCGCGAGATTGATCTGCTGGCTCGTTGGGGTGGCGACGAGTTTATGGTGCTGCTGCCCAATACCGGCCGTGAAGATGCGTTGGTGGTGGCGAACAAGTTTCAGGCGTTGATGGTGACGAACCCCATCTGTCCCCGCGGTGTCACCACCATGAGCTTCGGAGTGGCGGAGTATCAGCAGGGTGAGCAGAAGGAGAGTCTGATGGTGCGTGCCGATCGGGCGCTCTATCAGGCCAAGCAGCAGGGCAAGAATCAGATCTGCTGATGGCACATCAGCCAATAGAAGGGCCGCAGGCGTGAAACCTGTGGCCCTTTTGCATTGTTACTGACGCGGCGCGACTTAGAAGTGGTAGCGCAGACCCAGCTTGAGGGTATCCAGAGAGTAGTGCTCATCACCCAGGCTCAGGGCGTCGAACTGGCGCTCGTAACCGATACCGGCAGAGAAGTGGTCGTTGAAGGCGTAGTCCAGACCTACTTCCAGATTGGGGTGTACCTTGCTCTTGGTTGCGCTCTTGCTTACCTGATCGCTGAAACCGAGGAAGGTGGCGTTGCCGACAACTTCCAATTCGGTGCGGGTGTAGGCGATACCCGGTTTGGCATAGGCGCTGAAGCCCCAGGCCAGCGGCTGGCTCAGCTTGGCGGCCAGGCTGATGCTGCGGGTTTCGATGGTGGTGTCGGCAAAACCGGTTGCCCCCTGAGAGGTCACCCAGATCAGCTGCTCCATCTGTTGGGCGTGCAGGCCACCTTCAATGGCCAGCCAGTCGTTGAGGTGATAGCCGACGATCAGGCTGCCGCCGTCGAGCAGGTCGTCGATCACTTTGGCGTCATAGGCGCGCTGGAGGTCACCCTCGAGATCCATCTTGGAGGTGGTCAGATCCAGACCTGCATACCAGCCTTCGGCATGGGCGCCGCCATTCATGGCCAGAGCAAGCAGGGAGAAAGCGGCAATTTTATTAAACTTGTTCATGGATAAATAACCTTGTGTTGCGTGAACTGCGTGTAATTTATATTGCTCAATCCATGAAGCTTTTTATATTTCCGTCATCGCTCTGCTTTCACAGAGGGGCCGCAGTATAGTCAGCACATTTCTGAATAACAAGAGAGTGGTTTCCCCATCATTATAAATATGACTGGCTGCAAGCAGGGCCATTTTGTTTAATAAATGGTGTTATTAGAGTTTTAGCTTTATTGAGGTTTAAATAATTAACTGGTGAGGCAAATGACCGGCTGCGAGTTCTATTTTGATTCTATGTGATTGATTTTTATCAGCATTGAATTTTCATTCGAGCGTGGCCATGATGAGCCGTCTAAAAATTGGCATCTCAGATGTCACTGATTGGCATCAGGTTCTTTTCGATGATTTTTTGAACGCATCACAAGGTGAAACCGTGAGAAAAAAATTTCTCTCTTTGCCTGTTTTTTGCTCTTTTTGAGGTTTGGGATTGTTCCCATTGTAACTTTTGGTGGTCTTTTGAGGCTGTTTTTGCGTGGGCTATGCTACCCACCAGATACGCGAATGGGCGCTTGTGGGTGGCTTTTCTCTTCACCCGGTAGCAGTTGTTGGGGTGGCATGGGGTGTGATAAGCAGATATGGGGCGTGCGGCCCGATTAATTTTGTTTGCTTATATATGCAAGCCATTTAAAAGATAAGTTTTTGATGTTTTAAATTACTTGATTATATTTGTTTTTATATTGAGTGAAGCTTTCCAAGTAAGCCATTTAAATATATTTAATGGCAATGAGACGGTATTAAGGATCGTTTAGGATACCTTGCCAGAGAGGTCGTAGTGGCTGGCGCATCAGTGGGCGGCGGGTGGCCTGTGACACTTCCCCTTGCCGGGGCCCTTGACCTGACCTGCGAATTCAGGGAAAAGAAAAGGGCGGTGCTATCAGCGCCGCCCAATGCCAGGAAAGAGAAAAAACCTTGCGGTTTAAAAGATAAAAATTTGGAAGCAAACAATCGATTTCTCAACCAGGAAGGGTCTTGAATTCGATACGTTTCGATTATGCGCGATGTTCTATGCAGCACTAGCAAAATGTTTGCGGGTTGAAAGATATGCACTGTCTGGTGTCAGATTTTGCGACCTCATCGTTCAACTGGTCTGTCCTGATGGGCGTTGTAGGCGATTTTTTCTCTAGGCTGTTTTTTCGGTGTCAATATCTGAGCCTTGAAGGTAAAAACAGGTCAGAAGCTGACTCGGCATAACCATGCAATGAAAGTGCGATAACAAGGAAGAGTGGCATGACCTACAGCCAGACCCTGGCCAACAATATTCTCGACACCCTGAAGAAGACCCTGACCGACAAGGGGATCCGCTATCAGACCCTGGCAGAAGCCATGGGTGTCTCCATCGCGACCGTGAAACGGATGATGAACAAGCCCTCGCTGCCGTTTGATACTCTGCTGGAGATCTGCCATCTGGTGGGTCTCTCGTTCGAGGAGTTGCTGGATCGCACTCAGGACGCCCAGAGCCGCCGCGCCGTCTTTACCCAGGAGCAGGACGAGGCGTTTCACAATGAGCCGGGGCTCTACGCTTTTCTCGCCAATATCTTCTGGCGCGACAAGACGCTGATCGATCTCAAGCGGGAGTACGGCCTGACCGATGCCTCCTGCTACCTCTATCTGCGCAAGCTGGAGAAGCTCGGCATTTTGCAGCTTGGTATCGACAACAGTTACCACTTCCTGATCAGCGAGCGGATCAGCTTCGAGCAGCACAGCCGTTTCGCCCGCCAGCAGGCACGGCAGGCGATGTCGGTGCTGGGGGAGTATCTGGTGGAGAACATGCACAAGTCGAACAACTATATGGCGCTCTGCCAGTTGCACCTCAACGAGGGGGAGGCGATGGCGCTGATCGACCGGATGAAGGAGTACTGGCATCAGGAGATCAAGCTCAACCGCCCCGCCATCGGCCAGCAGGAGCACGCCAAGACCTACACCATGTCGCTGCAACTGGCCGACTGCGGCTACCAGAGCTTCGACGACATGATCCCCAATATCGACAACTGATCCCGGCGGATCCTGCGGGATCCGCCATGTTGGAGTCTGGTTATTCCGTGAGTTGAACGGTATGCGATTTGCTTGCGACCGGTTGCAGCACCCGGTTATCGAGGCAGATGCGGATCGCCACTGTGCTCGACAGTGCTCTGGATATTTTCCCTAATCGGCGACCCGGGTTTGTTGCAGCTTGCCTGCGAGCGGCTGCAACGCTCGCGTATCCAGACAGATACGGATCGCATCCGGCCGCCAGTGCTCGATATCGCAATCCACCAGACCGCCCCGCTCGTCGTAATTGACCCGCACCAGCCGCAGCACCGCGCTCCCCTCTGCCAGATTGAGGGCGCGGGCGATGGCGCCGCGCGCCGCCGAGGGGGTGATCTCGAGACTCGCTCCACCCTGGCCTATGCCATAGCGCTGCTGATAGAGCTCGGTGAGGGAGCTGGCCAGCGGCGCGCTGGCGATATCGGGAAAGCGGCTCGCCAGCAGGTGGTGGCTGACATGCAGCACCGGGCGGCCGTCGATCAGCCGCTGGCGGCGGATCTCATAAAGTGGAGTGAAGGGTTCCAGCCCCATCCAGCGACACAGCTCGCTGCTGGCAAGCTCGCTGCCGTGGGCCAGCACCCGGGTTTCGGCGGTGCGCTGCTGCTCGCCGATCCACTGGTGAAAGTGGGTGTGGATGGCAGGATCATAGGTGAGGCGGGGTGGCGCCACGAACCAGCCGCGCCGCTCGGCCCGGTAGATAAGGCCGTCTGCTTCGAGGCTGGAGAGCGCCTCCTTGATGGTGATGCGGGTGGTGGCGAAACGCTCGCTCAGGGCCCGTTCGGCGGGCAGCTGCTGCCCGGCCCCCAATTGGCCGCTGCCGATATAGCGGCGCAGGGTCTGGCAAATCTGTTCGCACTTGGAGGAGGAGCGGCCATCGGCCATGCTCTGTTCGTTCACTCTCTGCTCGCTCAATTTCGGCTCGGTCACACTCTTGTCCCTGTCGCTTATTCAGAAGGCGGATGACTGGCCAATCCCTTACTGGAGTAGTCCAGCCTCACTCGGGTTCAGAGTTGTAACCGCTGTGGATGACAGCACCATGACAGGGCGATTGTCACGAAACTGCCATCAAAGTGCCCCGCCACCGTCATATTTCCCCTCTAGCATCCCTCTCGAACCTTAACTGACCTAGTCCAGAGGGATGGGATGATGAAAAGCGTGATCGCAAGTGCACTGGCCCTGGTGGCCATCAGTCAACCGCTGTTTGCCGCCGAGAACATCGCGGATCTCGAAAAAGCCGCCCGCGGTGAGGGCCAGCTCCAGAGCGTCGGCATGCCGGACAGCTGGGCCAACTGGAAGGATACCTGGCAGCAGCTCGGCAGCATCTACGGCATCAAGCATCAGGATACCGACATGAGCTCCGCCCAGGAGATCGCCAAGTTCGCCGCCGAGAAGGCCAATGCCACCGCCGATATCGGCGACGTGGGCGGCGCCTTCGGCCCGGTTGCGGTCAAGCAGGGGGTCACCCAGCCCTACAAACCCTCCACCTGGGCTGATATTCCCAACTGGGCCAAGGACGCCGATGGTCACTGGATGCTGGCCTATACCGGCACCATCGCCTTCCTGATCAACAAGGATCTGGTCAAGGCCGCCCCCACCAGCTGGCAATCCCTGCTGGGTGGCGACTACAAAGTGACCCTGGGTGATGTGGGCGTTGCCTCCCAGGCCAACAACGGCGTGCTGGCGGCGGCCTATGCCACCGGCGGCAGCGAGAAGAATCTGAAACCTGCGCTGGAGCTGTTCGGTCAGCTGGCCAAGCAGGGCCGCCTGTCGCTGAACGACCCGACCATCGCCAACATCGAGAAGGGTGAGGTGGAAGTGGGTGTGCTGTGGGACTTCAACGCCCTCAACTACCGCGACCAGATCGACCCCAAGAAGTTTGAAGTGGTGATCCCGAGCGACGGCTCCGTCATCGCCGGTTACACCACCATCATCAACAAGTGGGCCAAGAACCCCAACGCCGCCAAGCTGGCGCGGGAATACATCCTCTCCGATGCCGGTCAGATCAACCTGGCTCGTGGCTATGCCCGCCCGATCCGCAGCAACGTTGCGCTGCCGGATGACGTGAAGGCCAAGCTGCTGCCGGCCGAGCAGTACGCCAAGGCCAAGCCGGTGCAGGATCATGCCGCCTGGGAGCAGAGCTCCAAAGCCCTGCCGCGCCAGTGGCAAGAAACCGTCATGATCAACATGCAGTAAGGGAATCCAGTGCAACACAAGGTGATAGTGGTACTTGTGGATGGTCTGGCAGCCGAGGTAGCCCACACCATGGGTTACCTCGGTGGCATGGTGGAGGCGGGGCGGGGCCTGCATACGACCCTGAATGCTGCCCTGCCGTCTCTCTCCCGGCCCCTCTACGAGTGCATCCTGACCGGCGTGCCGCCGGTGGTGAGCGGCATCACCCACAACGGGGTGAGTCGCCTCAGTCTGCATGACTCCATCTTCCATCTGGCCCGCGCCGCGGGCAAACGCACCGCAGCGGCGGCCTATTACTGGGTGAGCGAACTCTACAACCGCAGCCCCTGGCTGGCTGCCCGTGATCGCTTTACTCATGACGAGCAGTTGCCCATCCAGCACGGCTGCTTCTACTGGGATGACAACTATCCCGACAGCCATCTGCTGATGGATGGGGAATGGCTGCGCAGCCAGTACGATCCCGATTTTCTGCTGATCCACCCGATGGGGGTGGACGATGCGGGCCACAAGTTTGGCCTCGATTCCCGCCAGTACCGCAATCAGGCGCGCCGCATGGACAGCCTGCTGGCCGATCTGCTGCCCCAGTGGCTGGCTGAGGGATATCAGGTGGTGATCACCTCGGATCACGGCATGAACAACGATCTGAGCCACGGCGGCACCCTGCCGGAAGAGCGCACCGTGCCACTCTGGCTGTTTGGCGATGCCTTTATCGAGCGCTGGCCGGATGGGGTGGTGATCGCCCAGACCCAGCTCTGCGCCCTGATGGCCGATCTGCTGGGGGTTTCCCACGACAAGCCGGCAGCGCCACCGCTGCTCAAGGCGGCCTTTATGCGTGAGGTGCACTGATGATGCCTGCAACCACCGAGATCCTCGCGGATCAACCTGTGGCAACCAAGCAGAAGGTGCGCCGCCACTGGCTGCCCGCGCTGGTGCTGCTGCCGTTTATCCTCTTGATGATCCTGTTCCAGCTCGCTCCCATGGTGTGGGTGCTGGTGGGCAGCTTTCAGACCCCAGATGGTTGGGGCCTTGACTACTACCGGGAGATTTTGAGCTCCCCCTTCTACCTGCAATCGTTCGGCAACTCGTTGCGCATTGCCGGTATCGCCAGTCTGGCGGGGCTTGCCATCGGCACCCTCGGGGCGGCGGCGCTGCGCCACAGCGGCGAGCGGGTCAAGCGGGTACTGTTGGCCTTCGTCACCATGACTGGCAACTTCAGCGGGGTGCCGCTGGCATTCGCCTTTATCATCATTCTCGGCATCAACGGTGCGGTGACCCTGCTGCTGAAATCCTGGGGATTGATCGACGGCTTCAACCTCTACTCGGGTAGCGGCCTTATCCTCATCTACACCTACTTCCAGATCCCGCTCGCTCTGCTACTGCTCTATCCGGCGTTCGATGCGCTGCAGGATGAGTGGCCACAGGCTGCCGCGCTGCTCGGCGCGAGCAAGGGACAATATGTGTGGCACGTGGCACTGCCGGTGCTGACACCTGCGCTGCTCGGCACCCTGATCATCCTGTTTGCCAACGCGGTGGGGGCTTATGCCTCCGCCTACGCCCTCACCACCGGCAACTTCAATCTGGTGACCATCCGGGTGGCCAGTCTGGTCTCCGGCGATATCTTCCTCGAACCCAATATGGCGGCGGCGCTGGCGGTGATCCTGATGGTGCTGCTGGGAGTGGTGACGGCTGCCAACCAGTGGTTGCTGAAAAAGAGCTATGTGAACAAGGGGCAATCCCATGCATGATTTGACGCCGCGCTGGCCCAAGTGGGTGCTGGGTGGGCTGGTCGCCACCCTGCTGCTGCCGCTGTTGGCCACGTTTCTCTACTCCATCTCCACCCGCTGGGGGGCGACCCTGCTGCCGGATGGCTTCACCCTCGACTGGTATCTCAAGCTGTGGGGCGATCCGCGCTTTCTGGCGGCGTTTGGCCGCAGCCTCCTGGTCTGCTTCGCCACTCTGCTGCTGGGGACGCTGGTGCTGGTGCCGACCGTGCTGGTGGTGGCCTACTACTTCCCAAAGCTGGATCCCTGGATGAACCTGCTGATCCTGCTCCCCTTCGCGGTGCCACCTGTGGTCTCGTCAGTGGGGCTGCTGCAGATCTACGCCGATGGTGTCCTGCCGATTATCGGCACGCCGTGGATCCTGATCGGCACCTGGTTCACCGTGGTGCTCCCCTTTATGTATCGGGCGCTGGCCAACAGCCTGCAAGGGGTACCGCTCAGGGATTTGATGGATGCTGCCCATCTGCTGGGGGCAAGTAGTCGGCGCGCCTTTCTGTTGGTGGTGATCCCTTGTCTGCGCAAGGGGCTGCTGGCTGCCCTGTTTCTCTCCCTCTCCTTCCTGCTCGGCGAGTTCGTGTTTGCCAACATGCTGGTTGGCACCCGTTACGAGACCCTGCAGGTCTACCTCTACAACATGCGCGCCACTTCTGGCCACTTCACCAGTGCGCTGGTGATGAGCTACTTCCTGCTGACCCTGCTGCTCACCTGGGCGGCCAACAGATTTCATCGGTGATCCAAGATGTTTCATTTAGAAGTCAATCAGTTGCACAAATCCTACGGCGATACGCCGGTGTTCGAGGGGATCGAATTCGGCATTCGCAAGGGGGAGCTGGTGACCCTGCTCGGCCCCTCCGGCTGTGGCAAGTCCACCTTGCTGAGGGCGCTGGCCGGGCTCACTCCGGTGGATGGCGGTCAGGTGCGGGTGGCCGGTGAAGATATCACCTGGCAGGAACCCCAGAAGCGGGGCATTGGCATGGTGTTCCAGAGTTATGCGCTGTTCCCCAACATGACGGTGTGGGACAACGTCGCCTTCGGCCTCAAGATGAAACCCCAGCCGGGGCGGGAGCTGGCGGCCAGC
Organism: Aeromonas sp. 603404; assembly: GCF_049171775.1. NCBI lineage: Bacteria > Pseudomonadati > Pseudomonadota > Gammaproteobacteria > Aeromonadales > Aeromonadaceae > Aeromonas > Aeromonas sp. 603404. The sequence continues at coordinate 31,847 of NZ_JAAKPE010000006.1, forward strand.
GTGAAAGAGGCGCTGGCGCTGGTGGAGCTGACCGGTTTCGAGCGCCGCTATCCGGCCGAGCTCTCCGGCGGCCAGCGCCAGCGGGTGGCGCTGGCCCGGGCACTGGTGGTGCAGCCGCGGATCCTGCTGCTGGACGAGCCGCTCTCGGCGCTGGATGCCCGCATCCGCCGCAGCCTGCGCCAGCAGATCCGCGAGATCCAGCAGCGCCTCGAGCTCACCACCATCTTCGTGACCCACGATCAGGAGGAGGCGCTTACCATGTCGGATCGGATCTTCCTGATGAACAAGGGATCCATCGTCCAGAGCGGTACGCCGGAGGAGATCTATACCCGCCCCGCCAGCGAGTTTGTGGCGGGCTTTATCGGCAACTACAACCTGCTCGGCGCCGAGCAGGGCAAGTCGCTGTTCGGCCCCCGTTTTCAGGGCAAGCTGGCGCTGCGGCCGGAGTCCATCACCCTGCTGCCCGCCGGGGCGACCAGCAGCGAACCCAGCCTGCCCGGCATCGTTCGCCAGCAACAGCTGCTCGGCAACGTGATCCGCTATCAGGTGGAGTGCGAGGCGGGGCTGTTGACGGTGGATTGCCTCAACCGCTCGGTTGGCGATCTGCTGGCCACCGGCAGTGCCGTGACCCTGGCGGTGGCCCGGGATCAACTCTGTGAGGTAGCATGACGCCTCGTTTCATTTTCGTTGTTACCGCAAGGAGCCCTCATGGCACTGGCACTGTTTGATCTGGACGAGACCCTGATTGCCGGGGATTCCGCCAGCCTCTGGCTGGAGTACATGGTGGCCGAGGAGCTGGCCCCTGCCAGCATGATCGCCGAGGAGCAGGCGATGATGTCCCTCTACCATCAGGGCAAGATGGATATGCACCAGTACATGGCTTTCACCCTGCAACCGCTGGTGGGCAAGACGCGCCAGTGGCTCGACTCCCTCTGCACCCGCTTTGCCGAACAGGTGCTGCGGGAGCGCCTCTACCCGGAGGGGCTGGCCCGCATCGAGTGGCACCGCCAGCGTGGCGACGAGCTGGTGCTCATCTCCGCCTCCGGCGAGCATCTGGTGGCCCCCATGGCGCAGATGCTGGGGATGGATCACTGCGTGGCCATCCTGCTCGACGAGGAAGCCGGCATGCTGACCGGCCAGACCCGCGGCACCCTGAGTTTTCGCGAAGGCAAGGTGGCCCGCATCAACCAGCTCTTTGCCGGCAGGGACCATCTCTGGCAGGGGAGCTTTGGTTATAGCGACTCTCACAACGATCTGCCCATGCTGCGGGCGGTGAGCCATCCTCATGCGGTCAATCCGGCCCCCGCGCTGCGTCAGCAGGCCGAGGAGCTGGGCTGGCCGGTGTGGGTGTGGCAGCGCTGAGTTGTGCGCTTAAACAGGCTCAATACACGGCAAAAATAGCGATATAAACAACAGAGAGAGGCCGTTGCCTCTCTCCTGTCTTCCTTTCCTGGTTGCGTTCATTCTGTCTCCCGCCACGATGACCGCCGAGTTGGCTCAAGGTGAGGAGGCCTCTTCCATCTGACCGTTGCCACGACGCTGGGGGAAGCAGATGCGATTTTTCCCCTCCCGCTTGGCCTGATAAACCCCGCTGTCGGCCAGTTCTATCAGCTCCTTGGTCGAGAGCCCGGAGTGGCTCAAGGCCACCCCGCCGCTGAGGGTAATGGTCAGTTCCGGCTCTCGCCACTCCAGTTGAGTGACCGCAAGTCTGAAGCTCTCCAGCAGCGAGGTGGCCTCACTCATTTGCATCTCCAGGCGCAAGATCAGCACCAGCTCCTCGCCACCGTAACGACAGAGCCAGCCCCACTGGTCAAACATTTTCATGCCCAGCTTGCTCACCCGTTTGAGCACTATATCCCCTGTTTGGTGGCCAAAGGTGTCGTTGACCTGTTTGAAGTTATCGAGATCGAACATCACTACTAGGAAGGGGGCACCGCTGCTGAGCTGTCTCTGCAGGCACTCGTCGAAGAAGCGGCGGTTGTAGAGACCGGTGAGTTTGTCCTGATTGGCTTGCTGGCGGATCTGGGCAAAGTCCTGACTGGCGGCATCCATCTCTTCATAGACCTTGGCCAGCTCCAGCATGCGGCTGCCATGATAGGCAATCCCGCCAGAGCGGCTGGTGCGGATCAGCAGGGTAATCTCCCCCAGCATGCGGCGGAAGTAGCGGGCCCAAAGCAGGGCTAGCAGCAGATAGAAAAAGCAGGCAACGGCAATCATCAGCTGCACGTTGATGGAGACGCTGTCGATCACCTGCTGCATGCTGGCGGTGGGCTCGACACTGAGCAGGAACCAGCGCTGCTCGGGGACACGGTAGTAGGAGACCATCATGCCGCTGGCATCGTCGAGGAAGAAACCTTGCGGCTGTTGCATGTGTGTCAGCCATTCAGGGTGGGTGAGCGGTTTGAATACCTGTTCGCGATCCGGGTGAGCCAGCACCAGCCCGTCATGGTTGATCAGGATCTGATAGCCCTTGCCCAGATGATGGCTCTGTTCATGCCGGTTGTTGAGCCAGTTGGCGAGCGGGGTGAGCTGGGTATCGAGGGAGAGCACCCCCACTCGCTTGCCGTCAGGGTCTTGAATTACCCGAGCCAGCGCCATGGTGAGGGTACCCAAGGTGTAGTCGTAATAGGGATCGGTCCAGACGATCCGGTTCGGGTGGCTGGCTGCCAGCAGATACCAGGGGCGAGTTCTGGGATCGAACTTCTCGTCCGCCTGCCAGGTGGGGTGGATCAGCATCTGGCGATGCTCGGTTCCTACATAGACGTAGTCGAGCTCCATCACCTCGTGATAGGCCTGCCACTGTTGCAGGTAGCGCTCGCCGTTACTGATCGCTGGGCTGCTGAAATCCTGATAATTTACCTGCTGATAAATAAGCGTAAACTGGCGTTTGAGGGTCTCCAGATAGGGTTCGAGCAGGGTATGGAGATATTGGGTGTTGCGGGCAATCAGGTTTTGTTGCTGCTCGAGGCGCAGGGTACGTTCCATATGCAGGTAGTAGATGCTGCCGAGCAACACTACGGGAATAAAGAGCAGGAGGAGGCCCAGCCGCATGCGGGTGATTAAAGACCAAGTGTGCTTGGGCTTGGCGGGGGACATGCACAGATCCTTTTCAGCTCGGGTGTCACCAGCATATATGATGCCGTCCCGCCCGTCTAAAGGCAGAAAATGAGATCCGTTCAATGCTGAACCCCACGTTGCTCCTGATGGCTCACTACGGCGGCATCATGCTGTTGATCCTGGCGCTCTGTGTCGAGTATCTGATCTTTCGTCGCGGCCTGAATATGTTGCGGGTGCACCGTCTGCTGCTGGCAGATGGGGTGGCGGCGCTGGCGCTCTTCTCCATCTTTGCCAGCGGTTGCCTGCTGGCCCTCGAACACGCCAGCTCGGTGGCGCAGCTCTTTGCTCATCCTGCCCACGGTCTCAAAGTGGGGTTGTTTCTGCTGATTGTCGGCTCCCTCGACTATCCCAGTCGCCTCTTCTATCGCTGGCGTCGTGCCCTGCGTCTGGGCAAGGCGCCGATGATCTCGATCCAGCAGTACTTCCGGGTGGTGTGGATCCTGCGGGGCAATCTGGTAATGGTCGCCCTGCTGGCCGTGCTGACAAAACAGCTATCGCTCTAAAGACAAGAGGGTAGGGAGGCAGGTATCTTGGATTGGATAACCCGTCACGCGCCGATTTAAGGAAGAATCGCCATGCGCTCCAATCTGATGTTGCTGATGGCTGCCACCATCTGGGGTATGGGCTTTGTCGCCCAGCGCCTCGGGATGGATCATATGGGGCCCTATACCTTCAATGGCCTGCGCTTTCTGCTCGGTGCCTTCTCCCTGCTGCCGCTGCTCTGGTGGCTCAAATCCCGTCAACCAGTGGTCGCCACTGGCGACCATCGCCAATTGCTGACCGGTGGTGTGCTGGCCGGACTGGTGCTGTTCTGTGCCGCATCCCTGCAGCAGGTGGGGCTGCTCTATACCACTGCCGCCAAGGCCGGTTTCATCACCGGGCTCTACATCATTCTGGTGCCGGTACTGGGGCTGCTGCTGCGGCACAAGACGGGTACCAATACCTGGATTGGAGCCCTCATTGCCCTGAGCGGGCTCTATGTGTTGAGCGTGACCGACGAGTTCACCATCGGTTTTGGCGATCTGCTGCAGGTGATTGGCGCCCTGTTCTGGGCGATCCATCTGCTGCTGGTGGATCACTACTCCAACCGGGTGGCCCCCATCAAGCTGGCTTGTGTGCAGTTTGTGGTGTGCGGCCTGCTCAGTCTCGCCACCGCCTTTGTCATCGAAACTCCGACCGTGGCTGGCGCAGTAGCTGGCTGGCAGGCGCTGCTCTATGCCGGGCTGGTGTCGGTCGGGGTGGGTTATACCCTGCAGGTGCTGGGGCAGCGGGGCGCCCATCCGGCCCACGCCGCCATCATCCTCAGTCTGGAGACCGTCTTTGCCGCCGTGGGGGGCGTATTGCTGCTGGATGAAACGCTGGACGAGCGTGCCATTGCCGGTTGCGCCCTGATGCTGGCGGGGATGCTGATCTCCCAGATCCGGCTGCGCTGGTGGTGGAAGTCGCGCCGGGACAAGGTGCCTGCGACCAAGTAAACCGCGCTCGCTGCATAACAAAAACGCCCCGACTATCGGGGCGTTTTTCATGGTGGCTGTTCGGTCAGGGGCGCTGATCCAGCTCGCGCTCCAGCTCCATGGCCTTCTGACGGGCCGGATGGGTATTGAGGCGCTGCCAGTAGGCTTGCAGGTGCGGGAAGTGGGCCAGCTGACCACTTTGCGCCAGCAGATCCACCAGGAAGGAGTTCATGATGTCGGCGCCGGAGAGGCGATCCCCTACCAGATAGTGGCGATTCGCCAGTACCTCATTCAGGTAGCCCAGCACCTTGGCACACTCCGCCTTGGCGTAGTCCGGCAGGAAGCGCATCGGGCTGCCATCCTTGCGCACGAACATGTCGAGCAGCAGCGGCAGGATGCCGGAGCTCTCGGCAAAGTGGAGCCACTGCAGATATTCGGGATACTCCGGGCTATCTGGTGCCGGTGCCAGCCGATCGGCGGCGTAGCGGGCGATCAGGTACTCGGTGATGGCGCCCGATTCCGCCAGCACCCGGCCGTCGAACTCGATGACCGGCGACTTGCCGAGAGGGTGGATGGCCTTGAGCTCGGGCGGCGCCAGAAAGGTGGTGGCATCGCGCTGATACGCCTTGATCTCATAGGGCTGGCCCAGCTCTTCGAGCAGCCAGATGATGCGCTGGGAGCGGGATTTGTTCAGGTGGTGCAGGACTATCATAACGACCTCGATTCGGTGGCAGGAAAGTGTGTACGAACGGGCGAGGGTGGCGGTTCACCGGCAGAGAAAAAGAGCGGGCTGATGCCCGCTCGCTCCACGCCCGACTTAGGCCTCCAGCGCCTGATCCAGATCCGCCAGAATGTCCTCGATCGCCTCGATCCCCACCGACAGCCGGATCATCTCCGGTTTGACTCCAGCCTTGGCCTGCTCCTCCTCGCTCAACTGGCGATGGGTGGTGGAGGCCGGGTGGCAGGCCAGCGATTTGGCATCGCCGATGTTGACCAGCCGCTTGAAGATCTTCAGCGCATCGTAGAAGCGCACGCCCGCCTCGTAGCCATCCTTCAGACCGAACGAGAGGATGGCCGAGGGGCGACCGGCCATGTACTTCTCTGCCAGCAGATAGTGCGGGTGGCCCGGCAGACCGGCGTAGCTGACCCAGGCCACCTTGGGGTGATGCTTGAGGTGATTGGCGACCCGCAGGGCGTTGTCGACGTGGCGCTCCATGCGCAGGCTCAGGGTCTCCAGCCCCTGCAGCAGCAGGAAAGCGTTCAGCGGCGCCAGCGCCGCGCCGGTATTGCGCAGCGGCACGGTACGCACCCGCCCGATAAAGGCAGCCGGGCCAAAGGCCTCGGTATAGACCACCCCGTGGTAGGAGGGTTCGGGTTTGGTCAGCTGGGGGAAGCGCTCGGCGTGATCCGCCCAGGGGAACTTGCCCGAGTCGACGATGACGCCCCCCAGCGAGTTGCCGTGGCCGCCGACATATTTGGTCAGGCTGTGGACGACGATGTCAGCGCCGTGTTCGATGGGCTTGCAGAGCACCGGGGTGGCGACCGTGTTGTCGACGATGAGCGGCACGCCACGGGCGTGGGCGGCCTTGGCCAGCGCGGCCAGATCGACGATGTTGCCCGCCGGGTTGCCGATGCTCTCGCAGTAGACCGCCTTGGTCTTGCCGTCGATGAGGGCGGCGATGGCCTCGGCACTGTCATCTTTGGCAAAGCGCACCTCGACCCCGAAACTTGGCAGCATGTGGGCGAACAAGGTGTAGGTGCCGCCATAGAGCTGGGGAGTGGAGACGATGTTGTCACCGGCGGCGGTCAGTGCCTGAATGGCGTAGGTGATGGCGGCGGAACCTGCCGAGACCACCAGCGCGGCAATCCCCCCTTCCAGCGCGGCCATCCGCTGCTCCAGCACATCGTTGGTGGGGTTCATGATGCGGGTGTAGATGTTGCCCGGCACCGCCAGATTGAACAGATCCGCCCCGTGCTGGGCGCTCTCGAACTCGTAGGCCACCGTCTGGTAGATGGGCACGGCGACGGCCTTGGTGGTGGGGTCGCTGGAAAAACCGTGGTGCAGGGCCAGGGTCGCATCTTTCATCACACACTCCTTGTTGGATGTTGCTTATGGCAGTTATAGATGGATAGACGTCCAATCTATCAGGCCCGTGGCCGATGTAAACAGCAAGATCCGGCAAAGCAATGTCGCCCGCAGGGGATGCGTGTCCCGAGTGGTTGGCATGGCCCGCACTCAGAGGCGACGGCGATACTCCTTGTCATCGATCTGGTTCATATCCCACTGCATCAGGCGGTTGAGCTGCTGCATGGGATCCTCGATGAGCGGCAAGGGGCGTGGCAGGATCCGCTTGAAGTAACGGCGCAGGGTCTGCTGGATCCGGTTCGGTTTGATGGGATTGGCGTGGCTCATGATGGTGCTCCTCTGCTGTGGTTCTCACGTTCATCAGCAGTATTGAGCTAAAATGCGGAAGTAAAAACTGATGACTTACAGCAACAGGATTTCCTCTTTTATGCCGACCGGTCGCCTCTACCAGCAATTTCAACGACTCGCCCAGCTGCTTGGCAGCGACGAGCGGGAGATCAGCCTCGCCGAGGTGGCGGATCTGCTCTGCTGCACCCCGCGCAACGCCCGCCTGCTGCTGCGGCGGATGCAGGATCAGGGCTGGCTCAGCTGGTCGGCGGAAGCGGGGCGGGGGCGGCGCTCCCGGCTCACCCTGCTCGATAGTCAGGAGAGCCTGACCCGGCGCCGCTTGCGAGATCTGCTCAGTCAGGGCCAGCTGGCACAGGCGGTGCGGCTGGCCGAGGATCGCCTCGATCTGCTCACCCCGCTGCTGATCGAACAGCTCGGTCAGGCCACCCGTGAGGGGCGCCAGATCCTGCGGGTGCCCTACTACCGGCCGCTGCCGCAGTTGCTGCCCACCGGCCCGATGCGCCGCTCCGAAATTCACCTGAGCCGCCAGATCTTCAACGGCCTCACCCGGCGAAATGAGGAAAATGGGGAAATCGAAGGGGATCTGGCCCACCACTGGGAGTGTCTGGGCCCCTGTCACTGGCGCTTCTATCTGCGCCCGGCGGTGCGCTTTCACCACGGCCGCGAGCTGGTGGTGGAGGATGTGATGGAGAGTCTGCTGGCCCTGCGGGATCGCCCGCTGTTCGCCCATCTGGATCGGCTGGAGAGCCCTTGGCCGCGCACGCTGGATCTCTATCTCGACAGCCCAGATCCCTGGCTGCCCCACCTGCTGGCGGAGCCGGTGGCGACCATTTTGCCACGGGAGCTCAAGGGGGAGGCGGGCTTTGCCCTGCAACCGGTGGGCACAGGCCCATACCGGGTGGCCGCCAACGATCCCCTGCATCTTTGCCTTGCGGCGTTTGACGACTACTTCGGCCTGCGCGCCCTGCTCGACGAGATCGATATCTGGATGCTGCCTGAGCTTGCGGAGCGACTGGAGACCCACCTGCAGCTGGGGCGCGACAGCCCTGAGCTCGGTACCATGCGCGGCGAATCGGAGCTGGAGTCGGGCTGCTACTTCCTGCTGCAGGACGATCGTTCCGGATCCTTGCAGGATCCCTCGCTGCGCCAGTGGCTCGGCCAGCTGCTCAATCCGGTAGCCCTGATGGGGCGGGTCGCCCCCGAGTTGCAACGGGGCTGGACCAGCGCCCTCGGTCTGCTGCCCCACTGGCGCGAAGCACTGCCCGCGCCCTTGCCCACACCGGCGCAGTTGCCGACGACCTTGGTGCTGGCCTGTTTCAACCAGCATCTGGAGTTCAACGAGTGCGCCAACGCCATGAGCAGCCTGCTGGCCGAACAGGGGATCCGACTCGAGGTGCGCACCCTCGATTACGGCCGCTGGGTGAGTGGCGAGGATGAAGACGTGGATCTCTGGCTCGGCACCCTCAACCTCGAACATGCCGGCCCCTTTGCCCCCTACGCCTGGTTGCAGGGCACCCCGTTGCTGCGCAAGGTGTGGAGCAGTCAGCATGAGTTGTGGCAAGGGTTGATGCAGTGGCGCGCCAGCGGTGAGGAGCCTGGCCCCCGCGCCCTGCTGGCAACTGTGCAGCAGCAGAGCTGGTTTGTGCCGCTGTTCCACCACTGGCTGGAGCTGGAGAGCCGGGTCGGTGTGCACGGGGTGCGGATGACGGCGCTCGGCTGGTTCGATTTTCGCAGCGCCTGGTTGCGGCCGGAACTGGCTGTCAGCACTTGGGATAAGACGGGGAGGCTTGAGTCCTGATGCGGGGCGCGTTAGCCTGAGCGCGGTTCAATGACAAGGAGTCAACCCATGCTGGAAATGCAGATCCAACCCCGCTTTCAGGAGACGGATGCCCTCGGCCATATCAACAATACGGTGCCGGCGGTCTGGTTCGAATCGGCGCGGGATCCCCTGTTCCGGATCTTTTCCCCCGACCTGGATGTGCATAACTGGCATCTGATCATCGCGGGCTATACGGTGCAGTTCAAACGGGAGCTGTTCTACGGCCAGCCGGTCACCATCAAGACCGGCGTGCGCCGCATCGGCACCAGCTCATTTACGGTCTGGCAGGAGGCCTGGCAGGGCGGCGAACTGGCCGTCACCGCCGAAACGACCCTGATCCATTTTGACTACCGGACCCGCCAATCCCTGCCCCTGAGCGATGTTCACCGGGAAGGGCTGCGGGCCTGGCTGACAGAGAGTTAACCACGGGCCGGATGGCCCATCACAGGAGTGTTATGTACAACTCAATGCGCAACACAGCGATCGCGCTGACCCTGGGATTCTGCTCCCTCCCTTCTCTGGCCGCTTCTCTCGCCGAGCAGTTTACCCTGATGGAGAAGGGGGCCGAGAGCGCCCTCGATATCCGTCAATTCAGCCATGACGGCGTCGATATCAAGGCCTGGATCGATGGCGCCCCCGTCATCATCGCCGTGCCCATCATGAACGAGCTGGGCAAGCTGGAAGGGGAGAGCCGCTACTACTTCAAGGGCGGCAAGCTGTTCGGGGTCAAAGAGCCCGCCGCCCAGTTCGCCTTTGACGACAGCGGCAAGCTGACCCAATGGCTGGACGAGAAGGGCCAGCCCGCCGAGTTTGTCAGCAAGATGAGCATGCAGCAGCGTCAGGAGTGGCTCACCAAGCGAGCCGCCGAGCTGAGCAAGCTGTTCGCGCCGAGCGCGGCCGAGCAGAAGGCGGCCAAGGGTGGCGTCAAGCTGAAGGGGGCGGATCTCGCTCACTGGCTCTGCAACGGCAAACTGATGGATCTTGCCCATGGCGACAAGGTGATCTTCGAGCAGGATAAGCTGAAGATTGGCGAGCAGGGGATCGAAGGGGAGGTCTCCCTGCGTCAGGATAAGGGGTGGCAGGAGTTGAGCCTCAAGTGCGAGGTGCAGGGCACTCAGGTGACCCGCCTCACCTGGCAATCTTTACCGGCAACCAACAAGCCGCAATAAGTGCACCACAGCAAGGGGCCCATCGTGGGCCCCTTGTCATTGGCTCATTGTTCCCCCAGCTTGAGCCGGGTGAGCGCCTCGACCCGGCGCCACTGTCCGGGTTCGAACCAGCGGGCCAGCAGCTCCTGTTGCTGTTCGGCCCGGGCCTCGTTCGGCAGTTGCCTGAGTTCGGCCAGAAAGCCGCTGAGCTGCTCCTCGAACCCTTGCCGGTTCAGCTCCAGCTGGCGCATCCGATCCACTGCTTCCGGCCCCCCCGTCTCCAGCAGCAGGGCCTCCCGTTTGGCCGGGTCCATCTGCGCCAGCCCTTGCAACTCCTCAAGCAGACGGCTGTTGGTCTCCGCCTCGCGAAACCAGCCCGGTTGCTCCGCCAGCCAGAGATCCAGCTCGCTGGCCAGCTGCGACTTGTCGCTGTCTCTTGCCTCCGCCAGCGCCCTGCGGCGCAGGGTCAGCTGCTCCATCAGCCGATCCTCGGCAAACAGCTGGGCCTGCTCGGCCGGGGTAAAGCTCTGCTGGCGCAGCTGCTCCCGCTCGTCAAACAGGATCTGCAGGCTGGCGAGGGAGATCTCGGTGGGCACCGTCAGGCTGCTTTGGGCGGAGATAAAGGTGCGATAGCGCGCCTGCAGGGCATCGGCGGCCTCCTGCTCGGGATCGTGCGGGTGGCTCTGTGCATGCTGGCTGGCTTGAGCGGGGGATGAGTCTACCGTCGGTACATTGGGCCAGAGCAACACCCCGCCAAGCAGCAGGGTGATGGCGCAGGGCACGACGAGCAGGGTGGCTATCTTCATAGTCCCAGCTCCTTGAGACGGTTGGCATGCTGGCGATAGAGGGTGACCGGATCGGTCTCGAACAGATGGTGGATGCCGAAGGACTGGTTCACTTCGTCCAGATGGTTCATCCGGTAGTCGGTGCCGATCACCTTGCCGAGGTGGCTGCTGCAGACTCCGACCAGCCCGTCATTGGGCTCCTTGAAGAAGGCGCCGGTCAGCGCCAGCGCAGGATCCACCGGATCCAGCAGATTGGTCAGGTTGCCGCGCCCGCTCCAGGAGAAGTAGTAGACGCCGTTACTGGCCTGCATCGGCCCCTCGCCGCAATAGCGGCTGGGCAGCCCCTCCGGGTAGCGCTGGTTGAACTGGCTGGCCCCCTTGCTGGTGAGAGCATCGAGAGCGGCGACCGGATCTTGCGGCAGCTGGCTCCCGCCCGAGAGCAGTGAAATCATACCGGAGAGGGCGTGTGCAGCGGCGGCCGCCAGCTTCTCGGCGGCCGAGCCGGGCGCCGCATTGGTGCGCACCAGATCGGCAATCTCGGAGCCATAGTTGACCCCGCCGACGCTGGTGGCGGAGGCGACCAGCTCGGGGGCGACCGAGGCGACATAGCGGATGGTGGGGCCGCCGTGGGAGTGGCCGATCAGATTGACCTTCTCGGCGCCGGTGGCCGCCAGCAGCAGCTCAATCTGGGCGAGCAGCTGTTCGCCCCGTTGCTCCGAACTGGCGGTGGCTGACACCTGCGCCACGTAGACTTTGGCACCATCCCGGCTCAGGGCCTGGGGAATGCCGTAGAAGTAATCGACCCCGAGCAGCTTGTCGAAGCCGAACAGGCCGTGCACCAGCACTATGGGGTAGCGGGTCTGGGTGTATCCGCTGGCGTGTGCCAGCATGGGCAGGGTGCAGAGCAGCACCAGAAGCCATCTCTTCATCATCAGCATCCTTGTTGAATCGTGAGGAACAGATTGTGTGGCGTACTCCATGTTCGCCGGTGCCAGTATGGTGGCTGCTGACGGGAGAGGCTGTGAGGGGGATCGCAACTCGGGATTCAAAAGGGATTCAGGGTGTGGGCGGGGAGGTTGTGCTCCCCGCCCTGCGGCTTATTGCCACTCCACCAGGTGATACTGCTTCTTGCCCCGGCGCAGCAGCAGGTAGCGACCAAATAGCCGATCAGTGGCGCTCAGCTGATCATCCTGCTTGAGCACACCATTGAGGCTGATGGCGCCCGCCGCCAGCAGTTCGCGGGCGATGCGCCTGGAGTTAGCCAGACCGCAGCTGACCAGCAGGCTGACCAGATCCGTCTCGCCGCTGACGGTGCTGCACGGCATGCCATCCTGCGCCAGCTGGGCCAGATCGCTCTCGCCGAGGCGGGCCACATCGCCGCTAAACAGCAGCTCGCTGATGCGCTGCACCGCCGCCAGCGCCGCTTTGCCGTGCACCAGCTCGGTCAGCTCGTTCGCCAACACCTGCTGGGCCTGCTTGCGCCCCTGCCGCTTGGCATCTTCCGCTTCCAGCGCATCAATCTCGCTCAGCGACATAAAGCTGTAGTAGCGCAGGAAGCGGTAGACATCCTCATCTGCGGTGCCGAGCCAGAACTGGTAGAAGGCGTAAGGAGAGGTGAGCGCCGGATCGAGCCAGACCGCGCCACCCTCGGTCTTGCCGAACTTGGTGCCGTCTGCCTTGGTGATAAGGGGCAGGGTCATGCCGTGCACCTGAGCCTGATGGAGGCGACGGGTCAGATCCATGCCGCTGGTGATATTGCCCCACTGGTCGTTGCCGCCAATCTGCAGGGTGCAGCCGAGCCGCTGGTGCAGCACCGCAAAGTCGTAGGATTGCAGCAGAGCGTAGGAGAACTCGGTGAACGAGATGCCCTGATCCGGACGGGCCAGCCGCTGGCGCACCGATTCCCGCGCCAGCATGGCATTGACCGAGAAGTGCTTGCCGATATCCCGCAGAAAATCGAGGGCGGACATCTGCCCCATCCAGTCGCCATTGTTGACCAGTTGCGGGGCCGACAGGCCCTCATCGGCGGGCAGCAGCGCCCTGATTTGGGCCGACAGGCTGGCGACCCAACCCTGCACCGTCTCGGCACTGTTGAGGCTGCGCTCGGCCGCCTTGAAGCTGGGATCGCCGATAAGGCCGGTTGCCCCGCCCACCAGTGCCACCGGGGTGTGGCCCGCCAACTGGAAGCGGCGCAGCATCAAGAGCGGCACCAGATGACCGATATGCAGGCTGCCGGCGGTGGGATCGAACCCGCAATAGACGGTGCGCGGGGTGGCAAGATGATCGGCCAGGGCCGCCGGGTCGGAATTCTGGGCCACAAGGCCGCGCTCGGTCAGCTCATCGAGCAGGTGGGGGTTGATCATGGGTTCTCCAACAACAGGGGAAAAGCCGTCATCCTCGCCGTTCTGGCCGGTGGCGGATATGTCCCCTGAGGGACAGTTTTGCCACTCTCGTGCTAGCATTCAGCCATAGCGGGGAATCGCTCCCCGTCACCGGAAACGTGCCACCATGACCCAGCCATTCACCACAGATGCCTTGACCCGCAGCATGACCGAGGTGGTCGATGCCCTGCACAGCAGCGCCTTTGCGGCGGCGCTGGTGCGGCTGATCCAGCAGCAGGTGGCGTTTGACTGTGCCCTGCTGCTCGGGGTGGGGCAGCGGCCCGTCTACCTCTACGACAACCTCAACCATCAGCGGGCTCTGCTCTTTGATCGCTACCTCACCAGCCACTTCAGTCAGGATCCCTTTATGCAGGCGCTGGAACAGGGCTTGCCTGCCGGCGTCTGGACGCTGGCGCAGGTCTCCCAAGGGCGGCTCGATCCCGAATATCGCCACCACTTCTATCAGGCCACCGGCTGGCAGGAGGAGGTGGGGCTGATCCTGCCGGTGCGGGACGGGCTGACGCTGATGCTATTTCTGGGGCGACTCGACAAGCGCAGTACCCTCAGCCGTGACGAGTTGGCGAGGCTGGAGCAGCTGTTCCCGCTGGTACATTCGCTCTGTCGTCAGCAGTGGCAGCAGAGCCAGCCGTTGCTGGCCCAGAGCGCGGCGATGCCAGATAGCATCAGCCTCCGGAGTGCGGTGGAGCAGGCGATGGCGAGTGTCGGGGGGGATTTGCTCACCCGGCGCGAGCGGCAGGTGGCGGAGTTGCTGCTGCAGGGATTGGATACCGAGGCGATTGCCGCGGAGCTCGGGATTGGCAGCGGTACGGTGAAGAATCACCGCAAGCACCTCTACGGCAAGTTGCGGCTCGGTTCGCGGGCAGAGCTGTTCAATCTCTTTCTGAACCACCTCATTACGGCTCCGGTGGAGGCATCGCAGGCGTCATCGGCGGGAGATAGAGAGAGCCCGCCATAGGGCGGGCCGGGGTTACTCGAGGCGCGGGATGGGGGGATTGGTTTCGGGCAGGATACTGAGCAACTGGTAGCGCTTCATCAGCTGCTTGTATTCATCCCCCTGTCTGACCTTGTCCAGCGCCTGTTGCAGGCGGGCAACCTGTTGCTTGTTTGCCCTCAGGTTGAAGGCGAAGCAGTTGTCCTGCTCTTCAATGATCGCGACGGTGACAAAATCCTCGCTGGGAAAACCCAGCTCCTTGGCCTGATGGCGCAGCATCACCTCGTTGCCTGCCACCAGATCGGTGCGTGCCATGATGAGCTGGCGCACCACCTGATCCATGCGCTCCACCGACATCATATTGCTCGGGCTGATCCCACGGTTGAGCAGCAACTGCTCCCCGACATCCGCCTGCATCACACCGATCTGCAGCTTGGCGAGATCCGCTTTGCTGGCCACTTTGGGGGCATCCTGCTTGCGGCCGACCAGCGCGACCCTGGAGTGGCTGATGGGGCAGACCCAGAGGAAGTGGGGATCCCGCTCCTTGGTGTGCGCCGTGGTAAAGAGCACGGCCTCTTGCTGCTGGGTCAGCAGATACCAGCCGCGGGCCCAGGGCAGAAAGTGGATGGGGTGCTCCGGCTCCCCCATTTCGCGCCACATCAGGCGCAGCAACTCGACCGCCAACCCCACAGGCTGACCATTTTTATCCTGGCCATTGAGTGGCATGTTCTGCTCCGAATAGTAGATAAGTGCCGGAGCCGGGAGCGCGATAAACAGGGCGAGAGAAGCGAGAGCAGGGAGCAGACGACGCATGATGCACTCCTTGTGCGGGTAGTTACCTAACAGTCTATGTGGCCTTTTCCATAACGTCATGATCCGGTAGCGGGATAAAAAACAGGCCACCTTGCGGTGGCCTGTCGGTTTATTTGAGCAGGGCTTCCATCTCCGCCTCTGCCTTGGCGCGCGCCTTGGCTTCCGCCGCTCTGGCGGCATCGGAGACGCTCTCTCCGGCCGTATGGGATGCGGCACTGACAGCCTGTTTGGCCGGATCGGCAACGGCCTTGGTTGCCTCTTGCGTCACGGTAGCGGCGGCACTGCTGACTGCCTGTTTGGCCGGAGCGGCAACGGCTTTGGTCGCTTCTTGTGTCACGGTTGCTGTAGCGCTGCTGACGGTCTGTTTGGCCGGAGCGGCAACGGCCTTTGTGGCCTCTTGCGTCACGGTCGCAGCGGCGCTGCTGACGGCCTGTTTGGCAGGAGCGGTAACGGCTTTGGTCGCTTCTTGCGTTGCGGTCGCAGTGGCGCTGCTGACTGCTTGCTTGGCAGGAATGGAAACGGCTTTGGCCGCTTCTTGCGTCGCGGTTGCAGCGGCGCTGCTGACGGCTTGCTTGGCAGGAGCAGCAACGGCCTTGGTAGCTTCTTGCGCCGCGGTCGCAGTGGCGCTGCTGACAGCCTGTTTGGCAGGTGTGACAACGGCCTTGGTGGCCTCTTGCGTCACGGTGGCGGTGGTGTTGCTCACCGCTTGCTTGGCTGGCGCAGTGACTGCGGTGGTTGCAGTGCGGGTAAGTGCGGTTGTGCTTTGGCTCACCGCTTGAGTTGCCTGTCCTGTGACGTTGGCGGCTGCGCCGCTGATAGCCTGGCTGGCGCTGTTGGTCAGCGAGCCGGTGACGCCGCGGGTCACTGTGCCCAGAGCGCTGCCAAGGGAGAAGGGGGAGGCGCCACTCTGACTGGTCGCCGCCCCGGTCAGGGCATTGGCCGCCGGGGTGAGCTGGCTGGTGGGGGTCTGCCAGCCCTGCATGGCGGTTGGCCAGGTCGGTGCCGTGCCCGCCAGATTTTCGCCGAAGGTCAGGGTGGTACCATCCCCTTTT
This sequence comes from Aeromonas sp. 603404, assembly GCF_049171775.1. Classification (NCBI taxonomy): domain Bacteria; kingdom Pseudomonadati; phylum Pseudomonadota; class Gammaproteobacteria; order Aeromonadales; family Aeromonadaceae; genus Aeromonas; species Aeromonas sp. 603404. Next base: position 47,802 of record NZ_JAAKPE010000006.1, read on the forward strand.
TGCAGCAATACAGACATCTGGTTGGTTTGCGAGTTCCACACCATCCCCGCCTGCTTGGCGATATCCGGCACGGGCGCATACTCGGAGACCACATAGAAAAGCGGTCCCTCCTGCTGTAACTTGTCGGCAGTCTTGAGCAACTGCATGGTGCTGTCGTAATTGGGGCCAAGGATGGCGGTCATCCGATCCTTGATCAGGGGTTGTTCGAACAGATTGACCTCGTTCGGGTCAAAGCCGACCAGCGGCTTGAGCAGGGCCCACATCAGCTGGCTGGTGGGGCTCATCATCAGCAATGGAGCAACGCAGGCGGACAACATCAGGCTCAGGCAGGCAGCCTTGAGCAACGGCATGATACGCATTGGGATAATATCCAAATAACGATTTGATAAATAAGGTTATATTTTGTCAGGACGTGACAAATTCACCGGGAGTTTGCGCGTGGCAGCGAGAGACTGCCCGCAGGCGCTGGCAGGCTACCATATTGGTTCCACAATGCCAGCAGGCTGTATGATTATCCGTCAAGTAAACTCGGGGCCGGGTTGATTGCTGGAGTGGGCCTGAGAGTCTGGCGTTCCCCTGCGATGGTGCTGCCAGTGGCCACATGGCAGCAAAACCAGAAGAGGATTTCAGGGGGCCAGTGAGGCTTTTCTTGATCCAGCTAAAGACATGGACGTGATCCCTGTCGCATAATGCAGCTCCTTTCTACTCTTGGCTGGAACCTAAGAAATGGCTCGTCGCTCTTCCAATGCACAACGTCGTCGCAGTAGCTGGTGGTACAAACGCCTGTTGGCAAGGGAGCGGCAAGAGCGCGAAGCGCGTTCCGTCCGGGATTGATAAAGCATTGAAAAACGGAGCGTTTGCTCCGTTTTTTTTCACCTATGAAACTGGCTGAATGGCTCAGTGTGCAGCCCTGTCTGCCGACAATAAATCACTCTGACCGTGCCGGTTGTATGGACTGATGCGATGGATGATGCATGATGGACGTTTCGAGAAGGAGCCTCATATGCAGATTACCATCCGTCATGCCGAATCCGCCGATGCCCCCGCCTTGCGGGATCTCTATGCCATGCCCAATGCCCAGGCGGGCACTTTGCACTTGCCTATGTCTCCCCTTAGCCAGTGGCAGAAGCGGTTGGAGAGTGACAGCGTGGTGGCACTGGTCGCCGATGTTGACGGCTTGCTGGTAGGCCAGCTCTCGCTGCTGGTTGAGCCCAATCCGAGACGCAAGCATGTGGCCTGTATCGGTATGGGGGTACGGGATGACTGGGCAGGCAAGGGGGTGGGCTCTGCCCTGATGGCTGCGGCGCTGGATCTGGCCGATAACTGGCTCAACCTGCACCGGATTGAGCTGACCGTCTATACCGACAATGAGGCCGCACAGGCGCTCTATCGCAAGTTCGGTTTCACGCAGGAGGGGCTGGCTCGTGACTATGCCTTCCGGCAAGGGCGCTATGTGGATGTGTTCTATATGGCCAGAGTTGCGGGGGGCGTCAGTCGCTAACGGCATGGTCGATTATCAGGCCAGATTGCGCCCGGTGATCCGGGCGCTGGAGCAGAATCCCGAGCTCTGCCTCAGTGAGGCGGCCAGTCTTGCGGCGCTCTCCAGCTATCACTTTCATCGGGTCTTTACCGCCGTCACCGGTGAAACCCCGGCCGAGATGCAGCGCCGCCTGCGGTTGGAGCGGGCTGCTCGCTCTCTCTGCTACAGTCGCGACCCGATCACCGAGATTGCCTTCTCGGCCGGTTTTGCCAGCTCACAGGCCTTTGCCAAGGCGTTTCGCAAGCAGTTTGCCATGGCACCGGGGATGTTGCGCCGCCAGCCGTCACTCTTGCAACTGAGCAAGAATGGACACGCGGCTGCCCGGGTCTCTGATTATGCTGAAGGCCGTTCCAGTGAAAGGAGGCTACAGATGAAAACCGAACAGATGGCTGCGCGCACTCTGGCCTATATCCGGGTCACCGGCCCTTACGGCATAGGCTATGAGCCGGTGTGTGACCAGCTCTATCAATGGGCTGTCGGGTTGGGCTTGGCCGAAGGGGAGTGGATCTTCATCTACCACGACAACCCCGAAGTGACGGCTCCCCAGCAGTGCCGCACCGATATTTGCGTCACCGTGCCGGCGGGGACCAAAGGCCGCGGCAATGTGGAGATCCAGCAGCTGGCGGGCGGCCGCTATGGCCAGTCACGTTTTACCGTGATCGACCCGGCCCAGTACCCCGCACTCTGGCAGCAACATATCGGTGAGGTGGTAGCGGCCGGTTTCGAATTTGATGATCGACCCTGTTTCGAGCTCTATCACAGCTTCGATCCGGTGACCAAGGTTGCGGATGTGAGCTTTTGCTCCAGCCTAAAGGGTTAGGGCACAACAAGACGTAAGGGATGGTACAGAGCATCGCGCAGAAATTAGAGAGCCGGACAGTGTCCGGCTCTTTTGCATCTGGCGGTTGGGCGGCGGTTAGCGCTGGAACCCCTTCTGGGCGAACTTGGGGCGGGCGTTCATGATCTGCTCCACCTGTTCGTCGCTCATCTTGCCACGCGACAGCCCCAGCACCTTGTAGGTGAGCAGCGGTCGGGCGGGCAGGGCGATCATCAGGGCGCGGATCTGGTTCTCGTCATCCTTATCTCGGGTCGGCTTGCCGTAGGCATAGGTGAGGACGCCGGCATCCATCAGGTTTTTGACGGCGGGCTCGGTGATCGGCAAGTTTATGACGCTTTTACGCTGTAGCACGAACTCGCGCAGCACCGCCTTTTCGTTGAAGTCGAGGAAGCCGATCATCTGGGCCAGCTGGTCCTGCTGACGGCGCGCCTGCCACTCTTCGCAAGCCCACTCCCAGGCGATCAGGAAGCCCTGACTGCAGAAGTAGGAGATGGCGATCAGCATGCCGACCCCCAGCCAGGCCGCATGATCCGCAGCCCACTGGCTGACGGCCCCTTTCATCAGCCCGGCCGGAAACAGCAAAATGATGCTGCAACAGAGCAACAACCAGACCATTAGCCAATTGAGGCGGCTGAGTTGATAGAAATGTTGGATCCACCGTTTCATTGTTCATCCTTCCCAAACTGTTGTGGATAGTGAACTACCTACAGCAATCGGTGTGCCAACAGCGTAATGGCGCCGGGGAGGGGAGGCTGGCGATACATTTCCTTACAACTTATTGAATGAGTTATCAGTAATTTGCCTTGTGAGGTGACGGTCGAGTTGGTAAAACGTCCCCTCAGTCATTGGGGAGTAGCAACCCGCCCGTATTCCGGGCCGGGCCCATGTCAACACTCTTGGATCCTCGCATCCATGGCATGGGCGGCGATAGGCACTATCGCTCTGCAAGACCTTTGGCCTCGATATGCACGCCAGCCGGGCGAGCCATGTCGGGTCCATCGGTTATTCTGCTCGCCTGGCGGTATCTATTATGTTGATTACCCTGCTGTTATTTCTCGTCTCTGCGGTCACTATCTATCTTGCTTGCGAATACTTCGTTAACGGCATCGAATGGACCGGACACCACTTCAAACTCTCGCAAAGTGCCACTGGTTCGCTGCTGGCTGCACTGGGTACGGCCCTGCCCGAATGCATCGTCACCCTGACCGCCCTGCTGATGGGCAACACGACCGCCCAGCAGGAAATCGGCATCGGCGCCGCCCTCGGCGGGCCGCTGGTGCTGGCCACCATCGGCTATGGTGCGGTCGGTCTCACTCTGCTGCTTTGCATGGGGCGTACCGAGCGCGCCATCAATGGGGAGGTACAGCGCGAGATTGGCCGGGATCAGCGCTGGTTTATGGGGATCTTTCTGGTGGCGACCGCGCTGGGGCTGGTCGCCTTCACCGGCAAGAGCTGGCTGGCCCCGCTCTTCCTGCTGGTCTACCTCGTCTATGTAAGGCGCGAGCTGAAACAGAGTGACAGCCATGAGGTCGAGCTGCCGGAGCCCCTCAAGCTGGCTCCAAATGCCGGGATCCCGCCCCTTGGCAAGGTGCTGCTGCAGACACTGGCTGCACTGGTGGTGGTGGCGCTGGCGGCCCAGCTGTTTGTCCATCAGCTGGAGAGCATGGGCGAGCTTTTTGGCCTCTCGCCGGTGCTGGCGGCCCTGCTGTTGAGTCCGGTGGCGACCGAGATGCCGGAGCTGATGAACGTGCTGATCTGGGTGCGGCAGGGCAAGAACCGGCTGGCACTGGCCAATATCTCCGGGGCCATGATGATCCAGAGCACTATCCCCAAGGCGTTCTGCTTGCTCTTTACCCCTTGGTTGCTGGATGGCGCAATGATGGCCTCCTCGCTGGTGACGCTGTTGGCGGTGGGGTTGCTCTGGTGGGGGTTCAGAAAGGGAACCATGACCGCCGGACGGCTGGCGCTGGTCGGTCTGCTCTATCTCGGTTTTTGCAGTTGGCTGCTGGTGAGCTGAAACGGGAAGCGCGGATATGAAAAAGCCCCCTTGGCAGGGGGCTTTGTTGTATCGGTTGGGGCGGTGCTTACAGCGCGGCGATTTCGGCCTGCTGGGCTTCCAGCTTGGTCAGCTGGAGACGGTAATCTTCCAGCTTCTCACGCTCTTTGGCGATGACCGCTTCCGGCGCCTTGGCGACGAAGGCTTCGTTGCCAAGCTTGCCTTCGATACGGCCGCACTCGCCCACCAGGCGGGCAACCTCTTTGGCCAGACGGGCCAGCTCGGCATCCTTGTCGATGAGACCAGCCATCGGGATCATCAGCTCGGTGGCACCGATCAGCTTCTTCACTGACAGCGGGGCGGTTTCACCGTCCGCCAGTACGCGGATGGACTCCAGACGGGCCAGCGACTTGAGGAAGGCCTCATTGTCAGCGGCGCGCTGGGCATCCTTGGCATCGCACTGGAGCAGCACGTTGAGGGGCACGCTCGGGGCCACGTTCATCTCGGCACGGATGTTGCGGATGCTGACGATGAACTCCTTCACCCACTCCTGATCCGCCATCGCGGCTTCGTCCACCTTGGCGGCGTCGAACTCCGGGAAGGCCTGAATCATGATGGTGTCGGCGTGTACGCCGGCCAGCGGGGCGACCGATTTCCAGATGGTCTCGGTGATGAACGGGATGATCGGGTGCGCCAGACGCAGCAGGGTCTCGAGGACGCTGACGAGGGTGTGGCGGGCAGCGCGTTGATCGGCCTCGGAACCCTTGGTCAGCACTGGCTTAGTCAGCTCCAGATACCAGTCACAGAACTGGTTCCAGATAAATTCGTACAGCACGCCAGCCGCGATATCGAAGCGATAGGTATCGAGGGCGGTGCGGAAGTCACGGATGGCCACTTGCAGCTGGGACTGGATCCAGCGGTCCGCCAGACTGAACTGCATCTCGCCGCCGTTGAAGCCGCAATCCTGATCTTCGGTGTTCATCAGCACATAGCGGGAGGCGTTCCACAACTTGTTGCAGAAGTTGTTGTAGCCATCCAGGCGCTTCATGTCCCAGTTGATGTCACGACCGGTAGAGGCCAGCGCTGCCAGCGTGAAGCGCAGGGCGTCGGTACCGTGGGCATCGATCCCTTCCGGGAACTGCTTGGCGGTACGCTTGGCAATCTTCTCGGCCATCTGCGGCTGCATCATGTTGCCGGTGCGCTTCTCCAGCAGATCTTCCAGCGAGATGCCATCGATCATGTCGAGGGGGTCCAGCACGTTGCCCTTGGACTTGGACATCTTCTGGCCTTCTTCGTCACGGATAAGGCCGGTGATGTAGACGGTCTTGAACGGGACTTGCGGCTGGCCGTTTTCGTCCTTGATGAAGTGCATGGTCATCATGATCATCCGGGCAATCCAGAAGAAGATGATGTCGAAGCCGCTCATCAGCACGTCGGTCGGGTGGAAGGTCTTGAGTGCCTCGGTGTTGTTCGGCCAGCCCAAGGTGGAGAAGGTCCACAGAGCGGAGCTGAACCAGGTGTCGAGCACATCTTCGTCCTGACGCAGTACGGTTACGGTCGGGATGCTGTGCTTGGCGCGCACTTCATCTTCGCTGCGGCCAACGTAGACGTTGCCGGCGTCGTCATACCATGCCGGGATGCGGTGACCCCACCACAGCTGACGGGAGACGCACCAGTCCTGAATGTCGCGCATCCAGGAGAAGTACATGTTTTCGTACTGCTTCGGCACGAACTGGATGCGGCCATCTTCCACCGCCTCGATGGCGGTCTTGGCCATCGGAGCCACGCGCACGTACCACTGGTCGGTCAGCATCGGCTCGATGGGCACGCCACCGCGATCGCCGTACGGCTGTTGCAGTATGTGATCCTTGATCTCGTCCAGCAGACCCAGCTCTTCGAGCTTGGCCAGAATCGCCTTGCGGGCGGCGAAGCGCTCCAGACCGGCGAACTCGGCCGGCAGGGCAGCGTCATAGGCGGTGCTCGGGTTGCCGTGGGTATCGACCACTTCGGCCTCGGCACGCACGTGGGCGTCCAGAGTGAAGATGTTGATCATCGGCAGGCTGTGGCGCTTGCCCACTTCGTTATCGTTGAAGTCGTGGGCAGGGGTGATCTTCACGCAACCGGTGCCCTTCTCCATGTCGGCGTGTTCGTCGGCAACGATGGGGATCAGACGGTTCACCAGCGGCAGCAGGATGTGCTGGCCGATCAGCGCCTTGTAGCGCGGGTCTTCCGGGTTCACGGCCACGGCGGTATCGCCCAGCATGGTCTCCGGACGGGTGGTGGCGACGATCAGGTAATCCTTGCCTTCGGCAGTCTTGGCTCCATTGGCAAGCGGATAGCGCAGGTGCCACATGTGGCCCTTGATCTCGCGGTTTTCCACTTCCAGATCGGAGATGGCGGTGTTGAGTTTCGGATCCCAGTTCACCAGACGCTTGCCGCGGTACATCAGGCCATCTTCGTAAAGACGAACGAACACTTCCTGCACGGCGGCGGAGAGACCCTCATCCATGGTGAAGCGCTCGCGCTCCCAATCTACGGAGTCGCCCAGACGGCGCATCTGGCGGGTGATGGTGCCACCGGACTCTTCCTTCCACTGCCAAATCTTGTCGATGAAGGCATCACGGCCGTAATCGTGGCGAGTCTTGCCCTCTTCTGCGGCGATCTTGCGCTCAACCACCATCTGGGTGGCGATACCGGCGTGGTCGGTACCTGCCTGCCACAGGGTGTTCTTGCCCTGCATGCGGTTGTAGCGGATCAGGGTATCCATCAGGGTTTGCTGGAAGGCGTGACCCATGTGCAGGCTGCCGGTGACGTTCGGCGGCGGGATCATGATGCAGAAGGAGTCTTTGCTGGTGTCGCCGTGGGGCTTGAAGTAACCCTGGGCTTCCCAGTGCTGATAGAGCGCCTGTTCGATGGCGTTGTGATTAAAAGTCTTTTCCATGGTCTCGCCGTAATCTGGATGGATGGATTCTGGTGTTGATTCGTCGTGGATCACAGGCGGCGCAGTCAGGGCTGCGCCGGATCCGGTGCGGCAAGGACGGGCTGATCCCTCATTTCGAGGGTATGGCCTGCCTGGCGATAGTGCTTGTAGCGCTCGCGGGCTTGCTGCTTTTGTGTTTCGTCAGTGGGGACAAAATCTACCACTTGAGCGAAGTGTCCTGCAAACAAAGGTGTCGCAGTGGCCAGATTGATGAGTCGGGCGTAGCGCCGTTTCGGTGGCTGATAGCCGAGCTCCACAGGGGCCATGCCGCTTTCGCCTTGCAGCTGGTGCGGCACGAAGCGCTCCGGCGGCAGTTGCCACAACAGCTCGTCCAGACGCAGTGCCTGGGCCTCATCGTTGCAGAACAGGTAGATATGGCCCGCCCCCCACGACTCGGCCGCCAGAGTGCAGGCCAGTCGCTCGACCGCAGAGGCCTGCGCGTCATCCTGTTCGCTCATCAGGTAAAAGGTCACTTGGCTCATCAGGTTGATCCTGTTTTGCGGCGACGGACTGTTGACCGCCTCATGAGGTTGACGGGGCGTTTCCCGTCCGCAACTCACTGATTCAAGAATGAAACAAGGAAGAGGCGGGCCTCTTCCTTGTGGTTCAGGGTAACGCCAACCCTTCCGATGCAGCCATCGGCAGGGGCCGGAGAGTTACTCTTTCTCTTCGATATCCACGCCAGCCCGGTTCAGCAGGAACTGGGTCAGCAGGGGCACCGGACGACCGGTGGAGCCTTTATCCTTGCCACTCTTCCAAGCTGTCCCGGCGATATCCAGGTGGGCCCAGTTGTACTTCTTGGTGAAGCGTGACAGGAAGGCCGCCGCGGTGATGGTACCGGCAGGACGACCGCCGATGTTGGCCATGTCGGCGAACGGGCTGTCGATCTGCTCCTGATACTCGTCGAACAGCGGCAGACGCCAGGCGCGATCACCCGCCTGCTCGGAGGCGTTGAGCAGCTCGTGGGCCAGCGGGTTGTGGTTGGCCAGCAGACCCGAGGTGTGGTGGCCCAGCGCGATGACGCAGGCACCGGTCAGGGTCGCCACGTCGATCACTGTTTCCGGATCGAAGCGGTCCACATAGGTCAGCGCATCACACAGTACCAGACGACCTTCCGCATCGGTGTTGAGCACTTCGATGGTCTGGCCGGACATGGAGGTGAGGATGTCACCTGGGCGATAGGCGTTGCCACCCGGCATGTTTTCGCAGCCTGCCAGCACGCCGATGACGTTGATCGGCAGTTGCAGCTGGGCCAGCGCATGCATGGTACCGAGCACGGAGGCGGCGCCACCCATGTCGTACTTCATCTCGTCCATGCCGTCGGCCGGCTTGATGGAGATGCCGCCGGAGTCAAAGGTCAGACCCTTGCCGACCAGCACGATGGGCTTGGCATCCGGATGACCCTTGTATTCGATGATGGCCATCATGGCTTCGTTATCGGAGCCGCGGGCCACCGCCAGGTAGGAGTTCATGCCGAGCTCGGCCATCTCCTGCTCGCCCACCACCTTGGTGGTGATGTTGTCGTAGGCATCGGCCAGACGACGGGCCTGGGAGGCCAGATAGGCCGGGTTGCAGACGTTGGGCGGCATGTTCGCCACGTCGCGGCAGACCCGCACACCCTTGGCCACGGCCAGACCGTGAGCGATGGCTTTTTCACCAATGGTCAGTTCCCGACGCGTCGGCACGTTGAATACCAGCTTGCGCAGCGGGCGACGTGGCTCGGCCTTGTTGGTCTTGAACTGATCAAAGCTGTAGAGGCCCGCCTTGGTGGTTTCTACCGCCTGGCGCACCTTCCAATAGGTATCCCGACCCTTGACGTGCAGCTCGGTGAGGAAGCAGACCGCTTCCATGGAGCCGGTTTCGTTGAGGGTGGTGATGGTCTTGTTGATGATCTGCTTGTACTGGCGTTCGTCGAGTTCCCGCTCCTTGCCGCATCCGACCAGCAGTACGCGCTCGCTGAGCACGCCCGGTACTTGATGCAGCAGCAGCATCTGGCCTGGTTTCCCTTCCAGGTCGCCACGGCGCAGCAGCGAACTGATATAGCCATCGCTGATCTTGTCCAGTTGTTCGGCAACCGGAGAGAGGCGACGCGGCTCAAATACGCCGACTACGACGCAGGCGCTCCGTTGCTTCTCTGGACTGCCACTCTTTACACTGAACTCCATGGAATCTCCTACATCCTAAAGACAAAAGGCACCTTTTATTGAATAATGCGGTGCTTGTTGGGGTATCAGAGGCGGAGCGAACAGCCACAGGCTCCGCAGTTCAAACTGGTAAAAATCCAATATACGGCCCTATTTTTCAGGCATTCGACTAAAAACACAAGTTTACTTGGGAATGACTGTGATCGTTTTCCGATATTTGTTCAGGGAAACCCTGAAAACCCAGCTGGCAGTGTTATTCGTATTGCTGCTTATCTTTGTCAGCCAACAATTTATCAAGATCATCGGTGATGCCGCCGATGGCGAGGTGCCGACACGTCTGGTCTCCACCCTGCTGCTGCTCAACTTGCCCAATATGGCGCTGTTGATGCTGCCTATCAGTCTCTTTTTAGCCATTTTGTTTGCCCATGGTCGCCTCTACGCCGAAAGCGAGATGACGGTGATGCATGCGGTGGGTTTCAGCCACCGTTTCGTAATGCGCAGCGCCATGTTGCTGGCCTTGCTGACCGCTGCAGTCGCAGCGTTCAACACCGGCTGGATCGCCCCGCAGGCCAAGGAGCGAGAGTATCAGGTGATCGACGAGTTCAAGTCGGATCCGGGGATCTCTTTCCTGCAGGCGGGCCGCTTTATGGAGCTCGATAAGGGGCGCCTGGTTGCCTATATCCAGGATTTGAACGACAACGGCTCGAAGCTGCAGAAGATCTTCATCTTGCAGCGGGCTGAAGGCAGCAACCCCCCTTCGGTGGTGGTGGCCAGCGAAGGGGTGGTGACGATCGATGAGAATGGTCTGCAGTGGCTGACTCTGAAGGATGGTTCCCGCTATGAAGGCAACTTCTCCGGCAAGCAGTTCCAGATCTCCGATTTTCGCGAGTATGGTCTGGTGATCCGTCAGCAGGAGATGGAGCGCTCCAACCGCAAGGCGGCGGCCAAACCCACCATGGAGCTGCTGGGTACCCAGGAAAACGACATGATGGGTGAATTGCAATGGCGTATCTCGCTGCCCCTCTCCATTCCGGTGCTCACCCTGCTGGTAGTTCCGCTGGCTCGGGTCAACCCCCGTCAGGGGCGCTACGCCAAGCTGTTGCCGGCCATCATGCTCTATCTCTCCTACTTCCTGCTGCTCAGTGCTGCCCGCTCGGCTATCGACAGTGGCCGGTTGCCCTACTGGCCGGGGATGTTCCTGGTTCCGCTCGGTTATCTGCTGTTTATTGGCCTGCCCCTCAATTTGCAGGGCACCAGCTGGTGGAACGGGGTAAAGAGCAAATATTTCATAAACAAATCAAAATGATGAAGCCCACATAGGAACTACCGCTGATGTTTGGCATTCTCGATAGATATATCGGCAGGGTCATTTTTATGTCGATCCTGCTGTGTGAGCTCACGCTCGTTGGTCTTGCTGCGCTCATCAAGTATGTGGAACAGCTCAAGTCTGTCGGAGAGGGCAACTACGACATGCTCAATGCTCTCTACTATGTGTTGCTCTCCATGCCCAAGGAGGCGGTGCTCTTCTTCCCGCTGGCGGCACTGCTGGGCGGTCTGATCGGTCTGGGCCAGCTGGCGACCAGCTCCGAGCTGGTGGTGATGCAGGCGGCGGGCCGCTCCAAGATCAGTATTGTAATGGCGGCGCTCAAAACCGCGATCCCGCTGATGATCCTGGTAGGACTGATGGGGGAGTATGTGGCCCCTGTCGCCAAACGGATGGCGGATGATATCCGTGCCGGTGCCATGTCGGAAGGGCGGCTTACCGTCTCGGCCTACGGGGTGTGGGCACGGGATGGCAACAACTTCGTTAATATCAACGGGGTGCGCAACGATGGTGCCCTGACCGGCATCACCCTCTATCGTTTCACCCCCGAGCGCAAGCTGATCGACGTGGTGCAGGCACGGGAGGGGGTATTTGAAAGGCATCACTGGCTGCTCAAGCAGACGCAGGTTACCCGCTTCGACGACCCGGCTCAGATCCGCAGTGAAGAGCACGACAAGATGGAGTGGAGCTCGGAGCTGACGCCCAAGCAGCTGGGGGTGGTGAGTATCGACCCCGAGAATCTCTCGGTCTCCGGTCTGCTCGACTACATCGGTTACCTGGACGCCAACAAGCAGGATGCCGGTCGCTACAAGCTGGAGATGTGGCGCAAACTGCTGTCACCGCTCTCGGTGGTGGCGATGATCCTGCTGGCCTCTTCTTTCATCTTCGGCCCGTTGCGTTCGGTGAGCATGGGGGCGCGGATGCTGATGGGGATCATGACCGGTTTCGCCGTCTATGTGAGTGATCGGGTGTTTGGCCCCATCAGTCTGGTCTATGCGGTACCGCCCATTCTGGCGGCTGTCGCGCCCAGCCTGCTGTTTGGCGGCATCTCCTTCTACATCCTCAGCCGCAAGCAGTAATTCACACGTGGTAATACAAAGAGGGCACCTGCTGGTGCCCTCTTTCGTTATTGCATTGATCCGGTATTACTTGTTCAACAATTCCAGATTGGCCTCTTTGCTCAGCACAATCACTTCGCATTCGGCCCAGATATCCTGGAACGCCCGTGGGCGCTTGCGGTTGAACAGGCACATCAGGTTGCCCAGACCAAAGGCGGCAGTGGCGAGACGGATCAGCGCCTGGGTAATACGGATATGGCTGCCATCTTCGTTCTGAATGCGCAGCCGCCAGGCGCGCATGCCGACGGTCTGGCCAGCGCGGGTCCAGAACCAGGTGTAGAAACCGCAGATGACGAAGGCGAGCCACAGGGTGTAGATCAGGCTCAGGGGGTGGCGGGTCAGCAACCAGACGGTATCTTCACCCGCCGGTACGCTGGCCATGCCGGTGACCAGCAGCAGCTTGGCGACCCCCATGCCGATAAAGCCGGCGATGATCAGCAGCGAAGTCACCACCAGCGCATCATAGATCAGGGCGCCGAGGCGACGCAGCAGACCTGCTGACGGGTATGGCTGAGTGGCGGGAGAGGGGGATTTTTGTTGGACTTTTTTAGGCTTGGCCATCGTTTTTATTCCATTAAGATGATGGCGGCATTCTATGTAACTGGCCCCGCATCAGCAAGGCGTTGAATAAATGAACAAACGGGAGTGTTCAATCGAAAAACACCTTGCATGGCATCGCGCCATTCGTATAATCCCTCGCAGTTGCCCGGGTGGCGAAATCGGTAGACGCAGCGGATTCAAAATCCGCCGGTGAATAACCGTGTCGGTTCGAGTCCGACCCCGGGCACCATCAAATTCATGACAAAAGGCCATCAGCAATGATGGCCTTTTGTTTTTGGCGTTCCTGCGAGTTGGTGCGTTACTGCTGAACAGGAGTACTTCCCGTTACCTCTTGGTATCCCTTCTCTTTTCCCGCTCTCCGTTATTTCCTTTTCTTGATGTGGCCGCTGACGGCATCACTGCCAGCGGCCTGTTTCTATTGCGGTTTTTTTCCAAACCATGCTGCATCAGAACATGGTTGCCGCGCTATCCCAGCAGGGCAAACAGCAGGGTACCGAGGGTACCTGCGAGCGTCAGCGCTATGATGGCTCTGGGTGTGCCGTGCAGCTTGGTCCACATAAACAGGCTGGTGAGGGCGAGCAGCAGCAGGGCCAGGGCGGCGATATCGCCAAACAGCTGCCAGCCGAGGCCGGTGCCCATGCCGCGGTGCAGCCGGTTGAGGCTGGCGGCAAAGTTGGCCAGTTGCAAGTCGGTACGTACCAGCAGGGTACCCTCAACATAGCTGGCGGCCACGCTCTGGCTGAGGGTGACGCCGCGCATCTCCCACTTGGCGGGCAGGGTGAGCGGGCCGTTCGGGGTGGGCAGGATCTGGGCCGGGGTGATCATGGTTCGCCCATCGGCAAAGGTATCGGGATAGCGCTGTTGCAGCAGGCTTTTCAGCTGCTCCGGGCTGGTGAGTGGTGCCTTGAGCACTATCTCTTCACTCGATTTGTCGGTGTGGGGGCCGGGGATGGGCAACACGGCTCGGTGTTGCAGCCAGAGGCCGGTGATGCCGTACATCAGCATCAGGGCTAGGGTAAAAAAACCGGCCCAGGCATGGAGGCGGCGTACCCATTTGTTGTTGTGAAGGGGAACTCTTCTGCGTTTCATCGTGGTTGCTTCATAAAAAAACTGGCCAGCAAGGGCTGGCCAGTCGGGGTGGTTGTCACAGAGATCAGAAGCGGTAGGTACCGGTCAGACTCAGCTGACGGGGTGTGCCCGGCATGATCTGGTTGGCACTGGTGGCGCTGACGAAGTACTCGTGGTCGGTCAGGTTTTCGGCGCTCAGCTCGGCTTCCCACTGTTGCCAGCGATAACCGACGCGCGCATCGAAGCGGGCGTAACCGGGCAGTGTGGTGGTGTTGGCGTTGTCGGCAAAGCGATCGCCCACCGCCGTTACGCCGGTTTCACCGAACCAGCCCTGCTCGCCACTCTTGTAGCCGAGATAGAGCTGGCCATTCTGACGGGAGACGTTCATCGGGCGCTTGCCCTGCAGATCCGCATCCGCCTTGACCTGCTCCGCATCCTGAATGGCGAAGCCGCCACGCAGATAGATCTCGTCGGTCAGCTCGGCGCGGGCGCTCAGTTCGACCCCTTCGGTACGCTGCAGGCCGGTGAGGATCACCTTGGTGGGATCCAGCGGATCCTTGGTGCGCTTGTTGTACATCTCCAGTCGATAGAGGGAGAGAGTGGTCGCCAGCTTGCCGTTCAGCCAGTCACTCTTCACGCCACCTTCGTAGAGGCGGGTGTGCTGGGGTTCCAGCCCGTTGTTCTTGTCGCCCGGGGTGATGCCGATCAGCTCGCCGCCCACCGGGGTGAAGGTCTTGCTGTAGGAGGTGTAGAAGGCGTGATCCTCGAGGGGATTCCACACCAGACCGAGGCGCGGGCTCAGGCTGTTGACCGAGACGCTCTCCTCCTTGTTGAGGTCGTAGCGGCGACTGGTGACGGTGAAGTCGTCACGGCGCAGCCCGCCCACCAGATGCCAGTCACCCAGGCTGAGCTGATCCTGCAGATAGAGGCCATTGCCGCGCACCTTGTGTTTGGCGTCGCTGGAGAGCTTCATGGCGCCATTGTAGGTAGGCAGTGAGCCCGGGTCGTAGAGGTTGCCGGACGGGATGGCGGTGGCGTTCTGGTAGAGCTTGGGTGTGCGCTCCTGCCAGTTCTGCTCGAAGCCGGCCAGCAGGCGATGTTCCACCGGGCCGGTCTGGAACAGACCTTCTGCCTCGGTGTTGCTGATCAGGTTCTTCGCTTTCAGATCCTGCTGCCAGCGGGAGCGGGTCACCTGATCCCCTTTGACGCTGGTGACATAGGTGTTGTCAAACTGGCTGTCGAGGGTGGAGTAACCGAGCTGCTGGCGCAACTGCCACTGATCGTTGATATCCCAGGAGAGGCGTGAGCGGGTGGATTGTGCCACGTCATCGATGAAGTCGCGGCTGGTATCGCTGTAGACATACTCTCGCGGCACATCGGCCGGACGGCCATTGACCCCGGGAATGCCGCGATCCGGGGTGCGGTCATGTTCGTTGCGCTCGTACTGCACCAGCCAGTTGAGGTTGTCGCTGATCTCCCAGTTGGCGGAGGGGGCCAGCAGGGTGCGCTTGCTCTTCACGCCGTTGCGGAAGCTATCTTTGTCCTCTTGCGCCATGTTGAGGCGCAGTTGCACCTGCTCACTTGCCTCGCCATTGAGGTCGGCGGCCAGTCGCTGACTGTCAAAGCTGCCGACCCGGGCGGTGACGCTGGACTCCTGCCCTTTTTGCGGCTTCTTGCTGACCCGGTTGACGATGCCCCCCGTGCTACCGCGGCCGTAGAGCACGGCAGCCGGGCCCTTGAGCACTTCCACCCGCTCGATGTTGCCGAGATCCCGGGTGTACTGCATGTCGTCGCGGAATCCGTCGAGATAGAAGTCGTTGCTGGCGCTGAAGCCGCGGATATTGACCCCGTCGAAGCGGGTATCACCGCTTGCGTTGACCCCGGGAATGCCGCTCAGAGCTTCACTCAGCGTAGGTTGGCCGAAGGCGGTCAGCTCGCTGACCTTGACGCTGTCGATGGTCTGGGGAACCAGCTTGGCTGGCGTATTGGTACGGGTTGCGGTGGCAACTTCCTGATGCTGGGAGCGTTTGCCAACCACAGTCATGGTTTCATCGGTGGCCTGGGCAGTGAAGCCGGTGCCCAGCAGTGCCAGCGAGACCAGCGTTCTGCGAAAGTGAGGGTGCTGCATATTCAATATTGACTCTTTGGATGTCGACCTGACGGCTCGAACATATTGATTTAATTATAATTAGCCTGACCCGCTTAAGCGGGATGCCAATGATATTGATTTTCATTTGTCTGGCAAGGTGAAAATGGAGGGGGCTTTGGGTGCGTGTTGTGTGGTCGGCAGAGCTCGGCTGAAAAGCAGAGCCATTACAGCAAACCGCGAGAACGAAGCGAGGGAAAAGGGCGTAGCGGAAGAAAAAGGTGCGAAATGTGAAGCGATATCCAGCCCGATAGGACGGGCCGGATATCGGACTCAGCGAGTGCTCAGCAGTCGGCGGGTGAGGGGGATAGTCGCCAGCAGGCGATAGACCAGCAGAGACGATCCCAGCAGCAGCGGCACCTTGGCGATCTCCCACAGGATGGATGCGGCCTGCGGGCCAAACACGAAGAGCCAGACCACCAGCATCATGTGCAGGCAGTAGATCCCGAGCACTTTGGGGGCCTGACGTTCAAGCCAGCTGCCCTTGCCCCACTCGGGGTTGGCCAGCAGCAGTCCAAACAGGCCGAGAGCCCAGGGAAGGGAGCCGAGCAGGAAGTCGTGGCGGGTGAGCGGCACTGCGGCAAAGTGCTGCAGCGCCCAGGCTTCACAGCCATAGAGCGTCACGCCCGCCAGCAGCAGTTGCCAGCCGGTGCGGGCATCGGGCTGCCACTGACGCTGGCGCAACAGGGCCCCGAGCGCCACAAACAGCAGGGAGAAGAAGGGGCCGTTACGGGTGAGCAGTGGCCACTCGGCGCCCAGCAGCGGCTTGGCATAGGAGCCCCCCAGCAGCGCCAGCAGGTAGAGGCCAAGACCCAGCCAGATGGCGAGCGATGGTCTGCCAAGCCGGTAACAGAGTGCCAGCAGGGCTACCGCCATGACCAGGGCTGGCAGGAACCAGAGGTGGATCATGCCGCCCACCAGCCAGCCATTGAGGGGGTCGCCGAGCTGGAATTGCCACTGCCCGCGCAGGGAGGCCAGATAGCCTTGCTGTACGGCATCCAGCGGATTGAACGGCACCAGCAGGTAGACCAGACTCCATACCAGCCAGAGCAGCAGCAAGGGGTGGCAGTAGCGCCAGGCCACGGTCAGCGGCGCTTCGCGGCTCAGTCTCGGCTGCAGAAAGTAACCGGCACAGAGGAAAAACAGCGGCACGGCAAAGCGGCATAACTGGTTGATGGTGCCGCTCAGCCAGAGCCAGGATCCACTTCCCCACAGGGCGGGATTGAACGGATTGGCGAAGGGGGATACGTGAATGGTCATCACGGCCAGAATGGCCAGTACCCGCCCGCACTCGATACTGGAAATACGCATGGTGGCTCGTCGTTACAGGGGTTGTGATGGCACGCTAAAATTCTCGCTGCTAGGTTACAACCAATTGATTCTATTAGTGTGAATTACGCTGTTGAGTAGTTACATTTTGTAACGGGATGGTGGAAGGTGTTACCTGTAACGGGAGCGGGCTCCCGTTTTTTGGGCGCGCTCATGCAGATAAAAAAGCGAGGCGGGCGCCTCGCTTGGTTGGGGATCTCGAGCTTACTGGTGAGTCAGCATGCTGCTCTGGTTGGCGGCCAGGGTGGTTCTGCCCGAGCTCTCCAGCCAGGTTTTGATCCGCTTGGCGTCGGCGACCCGATCGTTGGTGGTCTCGGCATTGAGCAACACCATGATCACCGGCTCACGATTGACCTTGGTGCCCAGCACCAGACAGCGGCCCGCTTCACGGATATAGCCGGTCTTGGAGAGGGTGAACTCCCATTGCCCTTCGCGGATCAGCCGGTTGGAGTTGAGGTAGTGCAGCTGACGCTTGTTGGTGCGCACATAACTCTGCTCGTCGGTGGAGTACTGGCGGATCAGCGGATAGGAGGCCGCTGCGGCGGCGAGCTTGGCGAGATCCTGCGCGGTGGAGACATTGCGCGGGTTGAGCCCGGTGCTGTCTGCATAGTGGGTATTCCACATCCCCAGCATGCGGGCTTTGGCGTTCATCGCCTCGACAAAGGCGCGCTGACCGCCGGGATAGTGGCGGGCCAGTGCCGAGGCGGCACGGTTTTCAGAGGACATCAGGGCGATATGGAGCATTTCGGCGCGGCTGAGCCTGGAACCTATGGCCAGGCGCGAGCCGGTTCCCTTGATGCGGTCGATGTCGGCATTGGTCACGGTGAGCATTTCGTTGAGGCGCAGGTTGGCATCCAGCACTACCAGCGCCGTCATCAGCTTGGTGAGTGAGGCGATGGGCATTACCCGGTTGCCGTTGCGCTCGGAGATCACCTCGCCGGTTCTGTGGTTGGCCACCACGAAGGCAGCCGAGCTGAGGTTGGGCACATCCCGTCGCTCGAGAAAGCCGCTGCTGCTTTTGCTGCTGGCGGAAAAGGGGTTGGCATGGGCACTGTCCATAGTGGCCGGCAGCATTACTGCGCCAAGCAACAGGGGAAGGAGGGAACGCATCATCATGATCAGCTCTACCGGACGAAATACAGGGATATCTCGCTAAGTTATATGTCGTGAACTGGCGCTTCACAATCATTCTCACCTTGATATTGATAATTTACGGCGTTGAGCACGCTCTGGCGGCGAGGAGAACGTAAAAAGGGTCTCCATGGAGTCTTTTCTGCATTAACAATATGGGCTGGTCGTGATGGCGAGCGGAAGCCGGCGCTAAAAAAAATCGGGACCAGAACAGTCCCGATTGGCATGGAGCATTGCTTACCGTTTAGTGGGCATCTTCCTGCTTGATCTTGAAGCGCATGGCGATCACCACGAACAGCAGCGGGCCAATGATGGTCCAGACGCCGGTGGAGATATCGCCGGAGATAAAGGGGGCGACCACGGTAAAGACGTTGCCGAAGGCGACCAGGATCAGGCTGATGATGGTGGCAAACAGTACCGAGCCCGCGCTCTTGAAGAAGATCAGGTCCTTGCCCAGCGCCGGGTTGTTGCGATAGCGATACCAGGCGTAGATGAGGAACATGTAGGGCAGGGTCATGCCGACGTTGGTCATGGTGATGATCAGCTCATAGAGGGCGGCGGCCCCTTCCGGGTTGATCAGGGTAAAGATGGACTTGGCGGCAATGAACAGACAGACCACCCAGGCTTGCACCTTGAGGGCTTCAATCCGCACGCCATTCTCGTTCTCGCGCTGGAAACGCTCCGGCCAGAAGTAGCTCGGGGTGCCGGTGATGAACTGGCGCAGCGGCGCGTAGGAGAGGGCGATAAAGGCACCCAGATAGCTCAGGAACATACCAAGGCCAGCAAAGCGCATGAACACCTGTCCCAGCCACTCGCCACCCAGATGGCGCCCCAGCTCCAGCATGATGATGAAAAGGGCGGAGAGTGAGGTGATCCCCTCGGCCGGGAAGTCGCTCCAGCGCATGATGGAGCCGACCGCCAGAAAGCCGATGATGTAGCAGAGCACGATGAAGGCGCCGGAGAGGAAGATGCCGCGCTTGAGGTCGCGCTCCGGATCTTCCAGCTCGTCAGCCACCCCGGCCATCGCCTCGACCCCGCCGTAGGCGAAGATGGCGAACACCATAAAGCCGAGGAAGGGGATGATGTCGTTGAAAGCGGCATTGGGAGAAGCCGTCAGCGATGCCTGGGTGAAGGGCTCCTGCAGAGTCATGCCGCTCACCGCGAAGGTGAAGACGCCACCGACCAGCAGCAACACGTTGAGTGCCACCACGGAGAGACCGCCGATGGCCGCCACTTTGGCGAAGCGGGCGCTACCCAGGGTGATGAGCTTGGTGACGGTGGCAACCAGCGCGATGGCGACCACTCCCAGAATAAAGGGGCCGAAGTCGATGCTGGTGCCCAGGGTGACCGGGATGACGGTGATGTCGCGGCCAAACAGCATGAAGGAGAGGGGCACCCACATAGAGAGCGCCTTGCCAAACATCCAGATGACGTAGGAGGCGAACCACATGGTCAGACCGATAAAGGCGAATCGGGTCGAGACCGAGTGGCGCATCCAGGTAAAGATGCCGCCCGCCTCTTTGCGAAAGCCGGTACCAAACTCAATCATCATCAAAATGAACGGGATGAAGAAAAACAGACCGCCGATCACGAACATCGGAATGGCGGCATATCCCATTCGGTAAAAACCGATCCCGATATTAGTGACGCCAAATACCGATGTTAATATCATCAATATAAAGGCGCCCAACTTCAGCTTTTTTGCCGACATATTAAAAACTCCCTGATGGTGCTGGATTTAAAATAATCAAAAATTAAACAGACGAAACCGGACCCATTAATAACGCGGTAGCGCCATGCCATCCTGCTGTGGCGGGCGCGATCGGGTCATCTCTGACCGGGCTGGCTTACCCGTCAGGCGGTCAATGAATGTATGGGCGGAGCGGCATGGTCTGTGCCATGCGCAGTATTGGTCAGCGTTGCCGAAAATTAACTGTGAACGATTTTATCATTAATGCTGCTTGGCAGGTAAGTTTCCCGAATGAAGCTGTGGTTGAAATAAACAGACCTGCCAGTTAATTGATACGTTGCGGATGTAAACATTTACGCCCGGGCCGACACTTATTTCCATTAGTTGGTATTCGGCATATTTGGCGGAGTGAATTACGCCATCCTGTCAGATAAATCTGCACCAATGGCGACAGCGCTTATCCTCCCAGCCGGGTCAGCAGCACGCCGCCGGTGATAATGGCCGCCGCCGTCAGCCGCATGCGCCCGAGCGGCTCTTTCAGCAGCCAGACCGAGAGCAGCATGGCAAACAGCACACTGCTTTCGCGCAGAGCCGCGACCACGCCAATGGGGGCTTGGGTCATGGCCCAGATAACAATCCCGTAGGCGAGCAGTGACATGGCACCTCCTGCAATTCCCGCCATCGCATGGCGACGGATCTGGCGCCATGCGTTGCGCTTTTGGTGGACGAGCAACACCAGCAGCATCGCCAGCCCGGTACAGGCAAAGAGCCAGAGGGTGTAGCGTACCGGTTCACCCCCTGCACGGGCGCCGGCCCCATCCGAGAGGGTATAGGTCGCCGTGAACATGGCCGTGATCAGTGCTGCCCGAACCGCTTTGCTGTCAAGGCGCTGCTGCCCACCTCGCCTGGCCATCAGCAAGACCCCCATGATCAGCACGCAGGCGCCGATGATGCCGCCGTAACCGGGGTAGTCCCCCAGCAATATGGCACTTAACGCCATGGCGAGCAGCGGGGCACTGCCACGGGCCAGCGGATAGATCTGGCCAAAATCGCCCTGATTGTAGGCATGGCTGAGAAACAGGCAGTAACCGATATGGAGCAGGACTGAGAGGCCGAGCCAGGGCAGCTCGGCAGCAGAGGGAAGCCCCATGGGCAGCAGCGCCACGGCGGCGATAAGCCCTGAAAAGATCGCCACCAGTGACACCCCCACCAGCCGCTCTTCGCCAATTTTGACCAGCGCATTCCAGCTGGCGTGAAGCAGGGCTGCCAGCAGAACGGCAAAAAAGACGGTGGTGCTCATGGGAAAAGGCTCTCGGGCTATGGGGGTCAACAGCATACCCGCCTGGAGCCTGATTGGCCGAGATCTTTATCAAGGCTTCGGTTTTTCGGGGTTCTTCTCCTGCTTGGTGGTGCTGCCCAGTTGCCCCAGCACCAGTTTGGGGTGGGGATCGGTCTGCAGCGGAATATCCTGCAACTGCGTTCCCTGCTGGTGGCGATGGATGATTACTGCGGCCATCTTGCCCAGCGCCTCGTAGCTGCTGATGGTGCCAACGCTGCAGCCGTGCTCGACGAACAGCTCTGCACTGCAGATGGTAGGGATGGCAGCTGCGTTGAGTGCATTCAGCAAACGGGGGGCGATGGAGAGCAGATAGCTGTCTGCGGCCAGAAAGACGATGTCGTTTTTGGCATCCTGTTGCAGCCGCTTCAACTCGTTCTCCAGTCGCTTTGGATCCGGTGCTATACGCCAGGTTGCGACTTGCCATTGGTAACCTTTGGCCGCGTTGATCAGCATGTCGGCCACCAGCAGGGTGTTTTGCTCCCGCGGGTTGAAGGGTAGCAGCAGCCGCTTATCCGATGGGAGGTACTTGCTGGCATTGGCCAGTTGCAGCGCCATCGGCACCATATTGCTTACCCCGGCGACCATGCTGTTCTGAGCCTTGTCCTCAGAGAGAAAACCTGCCCCGACAGGATCTGAAACCACATTGAATATCATGGGCTTGCGATTGGCGACCAAACTCTTTGCCATGGTGGTGGCTGTGGTACCGAAGGTGTAGATGTAGTCGTATTCGGCCAGTTTCGGCAGCATCTGCTGACGTAGCATGGTCGCCAGCGCCGTGCGATCCTGATTGGCATTGTAGACGGTGATGGTGGTCTGATAGCCAAGTCGGGTCAGTTCGGCCCGAAAGCCCGCCTCGGCGGCGGTTTCGCCACGCCACAGTACCATGGCGATATTGAGGGCGTGAGCGGGAAGAGCCAGCAGCAAGAGCAGGACGAAAAGCAGCCTGACCATGATCATCTCTCCGGCGATACATCTACTCTTGAGCCTAGGCCAGTTTGTGGTTTTCTGAGCAACAGCGACGAAAAAGCGCGATGGCAAGCCATCGCGCTTTGGGTATCAGAAAACCTCGATTAGAAGTCGTAGCGAGCAGCCAGCTGGAAGTCATCCTTGTTGGCGGTCGCTTTGCCGGCAACGCTGTCCAGATTGTTGATGCGGTACTCGCCGATCACCCGCAGGTTCTTGTTGAACTTGTACTGGGCTCCCAGGGTGTAGTAATCCACATTGTCTTTCTTGGTGCCAGCCTTGTCCTGCTCCTGTTTGTTCCACAGCGCCATCAGACCGAAGCCATTCTCGAAGTTGTAGCCCAGCGCGGCTTCCCAACCGGTGTGATCGGTGCCGGTCGCCAGGAAGTCGCTGCCATCGGCATAACTGAGGGCGGCGTAGGCGGCCTTGTTGTCAAACTTGGCGGAGATCAGCCACAGTTTTGCATCTTCTTCACCGCTCTTGTCGCGCAGGCCGACGTTATAGGCAGTACCCAGCGACAGGTTGAAAGGGAAGGTATAGGCCACGGCTGCTCCGTAGGCCGCGTCGCTATCCTTGCTGGTAGTCTCTTCGGTGTCACCACCGTCGAACTTGTAGCTGGTGTCGAGCTGGAAGCCATTGAACAGGCCGGAGTATTTCAGTACGGAACCGGCGCGGTTGGTGGCGAAGGTGTCGGTCTTTGCACCCAGCGCTTCGTTACCGTAGCCGTCGGAGAGGGAGACATCAGTCCAGTCCGCCAGGAAACCCGGGGCACCTTTCTGGCGACCGAAGGTCACTGTACCCCAGTCAGCGCCCACACCGGCAAAGGCCAGACGGGTACGCAGGTTGTCGGAGCTCTCGCTGATGGTCTTCTCGCTGTCGTTGATGTACATCTGCACTTCGTACTGGGCCAGCGCCTTCAGACCGCTCTGGATCTGGGTTTCAGCCTTGGCACCGAAGCGGACAAACTGGTTAGCCCCTTGCTTGGCGCTGTAATCCTTGGTGCCATTCGGGTTGGCGGTATCGACGTTTTCTTTCTTGTCGCCGAAGAATTGACCGGCGTAGATGCGGCCATACAGGTCCAGCATGGCGGTATCATTTTTATACACCTCAACGGCTTGCGCCTGGAAGGCGGCGGTCAGAGCCAGTGCCACTACAGTCAGCTTTTTCATCTTAATCCCTTGTGTTGCAAGCTTTTGTTTTGAAGACGGGGCCATCCTAGGGAAGATGCATGACAGCGGGGTGACAACTGGATGAAGAGTCGATGGCAATTGGGTTGCAATTGGATGAATTGGCTACATTTATGCACCTGGCAGCTACTTTTGTGCGCAAAGGTTTGCCCTTGTGGTAGAATGCCGCCCGTTTTCGAGCTCCATAGGTTGGATATGCGATGAGACGTGAACTGGCAATCGAGTTTTCCCGAGTGACGGAAGCGGCTGCACTGGCTGGCTACAAGTGGCTCGGACGTGGTGACAAGAATATCGCTGATGGGGCGGCCGTAGCGGCCATGCGCCACATTCTCAACCAGATCGAGATCGATGGTGAGATTGTGATCGGCGAAGGTGAAATTGATGAAGCGCCGATGCTCTATATCGGCGAGAAGGTCGGTACCGGACACGGCGACGCGGTGGATATCGCGGTCGATCCCATCGAGGGTACCCGCATGACCGCCATGGGTCAGGCCAACGCGCTGGCCGTGCTGGCGGTGGGCGACAAGGGTTCTTTCCTGAAAGCACCTGACATGTACATGGAAAAGCTGATCGTCGGGCCCAAGGCCAAAGGCGCCATCGACCTGGATCAGGCTCTCGAGCTGAACCTGAAGTCCGTGGCCAAGGCGCTGGGCAAGCCGCTCTCCCGTTTGACTGTCATTACCCTGGCCAAGCCGCGTCATGACAAGGCAATCAAGGAGATGCAGGGTCTGGGCGTGCGGGTGTTCGCCATTCCTGATGGTGACGTTGCCGCCTCCATCCTCACCTGTCTGCCGGACAGTGAAGTCGACATGCTTTATGGCATCGGCGGCGCACCGGAAGGGGTGATCTCCGCGGCGGTGATCCGCGCGCTGGATGGCGACATGCAGGCCCGTCTGGTGCCGCGTCACCGGGTCAAGGGCGACAGCCCGGAAGTGCGTGCGCTGGGCGAGCAGGAAATTGCCCGCTGCGAAGCGCTGGGCATCGACGTCAACAAGGTGCTCAAGCTGGAAGATATGGCGAAGAATGACAACGTCATCTTCTCCGCCACCGGCATCACCAAGGGTGATTTGCTGGATGGCATCACCAGCGATGGCGTGATGGCGACCACCGAGACTCTGTTGATCCGTGGTAAATCCCGTACCATTCGTCGTATCAAGTCGATCCATTACCTGGAGCGCAAAGACAGCGTGGTACGTGACATCATCCTGTGATGATGGCTCGCTGAACCGGCTGTGTTGTTTGAAGCCCGATCGCCCGTGCGGTCGGGCTTTTTGTTGTGCGCCAGCTACGTTTGTGCCGCCGCTTCGGCTATGGTGGCTCAGACCATCCCAAAGGAGTGGAGTCTATGGAGTGTCGTAGCGGCTGCGCTGCCTGTTGCATCGCCCCCAGTATCAGCAGTGCCATTCCCGGTATGCCAGATGGCAAACCGGCTGGCGTCCCCTGTATCCAGCTCGATAGCGCCCTTGGCTGCAAGATTTTCGGTCAACCGGAGCGGCCGGCGGTGTGTGGCGGTTTTCGCCCCATGATGGATGTGTGCGGCAGCCATCGCGCCGAGGCCATCTGGCTGATCGGCGAGCTGGAGCGGCTCACCACCTGACGAGAGCAGGGCGAAGATATAAAAAAAGAGGCCGCATCATGCGGCCTCTCGCGTTTCTATTCGCCGGGGATCAGATCCCCGCCAGCTCCAGTGCCTGACGATAGTACTCGTTGGCCTTGTTGGTAAGGCGGCGCTTGTCCATCAGCTGGCCGAGAGCATGGTAGGCGGCGGCGCTCGGCGCCCGCTCCACCTCCTGCTCCAGCAGCTTCTGGGCATCGTCCAGCTGACCGGCCAGTAGATAGAGCTGGGCCAGTGCGGTGTCCACCTCCGGTTGCCCCTGCTGTTTTTGCAGCAGTGCCAACAGCGGCTGGTAGCTGTCGAGTTTCAGCTTGGGCAGGCGAGCCAGCAGCTGCGGCATCGGCTGTTTGCGCAGCGCCTCCTGCCACAGGGTGGCGGCCTCGCCATCGGCGCCCAGCTGGCGCAGCAGATCGCCGTAGCAGGCCAGCAGTTCTGGCTCGAGGCGCAGTTTGCGCGGCAGATCCTGCCACACCGCCTTGAGGGTCTCGAGGCTGCCGGCAGCCTGTTGCAGGCGACCACACCAGGCTTGTTGCAGCAGATCTTCTTCCTGTTTCGGGGTCAGCTTGCCCACCTTGTGCAGCGCCGGGATCAGGTCGCACAGGGCGCTCCAGTCCTGACGGGCCAGATGCACCTGACGCAGCTGATCCAGCACCATGGGGTGGCGCGGGTTGAGGGCGTAGACCGACTCCAGCATCGCCAGCGCGGTATCGTACTGGCCCTGCTCGATTTGCAATTGGGTTTGGGTCAGGGTGAGCGCCAGCTCGGCTTTGGGATTCTCTTCCTGCGCTTTTTGCAGGTATTGATCCCGGCGGGCGTCGTCACCACGGGCCTGTGCCGCCTTGGCGGCGCTCAGGTAGTTGAGCAGCGGGGTATCGCTGTTGCTGGCCCCCTTGATCATCAGTTTTTCAGCCTGACTGTAGTGCCCTTCGGCCATCGCCAGGGTGGCGGCGACGGTCTGTTGATTGGCCTTGCGGCGGCGGCGCGAGCCGTACCAGCCGAGGGTCTTGCGGCGCAGGCCGAATACCCGACCCAGCAGCCATTCGACGATCAGCAGGGCTCCGTAGAACAGCACGGCCAGGATCACCGCGCTGGTGACGGAGGATTCGATGGTGTAATTGCCAAGGGCAATCAGCACATAGCCCTTGTTACCGGAGGCTTGCGGGCCAAAGATCAGCCCTGCGACCATCACGGCAACCAGAATGATTATACGGATCATGGTGCCCTCCTCAGCTGCTGGCCAGAATGCGTTGCAGGCGTTCGGTCAGCACCTGCTCCAGCATCGCCTGGGTCTTGAACTGGGCCGGATAGTCGATCTGGATCTGCTCACCCTTGAGCTTGTCGATCTCGCCCTGCATGTAGCGGGTGGCGCTGTTGTCGGTGTCGAAATACTGGGTCAGCCAGCGCTGGGCCTTGTCCAGGCTGTCTTCGTAGAGCGCCTGCTGCTCGCGATAGACGGAGAGCTGGGCCTGCAACAGCTTGGTTTTGAGGTTTTCACGCAGGAAGATCTCCTGCTGCGGCGAGAGCAGCGCCTCGACCGCGCCATCGCGGCGACGGATGGTGACGAAGTTCTCGGTGAACTTGACCCAGTTCTTCTTCAGGTTGCTCTCCCACTCGTCGGGATTGGCGCTGACCGCCTGATCCGGCTCGGCCTTGGCTTCCGGCATGCTGACGGTGGAGAGGGGCAGCAGCTCGATCTGATCTGAGAGCGCGGCCAGCTTGAGGGTCAGCCCCTCGCGGTCGATGCGCGGCATCCCCTTGAGCTTGGCGATATCCTCGGCCAGCGCCTTGCGGATCGGCATCAGGCTGGGGTCGTTGAGGGCGGCGATCCGCTCGTCGGCATTGCCGAGCAATGTGATGGCGGAGACGAGGTCATGCTCCAGCCACAGTTTGCGACCCGCCATCCGAACCAGATACTCGGATTCGGCCAGCATCCAGTCGTTGGGGCGTTTATCGTTGAGATCCAGTACCCGGTTCTGCAGACCCTGCATCTCCCCTTGCAGCCGCTGCTGGGTTTGATCCAGCGCGGCCAGCTGCTCGGCATCCTTGCTGCTGGTCTGGTCGATCTTGCTCAGGGCGCTCGCCAGCTGCTGCTTGAGCTGGGCCAGTTCGGCTTGCTGGGCCACGGCATTCTTGTGACCGTGCAGATAGAGACCGCCGGTCAGGCCAAGGGCCAGCAGGATGGCGACCCCTCCCAGTACGGCACCGGAGCGGCTCTTGCTGCCATTGACCGCAGCGGTCGGCTGGGGTTTTACCTGGGATTCTTGTTGTTCTGTCATTCCATCTTCCTCAGTTCCAGTGCGGCCGTCAGGGCCTGGTTGGATGCACCTTGGGCAATCGTGATATGGATAAAGCCCGCGGAGTGGGCCATCTCGGCCACTCGCGGGCTGGGGACCACCAGCAGGCGGTCAAAAAGCCAGGGCCGCTGGTGGTCGGGAACCAGCTCCAGCAGCCGTTGCAGCAGTTCACCACTGGTAATGAGCAGGCTGTCCAGCCCCGCTGCCTGCCAGTGGCGGGTCAATGTCTCCCCGTCTAGCTCGGGGTAGTGGCGTTCATAGGCCGCACAATAGTGCACCAGAGCACCGCGTGAGGCCAGCGTGCTGGCGATGAGATCCCGCCCGCCATTACCGCGCAAGATCAGTACCCGTTTGCCTGCTACCTGCTGCAGGGCGGGCAGGGCCAGCAGCCCTTCGCTGCGCGGGTCATCCGGGCAGCTTGCTGTGATGCCGATAGCGGCAAACGCATCTGCGCTGGCCTGACCCACCGCAAAGTACTCAATATGTGGCCAGGTCTGACCAGTTTGCAACAGAAAATCGTGTGCAAAATGAACGGCATGGATGCTGACCGCGATAACGATATCGGCGCTGTGCAACAGGTTGGGCAAGCGGGGGAGTTCACTGCCCGCCACGGTTTCCAGCAGCGGGCAGCAGAGTGGTGCATGACCGTGCTGGCGCAGCAACTGCACCAGCTCGGCGGCTTGGGCGGCCGGACGCACCACCAGCGGTGTCATGCGCGGTAGACCTCGGCCAGGATCTCGTCGGCACCGGCGGCCAGCAGACGCTGGGCCAGTTGCTCGCCGAGCGCCTCACCATCGGCCAGCGGGCCGCGGATCTCGTCACGGATAACCTGACTGCCATCCGGGCTACCCACCAGACCGCGCAGCCAGATCTGCTCGCCGTCGACCAGTGCGTAGGCACCGATGGGGACCTGACATCCCCCTTGCAGGGCGCGGTTCATGGCGCGCTCGGTCAGCACCCGGGCGCGGGTCTCGGCGTGCTCCAACGGCGCCAGCAGAGCGTGCAGCTCAACGTCGTCGAGGCGGCATTCGATGCCGACAGCCCCCTGACCGTTGGCGGGCAGACTCTGCTCCGGCTCGATCAAGGCGGTAATGCGGTGCGCCATCTCCAGTCGTTTCAGACCGGCGGCGGCGAGGATGATGGCGTCGTACTCACCGGCATCCAGCTTGGCGAGGCGGGTGTTGACGTTGCCACGCAGGTCGCGGATCACCAGATCCGGGCGCGCAGCGCGCAGCTGGCACTGGCGGCGCAGGCTGGAGGTGCCGACCACGGCCCCTTGCGGCAGTTCGGCAATGGCTGTGAAACTATTGGAGACGAAGGCGTCGCGGGGATCTTCCCGCTCGCAGATGGTGTGCAGACCGAGCCCCTCGGGGAACTCTACCGGAACGTCTTTCATGGAGTGAACGGCGATATCGGCCCGTCCTTCCAGCATGGCGGTCTCCAGCTCCTTGACGAACAACCCCTTGCCACCGACCTTGGCCAGCGGGGTATCGAGGATCTTGTCACCCTGAGTGCTCATGGGCACCAGTTCGACCTGCAACTGCGGGTGCAGGGCTTCGAGCCGGTCTTTGACAAAGTTGGCCTGCCACAGGGCCAGCGGGCTCTTGCGAGTGGCAATTTTCAGGGTTCGGGCTGCCATATCAATCAGTTGTTTCATTTTTAGAAGGAAATCGATATTACCACCCTTTGCCCGGGCTTTCATGGCGGAGCCGGCAAAAGCGGGGCCAAGCTCAAAAATGCATGCTGAAAATGATTTTCATTAAGCAAGCGGCCTTGATTAATTCATTGAATGCATTGGAATTTAATGATTTCCCCTGATACTTGATGTGGTCATACCAGAAATAATCTGACGTTTAGCTGAAGGCTTGTTTACCACCGCTGTTTGCATTGTTAACATGATCACACTTTTTTGACGTATCGCTCTTTTGGTGCGTCATTTTCACTTAGGTGATAGGCAGGGCATTGCAGGAACACATCGATACGCTGGTTGCGCGTTATGACGACATTACCCGTCTCAAGACGCAACGGGCGTTAGGTCTCATGAGTCGCTACGGGCAGCAGGTATTCCAACTGCTGCCCGTCATGCTGCACTTCAATCACCCCCTGCTCCCCGGTTATGTCTCCGGTGATGTTCCTCATGGCATCTGGAGCTTCAGCGCCAGCGCCGAGCAGCAAGCCTTTATCGATGACCTCTGTCGCAACGCCAACTGTCAGAGCGGCCTGGCAACCCATGATCGAGCCATTCAGGGGCTCTACTCCATGGGCAGCACCTCCTCCATCGGCCAGTGCTGTCACTCCGATCTCGATATCTGGGTTTGCCACGTGGCTGGCTTGTCGCAGGAGCGGCTCGCCCTGCTGGAGCAGAAGTGCCGGTTGCTCTCCAAGTGGGCGGAGCAGCGCGGGGTCGACCTCAACTTCTTCCTGATCCCCGAAGACAAGTTCCGCCAGACCAACGATGCCGAGATGCAGGGAGAGAGCTGTGGCAGCGCCCAGCACCTGCTGCTGCTTGACGAGTTCTACCGCAGCGCCATGCGTATCGCGGGCAAACGCTTGATCTGGTATCTGGTGCCCACCGAGTGTGATGATCACTACGATGCGTATGTGAACGAGCTGTTCGAGAGTGGCAAGCTCAGGCAGGATGACTGGCTCGATCTCGGCAGTTTTGACCGGATTCCGGCGGAGGAGTATTTCGGCTCTGCCCTGTGGCAGCTCTACAAGGGGATCGATTCCCCCTATAAGGCGGTGCTCAAGTCGGTGCTGATGGAGGCTTATTCCCACGAGTACCCCAACACCCGGTTGCTATCGATGATCAGCCGCGACTGGTTTCAGCACAACGAGGGGATGCACTACCGGCTCGACAACTATTGTCTGATGCTGGACAAGGTGACCAATTACCTCAAGTCCATCGGCGACATGGCGCGACTCGATCTGGTGCGCCGCTGCTTCTACCTCAAGGTGTGCGATGGCCTCAGTCATCCCAAGGATGATCACTCTCCCGAGTGGCGCCGCGAGCAGATGAGCCAACTGGTCTCCTACTGGGGTTGGAGCCAGGATAAACTGTACCACCTCGATCATCGCCACGAGTGGAAGGTCGAGGAGGTGAAGATCGCCCATGCCGAGTTGCTGGAGGCCCTGATGCAGAGCTACCGCAACCTGATCCAGTTCGCCCGTCGCAACAACATCAGCGAGTCGATCAACCCGGAAGATATCGGCATCCTGTCGCGTAAACTATACGCCGCGTTCGAGAGCCTGCCGGGCAAGGTGCAGCGGGTGAACCTCAAGATCGCGCCGGATCTGAGCGAGCCCGACCTTAGCTTCGTGCAGGTGCCCCACGGTCGCCTCAACCGCGCCGGCTGGTATCTCTACAAACATTCGCTGGAGCCGGTGGACATCATTGGTCGCGCGCCGCTCGAGTTCAACGGCTACATCAGCAAGCTGGTCTCCTGGGCCTACTTCAACGATCTGCTGACCCCCCAGTCGCGGGTGCACCTGTTCAATCAGGGCTCGGATCTGCACATCGACAATCTGCACCAGTTCTGCCGCGATCTCTCCGGCTGCTTCCCCGAGAAGTACCCGTTGGCCACCAACCTGGCGCTCAGTCGGCCGTGCGAGATCCGTCAGCTCTCCATCTTCCTCAACCTGGAGATGGACCCGACCAGCCACTGGGTCGGTCAGGTGATCGAATTTGACGCCAATACAGTGGATGTCTTCTCGTTCGGTCGCAATCAGGAGTGTCTGGTCGGTTCGGTGGATCTGGTCTATCGCAACTCCTGGAGCGAGATCCGTACCCTGCACTTCCAGGGGGATGAAGCTGTGGTCGATGCCCTCACCACCATCCTCGGCAAGATGCATCAGGATGCCGCCGCCCCCGAGATGATCGAGGTGTTCTGCTATAGCCAGCACTTCCGATCTCTGGTGCGCTCCCGTTTCCAGAAGCTGGTGGCGGAGTGTATCGATCTGCGCCTTGCCCGCGACAAGCAGCAGCTGGTCAAGACCATGGCCCTTGGCCGCGAGAAGTACGGCATCTTCTTCGAGCGGCGCGGGGTGTCGGTGAAGAAGCTGGAGAACGCCATCGATTTTTACCGTCACATCTCCCACAACAAGCTGGATCACCTGCCGCTGCGGCTCGACAAGACCCACAGCCAGCATCTGCCGAGCATCGTCGATGCCTACGCCAGCGAAGGATTGGTGCAGTTCTTCTTCGATACCCGGGATGCGGGCACCAATATCTATATCCTCGATGAGGCGAACCGGGTGGAGATCTACCAGCACTTCGCCGGCAACAAGGATGAGCTGGTGGCGGGTGTCAACCGCTTCTATACCTCCAATCACGAGCGGTTCAGCGATGACGGTCAGTTCATCAACTTCAACCTGCCCCAGTACTACGAGATAGTACAAGTGAACGGCGAGCTGGATGTGATCCCCTATCGCAGTCAGGGCACTCTGCGCGAGCAGGTGCCGCCCACCCGGGAAGTGGGCTGACCCGCGAGGGTAAGTCGCCATAAAAAACGGCCTGCAGATGCAGGCCGTTTGCTTTATCGGGTAGCTCAGGCCCCGAGGCGAGCCAGCAGCCAGCTGCGAATGTCGCCCAGCTGCGGACGACAGATCTCGTGACGCATCGGGTACTCGTGCCACTCGGGGGCGAGCCCGGCGCTTTCCAGCCGGTTCTTGGCATCCCAACCCAGCGACAGGCTCACCACATCGTCGTAGATGCCGTGCATGTAGCAGATGGGCAGGGTGCGAGCAGCCTCGCTTATTTCTCCGAGCAGCTTGTCGGGGGCGGCCAGATAGGTGGACATGCAGAGCAGGCCCGCCAGCTGTGCCTGATAGCGCAGCGCGGTGAAGGAGGCAATCACCCCGCCCTGAGAGAAGCCTGCCAGCACGATATGCTCGGGGGCAAACCCGTCGGCCACCAGCTGATCGAGCAATGCGGCAATCTGGTCGGCTGATTCACGGACATGGGACTCCACGGCCCGCTCGGCGGGATCCTCGAAGCTCTTTATGTCGTACCAGCCGCGCATCTTGTAGCCCATGTTGATGGTGATGGGGCGCTCGGGGGCATCCGGCAGCAGGTGACGCACCGGTAGCTCGGCGGGCAGGTCCAGCGCGTCCACCAGCGGGGCGAGACCGGCGCCGGAATCACCCAGCCCGTGCAGCCAGATCACCGCGTGACGGGCGCCCTGCGGGTGCAGGTCGGTCATGGGAACACCACCTCTTCGCCCGCCTGGGCGGTGCAGGATTGGCTCAGCAGCGCCTTGAGCTCGTGGCCGAAACGGTTGTCGATCCAGGTGTCACCCTGCAGTTCGAAGTGGAAGCCGTTCTCGCGGGTGGCGACCCAAATCTGATGCAGTGGCTCCTGCTTGTTGATGATGACCTTGGTCTTGTTCTCGAAAGAGAGGGTCAATACGCCACCGTTGCGTTCGCAGTCGATATCCGGATACCCCTCGTCGAGCGTGTCTTCCACATATTGGAAAAAGGCGTCGGTCAGGGCGTGATACTCGTGATCCTTCATCGGTTTATCCTGTTGCTTTTAACAATGTGAGTGCGATTATAGAGGGCCAAAAATTTTTTCGCAGCGAACCATTATGATCACCCAGTTCACCAAGTGTCTGCTTGCCACTCTTCTGTCCCTCGGGTTGGCCGCGTGCGGTCTGAAGGGGCCGCTCTATATGCCGCCCCCCGAGCAGCCACAGAGCCAGAGTACACCGCAAGCAGCGCCGCCTGCGACCACTGAGGCTGCCACCGAGGCCGCGCCGCACTAATGCCGCACCCATTCTAGGAAGGAACCGCCCCCTTGGATCACTTTAACTACGACGCCGACGGCCAGCTTCAGGCCGAGCAAACCTCGCTGCAACAGCTTGCCGAGCAGTACGGTACCCCGCTTTACGTCTACTCCCGTGCGACCCTCGAGCGCCACTGGCACGCCTTCGACAAGGCCGCTGGCGATATTCCCCATCTGATCTGCTATGCGGTGAAGGCCAACTCCAATCTGGCGCTGCTCAACCTGCTGGCCCGTCTGGGCTCGGGGTTTGACATCGTCTCCGGTGGCGAGCTGTCGCGGGTACTGGCGGCGGGCGGTGATCCGGCCAAGGTGGTTTTCTCCGGGGTCGCCAAGAGCGAAGCGGAGATGCGCCTTGCGCTGGATAAAGAGATCCTCTGCTTCAATCTGGAGTCGGAAGCCGAGCTGGAGCGCCTCAATCGGGTGGCGGGCAGCATGGGCAAGAAGGCCCGCGTCTCGGTGCGGGTCAATCCGGATATCGATGCCGGTACTCACCCCTATATCTCCACTGGCCTCAAGCAGAACAAGTTCGGCATTCCCATCGAGCTGGCGCCCGCCATCTATCGCAAGGCGGCCGCGATGGCGAACATCGAAATCGTCGGGGTGGATTGCCATATCGGCTCGCAACTCACTGAATTGAATCCCTTTATGGAAGCGGCTGACAAGTTGCTGCGGCTGATCGACGGTCTGGCAGCGGAAGGCATTCATATCCATCATCTGGACGTGGGGGGCGGCCTTGGGGTCAACTACGGTTCCGAGCAGCCGCCCCATCCGACCGAGTACGCCGAAGCGCTGAAGCAGAAGCTGGCGGGCCGGGATCTGACCCTGCTGTTCGAGCCGGGCCGCGCCATCGTCGCCAATGCCGGCGTGCTGCTGACCCGGGTGGAGTACCTCAAGCCGGGCGAGACCCGCAACTTCGCGCTGATCGATGCCGGTATGAACGACATGCTGCGCCCCTCGCTCTACGGCGCCTGGATGAACATCATCGAGGTGGATAGCCGCGCCGGTCATGCTCCCGCGCTCTATGACGTGGTGGGCCCGGTGTGCGAGACCGGCGACTTCCTCGGCAAGGAGCGCACCCTGGCCATTGCCGAAGGCTCCCTGCTGGCGGTGCGTTCGGCCGGAGCCTACGGCTTTACCATGTCATCCAACTACAACACCCGTCCGCGCGCAGCCGAAGTGCTGGTGGATGGTGCCGAAGCACATCTGATCCGCGAGCGTGAGCAGTTGGCCGATCTCTGGCGTGGTGAGCACCTGCTGCCCTGATGGCGCAGGCTGGGACAATGATTTCATAACGGTTGACGGTGAGTTTTTACAGCCCTAACAGCACAGGAATGCACGATGTTGACAGATTGTTCCAGGATGCATGGGGCTTTGGACAACGACTTCATGGCGTTTAGCGACCCTTGGTTCGGTGAATTTTTACAGCCCTAACAGCACAGGAATGCACGATGTTGATAGATTTTTCCAAGATGCATGGCTTGGGCAACGACTTCATGGTGGTGGATGGCGTCACCCAGAAGGTATTTTTCAGCAATGACGTCATCAAGAAGCTGGCAGATCGCCACTTCGGGATCGGCTTTGACCAGCTGCTGCTGGTGGAGCCGCCCTATGACCCTGAACTCGACTTTCACTATCGCATTTTCAATGCCGATGGCAGCGAGGTGGAGCAGTGCGGCAACGGCGCCCGCTGTTTTGCCCGTTTCGTGCGTCTCAAGGGGCTGATCAACCGGGATCGCATCGCGGTCAGTACCGCCCGGGGTCGCATCGTGTTGCAGCTGGAGGGGGAGAATCAGGTCACGGTCAACATGGGTGTTCCCCAGTTTGAGCCGGGCAAGATCCCGTTCCGGGCCCAGAAGGCAGAGAAAACCTATCTGTTGCGGGCGCAGGAGCATACCGTGATGTGTGGCGTGGTCTCCATGGGTAATCCCCACTGCGTCATCGAGGTGCCTTCGGTCGCCGATGCGCCCGTCGAGACGCTCGGTGCCATCATGGAGCGCCACGAGCGTTTCCCTGAGCGGGTCAACGTCGGCTTCATGGAGATGGTCAACGCCACCGAGATCAAGCTGCGTGTATTCGAGCGGGGCTGTGGCGAGACCCTGGCCTGCGGCACCGGTGCCTGTGCGGCGGCGGTGATTGGCATCAGTCAGGGCAAGCTCAAGGAGCGGGTCACCGTCAGTCTGCCGGGCGGCAAGCTGACCATCGCCTGGAAGGGGCCGGGCCAGCCGGTCTACATGACAGGCCCCGCCGAGCATGTGTTTGACGGCCAGATAGAGGTTTAGCCGATAAAGGTTCAGGTACGGGGGGCGCTGGCCCCCTTTGCCCATGATGTCGGGGCAGCGAGCCCCATTTCTCTGATGGATCAACCAATTTATGAGCGAACTCAAACGGCAGGAGCAATCGGTGGATGAAGCCACTGTGCTGGAGTACCTGGCCCGTTATCCCGAGTTTTTCCAACGCCATGCCGCCGTGCTGGACCGGATCCGCATTCCCCATGAACGCAAAGGGTCGGTCTCGCTGGTCGAGCGCCAGCTGGAGCGTCAGCGCGAGCGGATCGAACAGCTGGAGCAGGAGATCACCGAATTGATGGGGATCGCCAGCGAAAACGAGCGGATCTTCCGGGTCTATGCCGATCTCTACGGCGAGCTGTACGGCTGCCAGACCCTGTTCGAGGTAAGTGCCGTGATGGGCAAGGCCTTTGTCCAGCGGCTGCGCCTGACCGGGCTGCGGCTCTGGCTCAATCCCAAGAAGTTTGCCCTGAGCGGGCCCGAGCAGCGCTTTCTGGCGCAGGGCAAGCAGCTCGAATCCCTGCTGGGTCAGCGTCTGCCGGGGCAGGATTACTACTTTGGCCGCCTGAGCCAGAGCGAGAAGCAGGCGCTGTTTGGCCATGATGTGCTGGTCAACTCGGTGGCCCTGATGCGGCTCGGCGATCTCGGTGTGCTGGCCTTCGCCAGCTCGGATCCCGGCCACTTTACTCCCCACAACGACACCCTGCTGCTGGGCCAACTGGGGCGCCTGCTGCAACTGCGTCTGCCCGAGTTGACTCATGGCTAGAACACCGGCCAAGGCGCCTGCCAAAGCACCCGTCATCGCACCGCCACTGCCTGCGGCACTGGCGGACGAGCTGGCGGCCTTTATCGAATACCTGAGGGTCGAGCGTCAGCTCAGCCCTCATACCCGCAATAACTATCAAGCCCATCTGGAGGCGATGACCGCCGAGCTGGTGGCCCTCGGGCTCACTGATTGGGGTCGGCTCGAGGCGAGTCAGGTGCGCACTCTGGTGACCCGGATGCACAAGGGGGGCCTTGCTCCTCGTTCCCTTTCCACCAAGGTCTCGGCCCTGCGCAGCTTTTGCGACTGGCAGGTGCGGCAGGGGCGGCTCACCGCCAATCCGGCTCGCGGTATCGTCACCCCCAAACAGGGGCGGCCGCTGCCGAAAAACCTCGATGTGGACGAGATGCACCAGCTGCTCAACATTACCGACGAGCAGGATCCGCTGGCGGTGCGGGATCGCGCCATCATGGAGCTGATGTACTCTTCAGGGCTGCGTCTGGCCGAGCTGGTGGGGATCAATCTGGTGGATCTGAAGCTCGACGACCGCCAGCTCAAGGTGACCGGCAAGGGCTCGCGGGAGCGGGTGCTGCCCATCGGCCGGATGGCGGTGGAGTGGCTGCAGAAGTGGCTCAAGGTGCGCCCGCTGCTGGCCGGGGATGAGAGCGAGGCGCTGTTTGTCTCCAACCGCAAGCAGCGGCTGTCGGCGCGCTCGGTGCAGGCCCGCCTCGATGGCTGGGGCAACAAGCAGGCGCTTAACGCCCACGTCCATCCCCACAAGCTGCGCCACAGCTTCGCCACCCATATGCTGGAGTCTTCCGGCGATCTCCGGGCGGTTCAGGAGCTGCTGGGACATGCCGACCTCTCCACCACCCAGATCTATACCCACCTCGACTTCCAGCATCTGGCCAAGGTTTACGACAGCGCCCACCCCAGGGCCAAGCGTGACCCGGATGCGCAGGACGATGAATAACGGGCCCTGAGCCCCGTTGCAGAGGATAGTCCATGCACTTCTATCGCCGCTGGCAGCCGGTTGCTGCCATCTCGTTTGACCTCGATGACACCCTCTATGACAACGGCCCCGCCATCGTGCGGGCCGAGCAGTGGATGTTGAGCCATCTGCGCAGCGAATATCTGGCGACAGCCATGCTCGACAAGCCACGCTGGCTGGAGCTAAAACGCGCTGTGTTGCTGGCCAACCCCGGGCTGCGCCACGATGTCAGCCTGGCGCGCCAGCAGACCATCCGCGCCGCCATGGTCGAGGGGGGGATGGCCGACCAGCAGGCCAGTCGCGAGGCGGAGCAGGTGTTTGCTGCGTTTCTGGCAGAGCGCTCGAAGATCGATGTGAGCGAGTCCACTCATCAGCTGCTGGCCAGATTGGCCGAACGCTACCCGCTGGTGGTCATCACCAACGGCAATCTGGATCTGCTTCAGGCCGGGCTGGATCGCTACTTCACGCTGGTCTGCAAGGCGGGGGCGGGCGCCAGGATGAAACCGGCGCCGGATATGTTTGAGCAGACCCGCAGTGCCCTCAAGCTGCCTGCGCAGCGGATCCTCCATGTGGGGGATCATCCCGAGACCGATGTACTGGGTGCCCGTCTGCATGGCTTTCGCGCCGCCTGGCTCAACGAACGGCAGCAACCGTGGCAACGGCTGCAACAGTTGCCGGACGTGGAGCTGACGGCACTGGAGGAGCTGGCTGAGCTGCTGCTCTGATGGCGCTGGCGGGTGGCCACGCTCAGGTGGTAATGGCTGTCAGCGAATAGCGATATATGGCAAGGGGTTACGCCCGCTATTTGCGACAAACCAACCCGAGCAGGGTGTAGCGGTCGCGCTGGTTGACGCGGCAGTAACTGATGCCGACGGGCAGCGCCTGCTGCAGGGTGATGGCGCTGTTCTGATAGCGGCAGACCAGATAGAGGGGGCGCAGGCTGCTATCGAGCTGGCTCCAGTAGTGGATCTCGTCGCTGTCGCCGTTATCCGGTTTGAGCTGGACCCGCTCATCGGGATTTCCGTCAAACAGGGAGAGACGATCCAGCCGATGGGTGAGGCGCTCGCCAAGTTTGCCGTTGTCGTTGCGGGTCACGGCCTGCCAGCCCTGCTGCGGGGTCAGCAGCTGCTGGCGAGCCTCGATGGTGGCAGGACAATCAAATTGCAGGCTGGCGGCAAGGGCCAGGGTTGTCAGTAACATGGCTGCTGTTCTCTCTTCACGTCCTCAACAAGATGCCATGCTACGTCATCTGCCCCCGAACAGCTTCATCAGTTTATCAAGCAGATCAAGCTGTTGTGGTGGCCGTTTCATTGACTCTGCCTCTCGTTCCAGCAGTGCCTGTTGCTCCTGCTGACGGTCACTCAGTACTCGATAGAGGGGCTCGACCAGTGACTCGCGCTGGGCGACCAGCTCCTGGAACATGCTCTGATTGATGCGATAGGTTTCGACGGTGGCCACCGCCCGCACGGTGAAGGTACTGGGTTCGCCGGTGAGCAGGCTCAGTTCCCCGAAGAAGTCACCTGCGCCGAGAGTGCCCAGTTTCAACTCTTTCCCTTCCAGATTAATCAGCATCTCGGCTTCCCCTTTGACCAGTACGAACAGCCAGTTGGAGACCTCTCCCTGCTCAAGCATGATGTCACCGCTGACAAAG
This sequence comes from Aeromonas sp. 603404, assembly GCF_049171775.1. NCBI lineage: Bacteria > Pseudomonadati > Pseudomonadota > Gammaproteobacteria > Aeromonadales > Aeromonadaceae > Aeromonas > Aeromonas sp. 603404. Next base: position 86,537 of record NZ_JAAKPE010000006.1, read on the forward strand.
GGGGCAAACTTCACCTGGTCCGCCAGTCTGATCAGCTCATCCTCCTGCAACATGGCAAACAGAGGTAACTTGCGCAGGGTCGCGGTGCGTTCGACCGTGTGGCGTTTGTGGCGGGCATCCAGGTGCTGCTTCTCCTTGGCCATAAAGACATTGAAGATCGGTGGGGTAAGGCGGCGATCGTTGCGACGCAGGGCGGCATCGATCAGGCTGCGTACCATGGAGTCGGTCGGATCATCGCGAGCCAGATCGGTCAGCCAGTAGCGCACTGCATAGCGGGCAATCCCCCCCTCGACATTCATCAGCAGACAGTCCGGTTGCGGATGCTTGGCGACGCAGGGGAGCTTGGTCTCTCGCAGGGATTTCTCGATCAGGGCGATGATCTGGGTCGGCAGGGTATCCAGGGTCAGATCGAACCAGACCCAGCGTCGCCACTGCAGCGGCTCGCCACGGCGACGCCCGAGCACGGTGAAGCGCTGTTTGAGCAGATGGCTGTTGGGGATGACGACGGTCTCCCAGTTGCGGGTCTCGATGGTGGTGGCACGCCAGTTGATCTCCACCACCCGGCCCTGGGTGGTGTCTACTTGCAGCCAGTCCCCGATGGCGATGGAGTTGTCGAGCTGGATGGAGACCCCGGCCAGCAGGTTGCCCAAAGTATCCTGCATGGCGAAGGCGATGACCGCGGTGATCACCGCCGAGGTGGTGACTATCTCCCCGAGCGCCATGCCGGAGGCGTAGAGGCGAAACAGACCCCAGCCGATATAGCCGATGGTGATGACGATGTCGGCGATGATCCGCGGGATGCGGATCTGGCAGAGGGGCAGAAGAAATTCGAACAGCAGTATCCCCCACACTTTTACCAATATCAGGCCCGCCAGCAGGGTGGAGATCTCGATCAGCAATTGATGGGGCAGCGGCAGTTTGAACCAGCCCCCTTCCAACTGGATCAGCAGGATCACGACAGTGCTTATCATCACGAAGCTGAGCTCGGAGAGCAGCTCCCGTCGTTGCCCGGGGCGGCGCCAGAAGTGGAGCAGCATCAGAGAGAGTGTGAGCAGGGTCCAGAACGGGTGTTCGCGGATCCATATCAGTGTGGGTAGCGCAGTGAGGTTGTCGCTGAACATGACGGCCCCTTGTGATGGTTTTATTTCCAGCATAGCCGTTCCGGCACGGGGAAATGGTGCGTTGGGGCAGCAATTTATTTATCCTGTGCAGAACCGGGCAAAGGAGTGCGATTGAGTGAAATTTTCAAAGAAAATCATCTGTTTGATGGCCCTGTTGCCACTGGCTGGCTGCGATCTGCTGGTCGAGAAGTATCGGGTCGAATTCCGGGATGGCTCCTGGCGTGAAATAGCTATTACCCCCTTCTCCAGCGAGGCGCGCTGGCGCGAGGGGTGTGCCACCGGCGAGGTGCTGAGCGATATGAAGGTGCCCGTCAAACGGGGTGATACGGTCAATGGCCGCGAGCAGTTGCTGATCGGCGGCGAGAAGTTCGAGCTGGATGACAACAACCTCTACCGCAGCAACGGCATGGTGTTTGGCCATTCGCCTGATCATATCCAGCGTGGGCTCAAGGGGATGGATATTTGCCGTACCCTGCGCCCCGAGCGGGGCGGATTGCCCAAGCTCAAGGCGCGAGGATTTGGTGAATAAGCGTTAACGATTATCTCTCTGACGGCGTCGGCAGGCGTCACCAAAGGCCTGGAAGATCTTGATGGAGTGAGGATTCTCGCTGGCTTTCCACTCCGGGTGCCACTGTACTGCCAGCAGGAAAGGGGAGAGGGTAGGAGCATGGATGGCCTCGACCAGTCCATCTTCGGCATGGGCCAGCGGCTCTAGGCCATCACCAAGACGGTTTAGCCCCTGTCCATGCAGGGAGTTGACCGGTATCTGTTCAGCCCCCATCAGTTCGGCAAACCAGCTGCCCGGCAGCAGCTCAATTTGATGACTTGGCCCATACTGTTCGTCGACCGGATCGTCGGCATCTTCCCGATGATCGTCATAACCCGGTTCGGTGTAGACCTTCTGGTGGATATCTCCGCCCAGTGCCACGTTGATCTCCTGCATGCCGCGACAGATCCCGAGGATCGGCATGCCACGGGCGAGGGCTCCCTTAATGAGGGGCAGATCGAACAGGTCGCGATCCCTGTCCTGCTGTTTCTCCGGGGTGAGGTTCTCCTGTCCGTAAAGCGCCGGATCGATGTTGGAGCCGGCGCCGCTCAGATAGATGCCGTCAGCCAGATCCAGATACTGCTCCAGATCGGCGGTGCCACAGCAGGTGGGCACCAGCAGCGGGACACAGCCGCTGATCTCGACCAGCGGCATGATGTATTTGTGGGTCATTACCTGATAGGCGTGGCCGTTGCGGGGCTGGGCCCCCATGGTCATCAGCACGACGGGTTTACGGTTGGTGACGAGTATGGAATTTGGCATAGAACACCCTGATTATCCCTGGCGTTGAAGTCTCATCCTGCACCTTGGGCAGACCCTTGCACATCGGCTGGGCAAGGGCATGCCTCAAGGTATGGTCATGGGATCCCGCGTCTTACCGGGTGGCAGAATCGAATCGTCGGTCAGCCTCGGCAGCGACAGCCTGGATCCTCTCCCCAGTCTGCCAAGGCTGTTCAATATGTCAAACAAAATGATGCAAAATTGTTAATGCAATAGTTTTGAATGGTTCTTTAGTGGCGATTTTACTGGGAAAAACGGATAGGGATGTATGCCAGGAACACCAGAGTGGTGGATATATTAAACGCACAGGGAGGGGGTAGGGGAAAAGGCATCAAGATAAACACGCCTCCCCGAGGGGAGGCGTGTTTCGGGGATCACAGCAGGTCTTCGATCTCGCCGCGCAGATACTGGTACATCTCGCGGTAGGCGACCGGCGGCTTGTTCAGCTCCCGCTCCTTGTTGGCGGAGCGGATCAGCTGGCGCAGCTTCTGGCGATCCAGTTCGTGGAACTGGGACATCAGCTCGTTGAGGGCGCTGTCACCTTCGGTGATCAGGCGCTCGCGCCACTGCTCCAGGCGATGCAGGCGCGCATTCACGGTGGAGTGACGGTTCTTGATGATGGAGAGCGCTTCGGCAATCGGCTCGATATCGCGGCTGCGCATCAGGCGGCCGATGAACTGCAGATGGCGACGGAAGGACTCATCCTTCTTCGGCTTGAGTTTGCGACCCAGCTCGACAGCTTCTGCAAGCTCTTCATCCAACGGGATTTTTTCCAGCTCGCTGTGGCTGAGGGAGACGATCTCTTCCCCCATTTTCTGCAATGCTTCGGCATCGCGCTTGAGCTGGCTCTTGCTGGGGCCCCAGTCTTCGAACTCGTTGTCGTCTTGATATTGACTCATCGGTCTCTTGATTCCTGTCATTCACGTTTGGCGGATATGTTACCAGCTTCTCCCGCTGGGCGCAGGGGTCTGATATGCTTACCCCCCTTTCCTTCTTTCATACAGATGTGAGTTATGGATCAGCAAGACCAAATCCGCCAGGATCAAGCCCATCTCGAGGCCGTGGTTGCCGAAGCCCTGGAGATAGCCAAAGGACTGGGCGCCTCGCTGGCCGAAGTCTCCATCAGCAAGCAGACCGGGTTGTCGGTGAACACCCGGGGTTGTGAACTGGAAAGCATTGAATTCAATAAGGATGGCGCCCTCGGCATCGCCGTCTATCGCGATGGTTGCAAGGGATCTTCCTCGACCACCGATCTGAGCAAACCCGCCATTCGTGCCGCCGTTGAAGCGGCCATCGAGATTGCCCGCCACACCTCGGCGGATGATTGCGCCGGTCTGGCGGACGCCGAGCTGCTGGCCTGGGATGCCCCCGACCTGCAACTGTGTCACCAAATCGAGCTGGATCCCCAGCGCGGCATCGATCTGGCCATCGAGTGCGAACGACTCGCTCTGGGTCGCGATGTCCGTATCAAGCACTCCGACGGTGCCGGTTTCTCCAGCCATCTTGGTATCAAGGTCTATGGTAACAGCCACGGCTTCGTCAAAGGCTACGCGGCGTCGCGTAACTCCCTTAGCTGCGTGCTGATCGGCGAGCAGGATGGCGACATGCAGCGGGATTACGGCTACTCCTCCAGCCGTTCCCTCGACGGGCTCTGGAGCGCGCAGCGCATCGCCGACGAGGCGGTGGAGCGTACCGTCTCCCGTCTCGGCGCCCGCAAGATTTCTACCCGCCATGCCCCTGTGCTGTTCCACCCCGATACTGCCTCCGGCCTGTGGGGCCATCTGGTGATGGCCATCAGCGGTGGCAACCTCTATCGCAAGTCGAGCTTCCTGCTCGACAAATTGGGCAAGCAGATCCTGCCAGAGTGGCTCACCATTCAGGAGTTCCCCCACCTGCTGGGGGGGCTCGCCAGTACCCCGTTCGATGGCGAAGGGGTGCGTACCCGCGACATGGATATCATCCGTAACGGCGAGCTGATGAGCTGGCTGCTTACCTCCTACTCTGCGCGCAAGCTGGGGCTGACCACTACGGGTCATGCCGGTGGCATCCACAACTGGCAGGTCTCCAATACCGGCCAGGATTTTCAGGGCATGCTGAAAGAGATGGGTACCGGTCTGCTGGTGACCGAGCTGATGGGGCAGGGGGTCAATATCGTCAATGGCGACTACTCCCGCGGCGCTGCCGGTTTCTGGGTCGAGAATGGCGAAATAGCCTATCCGGTCGAGGAGATCACCATCGCCGGCAATCTGGCCGAGATGTTCAGTCATATCGTGGCGGTGGGTAGTGACGAGGATGAGCGCTCCAGTCTCAAGACCGGCTCGGTGCTGGTAGAGAATATGAAGCTGGCGGGTCACTGATCGCCGCTGCAGCGAGATCGATATCCATAAAAAGAGGGCCGCAATCGCGGCCCTCTGTCTTATTTGCCTGGCGGATTAACCGGCCTTGACGCTGCGGCGACGCTGCAGCCAGACGATCACCCCGAACAGCAGGAAGCCCGGGATCCACATCCACTCCTTGCGCCAGCGATCGGTGGGCGCCTTGACGGTGAGGATCTCCTGATCGAACTCCAGCCCCATGGTGGCGGCCGGGCTGCCAAAGGCGACGTTGTCGATCAGCGTTTTGCCATCTTGCTCATAGAGGCTCAGCCCCAGATTGGCCAGCCGCTCTTCGCCATTTGCCCCATCCGGTACGGCGACCAGCAGGGTGAACTTGCGTGGCTTGCCCACTGCATCTTCACCGAGGATCCGCAGCCGCAGGGTGCTCTCCGCCTCCACTTCACCCATGGTTTGGGCCAGCTGGGCAGGCGGGGTCTCGCGATAGGGGTCGTGCACCATGTCCATCCAGAAACCCGGGCGGAACAGGGTAAAGGCGACCAGCAACAGCAGCACGCTCTCGTACCAGCGGCTCTTCACCAGGAACCAGCCCTGAGTGGCGGCGGCGAAGATCAGCATGGCGATGGTCGCCACGATGAAGATCAGCACCCCGTGGGCGAAGTCCACGTCGATCAGCAGCAGATCGGTGTTGAAGATAAACAGGAACGGCAGCGCTGCGGTACGCAGGCTGTAGTAAAACGCCGTGATCCCGGTCTTGATGGGGTCGCCCTTGGAGACAGCCGCTGCCGCGAAGGAGGCCAGTCCCACCGGCGGCGTCACATCCGCCATGATGCCGAAGTAGAATACGAACAGGTGCACTGCGATAAGCGGCACGATCAGCCCGTTTTGCTGCCCCAGCGTCACCACCACTGGTGCCAGCAGGCTGGACACCACGATGTAGTTGGCAGTGGTGGGCAGCCCCATGCCGAGGATCAGGCTCAACAGGGCGGTGAGCAGCAGCATCAGCAGCAGGTTGCCCATGGAGAGGAACTCCACCAGATCCGCCAGCACCAGACCGACCCCGGTCTGGGAGACCGCACCCACGATAATCCCCGCGGTGGCGGTGGCAATGCCGATACCGATCATGTTGCGGGCACCGGCGACCAGCCCTTCCCGCAGATCCACCACGCCGTCAGCGACGGTGCCGTAGTCGTGCTTGCCGTCCTTGCGCAGCCAGTTGAGCAGCGGGCGCTGGGTCAGCAGGATGATCACCAGCATCACGGTCCCCCAGAAGGCCGACAGCCCCGGCGAGAGGCGTTCCACCATCAGGCACCACACCAGTACCACCACCGGCAGCAGGAAGTGCAGGCCGGAGAGCAGCACGGCGCGGGTGTTGGGCAATTCGGTGAGCGGCTTGTCGGGATCTTCGGCAGGCAGCGGTTCATTGCTGGCGGCGATCTTCAACAGGGCCACATAGGTGGCAGCCAGCAGTACCGAGATCCCCGGCAGGGCGTAGTCACCCAGTGCAGGTTTGAGCCAGCCGAGGCCATAGTAGACCGCCAGTGACAGGCCGCTGATGAGGGCCGCGCCAAAGGCAAAACCGGTCAGGCGACGCAGCCAGGGTTTGGGTTGATGGTTGCCGATGGGCTGCATGCCCAGTTTCAGCGCCTCCAGATGGACGATGTAGAGCAGCGCTATGTAGGAGATGGTGGCAGGCAGGAAGGCGTGCTTGATGATCTCCACATAGGGGATGCCCACGTATTCGACCATCAGGAAAGCCGCAGCCCCCATCACGGGTGGCATGATCTGGCCGTTGACCGAGGAGGCTACTTCCACCGCCCCCGCTTTCTCTGAACTGAAGCCCACCTTCTTCATCATCGGGATGGTGAAGGTACCGGTGGTCACCACGTTGGCAATCGACGAGCCGGAAATCAGACCGGTCAGGCCGGAGGCGACCACTGCCGCCTTGGCGGGGCCGCCGCGCAGGTGGCCGAGCAGGCTGAAGGCGAGCTGGATAAAGTAGTGACCGGCACCGGCCCGTTCCAGCAGGGCGCCGAACAGCACGAACAGGAACACGAAGCTGGTGGAGACGCCAAGGGCAATGCCAAACACCCCTTCGGTGGTGATCCACTGGTGGTTGGCCAGCGCGGTGAAACCTACCCCGCGGTGTGCCAGCAGTCCCGGCATCCAGGGGCCCGCCAGACTGTAGATCAGAAAGACGATGGCGATGACCGCCAGTGCCGGCCCCAGGGCGCGGCGCGCCGCTTCCAGCAGCAGCGGAATGCCGATGCAGGCGGTCACCAGATCGGCGGTGGTGAGGGTGCCGGGACGCAGCGCCAGTGCTTCATACATCACGAACAGGTAAGAGGCGGCGCCAGCAGCGATCAGACCGAGGGCGATATCGCCGAGGGGAACCCGATCCCGCGGCGAGGAGCGAAATGCCGGGAACACCAGAAAAGCCAGCAACAGGGCGAAGGTGAGGTGAATGGAGCGGGTTTCGGTGTCATTGAGTACGCCAAACCCCACCATGAAGGGGAGGGGCGAGGCGATCCAGAGCTGGAACAGGGACCAGGCCAGCGCCAGCGCGGTGATGAGCCAGCCCATGATGCCCAGCGGCAGGCGAGCGCCCACATCCTGGGCGATCAGTTCCTCGGTAGAGAGTTGTTTATCTTGCATAGGGTTAACTTGTGCCAACGAGTACAACAAGAGCGACACCCGCCCCCGCAATCAGGCGGCGGACGGGTGTCGAAGAGAGTGACAAAGGCCCCGGGGCCTTCAATCAGATCCAGCCGCGCTCTTTGTAGTAGCGGGCAGCCCCTTCATGCAGCGGTGCAGAGAGACCCACCTTGATCATGTCGGCCTCTTTCAGGTCGGCAAAGGCAGGGTGCAGGCGCTTGAAGCGATCCAGGTTGTCGAACACCGACTTGACCAGCTGATAGACCACTTCCGGATCGGTTTTGGCGCTGGTGGAGAGCACCGCTTTGCCACCGATGGAGGGGGTCGGCTTGTCGCTGCCCTTGTAGATGCCGCCCGGGATCTCGGCTTTGCTGTAGTAGCTCTTCTCGGCCAGCAGCTTGTCGATGTCGGCGCCGGTCACAGGTACCAGTACTGCATCTGTGGTGGTGGAGGCTTCCTGAATGGCACCGTTCGGGTGACCGACGAAGTAGCTCATGGCGTCGATGTTGTTGTCACCGAGGGCGGAGGCCTGTTCGGCCGGTTTCAGCTCGGAGACCAGACCGAAGTCACCCTTCTTCCAGCCTTTGACCGCCATGATCTCTTCCATGGTGTCACGTTGGCCGGAGCCCGGGTTGCCGATGTTGACGCGCTTGCCCTTCAGATCGTCGAAGCTGGCGATCTTGGCATCGCGGCGAGCCAGGATGGTGAATACCTCGCTCTGCAGGGAGAAGACGGCGCGCATATCGTCCATGGCCCCTTCGGCCTGGAACGGTGGCAGCCCCTTCATCGCCTTGAACTGGTGGTCGGATTGCATGATGCCGAAGTTGAACTCACCGCTGCGGATGCCGTTGACGTTGGCAACACCGCCGCCACTGGCCGGGGCGTTGCACTTGATCTGGTGATCGGCGGCGCCGCGATTGAGGAAGCGGCAGATGGACTGGCCAGCGACATAGTAGACGCCGGTCTGACCGCCGGTGCCTATGGTCACGAAGCGCTCCTGCGCTTGCACCGGACCACCGAATGAAACACCGACCAGAGCCGCCGACAGGGCGCATGCCAAAGTTAATCCTTTCATTTTTTCTCCCTTTTCTTTGATTTTGTTTATCCGATCCCCGGATAAATTGATGGCAATCCCGTTCTGCGCCGGGCTTGCCCGCTCTTCTCGTTGCGCGAAAGCGGGGGAGTTGATTGCCCCCTTTTCCGGCGGTCACCCTCATCCTGTGGTGAGGCTACCGACCTCCTGTCGGTCGAAGATAAATTGGCCCCTGAGGGGCCAAATAAAAAGTTGCAAGCACTCCGATTAAGCACATTCACCCAACATAAATCAAACGAAATGGCAAAATCACGGAGTTTAATCTTGAGAAACATGACCTCGATCATTCATTTTCTAGCCGAAGATTAATTTGATATGAAGGGAAATGGAAGAGGGAAAAACTAGGGTGGGATTCTTATGCGGCCCTTGTGTGACAAGGGCCGGGGTCATACTGGATCAGTTGGCCGGGGTGGCCAGATCCAGGATAAAGGCGTACTCCAGCGCGATATCTTCGTAGGCTTTGAAGCGGCCCGACTTGCCACCGTGGCCGGCGTCCATGTCAGTGTTCAGTAACAACTTGTTATCATCCGTCTTCAGCTCGCGCAGCTTGGCGACCCACTTGGCTGGCTCCCAATACTGCACTTGCGAGTCGTGCAGCCCGGTGGTGACCAGCAGGTTGGGGTAGGCTTGCGCCTTCACCTGATCGTAGGGGCTGTAGCTCTTCATGTAGTCGTAGTAGCGCTTCTGGTTCGGGTTGCCCCACTCGTCATACTCCCCGGTGGTGAGGGGGATCGACTCGTCCAGCATGGTGGTGACCACATCGACAAACGGCACCTGCGCCACCACGCCGCGATAGAGTTCGGGCGCCTGATTGATGACGGCCCCCATCAGCAGGCCGCCGGCGCTGCCGCCCATGGCGTAGACCTGATCCCTGGCCCCGTAGCCTTGCTCAACCAGCGCCTTGGTGACATCGATAAAGTCATTGAAGGTGTTCTGCTTTTTCAGCAGTTTGCCATCTTCGTACCAGTGACGGCCCAGCTCTTCACCACCCCGGATATGGGCGATGGCGTAGACGAAGCCGCGATCGAGCAGGCTCAGGCGCGAGCTGCTGAAGTCGGGATCCATGCTGGCGCCGTAGGATCCATAGCCATAGACCAGCAGCGGATTCTTGGGCGCATCAGCCTGCTCTTTCTTGAACTTGTCCTTGCGATAGACCAGCGAGACCGGCACCGATACACCGTCGCGGGCGGTTACCCAGAGCCGCTCGCTGGCGTACTGGTCGGCCTTGAAGCCGGCCACCGGCTGCTGCTTGAGCAGGGTGCGCTTGCCGCTCGCCATATCCAGCTCATAGGTAGAGGCAGGGGTGGTCATGGAGGAGTAGCCATAGCGCAGGGCGCTGGTATCCGGCTCCGGGTTGTAGGCGAGCCAGGTGACATAGGCGGGATCATCGAAGGCGATCTCCTTCTCGTCACCGCTCTGCCAGTTGATCTGGCGCAGTCGGGTCAGCCCCTTGTTGCGCTCTTCCAGTACCAGCCAATCCTTGAACAGGGCGTAGCTCTCCAGCAGTACCTCCGGATTGGGGGCAATCACCGCCTTCCAGCGATCGACCGGGCTCTCCTTGGTCTCGTAGAGGCCGAAGTTCTTGCCATCCTTGTTGGAGCGCACATAGAAGCGGCCGCGGTAGTGATCCAGGCTGTATTCGTGATCCACCTGACGGGGCAGGAACAGGCGTGGGGCGTGCTCCGGCTGGTTGGCATCGATCAGCCGCGCTTCGCCTGTGGTGGTGCTGGAGAGGGCGATGACGATGAAATCTTCCGAAGTTGTAGCGTAGAGGCTGATGTAGAAGGAGTCATCCTTCTCTTCATAGACCAGCTTGTCCGTGGCCGGATCCGTCCCGAGCGTATGGCGATAGACCTGATAGGGCAGCAGGGTCTGCGGGTGCTTGCGCACATAGAAGACGGTCTTGTTGTCGTTGGCCCACACCAGATTGCCGGAGGTATTTTCCAGTTTGTCGGTGGCCCACTGGCCGCTCTCCAGATCGAGGAACTGGATCTGGTACTGACGGCGGGAGAGGAAATCTTCCGCCACCGCCAGCCAGCGATTGTTACGGCTCACCTCAAGGGCGCCGAGGGCATAGAACTCGTGCCCTTCTGCCCGCTGGTTGCTGTCGAGCAGCAGGCTCGACTGCTCTTCACCGAGCTTGGTGCGCGAATAGATCCCGTACTCCTTGCCCGGCTCATAGCGGGTCTGGTAGCGGTAGCCGTTCTTCACATAGGGCACCGACTCATCCTGCTGGGGGATGCGGGCGACCATCTCTTTGTAAAGCTGTTCGCGCAGGGGTTGGGTCGGCTTGAGCATGGCCTCGGTATAGGCGTTCTCGGCCTTGAGATAGTCCAACACCTCGGGCTTCTGCCGCTCGTCGTCACGCAGCCAGTAGTAGTTGTCGATGCGGGTATCCCCGTGTTTTTTCAGAGTGCGGGGATGTTTGGCGGCCACGGGCGGCTGGATTGGATGTTCGCTTGTCAGCATGGCGGGCTCTTCATTGGCATAAGTGGGGGGGAGAACTGTCAGAAAGGCTAGCAGCAGAACTCCTCGGGAAAAGGTAAACATGTCGCATCCTTGGCGCTGGAAAGGGTTGGTGGACCTGAGCATCGGCTCCATGAATTGGCGTTAAATCTGCCCCTTGTTGCCGGTGGTTGCAAGCAATCCCTTGTTATTGCAGGAAATGTAATCAAAAAAAGCCGCTATCTCGCGATAGCGGCCCTCTTTCTGGCCATGAGCGGCAAGAGTCCGCTCAGGTGTGCCTCACATGATATGGGAGTGCCCTCTCATGACCAGTTTTCGTCAGCCTGGGTAGCTCGACCAGCGGTTGGTCGCGCCCTCGTTGCTGATACTCAGTACCTCATAGGGATGGCCCGGAATATCCATGCCCGGCGCACTCTGGGGCATGCCCGGAATGGTCAGGCCACGGATCGCCGGTTTTTCCCTGAGCAGCTTCTGCACATCGGCGGCCGGTACATGCCCCTCGATCACATAGCCATTTACGATACCGGTATGGCAAGAAGCCAGCTCCGGCGCGATACCGTATTGCTGCTTCACTGCGCCGAGCTGTTCGGTTTCGATGACCTCCAGTTCGAAGCCATTCTGCTCCATGTGCTCGTTCCAGCTTTGGCAGCAGCCACAATATTTGGATTTGTAGACGGTCATCTTCTCGGCCGCGAGGGCCGAAAAGCTGACGGTACCGGCCAGCATGGCCAGTAACAGGGGTTTGTACATCACTCACCTCAGATTGAAAGAAAAGATGCCCGATACGGGATGCGTTTCAGGTCCGGGTGCGTGGGGGACGTTCGAGCCGCTCGCACGGGGCGTCCGGCATAAAGAGAGAGGGGGAGGCGAAGTCGGGGGTATCCGGTTCCAGTACGGCGACCGTCAGGCTGTCGCTGCCTACCAGCGTCATCGAGAGGGCGGTGGTAAAGCTACCGCAGGGCATCGCTTTTTCCAGGGTACGCTCGCTCTGGCTGCAGTGGGTAGTCAGGGTACAGAGGTCGGTTGCGGCCCGGCTGCCAAACGACATCAACACCAGCACCAGGCTCCATAGGGGGAGCCAGCGACGGGCGTGGGCGAGTTGGCGACGGGTGAGAACCATGGAATGACTCGAAAATAACAAGGGGCACATGGTAACTCTGTGCCCCGGGGGAGGGTCAAGCCCTCCCCATGGTGTCAGTCAGCCAGGATTAAGGTTGCTGACGGGTCGCCGCCAGCACGATCTCGCGCACGCAGACGTTGGCAGGCTGGTTCCAGGCGTAGAGCACGGCATCGGCGATCACTTCCGGCGCAATGACGCCGCCCATCTGATCTTTCCAGTCGTGGTAACCGGCCTTGATGCTCTCGTCAGTGGTGTGGCTGAGCAGCTCGGTCTCGACCGCACCCGGGGCAATGGTCACCATCCGCACGCCGACATCGGCCACCTCTTCCCGGATGTTTTCGGTCAGGGCGTGCACGGCGAACTTGGTGGCGCAGTAGGCAGCATGGTTCGGGAAGGTCTTGCGACCGGCGATGGAGCTGATGTTGATGATGGTGCCGCTGCGGCGCTCCTTCATGCCTGCCAGCACTGCGTGGACGCCGTTCAGCACCCCCATCACGTTGATGTTGAGCATCTGCTGCCATTCGGCGGGATCCTGCACATCTGCCTGACCCAGCAGCATGACGCCGGCGTTGTTGACCATGCAGCCGACCGGGCCAAATTTGGCTTCTGCCTGCTGGATGGCGGCCTTCATGGCTGCGGTGTCGGTTACATCGACCCCGATGCAGAGGGTATCGGGCAGGTTCAGTGCCTGCATCGGCTCGACCCGGCGGGCCAGCAGTAGCAGCGGATGACCGGCGGCAGAGAAGGCTCGGGCGATGGCGGCACCGATCCCGGCGGAGGCACCGGTGATCACGACGAGAGATTTGGACATGGGTCTTTCCTTCTGATTCAAGAGTCGGTTTGAGCAAACAGGTGGCTGGCCAGCACGGAACCCAATCACTATAGTCACTGCATCTATAAGTGATAAATATTGTTTTCCGCTGGTTATCATCTGAAAAAACTATGGTTGGTTTATGCTGGACTTGAGATTGCTGCGTTTCTTCATCGCCATCTATGAAGAGAAGAACATCACGGCGGCGGCCGAGCGTTGCCACGTCAGCCAGCCCTCCCTCTCGGCGGGGCTGCGCCAGCTGGAAGAGGCGCTCGGTGACAGCCTGTTTGTCCGGGGCAAGAAGGGGGTGGTGGCGAAAGATCCGGCCCACTATCTCTATCCTCACGCGGTCAAGCTGGTGGAGGAGGCGCGCCGTCTGCCGGAGCTGTTTCGCCAGAAAGCGACGCGTGCGAGGCTTAATATCGCCATCATGCCGGACTTGAGTCGCCGCCGGGTGGCCGGGCTGTTGCAGCAAGTACAGCGCGTGTTGCCGCAACTGGATCTCACCCTCTCCGACTACACCACACCCGCCGACTGCCGTTTGACGCTGGATGCCTTGCGCCGGGAGGACGAGATCTTCCTGCCGCTGTGGGAGGAGGATTACGTGCTCTGCGTGCCGGTCGACCATCCCCTTGCCAGTCGCGAAAGGATCGAGCTGGCCGAGCTGCAACATTATGATTTTATTGAGTGCCCACCCTGTGAGGCCCATCAGCAGACTATCGGCCTGCTGGCCTGTGACCGCCTTACCCTCAATCTGGTGGCAAAGGCCGAGAGCAAGGGGCTGGTGATGGCGCTGGTGCTGGCGAGGGTCGGCATCAGTTTTCTGCCGGACGGGCTGGTCGAGGATGAGGCGGGGCTCTGTACCCTGCCGGTGAGCGGGCCGCGGATGTTTCGCCGGATCGGGCTCTGCTATCCCGCCCACCAGACCCTCAATCCGGCGCTGCGGGAGCTGATCCCCGAGTTGGCAGGCTATGGCGCTTCCTGATAAGGTCGCTCTCCTGTGCACCTTTACGATGCAGCTCCCCAGACTCCCCTTTTCTGTTTACCTCGCCTTGCACCGCAAGGCTTTGTTCGGGTGATGTGGTCATGAAACGCATTCTGGTTATTTTTTCCCATCCCGCGCTGCAGAGCTCGCGGGCCAACAAGCAGCTGTTGCAGGCGATTGAGGGGCTGGAGGGGGTCACGGTTCACGACCTCTATCAGCACTATCCCGACATGTTTATCGATGTGAAGCGGGAGCAGGCGCTGCTCTGTGAGCACGACATCATCGTCTTCCAGCACCCGTTTTACTGGTACTCCTGCCCGGCCATCATGAAAGAGTGGATGGATCTGGTGCTGGAGTATGGCTATGCCTACGGCCCTGAAGCCCACGCCCTCAAGGGCAAGCAGTGGCTGAGCGCCATCACCACCGGCGGGGCGCCGGAGTCCTACTGCAGCGAGGGTTACAACAGCCGACCGCTGCTCGATTTTCTGCTGCCATTTCAGCAGGCGGCCACCTTGTGCGGCATGAACTGGCTGCCCCCTTTCGTGCTCCACTCCTTTCACAAGATCAAGGATCCCGCCGCCCTGCGCCGCTGTGGGCAGGACTACCGCCAGCTGCTTTGCGCCCTGCGTGACGATCAGCTGACCCCGGAGCAACTGGCCGGGCGCCCTTATCTGCGCGACTTGCTGGAGGTGCTCTGATGAAACACGGGCAGCTTGCTGGCCGAGCTTATGAGCCGGATCTGATGTTCACACGGAGGGCTGACTGATGGGCCACGGGATCCTGTTTGATGCCTTTATCTACCTCTCCGCCGCCGTTATCGCGGTACCGCTGGCCAAACGCTGGGGGCTAGGCTCGGTGCTCGGCTACCTGCTGGCGGGGATCATCATAGGCCCCTTCCTGCTGGGGCTGGTGGGGGAACAGAAGGATGTGATGCACTTCGCCGAGTTTGGCGTGGTACTGATGCTGTTTCTGGTCGGTCTTGAATTGCGTCCGGCCCTCTTGTGGCAGTTGAAGGGGCCGATCCTCGGCACCGGCGGCCTGCAGGTGCTGCTCACCACGGCGGCGCTGACCGGCGTGGCACACCTGATCGGTCTGCCGCTGCAACAGGGGCTGGCCATCGGCCTCATTCTTGCGCTCTCTTCCACCGCCATCGTGTTGCAGAGCCTGCAGGAGCGCAAGCTGATGCAGAGCGAGAGCGGTCGCTCCGCCTTTGCGGTACTGCTGTTTCAGGATATTGCGGTCATTCCTATCCTGGCGTTGCTGCCGCTGCTGGCCATGGCGCCGGTCGCCAGCAGTGGAGGCTCCGAGCTGGCGGGGTGGCAACATGGTTTGCTGGTGGTCGCGGCCATCTCCGGCATAGTGCTGGGTGGCCACTATCTGATGCGGCCGGTATTTCGTGCCATCGCCCAGTCCCATATGCGGGAGATCTTCGTCGCCGCCGCCCTGCTGCTGGTGATCGCTATCGCCGTGTTGATGGAGTCGGTGGGGCTCTCGCCCGCTCTCGGCTCTTTTCTCGCCGGGGTGGTGCTGGCCGACAGCGAATATCGCCATGAGCTGGAGGCCGACATAGAGCCGTTCAAGGGCTTGCTGCTCGGCCTGTTCTTTATGTCGGTGGGGGCGGGGATCGACTTCGGGCTGTTTGCCGAACACCCCTTCCTGATACCAACCCTGGTGGTTGGCCTGATGGTGCTTAAATGGCTGGTGTTGATGGCGCTCGGCTTCATCATCCGCATTTCGCCGAGTCAACGCTGGACCTTCGCGCTGGCGCTGGCACAGGGGGGCGAGTTTGCCTTTGTGCTCTTCTCGTTTGCCGCCCAGAACCGGGTGCTGCCCGGTGAGACCATCTCCCTGCTGACGCTGGTGGTGGCACTCTCCATGGCGCTCACCCCGCTGCTGCTGATCCTCAACGATCGGGTGATCCAGCCCTGGTTCGATTACCGTAACCAGAGCGACGCACCGCAGCATGAGCAACCTGAGCTGGTGGAGCATCCGGTGATCATCGCAGGCTTCGGCCGCTTCGGTCAGATCGTGGGGCGTCTGCTGCATGGTCACGGCATCGGCACCACCATCCTCGAGCAGGATGCCAGCCAGATAGAGACCCTGCGCAAGTACGGCTATCAGGTCTTCTATGGCGATGCCAGCCGGATCGACCTGCTCCATGCCGCCGGGGCGCACAAGGCGAAGCTGCTGGTGCTCTCCATCAACGATCCGGCTACCTCGCTGGCGGTGATCGAGATGGTGCAGAAGCACTTCCCGCACCTGAAGATCCTGGCGCGAGCGCTGGATCGACCCCATGCCCACGAGATCCTGCGCCACGGGGTCGAGAGCGTACACCGGGAAACCCTGGGCTCGGCGGTCGATCTGGGGGTGGAAGCCCTGACCCAGCTCGGTTTTCGTGCCAACCAGGCCTGGCGGGCGGGGCAGACCTTCAAGCAGCACGATAACTGGCTGTTGCGCGAGCAGGTCAACTATCTGGACGACGAGCACACTTATATCAACAAGAGCCTGCAATACCGGGAGATCCTCTCCGATCTGTTGCAAGACGACGAGGAGGGGCAGGAGCGTATCCATGCCCATAACTGGAACAGCGGGTTACCCGACGACGACAAGGAAGCAAAATGATTGCCTATTACCCCATGTTTAAACACCTGCATATGACGCTGGCGCTGGTCAGTCTGCTGCTCTTTATCTATCGCTGGAGTCTGGCGCTGGCCGGCAGCGATCGGTTGCAGCAGAAGTGGCTGAAGATCCTGCCGCATATCAACGACACCTTCCTGCTGCTGTTTGGTGTGTTGCTGGCGGTGGCCTTGCAGTTGAGCCCGGGTCAACAACCCTGGCTGATGGCCAAGCTGATTGCACTGGTGCTCTATATCGGTCTGGGTGTCATGGCGCTCAAGCGCCCGGCCCGCGGTCAGAAGCTGGTGGCCGGTGTGGCGGCACTGGCGGTGTTTGGCTACATGGTCGGTGCGGCCATCACCAAGTCAGCCTGGTCGTGGCTGACGTGATTTGGCTGGGAGGGAGGATTGCCTCCCTCCGGCTATCTCAAAAGAATAGATTCAGAAAAATCCTACGCCCCTCTATGTTAGCCTGCCTCTCCACTTAGTTTTCTTCGATACGCTTAGCTTGTCTGAAAACGTCAAGTTAGCTGTGTTTATCCATATTTTTTCTTATCAATCATATATATACGTAGTTTTGTATGAAAATGGCGACAGTTGTCGCTACAAAACTTACGACATAGACTGTCGCAAGTTGCGACTAGCATACAGTCAACGCTAAACCAGTGAAGGCATGCACCATGAGTAAGAAGCTGTTACGACAACTGACCTTGGCGCGTTGCATCCCGCACCGCCCTTACAAGCTGACCGCCAGCCAACTTCAGGTAAAACTGGAAGAGGAAGGCATCCATGTCAGTCTGCGTACCGTGCAACGGGACCTGGAGGAGATGTCCGGCATGGGACTGTTCGACCTCACCTCGGACGAGCGCAGCAAACCCCATGGCTGGTGCTTCGAGCGCCACGGCCTCAACGACTTTGCCAATATCATGCCGCTCTCGCTGGCGGTGGCCCTGAAAACCTGGAGTGATCAGGCGAGCCAACTGTTGCCGGCGAGTGTACTGACTGAATTGAATCCGCTGGTCGACAAGGCGAGCCAGGTGATCCGCGACAGCCAGAGTGAACTGGCCGAACGCTGGCTGGAGAGTGTCCACCAGTCACCGCGCCCGTTTGCCGGCAACCCGGAGATCCGTCGCAGCACCCTGATCCGCGATGCGCTCTGGCGTGGTCGCAAGTTCAGTGCCGAGATCCAGCGCGTGATCAAAGAGCGCACCGTGTGGCTCTGCTACGACCGTATCAACCCGCTCGGCATTCTCAATCAGCCGGACGGGCCGATCCTGCTCTGCACACTATCCGAGCTGGATCCCAAGGTTTACGGCATCCCGTTTGACCATATCAAGAACGTGGAGCTGACCAACTTCAGCGCCACCCAGCCGAAGGATTTCAATATCCAGAAGCTGATCCGCGATCAGGGCTATCAGGATGTGAGCGGCCCGATCCGCTTCGTCGGCCGGATCGATGCCAACAGCCAGTCGCTGGTGGATAACCAGATCCCCGGCAACAATCCGCGCATGACCCGCTATGACAAGCGCAGCGTGGTGGTGGAGACCGAAGTGCAGGACACCCCGGAGTTTCGCAGCTGGTTGAACAACATCGGCGGTGAACTGGAGGTGCTGGCACCGGAATCGTTGCGCAAGGCCTATCTCAATCCGGCCAACCGCTTGAGCTGATTAAAAAATTGGAATGTTGAAGAGTCGAGCCTGGTCTCGGCTCTTTTTTTGCGGTTTTTTTAAGCATATTTATTCAACTAATTTTTAAGTCTTAACGTCAGGATTGAACCGTTTTCCTGCCCCGTTTTTGGGGGCGAAACCCGTGTAAGAGATCTGCCATAGCGACTGTAAGAGGCTGGCGCTTTGAGCCGTACGCGAAGCCATGCCAGAATGATCGAACTTTCCCGTGAAACTAAATAAATAACTGATATTAAAGGGTTAGTTTTTAAGTTTGTTTTTTGGGATGAGAGCTGCATCGGATCTTTATCATCGGATGGCCCTTGTTCGGGGGGCGCATTTCCTTAGTATGGGTCTCACAAGGACGGAGCTGGTCCGGCAGGATGCAGGGCAGCGCATAAAGATGGAATATTCCGCAGGATGTGGACAAGGAACACCTCAGGATGAGCTCGATAATCAGGATGATTATCGTTACGGATGAATAAAGGAACACCGCGGGATGCGGCAGGACACTCTCGGGATGGGAGTAGAACGAACGGAACCTCGTTCTTCAGGATGAACAGGACCTCGCCGGATGCGAGAGGAATACTTCAGGATGAAGTGAGATAACCCGGATGGTTATCTGTCAGGAAGACGCAAGGAACCCCACAGGACGTGGTAATGGACACCTCCAGGATGGAGACAGGGAAGCAGTTCAGGATGAATTGCCAGGCCAGGAACGCCGCAGGACACGCCAACGGATTGGAAAGGGGATATTCCAAAGGATTAGGATAACGTCAGGGATTGCAGGGAGCATTGCAGTTCTACGGACAGGACGACACGACTCTAGGGGACGGCTACCGCCGTCCCCTTTTCTTTATGGTTTGTCCGAGAGATTGCCGCGCTGGGCGGCGTTGACGATCTCTTGCAGGCGCTGACGAATGTCGACCATGCCAAACACGCCAAATATCAGCACAGTGACAAACTCGGCCTTGGTGACAGCGAAGTAGCGTTTGCAAGCTGCCTTGATCATGCTGGCCTGCAGCCAGTGCAGCAGGGCGACGATCACGCCGCAGACCGGCAGAAAGCCGTTGAGTTTGCCGGGCAGCGGGGCAATCAGGCTCATCAGCACACCAAACCAGAAGAACAATATCAGCCCCATCGCCAACAGATTAAAGACTCGCTTCATTGTTTACCTCCCTTAGATAGAGTTGATAGCAGACCTGACCGGCTTGTTTGTCCTTGAGTAGTTGCCAGCTGGCGGGCAGCGCCAGATCGGCCATCTCCTTCTCCCGCTCCAGATAGATGAGGGCGTCCGCTGCCAGCCAGCCGCGCTGCTCCAGCAGTTCGCACACTTGCGGCAGCAGCTCGCGGCGAAACGGCGGATCGAGGAACACCAGATCAAACGGCGTGGCCGGGCCTTGCAGCCAGCTCACTGCATCTGACTGGATCACCTGACCCTGACTGCTGCCGAGAGCGGTCAGGTTCTTCTTGATCTGGTCGGCGGCCCCTTTGTCCATTTCGATCAGGGTCACCTGCTCGGCATAGCGCGACAGCGCCTCCAGTCCGAGTCCGCCGCTGCCGGCAAACAGATCCAGGCAGCGGGTGCCGCGAATATGGGGGGCCAGCCAGTTGAAGATGGTTTCCTTGACGCGATCCGTGGTGGGTCTGAGCCCCTCCACATCCTTGACCGGCAATTTGCGGCCTCGCCACTGGCCGCTGATGATTCTTACAAAGCCCGATTTTCCTTGCGGGGCAGGACTCTTGCTCGGGTTGCTACGGCTGGATTTCACTCTGGGCATCGCGTTTCATCGTCAGAAAATAAAGTGGTAGTATAAGGCGGTTCATTTTTATGCCGACCCGCCAAGGGACGGCTATCTTAGCAGTCAGCCTTTGATGTGAGTATTTTTAGATGGCAAAAGGTTTGTTTTCCTGGCTGGGTTTCGGCCGCAAGAAAGAAGAGGCTGAGGCTGTCCAACCACAGACACCCCAAGCCACCCCCGTTACCGTTGAGCCCGAGGTCACTGCTACCCCCGCTCCCGTTTCCGATACCACTGTTTCCGATAGTACGCCGGCCGTTGCCCCCGAAGTGCCTGCCAGCGCACAGAATTCCGTTTTGCAAGATGATTGCTGCCTGCCGACCGAGCTGGACGACCACGGCCCACTGGTGGTGGAGGAGTGCGCTTCCGATTTGGAGCCGGTGATCGTCAACGAAGCGCTGATCGCCGAAGAGGAGCGTGCCGCTGAAGCCGCTCGCTCTGCCGCAGAAGCGCAAGCCGCTGAGGTCAAGGCAGCCGAAGAGGCTCGTATTGCTGCCGAAGCTCGCGCTGCGGAAGAGGCACGTATCGCTGCCGAAGCCCGCGCTGCAGAGGAGGCTCGTATTGCTGCCGAGGCTCGCGCTGCAGAAGATGCTCGTATCGCCGCCGAGGCTCGCGCTGCAGAAGATGCTCGTATCGCCGCCGAAGCTCGCGCCGCAGAAGAATCTCGCATTGCCGCCGAGGCTCGCGCTGCAGAGGAGGCTCGTATTGCCGCCGAAGCCCGTGCTGCGGAAGAGGCTCGTATTGCCGCTGAAGCCCGTGCGGCTGAAGAGGCTCGTATTGCTGCTGAAGCTCGCGCTGCGGAAGAGGCTCGTATTGCTGCCGAAGCCCGTGCTGCGGAAGAAGCTCGCATTGCTGCTGAAGCTCGCGCTGCGGAGGAGGCTCGCATTGCCGCTGAAGCTCAGGCTGCGGAAGAAGCCCGTATCGCCAAAGAGGCCCAGCGAGCGGAAGATATGCGCCTGGTCGCCGCGATGGAGGCTGAGGCTGCCGCACTGGCTGCCCTGCCGTTGGCCGCCAAGGTGGACGACGACACCCAGGACAAACCGCAGCGGGAGGGCTTCTTTGCTCGCCTCAAACGCAGTCTGGTTCGCACCAAGGAGAATATCGGTTCCGGTTTCTTCGGCCTGTTCCGTGGCAAGAAGATCGACGATGAGCTGTTTGAAGAGCTGGAAACCCAGCTGCTGACCGCCGATCTCGGTGTGGATACCACCACTCGTATCATCGAGGGGCTGGTGCAGCACGCGGATCGCAAGCAGCTCAAGGATGCCGAGGCGCTCTACGGTTTGCTCAAACAGGATATGGGCGAGATGCTGGCCAAGGTCGAGCAGCCGCTGATGATCGACACCAGCAAGAAGCCTTACGTGATCCTGATGGTCGGCGTGAATGGCGTCGGCAAGACTACCACCATCGGCAAGCTGGCCAAGCAGTTCCAGGCTGAAGGCAAGAGCGTGATGCTGGCAGCGGGTGACACCTTCCGTGCCGCTGCGGTCGAGCAGCTGCAGGTATGGGGCCAGCGCAACAACATTCCAGTGATTGCCCAGCATACCGGTGCCGACTCCGCCTCCGTTATTTATGACGCCATCGAGGCCGCCCGCTCCCGCGGGGCTGACGTGCTGATCGCCGACACAGCCGGTCGCCTGCAGAACAAGAGCAACCTGATGGAAGAGCTCAAGAAGGTAGTACGGGTGATGAAGAAGCTGGATGAAGAGGCCCCCCACGAGATCATGCTGACGCTGGATGCCGGCACCGGCCAGAACGCCCTGAGCCAGGCCAAGCTGTTCAGCGAGGCGGTTGGCCTGACCGGCATCACCCTCACCAAGCTGGATGGCACCGCCAAGGGCGGCGTCATCTTCGCGGTGGCCGACAAGTTCCAGATCCCGATCCGCTATATCGGGGTGGGCGAGGGGATCGACGATCTGCGTCCCTTCGTTGCCAACGATTTCATCGAGGCGCTCTTCAGCCGCGATGAGTCAGCTCAGCCGTGATGATTAAGTGTTCCATACCCCGACTTCGGTCGGGGTTTGTCAATGTCAGGGAACCGTTATGATTCGTTTTGACAAGGTCAGCAAGGTATACAGCGGCGGCCATCAGGCGCTGCAAAAGGTCAGCTTTCACCTGCGCAAGGGAGAGATGGCCTTTCTGACCGGGCACTCGGGGGCGGGCAAGAGTACCCTCCTCAAACTGATCAGCGTGATGGAGCGTCCGACCGATGGTCGCGTCTTCTTTCATGGTGATGATGTCAGCCATATCCAGCGCAGCCAGATCCCCTATGTTCGCCGCCAGATCGGGATGATCTTTCAGGATCACCGCCTGCTGATGGACCGCACCGTGTTCGACAACGTAGCGCTGCCGCTGGTGATCGATGGTTACAGCCATGCGGACATCAACAAGCGGGTGGCGGCGGCATTGGACAAGGTAGGGTTGCTCGGCAAGGAGCGTTACCAGCCGCGGATGCTCTCCGGGGGTGAACAGCAGCGGGTCGGCATCGCCCGTGCCATCGTCAACAAGCCGCCGCTGCTGCTGGCGGATGAACCGACCGGCAACCTGGATCCCCAGCTCTCCATGGATATCATGCGGCTATTTCAGGAGTTCAACAATTTTGGGGTCTCTGTACTGATTGCTACTCACGATCTGGGGCTGATCGCCCGCATGCGCTATCGCACCCTGACCCTCAAGGCGGGTCGCATGTATTCGGCCGGGGAGGAGCTCTGATGGCTATCGTTCGTCACAAGCAGCCGCCGCTGCGTCGTCTGATGATGTACGGGGTTGACCATGTGCGGCAGGCGTTTGCCAGTCTCGGGGAGCTGTGGCGAAATCCGCTCGCCTCCCTGATGACGCTGGCGGTGCTCGGTGTCAGTCTGGCGTTGCCCTCCTGCTTCCACGTATTGTTGAAAAACGCCGAGGTGGTGGAGGGGAGCTGGCAGAACAGCTCCCAGATCTCCCTCTATCTGCGCAAGGATCTGCCGGAGCAGAGCATTCTCGATCTGCAGCACAGGATCCTGCTCTATCCCGAGGTGGATTCGGTCACCTACCTGAGCCGTGACGATGCGTTGCGGGAGTTTCGCGAGATCTCCGGTTTCGGCGATGCCCTCGATTATCTGGACAGCAACCCGCTACCGCCGGTGCTAAGCGTCATTCCGGATCCGCGCTGGCAGAATCCGGAAGGGGCCGCCGAGTTGCTCGGCAAGCTAAACAATGAGGATGGGGTCGAGCAGGGCAAGCTGGATCTGCAGTGGCTGACCCGCCTGCAGGGGATCATGAACCTGCTGCGTCACACCATTACCGGTATCGCCGTGCTGCTGCTCTCCGCCGTGCTGCTGATCGTCGGCAACACCCTGCGTCTCAACATCCTCAACCAGCGCTCAGAGATCGAGGTGCTCAAGCTGGTGGGGGCAACCGATGCCTTCATCCATCGCCCTTTCCTCTATACCGGCATCTGGTTCGGGGTGATCGGCGGCATGCTGGCATGGTGGCTGACCGAGGTGATGGTGATCTGGAGCGAAGGGGTGGTGAAGGAGCTTGCGGGCTTGTATAACAGTAACTTCCGGCTGGTTGGCATGGGTCTGGTAGACGGGGTGAACCTGATCCTGCTGGGGGCCTTGCTGGGGCTGATTGCTTCCTGGTTTTCGGTTCATCGTCACATTCGAGATATAGAGCCATCCTGATTAATTTATTATCAAAGTAAATCGCTGGATTTTGAGAGGTGGATCAAGTAAAAGAGGCTCCGTTTCTGGCTTGACCCCCTCAGTCAGAGTATTCTGAATAGCGGCGATCTTCCGGATCTTTGCTGGATCCGTGGAACCTTCTGATTTATAAGCAGTCTATTAAGCTGAAGCATTTATACGAGTGTGGCCCCTCTGCCTTGCTCGTCAGACTTGGCAAGCATGTGAAGGTTGCGAGCTCCGCAACAATGGACTTAGCATGCTACTTTTCGGGGGTCCTTCATTGTGACCCCTTTTTTTTGACTGTTCATTCATGATTCATCCTGCAGGCATAAGATAAGCCGGTCTAAAGCTGGGGCATGTTATTTGATACACGCCGCAGAATGACATCCGGTCAGTAGACAGACCCAATCTGGGTGTTAGACTGATTCGATTGAAAAGTAAGAGGTAACAGATGGGAACTTCATTGCAGCGCACTATGGCTTTGATTCCGCAAGGTAGTCTGGAAGGCTATATCCAGGCAGTAAACTCTATTCCGGTGCTGAGCGCAGAGGAAGAGCGTGAGCTGGCTGAGCGTTTGCAGCAGGATGGCGATCTCGAGGCTGCTCGTCAGCTGGTTATGTCGCACCTGCGCTTTGTCGTTCATGTCGCCAAGAGTTATGCCGGTTACGGCCTGCCTCAGGCTGATCTGGTTCAGGAAGGCAACATCGGCCTGATGAAGGCGGTCAAGCGCTTCGACCCGACGGTCGGCGTGCGTCTGGTCTCCTTTGCCGTGCACTGGATCAAGGCCGAAATTCACGAATATGTCCTGCGCAACTGGCGCATGGTCAAGGTGGCGACCACCAAGGCCCAGCGCAAGCTCTTCTTCAACTTGCGCAAATCCAAGAAGCGTCTGGGCTGGCTGAACCACGAAGAGGTTCAGGCCGTGGCGGCCGATCTCGGCGTCTCTGCCGCTGACGTGACCGAGATGGAAGCGCGGATGGCCAACTACGATCAGGCGTTCGATCTGGTTGGTGATGATGAAGAAGAGGGCGGTTTCGCTCCGGTTCACTATCTGGAGGATAAATCCTCCGATCTGGCCGCGACCATCGAGAATGACAACTGGGACGATCATGCCACCCGTCGTCTGAGCTCTGCCCTCGCCACCCTGGATGAGCGCAGCCAACACATCATCCGCGCCCGCTGGCTCGATGATGACAGCAAGACCACTCTGCAGGAGCTGGCCGATACCTACGGCGTCTCTGCCGAGCGTGTGCGTCAGCTTGAGAAAAACGCACTCAAGAAGCTGAAAGATGCCATGGAAGCCTGATGCTTCCTCTCATAAAAACAGGGCCTGATGGCCCTGTTTTTGTTTCGCAAGGATCTGGTCGGCCTTGCTTTGGTTACCCTTGAGTGTGTTATGTTGCCGCCACTGCCACATTAGGGAGAGCAGAAGTGAAACTGTTGAACGACCTGTTTACCAACAACCGTGAGTGGGCCGAACGGATCAAAGCCGAAGATCCCGCTTTCTTTGCCACCCTTTCTGCCCAGCAGGCCCCCGAATACCTCTGGATCGGTTGTTCCGACAGCCGGGTCCCCGCCAACCAGCTGATGGGGTTGCTGCCGGGGGATGTCTTCGTCCACCGCAACGTCGCCAATCTGGTTGTACATACCGATTTCAACTGCCTCTCCGTGCTGCAATACGCGGTAGAAGTGCTCAAGGTGAAGCACATCATCGTCTGCGGTCACTATGGCTGCGGCGGCGTCAAGGCCGCGATGCAGAATCAGGAGCTGGGTCTCATCGACAACTGGCTGCGCAACATCAAGGATGTCTACTTCAAATATGGTGAAGAGCTCGAGGCCATCGAGGATGAGCACGAGCGCTTCGACTACCTGTGCGAGCTGAACGTGGCCGAACAGGTCGCCAACGTCTGCCACACCACCATCATCCAGAACGCCTGGCGCAAGGGGCAGGAGCTGGCGGTGCATGGCTGGATCTACGGGATCAAGGATGGTCTGCTGCACGATCTCGATCTCTGCATCAGCGGCCCGGATCAGATCCCCGACGTCTACCGCGCCTGGCCGGATATGCGTCCGCCCCACCGTCGGCGCTAGGGAGCTTCATGGTGGCGCCAGCCCTCTATCTGCAGATCAAGCAGCACATTCTGGACGGAATCCGCGAACGCCACTATCAGGCGGGGGACAGGATCCCGACCGAAGCGGCCCTGTGCGAGCAGTTCACCGTGAGCCGGATGACGGTCAACCGGGCGTTGCGGGAACTGGTGGCTGAGGGGTGGCTGGTGCGTACCGCCGGTTCCGGCAGCTTCGTGGCGGACAGGCGAACCGAATCACCGTTGCTGGCCATTCGCAACATCGCTGACGAGATCGCCGAGCGTGGCGGCGAGTACAGTGCCCGGGTGATCCGGCTGCAGCGGCTGGCCGCCGACGAGAAGGTGGCGGTACAACTGGGGCTGCGGGTAGGTGCCCCTATCTTTCACAGCCTGATCGTCCATCAGGCTGATGGTGAGCCGTTGCAGCTGGAGGAGCGCTTCGTCGATGCCGGGCGCTTGCCGGGCTATGGCGAGCAGGATTTTACCCAACAGACCCCCAACCGCTATCTGATGGATGTCTGCCCCCTCTCCGAGATGGAGCACGTGGTGGAAGCCGTGTTGCCGAGCGCCGGTGAGGCGGGATTGTTGCAGATCCGCGTAGATTCCCCCTGCCTGTTGTTGCACAGACGCACCTGGTCGGAGGGGCATCTGGTCTCCTACGCCCGTTTGCTCTCCCCCGGTTCCCGTTACAAGCTAAGCTCCAAGACTCAGCTGGAGTAAATGACTATACAACTTGATTTTGCAAAGCCCACCTCCTGGTGGGCTTTTTTGTGCTTAAACTCTAAGTTT
Organism: Aeromonas sp. 603404; assembly: GCF_049171775.1. Classification (NCBI taxonomy): domain Bacteria; kingdom Pseudomonadati; phylum Pseudomonadota; class Gammaproteobacteria; order Aeromonadales; family Aeromonadaceae; genus Aeromonas; species Aeromonas sp. 603404. The sequence continues at coordinate 113,064 of NZ_JAAKPE010000006.1, forward strand.
GATGCTGTTATCAGGATGTGAATTTCGCTCTTTCTTTCGTCATAGAGATCGACTATAAGAATATGTATATACATTTGAGGTCGCTATGAACAAGGAACTGTTGAACTGCGAGCGGGTCTGGCTCAACGTGACGCCCGCTACCCTGAATGATGAGCTGGCCGACTACGGCCTGCTGCCGCTCCACGCCATCGGCGTGAATGATGGCAAGATCCACGCGCTGGTGCCGATGGCCGAACTGAAGGGGTCGTATCCCGCTCACTGGCAGGATATGCGGGGCAAGCTGGTCACCCCCGGCCTTATCGATTGTCACACCCATCTGGTCTTCGCCGGCAGCCGTGCCGAAGAGTTCGAGCTGCGTCAGCAGGGAGTGCCCTATGCCGAGATCGCCCGTCGGGGCGGTGGCATCATCAGCACGGTGCGTGCCACCCGTGCCGCCAGCGAAGAGCAACTGTTCGAGCTGGCGTTGCCGAGGGTGGCATCCCTGATCCGCGAAGGGGTCACCACGGTAGAGATCAAGTCCGGCTATGGCCTCACTCTGGCTGATGAACTCAAGATGCTGAGGGTGGCCCGCCGACTGGGAGGGGCGCTGCCGATCCGGGTCAAGACCACTCTGCTGGCGGCCCATGCGGTGCCGCCGGAGTATCGCGACGATCCCGATAGTTGGGTCGAGACCATCTGTCAGGAGATCATCCCGGCCGCCGCCGAGGCAGGCTTGGCCGATGCGGTGGATGTCTTCTGCGAGCACATCGGCTTCTCGTTGGCCCAGACCGAGCAGGTCTATCTGGCGGCGGATCAATACGGCCTGCCGGTGAAGGGGCATATGGATCAGCTCTCCAATCTCGGTGGCAGCACACTCGCTGCCAACTTTGGCGCCCTCTCGGTGGACCATCTGGAGTATCTGGATCCGGAAGGGATCCTGGCGCTGGCCCACCGTGGCGTGGTCGCCACCCTGCTGCCCACCGCCTTCTACTTCCTCAAAGAGACAAAGCTGCCGCCGGTCGCCGCGCTGCGCAAGGCGGGGGTAGCGATGGCGGTCTCCTCCGATATCAACCCAGGTACGGCCCCTATCGTCTCGCTGCGGATGGCGATGAACATGGCCTGCACCCTGTTTGGCCTGACCCCGCTGGAGGCCATGGTCGGGGTGACCCGTCACGCCGCCAAAGCACTTGGCGAGCAGGATCGTCTTGGTCAGCTCAGGGTCGGCATGGCGGCCGATTTCCTGATCTGGCACTGCGCCCATCCGGCCGAGCTGAGCTACATGGTCGGCGTCGATCAGCTGGCAGGCCGCATCTTCAACGGCGAGGAGACCCTCCATGGATAAGTTCAACCCGATCGACATGTCGCTCTGGCAGGGGCGGCAGGATCCGGAAGATGGCGAACTGGCCCTGCGCTGGCACGACAAGGTGCTGCCCTGGACCGCCGGAGCACAAGACTCTGCCGGTGTAGTACTGCTTGGTTTTGCCTGCGATGAAGGGGTGCGCCGCAACAAGGGGCGCATTGGTGCTGCCGGGGCGCCGCTGGCGGTGCGCAAGCTGCTGGCCAACACTGCCTGGCACCTGAACCGTCCCGTCTACGATGGCGGAGATGTGAGCTGTACCGATGGCAATCTCGACGCCGCCCACGGTCGTCTGGCCGAGCGGGTCGCTGCCGCGCTCGATTTGGGCCACTTCCCGCTGGTGCTGGGGGGCGGTCACGAGGTGGCCTTCGGCAGCTGGAGCGGCCTCAACTTGCATCTGGCGGGTCAGGGGCGAGTCGGCATTATCAATTTTGACGCCCACTTCGACCTGCGCATGAAGCAGGAGCAGGCCAGCTCTGGCACCCCCTTTTTCCAGATTGCCGAGCAGTGCGCCGCTCAGGGCACACCGTTTCACTACGCCTGCCTTGGGGTGGCCGAGACCGCCAATACCCAAGCCCTGTTTGCCCGTGCCAAGGCGCTGGGTGTGTGGCATGTGCTGGACGAGGCAATGACCCAGACCGGGTTGCCAGCCTTGCTAAGCGGGCTGGACGCCTTTATCGCCGATTGTGATCACCTCTATCTGACCATCGATCTCGACGTGCTGCCCGGCGCCGTTATGCCGGGAGTGAGCGCTCCCGCCGCTCGCGGCGTGGAGCTGGCGGTGATCGAACCGCTGATCGCCCATATCCGGGCCAGCGGCAAGCTCAGGCTCGCCGATCTGGCCGAGTACAACCCGACGCTGGATCAGGACAACCGCAGTGCCCGCGTGGCCGCGCGACTGGTTCATCTGTTGACCCGTTAACCCTTTTGGCCGCCCGTCGCCGAAGGCACCCTATTGATACAACAAGGAGTGTGTATGTCTGTGCAACAGCAGGATCCCCGTCATGATCCTAACCGCGTGATCCGTGCCCCGCGCGGCACCGAACTGACCGCCAAGAGCTGGCTCACCGAAGCGCCGCTGCGGATGCTGATGAACAACCTGGACCCCGAGGTGGCCGAGCATCCCCAGTCGCTGGTGGTCTATGGCGGCATCGGTCGCGCCGCGCGCAACTGGGCCTGCTTTGACAAGATCGTCGAGGTGCTGACCCGGCTCGAGGAGGATCAGACCCTGCTGGTGCAATCCGGCAAGCCGGTCGGGGTGTTCCAGACCCACAGGGATGCGCCGCGGGTGCTGATCGCCAACTCCAATCTGGTGCCGCACTGGGCCAACTGGGAGCACTTCAACGAGCTCGATAAGAAGGGCTTGATGATGTACGGCCAGATGACCGCGGGCTCCTGGATCTACATTGGTACCCAGGGGATCGTGCAGGGCACCTACGAGACCTTCTTTGCGGTGGCCAATCAGCACTTCAACGGCTCGCCTGCGGGCCGCTGGATCCTGACCGGTGGTCTCGGCGGCATGGGCGGCGCCCAGCCGCTGGCCGCCACCATGGCCGGCTTCTCGATGATCGCGGTGGAGTGCGACGAGACCCGCATCGATTTTCGTCTGCGCACCCGTTATGTGGACAAGAAGGCTCACAGCCTGGATGAGGCGCTGGCCATGGTCGAGGAGGCCAAGCAGAGCGGTAGCGCCATCTCCGTCGGTCTGCTCGGCAACGCCGCCGACGTGTTCGCCGAACTGGTGGCCCGTGGCATCACCCCGGACGTGGTGACCGACCAGACCTCCGCCCACGACCCGGTGCACGGCTACCTGCCGCAGGGCTGGAGCGTGGCCAAGTGGCGCGAGCTGCAGCAGAGTGCCCCGCAGGAGGTTAATCTGGCCGCTCGTCGCTCCATGGCCCGCCAGGTGGAGGCGATGCTGACCCTGCAGGAGCGCGGCGCGGCGACTCTCGATTACGGTAACAACATCCGCCAGATGGCGCTGGAGGAGGGGGTGGCGAACGCCTTCGACTTCCCCGGCTTCGTCCCCGCCTATATCCGCCCGCTGTTCTGCGAGGGGATAGGCCCGTTCCGCTGGGTGGCCCTTTCCGGCGATCCGGAAGATATCTACAAGACCGATCAGAAGGTGAAAGAGCTGATCCCCGACGATCCTCACCTGCACAACTGGCTCGACATGGCCCGCGAGCGCATCGCGTTTCAGGGGCTACCGGCTCGGATCTGCTGGGTCGGGGTCAAGGATCGGGTACGCCTCGGTCTGGCCTTCAACGAGATGGTGAAAAACGGCGAGCTGAAAGCCCCCATCGTCATCGGCCGCGACCATCTGGATTCCGGCTCGGTGGCGAGCCCGAACCGCGAGACCGAGTCGATGATGGATGGCTCCGATACCGTCTCCGACTGGCCGCTGCTCAACGCCCTGCTCAACACCGCTGGCGGCGCGACCTGGGTGTCGCTGCACCACGGCGGCGGGGTCGGAATGGGCTTCTCCCAGCACTCCGGCGTGGTGATCGTCTGCGATGGTTCCGATGACGCTGCCAAGCGCGTCGGTCGGGTGCTGCGCAACGATCCGGCCACCGGGGTGATGCGCCACGCGGATGCCGGCTACGAGATTGCCATCAACTGTGCCCATGAGGCGAAACTGGATCTGCCGATGATTGACGGCGCCAACGGTGTCAAAGGAAAGGTGTAACACCATGTTTGAATTGACTATTACTCCGGGCGAGCTGGATCTTGCCACCCTGCGCCGCGTCAGCCGCGAGCCGGTACATGTTTCACTGGATCCGGCCGCGCTGCCGGGGATCCACGCCTCAGCTGCTGTGGTTACCAAGGTGATCGAGCAGAACCGGGTGGTGTATGGCATCAACACCGGCTTTGGCCTGTTGGCCAACACCCGCATTCCGGTGGAGCAGCTGGACGAGTTGCAGCGTTCCATCGTGCTTTCCCACGCGGCAGGGATTGGCGAGTACATGGATGACGCCACCGTGCGGCTGATGATGGTGCTCAAGCTCAACTCGTTGGCGCGGGGCTTCTCCGGCATCCGGCTGACGGTGCTTGAGGCCCTGATGACCCTCATCAACGCCGAAGTCTATCCGGTGGTGCCGAAGAAGGGATCCGTCGGTGCCTCCGGCGATCTGGCGCCGCTGGCCCATATGAGCTGCCTGCTGATCGGGGAGGGCAAAGCCCGCCACAAGGGCGAGCTGATCGACGCCGCTACTGCGCTGAAAATTGCCGGGCTCGAGCCTATCGCGCTGGCACCCAAAGAAGGATTGGCCCTGCTCAACGGCACCCAGGCGAGCACCGCCTTTGCGCTGGAAGGGCTGTTCCATGCCGAGGATCTCTACGCCGGTGCCATCACCATAGGTGCCATGAGCGTGGAGGCCGCCCTTGGCAGCCGCCGGCCGTTCGATGCCCGCATCCACGAAGTGCGCGGTCAGCGTGGCCAGATCGATGCGGCCGCCTGCTATCGCCACCTGCTGGTGGATGGCAGCGAGATCGGCATGTCCCATCACAACTGCGAAAAGGTGCAGGATCCCTACTCATTGCGCTGCCAGCCGCAGGTGATGGGGGCCTGCCTGACCCAGATCCGTCAGGCCGCCGAGGTGCTGGTGTGCGAGGCCAACGCGGTCTCCGACAACCCGCTGGTGTTTGCCGATGATGAGGAGATAATCTCCGGCGGCAACTTCCACGCCGAGCCGGTGGCCTTTGCGGCCGATAATCTGGCGCTGGCCATCGCCGAGATAGGTTCCCTCTCCGAGCGGCGAATGGCACTGCTGATCGACTCGCGGATGTCCGGTCTGCCGGCGTTTCTGGTCAACAACGGCGGAGTGAATTCGGGCTTTATGATCGCTCAGGTCACCTCGGCGGCGCTCGCCTCCGAGAACAAGACCCTGGCCCATCCCGCCTCGGTGGATAGTTTGCCCACTTCCGCCAATCAGGAGGATCACGTCTCCATGGCGACCTTCGCCGGTCGTCGATTGGCTGACATGGCCGAGAATACCCGCGGCATTCTGGCAGTCGAACTGCTGGCGGCGGCACAGGGGCTCGATTTCCGCGCGCCGCTGCGCAGTACCGAGCTGATCGAGCTGGCCAAGGGACGACTGCGGGCAGAGGTAAGCTTCTACGACAAGGACAGGTACTTCGCGCCGGATATCGAAGCGGCCGCCGCCCTGCTGGGCCGTGCCAGCTACAACGACCTGATCCCGGTCGGGGTACTGCCCAGCCTGTAAGCCTTGATCCCCCTTCTCTCCTGGCGGGAGAGGGGTTGGGGATGAGGGGGAAGCCGCTTCAGTGGCGCCGGTGACCGCCGGGAGCAGATAACAAAAGACCGCCCAATCGGGCGGTCTTTGCGTTTCTGACGTTGGTTGAACGCGGTTATTCGTGTTCGAACATCAGGAACAGATAGACCACGAACAACACCAGATGGGTCGCACCATGGAGCACATTGGTGCGGCCGCTGCTGAAGGTCACTTTACAGACCATCAGGGTCGTGACCAGCAGCACCATATCGGCGGGGGAGAGGCCGAGGCGTACCTCCTGACCCAGCATGGAGCCGATAAAGAGCACGGCAGGTACGGTGAGGGCGATGGTGGCCAGCACCGAGCCGAAGTAGAGGTTCATTGCTCGCTGCAACTGGTTGTTGAAGGCGGCTTTGATGGCGCCGACTGCTTCGGGAGCCAGCACGATGCAGGCGACGATAAAGCCGCCCAGTGCGGCGGGCGCGTCCATCACATGCACCCCGTAGTTGATGGGGATGGCCAGGGTCTTGGCCAGCAGGATCACTACCAGCAGGTAGGCGAGCAGCAGGATGGTGTGATAGACGTTGCTCTGCAGCGGGCCGTGGTGCTCCTCGTAATCCTCGTGATCGCTGTCGACGAAGAAGTGGCTGTGGCTGCGGGTCTGGATCAGCAGAAAGACCCCGTAGAGCAGGATCGAGATGATGATCAGCATCCACGACATGGCGCGCGACATACTGCCGATTGCACCGCCCTCGGTGAAGTTGGGCAGCACCAGACAGAGCAGGGCCAGCGGGATGATGGCCACCAGATAGGATTTGACCCCGTCCAGATTAAAGCTCTGGGTGTGGTAGCGCCAGCCGCCAAACAGCAGGGTGAAGCCCACCAGACCGGTACTCACCAGCATCACTACTGCAAACATGGTATCGCGGGCCATGGTGGGGTTAGGCTCACCGGTCAGCATCACCGAAGAGATCATCACCACCTCCAGCGAGATGACCGAGAGGGTGAGGATCAGGGTGCCGAAGGGCTCGCCCAGCTTGATGGCGAGGGCATCGGAGTGGCGCACCACCGAGAAGATAGCCCAGGTGACGATGGCCAGTAGTGCTGCCGAAACCGGAAGATAGATCCCGAGCGGAGTTGTCTCTGTCAGCAGGTCGCTCCCGATCGTCTTGAAAAAGAGCAGGGTCAGCAGGCCGACGGGCAGGGCAATCTCTTGCCGGATAAATGTCTTCATTGGCAATGGTTCTCATCTCGGGACGGCGCTGGCCGACAGGGATTGATGGGAGGCGTGCGTGAAGGTGCTCACGGTAGCCGAATGCTTATGATAAGGGTTCCATCCTCTCAGGGGCAGATCATTTTGTTGCTGAATGTAAATGGTGGTTCAAGGGCGATGAGCCAGGTCGTGGCAGAGGCTGTGGGAGTGTCAGCCTCTGTGCAAAAGGGTGCGTGTGCTCCCGGTGGGGGGAGCCCTGCCAGCGCTGGCCTGTGCAATATCGGTGTCAGCTCTCTTGCGAATATTGTGGAGGCCACGTCTGCTGCCAGATGGCAAGATCTGCCAGCGCCATGGGCCTGCCAAAGACGTAACCCTGGATCAGATAGACGCCGTGTTGCCGCAAGTAATCAACCTGTTCCCGCGTCTCAACCCCTTCCGCAATCATCTCCATGCCTGATTCCAGGCCAAACGTGATGATGGCATCCAGCACGCTGCGTTTGAGGTCGTTGGTGCCTATGGTATCGACGAACATCTTGTCGATCTTGATCTGGCGGATCCCGAGGCTCTGCAGGTAGGCAAAACCACCGTAGCCGGTACCGAAATCATCCAGTTTGAAGTGATATCCCATCTGCTGCAACAGGGTGATCTCCTCGGTAGCGGCTTTGATGTCGAGGATCGGCTTGCGTTCTGTCAGCTCGAAGGTAAGGCGCTCGGGCGAAGGGTTATGGTGTTCACTCAACATGTTGCGCAGCAAGGGTTGTTCGATATGGGTGGCCATCAGATTGACACTGATCCACTGCTCTGGTGGCAACAGCGGCAGATCCGTGATCACCTGCTCCAGCAACTGCCTGGTGATAGGCAGGATAAGTCCCTGATCTTCAGCATATTCGATGAAAGCGCTCGGGGGGATCAGCTCGTGTCCACGTTGCCAGCGTAGCAGCGCCTCAAAACCGGCAACCTGCCAGGTTCGAAGATCCACCACGGGTTGATAGAAGGGGATGAACTCCTGGCGCACCAATCCGGCCTGCAATAGCCCCTTGAGCGAGCGGCGATAGTTTCGCAGCGACCAGTAAGCGGTCACCAGCAGCAGGCCCAGGATAGTGCCGCTCCAGAGTGCGATTCGTCTGACTTGCTCGCGAGCATACAGGTCCAGTGCAGAACCGGCCCAGATGGTTTGTCGGGTCAGTTTGTCCTGATCAAAGAAGCTCAGGCTGCGGCTGCCCTCTTCCAGCTTGATGGTCCGGTCACCGCGCGGGAAGCGGGGGGTCATCGCTGCGGGATCCCGCTGGCTGAACTCCAGATAGAAACAGTCACTGCAGGGGAGCTGTAGCAGATCGTGGCTCCAGCTGTTATCGAGCACCCAGTAGGCAATGTTGCCGCCGTTTTTGTAGTAGGCAACCATCTCCTGTTCCGTATTGAAACTGGCCGTTGTAGCAGTCAGCCCCAGTTTGTCGGGGAGGGTGCCATCCTGGTTGGCGTTTTTGATGAGCGAAATACCCACACCCAGGCTTGAGCAGCTTTTCCCTGATGCCAGTTCCAGCCCCTGCAGACGAATATGGGTGTTGTAAAAGCGGGGATCCCGCAGCAGTGCCATGTCGTTGGCACCACAATCGAAATCAAACAGCGTCAGCTGCTCGCTCATGGCCTTGTCCAGCGTGTGATGGCGTATCGCCATGGCTCGCTTTATCTCGGCCACCTTCTGCTCAAGCAGGTGGTTGGCCATCGGTTTTGTTAGCCACAGACCGACGGACTGGCTTGCCAGGATGGGCAAGAGCAGTAGCAGTACAGTGATCCAGAGGGGGGGGATGCGTAACAAGGGCGCCTGCCAGTTTCACGAGACACAAATGGGTCAAGCCATCATAGTGCATTAGTACAATCAATTTGAGATCTACTTGTCACACTTATTGGATGATTTTTTAAATGTATGATTTTAAATGTTTTTATTATTAACCTTGAAAAGATTCAATCGCTGACCTGTCATAAATGACAATTGCTCAACTTATCCGAACTGCTTTAGAGTACCCCTGCGGTTTGACTCACCGTGTGTTCAATACTCCTGTATCTGTTTTTTGTCAGTAGCACAGAGTGTTAGTTTTGATATGAGTGTTCCTTTTGGTCCCTTTTGAGGGACCATTTTTCTGTCTGCTATCTTCCCCTGCTCCACCTGTGTACCTTCCTTGGTATTCTCCCGCTGCTTTGGGTATGCTGCCCCGCTTAAATTACAGAAGCGGGATCCCCGTCCATAGTGATGGCCACAGCGCCACTGCTACCATGAACTCCAATGGATGATGCCGGGCACACGGAAAGGCACATGAAACTCACAACACATCTTGTCTCGTTTATTACCTTGTGCGTGATCGCTGCCATGGCGACCGTGCTGATTGGCGGGGTGTTCAGCTTTCGCGAGCTGGGCATGGAGTTGCAGCAAAAGAAGGTCGATGCGCTGGTCGAGGTGATCGACAAGCAACTCGACGTTGCTCACGGTATGGAGGATATGAGCCGCTGGTTGCCCACCTTGCTGCGGGCGGCTCATGTGGTGGAGCTGGAGGTGCGCCAGAATGACCAGCGGGTCTACTGGTTCCGTGACGTACAGCGTCCGGTTGATGAACCGCTGCTGGTGCCATACAGCCATCCGCTGCCCCATCAGGCTGGCATGCAGGCCAGCTTCAAGCTGGAGCGCCCCTTCAAGGAGGCGGAGTACTCCATCAAGGCGATGTCGGGCATCTCGTTCGGGATCTTCATCGTGGTGTTCGGTCTCTGGTACTCCATCCGCTGGTTGCGTCAGCAGTTGCGCGGCGCCGAGCTGCTGGGCATTCGCGCCCAGCTGATCCTCGATGACAAGCTCTCCAAACTAAGCCATGACCCCGCCGAAGAGTGGCCGGTGGCCGCCAGTCAGGCCCTCGATCATCTGCTCGCCGAGCTGGCGGATGCCCGCAAGGAGCGCAGCCGCTTCGACAACTTCATTCGCAGCAACGCCTTCGTCGACAAGATGACCGGCATCGGCAACCGCCTCTTCTTCGATAACCGGCTCGAGAGCGCTATCATGGAGGCGAGCGTGATGAGTGGCGGTGTCTTGCTGATTGAACTCGCCTGTCTGGAAGAGCTGGAAGCGGAGCAGTTCGAGCTGCAGGGGCATGATCTGCTGCTGGAGGCGAGCGCCGTGATCAGTGCTTTTGTGCGCAAGCATAACGGTGCCTTGCAGGCTCGTTATGCCGGACATGTCTTTGCGGTATTGTTGCCCAACATGTCGGAGAGCGAGATGGTGGACAGTGCCAGCCAGCTGCTCAAGAGTCTGCAACGGCTACACTGGCCGCAGCAGGTCAATCCGGAGACGGCCATCTATATCGGGGCTGTCTGCTACCAGGCGCAAGACACTCTGCTCAAGGTGCAGGAGGAGGCCGAGCTGGCCCTCAAGAGTGCACGTCTGCAGGGGCACAACGGCTGGTTCCTCTACGAGAAGCAGCTGGACGAGGAGCAGAGCAGCAAGGGGACGGTGCGCTGGCGCACCCTCATCAGTCGCCGTCTTGAAGAGCAGGGGATCGATTTTTATACCCAACCGGTCCAGCAGGATCGGGATCAGGTGGTACTGCAGCAGGATCTGCTCACCTATATCCACGATGAGCAGGGGCGGGAACTGCAAGCTGGGATCTTTATGCCAATGGCGGAGAAGGTGGGCCTGCTGCTGCAACTGGATCGGCTGGTGGCGGAGCAAACGCTGGTGTTGCTGCGCCAGCGTTCCGAGCAGAGCTGTCCCATCACTCTGACCCTGAGTGCCCAGAGTCTGCTCAACCGCGAGTTCCAGCGCTGGCTCTTCTTCGCCCTGTTCCAGCTGCCGCGCAGCACCAACGAGCGGTTGATCCTCCAGCTCTCGGAGGCTCAGGTAACACGCCACTTCGAAGCACTCAAGCGGCCGCTGCGCTCCCTGCGGATGCTGGGCTGCCAGCTGGCCATCGATCATGCTGGCCAGGATGTGGTGAGCACCCAGTACATCAAGGAGTTCGAGATCAACTTCCTCAAGCTGCACCCCAGCCTGGTGCGGGAGATTCACGCCCGACAGGTGAACCAGATGGCGGTCCGCAGTCTGGTGGGGGGCTGCGCCAATACCCGTACCCGGGTGCTGGCGGTGGGGGTAGAGAGTGGCGATGAGTGGAAGATGCTGCGCCACCTCGGGGTGCATGCCGGGCAGGGGCCCTGGTTTGCCGAACCACGCCGGTTGGTGCTGGAGCCGGGTGGTGATTGAGATAAATGAGAGAGGGTCGTCGTGGGGCGACCCTCTCTCGTTTTCGGTTGCCGTCAGGCGGGGCTCACAGTCGCCCCTGCTCCCGCAGTCCGGCCAATCCCTGCATGCCGCCGGTATGGATAAAGACAATCTTGCTGCCGGGGGCGATGCGGCCCGCAGCCAGCTCGCGAAACAGCCCCCACATCGCCTTGCCGCTGTAGATGGGCTCCAAAGGCAGACCTGTTTCGGCGCTGAAATCTTGAACCCACTGCCAGAGGGCCGGGCTGAATTTGGCGTAGCCACCATCGTGGTGATCGAGTGCGACCCGCCAGCCGGGGATGCTGGCGGCAGCGGGATGGAGGCGACACACCTCGTCAGCGATAAAGCCGCCTCCTTTCAGTACCGCAATGGCGAGGATCTGCTCCCGGTCCTGTTTGCCAGCGATTAGGCCCACCAGGGTGCCGCCGCTGGCACAGGGCAGTACCCAGAGATCCGGCGAGAAGGGTACCTCGCCGACCAGTTCGGCAACCCCGGGGATAGCCAGCGGGCTGCTGCCCCCTTCCGGCACGATCAGGGTATCGGGTGCATCGAATTGGGCCAGCCAGTCGGGATCCTGGCGACGGCGGTAACTCTGGCGGTCGACGAAAACGAGATCCATACCCCAGCGTCTGGCATCCCTCAGGGTGGTATTGCTGACGGCATCAGATTCGCCCCGTATGATACCGGTAGTTCGAAGGCCAGATTGGCACCCTGCTGCTGCCAGTGCATGGATGTGATTGGAGTAGGCGCCGCCAAACGAGAGTAGATGCCGTTTGCCGTGCTCTCTGGCATGAAGCAGGTGGTATTTGAGCTTGCGCCACTTGTTGCCGGAGATGGTCGGATGGATCAGATCATCCCGCTTGCACCAGAGTTCGACGCCGTAGCGGGTCAGCAACGGGTGGTGGAGGGGGTGCAGGGGGGAGGGCAGGATAGCTGACCCCTCTGGCTCGGCTGGAAGGCTGGCTTGCAATGGTGAGTCCGTCTTTTATATAGAGGCTAATCTGCTGTTTATGTTAATATTTCATACATTTAATCACTATTGATGGGCGGGCTTACATGAAAAAACTGTTCAGACGGTCGACGCCAAGCCGCCAGGTCGGGCTCTTGTTGGCCAATGACAGGATCATGCTGGCTGCAGTGGGCAATCCCCCCGTCTTCGCGATGCGCACCATCAACGGCCCACAGGAGTGGGCTGTGGCCATGAACGAGCTGTTCAGCCGTTATGGGCTGGCCAAGTCTAAAGTGCGGGTAGCCCTCGCCGCCAGCCTTTATCAACAGATCCAGATCGACAAGCCTGCCGTGCCTGACGCCGAGATGGCGGGGGCGCTCCCCTGGGCCATCAAGGACTATGTCAGCGAACCCGTGCTGCAACTGGCGATGGATTATGTGGACTTGCCCACCCCGCCTGCCGGTCGTCCGCGCATCAATGTGATCTGCCTGCCCAAGAGCCGGGTGCAACAGCTGGCCGATGCCATCAACGGCATCGCCACCCTGCAATCCATCATCAGCGACGAGCTGGCGCTCACCTCTCTCTATGAAGCGGATGACACTGTGCGCATGCTGCTGTGGCAGCCCAAGGGGCAGGATCTGCAACTGCTGGTCTTCCATCAGGGGGGGCTCTGCTTCTCCCGCCAGCTGCGCGGTTTCACCAGCCTGACCGGCGAACATGAGCCTGACGCCATGCTGCTCGATTCACTGGCGCTGGAGATCCAGCGCTCCCTCGACTATCTGGCGGGCCAGCTCAAATTGCCCGAGCTGGGGCAGATGCAGTTTGCCGTCGCTTCGCCCTTTATCGGTACCCTGGTGCGTCACATGGAGCAGACCTTCGGCTTTGCCGTCTCCGCCATGGCCAACAAGGCGGTGCTGGCCGGCGTCGAATACCTCTCGGCTTATGCTGCCGCATTGGGGGATGATCAATGAGAGTGTTATTCCCCCTTGCTGCCATGGTCAACAAGACAATGTTGCTGGCTGGCGTCGAATACCTTTCTGCCTACGCAGCCGCCATCGGGGAGGATGCGTGATGAAACGTCAGATAAACCTCTATGGTGCCGAGTTTCGTCCCAAGCGGCAGTGGGCCAGCCTCAATCAGATGGCGTTGGTATGGGGTGTTGCGCTGTTGCTGATCCTGCTGACGGCTATCGGTTACAGCTGGCAGCAGCAACAGGTCAGCCGGGCGCTAGCGCAACGCACCGCCGAGCTGGAGCTCAAGCGCAGCGAGGCCAGACGCCTCGATGCCGAGCTTGCGCGCCATCAGGCGGATCCCCGGCTGCAACAGCAACTGGTCAATAAACGGGATGAGCTGACCGCCAAGCAGGGGCTGATGCGTCAGCTCGGTAGCCTGTCTCTGCAAAAATCCCAGGGCTATGCCAGCGTGATGGCGGATCTCTCCCGCATTCGCAGCAGCAACCTCTCGTTGCAGCGCATCGAGATCAACGAAGGGCGGATCAACCTCTCCGGTTTTGCCGGACGCAGTCAGGATGTGCCGGCCTGGGTCAACCGCTTCAAGCAGACCCCGAGTCTGGTAGGCAAGGAGTTTGGTGAACTGACCCTCGGCCGTGACGAGGAGGGTCGTCTGACCTTCCAGTTGAGCGGCATCGCGCGGGAGAAACCCTGATGAACCTGAAAGCACAATGGCAGGCGTGGGGCCAGCGTATCGCCCGGTTGAGCCAGCGGGAGCGGGTGTTGATCCTGCTTACCGGTCTGGTTTTGCTGGGCGCTGGCAGCATCTACGGTTGGCTCGATGGCGCCGATACCCGCCTGCAGCAGGATCGCATGGCCCTGAGCGCCGCCGAGCGCGACCTCGAAATCATGGAGCTGGAGAACCTCGGCAAACAGGCTCGGCTCAAGCGGGATCCCAATCAGGGCGTTCGCGACCAGCTGGCGCAGGTCGAAGCGGATCTGGCCCGGATCGACGATGAGCTGAAGGCCCAGACCGTCGATCTGATCCCGGCGCACGAGATGCCGCAGGTGCTGGAGGCGCTGCTCTCCCGCTCCGCCAACCTTCACATGCTGGCGCTCAGTTCGCTGGAGCCGACCCCGCTGATGGCGGGAGAACAGAAGGTCAATCTCTACAAACATGGTATCCGGCTTCAGCTTGAAGGCGGCTATTTCGATGTTTATCAATATCTCAAAGCGCTGGAAGCCTTGCCGCGCCACTTCTACTGGAAGCAGTTCGACTACCGGGTCAAATCCTATCCCGGCGCGGTGGTGGAGATGGAGATCTACACCCTGAGTACCAGCAAGGAGTTTATCCGTGGCTAGAGTGCTTGCGTTGTGCTGTTGCCTGTTCAGCGTGCTGGTAAAGGCGGAGCAGGTCGAGGTATTGCAGGATCCCACCGCACCGCTGGCGGATGTGGCGATTGGCGCCCGTGCGACCGGCGAGAGCAACACCGGTTTACCGAAGCTGCAGAGTGTGGTGCTGGGCAATGGCCCGGCGCTGGCGGTGCTCAATGGCAAGAGTTATCGGGTCGGGCAACAGGTGGATGGCTATACGCTGGTGGCCATCACGGCAGATGCCGTGGTGCTGGAAAAGGCGGGCAAACGCCACGCGGTCACACTCTTTGCCAGCAAGATCCGGGTTTGAGTCGTGCTTGCCTTTCGAGAGGTGGAGCGGCTTTATCGAGTTTAATTGCAAGTCAGGGTGCTCTAATTACATGAAAAAACACCGTCTCTGTCTGATCACCATGGCCATGATGGCCGCAGGCTGTACCACGTATCAGCACCCCGAGCCGACCCAGGCCAAGGATGCTCTCAAACAGGCCATGAACGAACAGCAGAAGCAGGCTGCCCCGCTGACCGCCTTGCCCAAATCGGTGCAGAGTGAATTGCTGCAGCTGAACCGGCCGCAGATGCCGGTCGGCATGCCGGAGAAGCGGCTGCGCATCGCGGCTCACGACGTGGAGGCGGTGGAGTTTTTCGGTTCCCTGTTCAAGGGCTCCCGCTACAGCGTGGCGGTTCATCCCGGGGTGGCCGGGCTGGTCTCGGTCGAGCTCAAGGATGTGACCCTGCCGGAGGTGCTGGCGGTGGTAGGTGACATGTATGGCTTCGACGTGCAGCGCAAGGGCAATGTCTTCCACATCTATCCGGCGGGTCTGCGCACCGAAACCATTCCGGTCAACTATCTGATGATGTCCCGCCGTGGCCTATCCCGCACCTCGGTCAGCACCGGCGGGGTGACTGCCAATGACAACAACAATGGCAGCAATAACAGCAGTTTCGACAGCGCGTCCAACAACAGCGGCAGCAACAGCTCCTCCAGCAACAACTCGAGCGGTGACAACAGCAACGGTACCCGGATCGAGACTGACACCAACAGCGACTACTGGACCGATCTGCGCGACTCCCTGCAGACCCTGATTGGCACGGGTGATGGTCGCGCCGTGATTACCAGCCCGCAGGCGGGTCTGGTCACTATTCGCGCCTATCCGAAGGAGCTCAAGGCGGTACGTGAATTCCTCAATCAATCCGAGAGTCACCTCAAGCGCCAGGTGGTGCTGGAGGCGCGGATCATCGAAGTCGCCCTCAACGAAGGGTATGAGCAGGGGGTTGACTGGAGCGGTCTCTCCGCCAGTTGGGATGGCGGCAAGGGTATTACCGGCGGCCAGTCACTTGCCAAGACCCAGCTGCCCACCACCCCCAACCAGATCTTCAGTGCGCTGGGCGGCGGCGCCGGTTTCACGATCTCTGATGGCAACTTCGAGGTGGCGGTCAACCTGCTCAAGACCCAGGGCGATGTGAATACCCTCTCCAGCCCGAGGGTCACTGCGACCAACAACCAGAAGGCGGTGATCAAGGTGGGGACGGACGAATATTTCGTCACCAATGCCTCGACCACTACGGTGACCTCGACCGGCACGGCCGAACCTATCGTGACCCCCAATGTGGAGCTGACCCCCTTCTTCTCCGGTATTGCGCTGGACGTAACGCCGCAAATCGATGAAGAGGGCAAGGTGCTGCTCCATATCCACCCTTCCGTTATCGACACAGAAGAGCAGAAGAAGACCATCAACGTCGGTACCGCCAAACCGCTGGAGCTGCCGCTCGCCAAGAGCTCGATCCGCGAGTCCGATACCGTGGTGCAGGCCAATAACGGCGACATTATCGTCATCGGTGGTCTGATGAAGACCGACAAGCAGGAGATCGTCAGCAAGGTGCCGCTGCTGGGAGATATTCCCTGGGTGGGCGAAGCCTTTACCAATCGTCGCGAGAGCACCAAGAAGGTGGAGCTGGTGATCATGCTCAAACCGACCGTGGTGGAGAAAGATACCTGGCAAAACGAGCTGCAGCGTTCCGCAGATCTGCTCGACAAGTGGTATCCGGCGAAGGGGTAAGCCATGAGCTGGCGATTGGCATCTTTCCATTCCGCCGTACTGCGGGCCGAGGCTCGCGGTCGCAGGTTCCCCGTACTGGCTGGTGAGCGCCCATGTACCTGAGCCACTTCGGCCTGCAGGAGGCGCCGTTCGGCCTCACCCCCAATACCGGCTTCTACTACGGCCTGCCCCCTCACGAGGAGGCGCAACAGGTGCTCAATTGGGCGCTGGCGCAAGGGGAGGGATTTATCAAGGTGACCGGCGAGGTGGGTACCGGCAAGACCCTGCTCTGCCGAAAACTGCTGAGCGAGCTGGGCTCGGAAGAGTTCCCGGTGCGGCTCGCCTGGTTGCCCAATCCCCACCTCAGCCCGGCCGAGCTGCGCACAGCGCTGGCGCTGGAACTGGGGTTGTCGGTGCGGGAGCAGAGTGAGCTGGATCTTACCGATCGCATCCATCGTCACCTGATCAGCCTGCACCAGCAGGGCAGTCGGGTGGTGGTGCTGATCGATGAGGCCCAGGCGCTGCCTGACGAGACTCTGGAGGCGATTCGCCTGTTTGGCAATCTCGAGACCGAATCGAGCAAGCTGCTGCAGATTGTGCTGTTCGGCCAGCCGGAGCTGGATATCAGACTGGCCAGGCCCCACCTGCGCCAACTGCGCCAGCGGATCGGCTTTTCATACTGCCTGCGCCCGCTGCGCTTTGACGAGACCCGCGCCTATCTGGAGCACAGATTGCAGGTCTCCGGCTACCGCGGGGCACCACTGTTTGCCGGCCGCGCCATGCGGATGCTGTGGCGGGCCTCGCGAGGGATCCCGAGACTTATCAACATCCTGGCGCACAAGTGCCTGATGCTGGCCTACGGTCAGGGGAGGCGCCGGATCGATAGCCGTCTGGTGAGGCTCGCCATTCGCGATACCGACGATGCCAGCCGCTTTGCGCCATTGCGCTGGTGGCCCCTGTTACTGTTACTGTTGCTGGGGTGCGCCCTGGCTTATGGAGTCTGGCCATGAGCGTTATCAACCAGATGCTGAAAGATCTGGATCGGCGCCAGCAAGGCGCCGAGGGAACTGCCGTCTATATTGCCCCTGCGCGCCAGCAGGGGTGGTGGATGTTGCTGCTGACCCTGATCTGTGGTCTGGCATTGGGGATCCTCGGTTGGCGCACCTGGATCTACTGGCAGCAGACACACCCTGTCGTCGCCGCCAGCGAAGTGGTGGTTCCCGATGTGGTGACACGGGCCGCCGAGCCAGTCAATCCGCCCGAGCCGGTCGCAGTGGCCGCTGCGCTGCCGTTGCCGGGTGGGGATGAGAGAGTGGCTGATACCGCTGGCGGGCAGGTAGAGGGAGAGATGGCCGATGGTGCCCCCTTTGATGCCTCCAGCGATGTTGACGATTCGGAGCCGACCGATGAAGAGCTGCAGCCCGAGCTCTACGCCGAACTGGCGGCAGAGCAGCAGGCTGTCGCCAGCGCCCCGCGTAAACCGGGCATATTGAAGATCGAGACGGTCGAGCTGTCGGCCAAGGAGCTGGCGGCACTGGCGGAGCGCAAGGCGACGACCGCCATGGCCAAGGGAAGCCTGCGGGATGCGCAGGACAACTACTATCAGGTGCTGGCCCACGACCCCTATAACCAGGGGGCGCGCGAGCAACTGGCGGGGTTGCTCTACGGCGAGGGGCGCCTGACCGAGGCGCGCCAGCTGCTGGAGGAGGGGATCCGGCTCGATCCCCAACAGGCCGATTTTCGTCTGCTGCTGGCCCGTCTTGCCATCAACGAGGGGCAGCAACAGCAGGCGCTTGGCTGGTTGTCCGGTTATCAACCTGATCTTGCCAGCAACCTGGACTATTACGCCACTTGGGCGGGTCTGACCCAGGAGCTGGGTCAAAATGCCGATGCGGCGGCGCTCTATGTGAAGCTGCTGCGCCAGCAGCCGGATCAGGGCCGCTGGTGGCTTGGTCTCGGTGTCGCCGAGGATGGTCAGGGGCACAGCCAGCGGGCACTCGATGCCTATCGCAACGCCCTGCTGCACGGCAATCTCGGCGAGGCGTCGACCAACTGGCTGGAACAACGAATTGGCCAACTAACCCCTTGATAAACGCAGATTCGATGAGCGAAGCCTCATCGGATGCGGCAACGGGTGTGAAGTAACAGATATCGGAGCAAACATGGCACAACCCAGACTGAAAATGCGCCTCGGCGACCTGCTGGTTCAGGAGCAGATCATCTCTGATGATCAGTTGCAGCTTGCCCTGCAGCAGCAGCGTCAGACCGGACGCAAACTGGGCACCACTCTGATTGACCTCGGCTTTATCAGCGAGGTACAGCTGCTGCAGTTCCTCGCTCGCCAGCTGGATGTACCCTTCTTCGATCTCAATAACCTCACCATCGATGCCGCCGCGGTGCCGCTGCTGCCCGAAGTGCAGGCGCGCCGTTATCGGGCGCTGGCGGTCAACCTTACCGACGACAAGGTGACGGTAGCCATGTCGGATCCGGCGGACTTGAGTGCGCTGGATGCCATTGCTGCCTTGCTGAGCCCGCGGGAGATGGTGCTGGCGGTCGCGCGGGAAGGGCAGTTGCTGGACTATTTTGACCGCCTCTATCGCCGCACCCGCGAGATTGAGAGCTTCGCCGAACAGCTGCAGGAGGAGTATCAGGACTCCGGCTTCGAGTTGGGTTCAGGTAATCTGGGGGCCAATGACGAGGGGGAGGCGACGGTGGCCAAGCTGCTGCGCTCCCTGTTCGAGGATGCGGTGCAGGTGGGAGCGTCGGATATCCACATCGAGCCGGACGAGAAGGTGCTGCGCATTCGCCAGCGGATCGACGGCATCCTCCACGAGAATATCCTCAACGAGGTGCGCATCGCCCAGGCGCTGGTGCTGCGTCTCAAGCTGGTGGCCGGGCTCGATATCTCCGAGAAGCGCTTGCCGCAGGATGGCCGTTTCAACATGAAGGTGCGCGGCCGTGATGTGGATGTGCGGATGTCCACCATGCCGGTGCAGTATGGCGAGTCTGTGGTGATGCGTCTGCTGGATCAATCCTCCGGCATCCTGTCGCTGACCGAGACCGGCATGCCGCCGGAGATCCTGACCCGTTTCCGTCGTCAGCTCAAACGCCCGCACGGCATGATCCTGGTGACCGGCCCCACCGGTAGCGGCAAGACCACCACCCTCTATGGCGCTCTCTCCGAGCTCAACCAGTCCAGCAACAAGATCATCACGGTCGAAGATCCGGTGGAGTATCGTTTGCCCCGTATCAGCCAGGTGCAGGTCAATCCCAAGATCGGTCTCACCTTTTCCCACGTGTTGCGTTCTACCCTGCGTCAGGATCCGGACATCCTGCTGGTGGGTGAGATGCGTGACAACGAGACGGTGGAGATCGGCCTGCGTGGCGCCATCACCGGTCACCTGGTGCTGACCACCCTGCACACCAACGATGCGGTGACCAGTGCCTTGCGCCTTATCGACATGGGGGCGCCCGGCTATCTGGTGGCGAGTGCCCTGCGGGCTGTGGTCGCCCAGCGGCTGGTGCGGCGGGTATGTGAGCACTGCGTCGAGGAGAAGGCGCCCGACGAAGGGCAGGCCACCTGGCTCACCGTGCTTTCCGGCGAGGCGCCTGGCCAGCATACCTATCACAAGGGCCGGGGTTGCCAGAGCTGCAACTTTACCGGTTATTCCGGCCGGATCGGGGTCTACGAGCTACTGGAGCTGGATCAGCCGATGATGGATGCCCTGCGCCGCAACGATGCGGAAGGGTTCGCCAAGGCGGCCCGTCAACACGAACACTACCGGCCGCTGGCCCTCACTGCCCTCGATTATGCCCGTCAGGGGATCACCTCGGTGGATGAGGTGTTGCGACTGGCCGAGGATTTGGGGTAAGCGATGGCTAACTTTGCTTACAAGGGGCGTGACAGCCAGGGCAACGCCACCAGTGGCGTGGTCGAAGCGGCCAACGAGATGGCGGCCGCCGAGCAGCTGATGCGCCGTGGTGTGATGCCCACCGAGCTCAAACCGGGCAAGGCCAAGTCCGCCGCCATCGACTGGTCACTGTTGCTGGAAGGTGGCGTCAAGCTGGATGAGCTGGTGATCTTCAGCCGCCAGATGTATGCCCTGACCCGGGCCGGGATCCCGATCCTGCGTGCCATCGCCGGGTTGGAGGAGAGTACCCACAGCAAGCCGCTCAAGCGGGCGCTTCACTCGCTGGGGGAAGATCTTGGCAACGGTCGCCCGCTCTCCAGCTCGATGCAGGCGCACCCCAAGGTATTCAGCAGCCTGTTCGTCGCCATCATCCATGTGGGTGAGAACACAGGTCAGCTGGAAGAGTCCTTTTTGCAGCTCGCCAACTATTTCGAGCTGGAGCTGGAGACTCGCAAGCGGATCAAGACCGCGATGCGCTACCCCAGCTTCGTGATGATCGCCATCGGTATCGCCATGGTGATCCTCAATATCATGGTGATCCCGGTGTTTGCCGGCATGTTCGCCAAATTCGGGGTGGAGTTGCCGCTGGCGACCCGCATTCTGCTCGCCACCTCGCACTTTTTTGTCAACTACTGGTGGCTGCTGCTCGCTATTCTGGCGGGGATGGTGTTCGGTTGGCGCCGCTGGGTCGCCACCACCAAGGGCAAGCTGACCTGGCACCGCTGGCAGCTCAAGTTGCCGATCGTCGGCACCATCATAGAGCGCTCCCTGCTGGCCCGTTTTGCCCGCAGTTTTTCCATGATGCTCAAGGCAGGGGTGCCGCTGAACACCGCGCTGACCCTGGTGGCCGATGCGGTGGATAACGCCTATATGGCGGGGCGGGTACGGGATATGCGCGCCGGTATCGAGCGGGGCGAGAGCCTGCTTCGCACCGCCAGCAGCAGCGGCCTGTTCACCCCGCTGGTGATGCAGATGATCGCCGTGGGTGAGGAGACCGGTCAGGTCGATGACCTGCTGCACGAAGCGGCCGAGTATTACGAGCGCGAGGTGGATTATGACCTCAAGAGTCTCACCGCCCGCATCGAGCCGATCCTGATCGGGATCGTGGCAGTAATGGTGTTGATCCTGGCGCTGGGTATCTTCACGCCTATGTGGGACATGATGAGGGCCGTAAGAGGCAAGTAACCC
Organism: Aeromonas sp. 603404; assembly: GCF_049171775.1. Taxonomy (NCBI): domain Bacteria; kingdom Pseudomonadati; phylum Pseudomonadota; class Gammaproteobacteria; order Aeromonadales; family Aeromonadaceae; genus Aeromonas; species Aeromonas sp. 603404. The sequence goes on from NZ_JAAKPE010000006.1 coordinate 134,511, forward strand.
CGTATCTTCACGCCAGAATGGTGGGACATGATGCGAGCGGGATGTGAGTGGTTCGTAGCAAGTAACTCGGCATCTTCACACCTGAGTGGCTGGGCATGATGAGCGTCGTAAGAGGCAATAGGGCGAGGGAGTCGAGGAGTGGATGAACAGACAGACACAACAGGATGATCGCTGGCTGGCCGGATATCGGCGGATCGCCGTGATAATCCTGCTGATGGTGATCGTCACGACCCTGGTGCGCAGCTATCAGATCAACCGGGAGGAGGCGCAACAGCTTTCGCTCACCCTGCTGGGAGAGCAATTTGCGGAGCGGGCACAGCGTTTGCACGGGATCTGGCTGAATGAACGGCGCCCCGACACCCTGCATAGCGCGGGTCATGGTTGGCAATTTGATGAGCGTGGCTGGCCACTCGGACTGTTGCCCCTGCAATCACCATCAGAAAATTGTCGTCAGTTGTGGCTGGCGTTGGTGGGAGAGACGGAGGGGGGCATGCCACCCTTGCAGTTTCTGGCCCGCCCCGATGGCAGCGGGTGCGAGATGGGGTGGGATGGTTATTGGCTGGTTTATCTGTTTTCCGACGGGCGAGTGATTAAAAAGCCTTGAATGAGGCTAATCATATGACCCAACTACATGATTTTTTTAGGTCTGCATGAAATAATATCGGCCATTACCAAGGGAGCATGAAAATGAAACCAATGGCACCATCAATGCCAAATAACGGGATGACAAGAGTGACCGCCGGCTTCTCCCTGATTGAGCTGGTGATCGTTATCGTGATCCTGGGGATCCTGGCGGTAACAGCATTGCCCCGTTTTCTGGATGTAACCGACGAGGCGAAAAAGGCCAGCGTCGAGGGCGTCTCGGGTGGTTTTGCAACAGGAGTGTCGCTAGTGCGGGCCCAGTGGGAAGCGGAAGGGCGCGCCAAACAGGATAGCCTCAATACCGTGCTCTATGACGGCAGCCGCTTCTATCTGACCACGCCGACCGATGCCCAGATCAGCAACGGCGAGTTGTCTCCCGGCTATCCCATGGATACTGCGGCTAGCGGCAATCCGGATGTGGATCCGGCCAATCTGAGCGCAGAGCGTTGTCTCAAGATTTGGGAGGGGTTGCTGCAAAACCCGCCCAAGGCTACGGCCAACTTCAATGAAGTACGCGGTAGCGGCAATGACCTGAAATACTATGCCACTGTGAGCAGTAATGGACTGGATTCGGTCTGTCGTTACTATCTGGTCAATAGTTTGAGTAAGGGCAGCGATGGCAAGTATCAGGATCCGCAAGGCAGTACTGATGCATTCATGAGTTTCAGTTACCGTCCGGCGTCCGGTCAGGTGACTACCAACATCAATTGACAGAGGAAAGTGAAATGAAAAAACAGGCGGGTTTTACCCTGATCGAACTGGTTATCGTGATCATTATTCTGGGGATTCTGGCGGTCACCGCTGCACCCAAGTTCCTGAATCTGCAGGATGATGCGCGTAAAGCAGCTGCTGATGGGGTCAAAGCATCACTACAGAGTGCGGCTCAGATGATTTACAGTAAGGCGGCTATCCAAGGTATTGAAAACTCTTCTTCGGCAGTCTCTGTTGCTGGCACTACCGTCGATGCCAAGTATGGCTATCCGACAGTAGGTACCATTGCAAACGCCGTTACTTTAGATGGGTGGGATGAAGTATCTGCATCCAAAGGGACCTTCAAGCCCAAGGCGGCTGGCAATAACGCTAATTGCCAAGTTAAATACAATGAGGCCACTTCAGCCGCTGCATTCAGTGTTGATGTGACAGGTTGTAGCAACTGATTGAATTATCAAGCGAGGCTTTGGCCTCGCTTTCTTCTTTCCCCCTATGAGAAAAACCATGCCTGCAACCAAGGGCTTTACCCTGATTGAACTGGTTGTGGTGATCCTGTTACTCGGGATTCTCGCCGCCTTTGTCGTGCCCAAATGGCTGGGCAAAGGCGGCGTTGAAACTCAAACTGTGCGTGATGAACTGCTGACCCGTCTGCGGTTGGTACAGACCGTCAATATGCATGAGCCTGCCAACCGCTGTACCCTGCTGGTGGTCGCCTCTCCCCGTTTTGCCCACCGTACTTATGCGGCGTGTCCCGCCAGCGATGATCTGGGCAGTGGTTGGACCGATAACCTGCGCACCCGTGGTCGGCTGGTGACCGCCTCTGACGGAATCACGCTTTCCCTGAACAGCAACAGAAGCTTCGTACTCCGCTTCGATCAGATGGGCAGACCGCTAGGCAGCTGTGCCAACGGTTGTACCTTGCTGGTGAGTGATGGTCGCGAAACCAGCCGCATCCAGATTGAGTCTGAGGGGTATATCCATGAGATCCCTTAAGCGCGGCTTTACCCTGATTGAGCTGATTGTCGGCATAGTGCTGCTGGCGGTGGCCTTGACCGGCATATTGGGGTTACTCATCAATCAGGCGCCCCGGGCGGTGGATCCGGTACAGCAGGTGCGTGCCGCCCAGCTGGCCCAGCGCCTCTCCGGCGAGATCCTGCAAAAGTCGTTTGATGAACATTCGGATCATAATGGTGGCCGTTATCGTTGTGGCGAGCAGGTGGCGGGGGTGAACATAGCTCCCTGCTCCGGCAGTTATGGCCCCGATGGTGAGCCGGCTCCCTACGCCTATAACGATGTGGATGACTTCGATACTGCGGGAAACTGGCGGGATGCCAGCTGGTTTACCCAGACGGCGGCGGGGATCAGCGGCGAGGAGTATCGCAACTATCAGGTCAGGATTGCGGTCAGCGCCGTCGATTTTAGCGATGGCACCTTCAAGAGTTGTACCGCGCCCTGTTCTGTGGGCAAGCGGATTGATCTGCAGATCAAGCTGCCGGATGAGAGCGTACTCGACTTCTCCTTCTACCGGGGGAACTACTGATGAATCGTTCCGCTGTCGGGTGTTGCCTGCCTGTCCGAAAGTCCGCTCCTGTAACCACTTCCGGCCTCCGATTATGTCTGGCGGCTAGTCGAACTTACCGTAAACCTGGGGGTAACAGTGGCTTTACCCTGGTCGAGCTGGTGATGGTGATCCTGCTGCTGGGCATCATGGCGACATTTACCAGCCAGTTTATCGGCATCGGCAGCCAGATCTATGGTGATGCCAGCAGTCGTGAGCAGTTGATGAGCGATGCCCGCTTCGCCATGGAACGGCTTAATCGCGAACTGCGCGATGCGGTGCCGGGATCGGAGCGGATCGAGACGCTTGATGGTACCTGGGTTGACTCGGGGGCTTGCCTGCGGTTCTGGCCTATCAGCACCTCCAGCCGCTATCTGGCGCTTAACCGTGCCATGTCGGGGAGCACGGCCACCCTTGAGCTGGTGATGGCGACCCCGGCTTCTGCTGCCAGCCCGTCGAGTGCAGATCCGTTAGCCGTCGGCAAAGGTGACTGGATGATCGTTTTCCCGGTACCTGACCCAAGTGCAGGGTCGCTGCTGAGCAATTGTGAATATGGCCGCTGTGTGGCCAGGGTTGCTGATGTGCTGGCGCCCGTCTCCGGCGCACAAACGATCCGCTATACCAATAGCGAGAGTCTGGCTGGCCTCTCTCCCGGTAGCCGTGTCTACTTTGCCAATCAACAGGTACGTTATTGCGTTGATGGGGGCACCCTCACTCGTGCCAGTGCCGCAATCGGTGCTCCTTTACCTGCGCAAGGCGTGCTGATGGCAGAGTCGCTCCGCGCTGGCGGTTTCTATCGGGAAACATCGGCATTCAACGCGGAAGGGGAGTTTGGCATGCGGTTCTTGTTCGAACGCAAGGGGGAGTCGGTCACCTTCAGCCACAAGATCGAGGTGTTCAATGTCCCGTGATGCACTCCCGGCAGGACGGATGCGTGGTAGCGCCCTGATGATCGCCCTGTTTGTGATCGTGGTGATGGCGCTGCTGGCGGCCGCCATGGGCCGTTTTCTGGTCGACAGTAGCGAGAAAAATACCGTGGAGGTACGCAGTGTGCGTGCTCTGCTGGCCGCCCAGAGCGGGCTGGAGATTGCTCTGTATCAGCTGTTTCCGAACCGGCCTGCTGCGCCATCTCCCCAGGATCGTTGTGACTGGATCAGCCCGACCCCCTCGTTCACCGGCGTTACCGGTCTGGTGCAGTGCCAAGTTGCTGTGCGTTGCACTCAGGTTCCGGTGACCTATAACGGTGCCGTGACTAATGGCTATCGTCTCGAGAGTGTCGGAACCTGTGGTTCCTCTGAACTGGATAGTGCGAGTCCCGATTTTGCCGTGAGCAGAACTCTGATGCTTGAAGCGTATGACGGAGGCGGACAATGAAATGGGTATGGGCGCTTGCCCTCTTTACTGGCCATGTCTGGGCCTTCGACCCTATCGACACAGGCACGCTCTTTCCGGATGTGGTGCAAGGGCATCATGGCAACAACAATAACGTTTGCCATCAGATTAGCGGCTACCAGCTTAGCCAACTCAACAACGCCAAGATCAACGGTTCCGGCGGTTTGCCTCTCAACTTCTGCTCCATCCAGCCGGATCAGAACAATACGCCGCGCTGCGATGATGGTACTGGCGGCTACATGGTTTGTAGCGTTACTGGCAAAGATATCCGCGGGCTGTCCCTGAGCGGGAATAATGCTTTTCCCGCCATCACCTCCAATTCGACCCAGCTCTGTTCGTTCGGTGCGCAAACGGCTTCCAGTACCTCTTATGGTGCGATGACGGTAGAAAACTGCACTATGACGTTCCCCAGCCGCAGCACCTACCTGATCAAGACGCTGACAGTGCGCAACAACGCGATCCTGGTGCTGGGGGAGGGGGATTACTTCATCGACAAGCTGATTCTGGACAGCGGTACCATCCGTCTCTCAGGCAGTGGCACCACCCGGATTTTCGTCAATCAGGATGTCAAGCTGGTCAATACGGTCAATATCAATGCCAATAATCAGGGCAGTCTCATCTGGGTTAACTATAACGACATGGTGATCGACAACCGCACCACGTTTTATGGTTATCTCTATGCCGATGGGAAGCTCACCATGAACAATAATGCCACCGTCTATGGCAGGGTGACGGCCCGCTATCTGGCCATGGATGCCCAGTCCAGCATCAATGAAGCGGTACTTCCGCCGATGCTGACCTGTTTTGTCGACGGTTTCGAAAGCAGCCAGATCAACCCCGACAGTTGGGTCGTGGCTCAGCGCAACAACAGCACATTGCCATCGGTGCAGAATGGTCGCCTGCGTCTCACCCAGAACGTCACCAACCAGGCCACGTCGGCCACTTTCCAGCGCCTCTTCCCCGGGGCTGGTAACCTGGTGACGGTCGAGTTCGATCAATACGCCTACAAGACTTCCGGCACAAGCGGGGCGGATGGCATGGCGGTGGTGCTCTCGGATGCCACCCTGACGCCACAACCAGGTGCGTTTGGTGGCCCCCTAGGATACGGTTTCAAGACCGGGATCAGTGGTTTTGCGGGCGGCTGGCTTGGTGTCGGGATCGACGAATACGGCAACTACGCCAATGAGGGGGGGTCTTATAATATCGGCTCCCGACCGCAGGCCGTATCTATTCGCGGATCCGGCTCCGGTACCTCCGGTTACCGCTACCTGGCCGGAACCGCCAGCAATCTCAACCCGACCGTCGACAGCGGTACCAACAGCAATCGCCCCCACCGCTATCGCATTACGGTCGACTCTCGCACGGCGGGCAACTCGGTGGCCACCGTCGAACGGGATAGCGGTGACGGGTTTCGTACGCTCGTTGGTCCAATCAACATGACGAGCCAGACCGGCCAAGCGACAGTACCGGGCAACTTCCTGCTGTCATTGACTGGGTCCACCGGGTCGGTGACCAACTTCCACGAGATCGATAACGTGCGGATCTGTGCGCTGCGTTCCAGTCCAGTGGGCACCCAGATCGATCATTTCGAATTCGATCACAGCGGCAATGCGCTGACCTGCAACCCTGAAACCCTGACCATTCGGGCCTGTGCCAATGCCGACTGCAGCCTGTTGGTGACCGAGCCCGTGACTGCCACCCTGCAACCCGTAACGAGTAGCAGCGGTGGTTGGGTGGGAGGCAATCAAGTGAGCTTCAGCGGAGGAACCACCACGCTGGCGCTGCGACAGAATACCGCCGGTACGGTGACCGTCGGGGTCAGCGGCTCGACGCCCTCGACCAAACCGTTGAGTACCACCCTGTGCCGGGTTGGCGGTGGCGCCAAGAGTGCGGCTGCCTGTACGCTCACCTTTGCCGACAGCGGATTTATCTTCGACGTGCCCGACACCTACTCGAACCAGCCGCAGACGGTGACCATCAAGGCGGTCAAGAAGAGCGACGTGACCAGGCAGTGCGTGCCGGGGTTTGCCAACCAGAGCAAGAGCGTCAAGTTCTGGGGTAGCTATATCACCCCCACCAGTAACCCCTATAACAGCCAGATGAGCGTCAACAGCAGTACGATTGGTGCCAGTCAGGGCGCTGCAACGCCGCTCTCCCTCGCATTCGATGCTCAGGGGCAGTCGACCATAACGGTTAAGTACCCGGACGCGGGCAAGGTGCAACTGGATGCCCGTTATGATGGTACCGGCAGTGAAGCCGGTCTGGTGATGCTCGGCGCGGATCAGTTTGTAGCGCGTCCGGTGGGCTTGTGCATTACCCCTCCGCAAGGGGTATGCGCGGCAGGTGACAGCAGTTGCCCGGTATTCAAAAAAGCGGGGGAGACGTTTCAGGTAGATATCAAGGCGATGGCCTGGGAGTCGGCTAATGATGGGGATATCTGCGCAGGAAATCAGACTACGCCCAACTTTGTGCTGAGTGGCATTGGCTTGGGTAGCACCTTGGTGGCACCAAGCCCCGGCTCCAATGCCGTATTGGGTACTTCTACTTACAACCACGTGGCAGCGACCAACAGTGTCAATAGCCTTAGCCAGACTGTGAGCGAGGTGGGAGTGTTCCGGATGACGGCGACGCCACCAGCCAATGGCTACTTCAATTACACCATCCCATCAGCCCAGAGCCAGCCGGTGGGGCGTTTTATTCCTGCCGACTTCAATCTGGTCAGCGGTGATATCGTGCCGGCCTGCAATGCGTTCTCCTACATGGGCCAGCCCTTTGGCGTTGCGCTGGATGTGCAGGCTCGTAACACGACGGGTGTACAGACCCTGAATTATACGGGGCCCTTTGCCAAGGGAAGTGCTTTTATCTCGGTTGCCAATAACCAGGATGGTAAATCCCTGTCGAACCGCTTGCGCAGTTTGCAGCCGTTGCCATGGCTAAATGGCCGGGCGACTTTGACTGCCGGTAGCAGCGAGTTTGTGCGCCTCTCTGACACGCAACCGGATGGTCCCTACAACTCTTTGCTGTTTGGCCTTTATATGAGGGATAACGATGGCGACAGAACGCTGATTGCCAGCCCGAATTTCAATGATGCCGTAGTGGGTAACTGCAGTGGCCGCGGTTGTAATGCCCGTTTAATCGACAGTGTGCCAATGAAAGCCTATTTCGGCCGCCTGCAGGCGGGCACGGAGGCAGGCCTGGCCTCGGCGCCGCTGGCCATTCCGCAGCAGATGCAATATTACGAAGCGGGCAACTGGTTGTTGAACAAGGAAGATCAATGTACCCAGCTCTCTTTGGCCAATCAGGGGTTCACTTTCCTCAACCCGAGTCACACCTTTGATGGGGCCAGCCGTGACCTGGAGCTGGGGGCGGGTCGCAAGATAAAGCTGGGGTTGGGCAGTTCGGCACCGGGTGGGGAGGCTGCACTGGCGAAAGACGGGGAGATCCTGTTCCACTTTGCCAAGCCGGACATCTCGGTGCGCATCCCCTACAAGGTCGAATTGGCAAAACAGCCGTCGCAGCCACTCTGGTTGTCTGACCCAACGAGTGCCAATGACGGCAACCTGCAAGGTGAGGCCATTTTCGGCTCCAGCCGGGGTAATGACAGAATTATTTATCGGCGCGAAGTATTGCACTGAATGATGTGAAAGGAGGAATGGCTCAACAGCATCCCCCTAAATCCTTGTTTATTAGTGTTTGCAAGCGTGTGCGAGTGAGTGATGACTCGCATTTTTGTCGCGCCTGATTGATTGGCGACAGTTTGAGCGCTTGCCCATTGGGGTGGGCATTGGTAAAGTTAGCCGGTTTTCTGCACCTCCAAATTCTTAGGATTTCCCGTAGCCATGTTCAAAAAGCTCAGAGGCGTCTTTTCCAACGATCTGTCGATCGATTTGGGAACTGCCAACACCCTGATCTATGTAAAAGATCAAGGGATCGTCCTTAACGAACCCTCAGTTGTCGCCATTCGCCAAGAGCGCGGGAACGCCAAATCGGTCGCTGCTGTCGGTCATGCCGCTAAGCAGATGCTGGGCCGAACCCCGGGCAACATTTCCGCAATCCGCCCGATGAAAGATGGCGTGATCGCCGATTTCTACGTGACCGAGAAGATGCTGCAGCACTTCATCAAGCAGGTTCACGACAACAACTATTTCCGCCCCAGCCCGCGCGTGCTGGTGTGTGTACCGTGCGGTTCAACCCAGGTTGAGCGTCGCGCCATCAAGGAATCCGCACTGGGTGCCGGTGCCCGTGAGGTCTACCTGATCGACGAGCCTATGGCCGCTGCCATCGGTGCCGGCCTGCCGGTCTCCGAAGCGACCGGTTCCATGGTCGTGGATATCGGTGGTGGTACCACTGAAGTGGCCATCATCTCCCTGAACGGTGTGGTCTACTCCCAGTCTGTCCGTATCGGTGGCGACAAGTTTGACGAAGCGATCATCAGCTACGTCCGTCGCAACTACGGCAGCCTGATCGGTGAAGCTACTGCCGAGCGCATCAAGCACGAGATCGGCTCCGCCTACCCGGGCGAAGAGGTGCGCGAGATTGAAGTACGTGGTCGCAACCTGGCTGAAGGTGTGCCGCGCAGCTTTACCCTCAACTCCAACGAGATCCTGGAAGCGCTGCAAGAGCCGCTGTCCGGTATCGTGGCTGCCGTGATGGTTGCGCTGGAACAGTCTCCGCCGGAACTGGCATCCGACATCTCCGAGCGCGGCATGGTGCTAACCGGTGGTGGTGCGCTGCTGAAAGATATCGACCGTCTGCTGATGGAAGAGACCGGTATCCCCGTCGTCGTTGCCGAAGATCCCCTCACCTGTGTGGCCCGTGGCGGCGGCAAGGCGCTGGAGCTGATCGATATGCACGGTGGCGATCTGTTCCACTACGAATAAGACCCAAAGCCGGCCAGCGTGCCGGCTCTTTTTTGACGACCCATGAAACCCATTTTTGGTAGAGGCCCTTCGCTTCAGTTACGGTTGTTTCTCGCCGTCATCATCTCCATTGCTGCCATCGTCGCGGATTCTCGCTTCGGTGTGTTTACCCATGTCCGCGTCTACCTCAGTTCGTTAGTCAGTCCGTTGCAGTACATGGCCAATGCGCCCGGCACCCTGCTCGACACCATGTCGACCCAGGTGCAGACCCGCGCCGATCTCATCGAGCAGACCAAGCAGCAGGAGCAGCAACTGTTCACCCTGCGCGCCCGCCTGCTCAAAATGGATCAGCTGGAGCACGAGAACCAGCGGCTGCGTGAGCTGCTCGGTTCGCCGGTGCACAAAGAGTCCCGCAAGATGGTAGCCGAGCTGCTGTCGGTGGACTCCGACCCCTTCAGCCATCAGGTGCTGATCAACAAGGGGGCACTGGATGGCGTCTACAACGGTCAGGCAGTGATCAACGATCAGGGTGTGATTGGTCAGGTGCTCCATGTGGGCTCCACCACCAGTCGCGTCCTGCTGATCACCGATTCCAGCCACGGCATTCCGGTGCGGGTGCTGCGCAACGATTTGCGTGCCATCGCTTCCGGCAGTGGCGAGCTCGACAAGCTGGAGCTGCGCAACCTGCCGCGCAACACCGATATTCAGGTGGGTGATCTGCTGGTCACCTCCGGTCTTGGTGGCCGCTTCCCGGAAGGTTATCCGGTGGCAACCGTGACCCGTTCCGAGTATGTGGAGGGCAAGCCCTTCGCCCAGATCGAGGCCAAACCGCTGGTCGAGCTGGATCGGTTGCGCTATCTGCTGCTGCTGTGGACCGACAAGAAGCCCGAGGTAAATGACAAGGATGGCGAACGCCCGGCCCCCGCTGCCGCTGCGTCCGCCGCAGGAGCCACTCGCTGATGCTGCAACCCGCCAGTGGCAGGATCTGGATCTGGATCTCGATCCTGCTGGCTTTAAGCCTGTCGATCCTGCCGCTTCCCTTTGAATTTGATCCATTCCGTCCGGACTGGCTGGCCATGGTGCTCATTTACTGGGCACTGGCGTTGCCGCACCGGACCAACGTCGGTACCGCCTGGGTGGCCGGTCTGCTGCTGGATGTGCTGCTTGGCAGCACCCTCGGCGTGCGCGCCATGGCGATGGCCATTACCACCTATCTGGCGGCCTTCCAGTTCCAGAAGATCCGCAACTTCTCCCTCTGGCAGCAGGCGCTGATCATCGGCTGCCTCTCGCTGGTGGGCAAACTGACGGTCTTCTGGGCCGAGCACCTGTTTAGCCGGGCCAGCCTCAACTTCGCCTACTTTTGGTCGACGTTGACGACGATGCTAATATGGCCCTGGGTGTTTCTGGTGTTGCGCAAAGTGCGGCGCCGCTTCAATATCAGGTAAATATGAGCAAAAACAACGAACTGCAACTCTATCTCGCCTCGGGTTCTCCCCGTCGTCGCGAACTGCTGACCCAGCTTGGCTATCGTTTTGATGTGCTGAAACTGGATGTACCGGAGCAACGGGAAGAGGGGGAGAAGCCGCAAGATTATGTCTGTCGTCTCGCTCGCGACAAGGCGATGGCGGGTGTGGCGTGTGCGCCGACAGCGTTGCCGGTGCTGGGGGCCGACACCATAGTGGTGCTGGGGGATAGGGTGCTGGAAAAACCGTCCGATCTGCTCGATGCCAAGGATATGCTGGAGGCGCTCTCCGGCAAGGTGCATCAGGTGATGACCGCGGTGGCGCTGGCCAGCCCCGAGCGTTGTGACGTGCGACTGGTCACCACCAACGTGGCGTTTCGCAAGCTGGACGAGGCCGAGATCGAGGCTTACTGGCAAACCGGCGAGCCCTGTGACAAGGCCGGGGCCTACGGCATTCAGGGTATTGCCGGCAAGTTTGTCAGCCGTATCGAAGGGAGCTACAGCGCCGTGGTCGGCCTGCCGCTGCTGGAGACGGATCTATTGATCAAGCAGCATCTGGAACAACACAAGTAATTTTCCGTCAGCTGTGCTCTGCTGCGTTCTTCCTTGCGCGCGTTGTACCGGATTGGCTGTATAAGAATTCAAAACTGGAACAGGCAAGGTTAGTTATGTCGGTAGAACTGCTGGTTAACGTTACCCCCTCCGAAACCCGGGTCGCTCTGGTCGAAAACGGTCTGCTGCAGGAAGTGCATGTAGAGCGTCAGGCCAAACGCGGCATTGTCGGCAACATCTACAAAGGCAAGATAAGCCGGGTGCTCCCTGGCATGCAGGCAGCCTTCGTCGATATCGGCATGGACAAGGCGGCCTTTTTGCACGCCTCCGATATTGTGCCCCATACCGAGTGTGTGGCGGTGAAGGAGAAGGAGCAGTTCCAGGTCGGCAACATCGCCGAGCTGGTGCGTCAGGGGCAGGACATCATGGTGCAGGTGGTGAAAGACCCGCTGGGTACCAAGGGTGCCCGTCTCACCACCGATATCACCTTGCCTTCCCGCTATCTGGTCTTTATGCCGGGCAGCGCTCACGTCGGCGTCTCCCAGCGAATCGAGTCCGAAGCGGAGCGGGAACGCCTCAAGCGCACCGTGGCCGGTTATGTGGATGAGCTGGGTGGCTACATCATCCGCACCGCCGCCGAAGGGGTGGGGGAGCAGGAGCTGGAGCAGGATGCTGCCTTCCTCAAACGGCTGTGGCGCAAGATCCTCGAGCGCAAGCAGAAGTATCCCCCCTGCAAGATCCTCTACGAGGATCCCAGTCTGGCCTTTCGGGTGGTGCGCGACTTCGTCGGTGCCGAGCTCGACAAGATCCGCGTTGATTCCCGCCAGAGCTTCGATCAGCTCAAGCGCTTCACCGAAGAGTACGTGCCTGAGCTGGCCAGCAAGCTGGAGTACTACCCCGGCGAGTCGCCCATCTTCGATCTCTACGACGTGGAGAACGAGATCCAGCGGGCGCTGGAGCGCAAGGTGGAGCTGAAATCCGGCGGCTACCTCATCATCGACCAGACCGAAGCCATGACCACGGTGGATATCAACACCGGCGCCTTTGTCGGCCATCGTAATCTGGAAGAGACCATCTTCAATACCAACGTCGAGGCGACGGCAGCCATCGCTCGTCATCTGCGCCTGCGCAACCTCGGTGGCATCATCATCATCGACTTCATCGACATGCAGTCGGAAGATCACCGCCGCCGGGTGCTGCACAGTCTGGAGCAGGCGCTGTCCAAGGATCGCGCCAAGACCAACGTCAACGGTTTCTCCCAGCTGGGCCTGGTGGAGATGACCCGCAAGCGCACCCGAGAGAGTCTGGAGCATGTGCTCTGCTCCGAGTGCCCCGAGTGCAAGGGACGCGGCCGGGTCAAGACGGTGGAGTCGGTCTGCTTCGAGATCCTGCGGGAGATCATCCGGGTCAACCGTGCCTACGATGCAGATCAGTTCACCGTCTACGCAGCCCCTGCCGTAGCCGACTATCTCCATGGCGAGGAGTCCCACAGTCTTGCGGAGCTGGAAGTGTTTATCGGCAAGCAGGTGCGGGTGGTGAGCGAGCCTCTCTGCGGCCAGGAGCAGTTCGACGTGGTGATGATGTAATTGGTCTATCGCTGGCTGAGTCGGGGCTGGTTAGCCCTGGGGGTCCTGTTCGTACTGCTGGCCATGCTGGTCACCCTGGTGCGGGTCGGGGGCCCTTTGCTGAATCAGTATCGAGAGAGCCTTATCCACACTCTGCTCGGCGATTCGCAAATCAAGGTCAGCGTCGATCAAATTGGACTGAGCTGGACACAGTCAGGCCCGGCCCTCGAACTGCAACAGCTCGCCGTTGCCCCCGACTCCAAACGCTATACCGTCAAGCTCGGCAAGGCCTGGGTGCATCTCGACTTCTGGCGCACTATTAACGAGCTAAAGCCGGTGTTTGGCGAGCTGATCCTCAGCGATGGCGATATCACCCTCGACTTGCGCCAACCGGCTGACGACAGCCCTTCCGGCGATCCCCAGCAGGGCGCCCTGCTGCGCTTTCTGCTGACCCAGCTCTCCACCTTTGACATCCATAACACCCGGCTCAATGTCACCACCGCACTGGGCGACATGCGAGCACTCGATATTGCCCAACTGCGCTGGCAGAATCGTGGCAAGCGCCATCAGGGGGTCGGTAAGGCCTATCTCATCAACGGGGTAGGCGAGAGCACCCTGGACCTGATACTCGATGTAGATACGCCACAAGATCGGCTCGATCGCCTCAAGGGGCAGCTCTATCTGGGTGCCCGCCAGCTCGATATTACCCCGACCCTCGCCAGGATCCATGCGGGCGAACCCAAGGTTGCCGGTCAGCTCGACTTCCAGCTCTGGAGCGAGTTTGACAGTGGCAAGCTGGGCAATACCCTGCTGGCGTTTGGCAACAACTACCTGATCTGGAAGGATCCCAAGAAAGGGGAGATGCACCGCTTCGGTCTCGATGGTGGCAAGATCCAGCTGCGCCGTGACGGCACTGACTGGCAACTGGCTAGCCACAACGTCACCTTCAAGCTGGATGGCAAACCCTGGTTGCAGAGCCGCTTGCAACTGGAACGGATCGGGGATCGGGTGCAGGGCTATCTGCCCAGTATTGAGTTCGACAAGATCACCCAGATCAGTCAGCTGGTCTCGGCGCTCTACCCCACACTCTGCGAGACCCTGCGCCAGACCAATCCGCAGGGGGCGGTGCAGGATCTGACGCTGCTGGCCAATGCCGACTGGCAGGATCTCTCCTTCAGTGGCCGCTTCAGCAAGGTGCGCCTCAAGGCCTGGCAAGATATACCCGGAATGCAGGATCTCAACGGCGAGTTCTGGCTTACCCCGACCGGCGGTAGCGCCAGATTGGCGCTGGCGAATGACAAGGTGGATCCCGCCCGTCACTTCAAGATGCCGATCCCGGTCGACAACTTCTCGGCCCGCCTCGACTGGTGGCGCGAGGAACAGGGCTGGGTGCTCTACGGGCAGGATATCGCGCTGGATAACCCGGATCTGACCCTGGCCAGCCGTTTCCGCCTCGATCTGTTCGAGCACCCTTTCCTCGCCCTGACCGGCCGCATCGATGTGAAGAATGCGGGCCATGCGGATCGCTACTTCCCGCTGCAGGCGATGGACAAGGGGCTGGTGGATTACCTGAGTGGCGCCATCAAGGGAGGCAAGGCCAAGGGGGCCGACCTGCTCTGGTATGGGGAGTTTCGGGATTTCCCCTACGACAATGGCAAGGGCATCTTCCAGGTGGCGGTGCCGCTGGAGCAGGCCACCTACGAGTTCTTCCCCGGTTGGCAACCGCTTACCGATCTGCAGATCGATCTCTTGTTCCAGAATGCCGGTCTCGATATGCGCAGCCGATCCACCAAACTCGGCAAGGCGAGCTCCGACTCGGTGCATGCCTGGATCCCGGATCTCTCCCCCGGCGCCCACCTCTATGTGGATGCCAAGGTGCAGGGGGAGGGCAAGGCCATCAGCGACTACCTGCAGGACTCCCCGCTGGGCAGTTCGGTAGGTCAGGCGCTGCGGGAGATCGAGATCCGCGGCCCGATGGCAGGATCGGTCAAGCTCGATATTCCTCTCGATGGCGAGAGCGAGGTGAAGGCGAGTGGCGATGCCACCTTCAGCAACAACAAGGTGCGGGTCGCCAGTCTGGATCTGCCGCTGGAGAAGGTCGAGGGGCGCCTCGAATATGACAACGAACAGACCCGTTTCAGTAACCTCAAGGCGAGTTTGTGGAACCAGCCGCTGACCCTCGACTATCAGGGGCGCCAGCATCCGGATCACTATCAGGTCGACCTCGATTTCAAGGGGCAGTGGGATAGCCGCCGCCAACCCGCCGCCATCTCCTCGTACGGTATCCTCAACGGCCGCAGCAACTGGGGCGGCAAGCTCGGGTTGACCTTGCCCGAGAGCAAGCCATTCAGCTTCCAGCTGGCGCTCGACTCCAACCTGCAGGGGATGGGGCTGGATCTGCCGCTGCCGCTGGCCAAGAGCAGCGCCAGCCGGCTGCCGCTCAAGGTGATCGCCCGTGGCCGGGATGGCAGCGCCGACATTCGCGCCGTGCTTGGGGCTGATGTGGATATGCAGACCCGACTGGTTTACGGCGAAGGGGTGCCTTATCTCAGCCGGGTGCGGGTCGATGTGGGACAGCCGGGTGCCCGGGTGCTGCGCGATGCCCCCATGCTGCTTGCCATCAACCAGCAGGAGGCTGACGTTGGCAGCTGGCTGGCACGACTCAAGCAGTGGCTGCCAGCGCAGAACCAGACCGGCAATGCGGTGGTTGGACCGGCCTTCTTGCCGCAGGAGTGGTGGGTGGATGGGCAGCTGGCTCGCGCCTATATCGGCAGTGCCACCCTCAAGGCGGTACGTTTCACCGTGGGGCCGACCAATCAGGCGACCGAGGTGATGATCGACAGCCCCGACGTGATGGGGGTGATCCGCCAGCCCGCAGTAGCCAATCGCCCGGTAGACGCCAAGTTTGCCCGCATCTTCTGGTCCGGCAAGAGTTCGGATCTCAGTCCGGATCCCGATGCCAGGCAGGATAACGCCATCATGGCCTCCATCCCCTGGCTGACATTCAGCTGCGTCGATTGCCGCTTTGGCGCATTGCCGCTCGGCGAAGTGAAAGGGGAGCTGGTGCCCGGCGCCAACAAGGTGACCCTCAAGGGACTGGATATGCGGCTGGCAGGTAGTCAGCTCACCGGCAGCGTCGACTGGCTGGCCGATGGCAATCGGATGGAGACCCGCGCCCGTGGCAAGCTGACTAGCAACAACAGCGAGCTGCTGCTCAAGCGGCTCGGCTACACCTCCCCCATCGGCGATGCCCCCGGCTCCCTCGCTTTTGATCTGAACTGGCAGGATGTGCCCTATCGCCCGAGCCTGCCGACTCTGGGGGGCAGTGCCAACTATCAGCTGGAGGGCGGCACCCTGCGCGAGGTCAACGACAAGGGAGCACGGCTGCTCTCCCTGCTCAGTCTCGACTCCCTGCTGCGCAAGCTGCGCCTCGATTTTCGCGATGTGTTCGACAAGGGTTTCTACTTCGAATCCATGTCTGCTTCTGCCACCATCAAGCAGGGGCAGGTCAGCAACAATGATTTCTATATGAAGGGGGCGGCAGGCAATCTGCGCGGCGAGGGGATCGCCGATTTGGTGCGCTGGCGGCTCGACTACGAGCTGAGCTTTTCCCCGAATCTGGGTGGCACCCTGCCGGTGGTGGCGGCCTTTTCCATCACGCCGATCACGGGTCTCTATGTGCTGGCCCTCTCCAAACTGCTGGAGCCGGTGGTGGATGTGGTGACCCGCATCGATTTTCGCATCTCGGGCCCGCTCGACGCACCCAAGCTGATCGAGGCGGGACGAGATCGCGCGCGCATCAAGCTCAACCAGCAGCAGAAAGAGGCGGTTGACGCCGTTGCCCCCGGCCTGCCGACCCAAGAGGTGACCCCTTTCCTGCTGAGCCCTAAACACGCGGGGCCCGCTCAGCGCTGAACGAGCGGCCCGGCACCATCACAAGGAGTGAGCCATGATCCGACATATCCTGCTGATCGCCTTCAAGCCGGGCACCCAGCCTGCCCAGATAGATGCGGTGCGTACCGCCTTTCTCGCCATTCCCCATCAGGTCAGCGGCGTGACCGCCATGGAGTGGGGGGAGAATGACAGCCCGGAGGGGAGGGATGATGGCTTTACCCACAGCGTGCTGATGACCTTCGCCGACGAAGCAGCCCGCCAGCGCTATCTGCCCCATCCGGATCACGATGCCCTCAAGGCCATCTTCCGCCCGGTGCTGGAGCGCATCATAGTGCTGGATTACACCCTGCAGGCGGGGGATGCTGTCACCGTCTGATGGCCCAAGCGACAAGGAGAACGTCATGTGGTTAGCCGCAATACAGCTGGTATCTGGCCGTCACTGGCAGGATAACCGGGAGCAGATCGCCGCCGAGCTGGCAGCCTTGCCAAAAGAGCGGCCGCTGCTGGTGCTGCTGCCGGAGAACTTTGCCCTGTTTGGCGAACGACAGGGCTATCTGGATGGTGCCGAGGCAATCGGCTCCGATCCCAGCGCCACTCTGAGCGGAGCAACGCCCATTCAACAACAACTGGCCGAATGGGCCCGCGATTATGGCATCTGGCTGGTGGCTGGGGCTATGCCGACCACCATCGCAGGTTCTGACCATATCCACACCAGCTCGCTGGTGTTTGACCCAAGTGGTGAGCTTAGGGGCCACTACCACAAGATCCACCTGTTCGACGTGGATGTGGCGGACAATCACGGTCGCTATCGGGAGTCGGAAACTTTCAGTGCTGGTCAGGACTGCGTGCTGGTGGACTCCCCCTTTGGTCCCCTCGGCCTCTCGATCTGTTATGATTTGCGCTTTCCCGAGCTCTACCGCCAGTTGGCCCGTGCCGGTGCCCGCGTGCTGCTGGTGCCTGCCGCCTTTACCGCCGTGACAGGCGAGGCGCACTGGGAGCCGCTGCTGCGGGCTCGCGCCATCGAAAACCAGTGCTACGTAGTCGCGGCCAATCAGGGCGGCACTCACGAAACGGGGCGCCAGACCTGGGGCCACAGCATGGTGATCGACCCCTGGGGCCGGGTGCTGGCCAGCAAAGAGTCCGGGCGCGGCACAGTGCTGGCGAAGATGGAGCCCGGGCTTATCGACGAATTGAAACGCACCATGCCAGTGCTGCAACACGCCCGTTTGCTCTGATGGTGTGGTGAAAAATTGAAACGCAGCCGTTTGCCCGTGCTGGAGCATGCCCGTTTGTTGTGATGGTGTGGCTTGTTGCCAACCCGTCGGCAAGACGATTTAAAACAGCTCGTTACGAGAGTGGAGAAGAAGATTGAGTCTATTGAGCCAGGTTAGTGCCTCCCTGTTGGCCCCGAACGACCTCGACGAAGGGCGCCTGCAGCAGCTGCTCTGCAGCCTGATGAGCCATCAGGTGGAGTTCGGCGATCTCTATTTCCAGCGCAGCTGGCACGAGTCCTGGATGCTGGAAGATGGCATCGTCAAGGATGGCAGCTACAACATCGATCAGGGGGTCGGGGTGCGCGCCGTCAGCGGCGAGAAGACCGGTTTCGCCTACTCGGACGAGCTGAGCCTGCTGGCGTTGCAACAGTCGGTGACTGCCGCTCGCGGCATCGCCGCAGCAGGTGCTCACGGCAAGGTGAAGGCGTGGACTCGCACCGAAGCGAACCTGCTCTATCCGGCCATGGATCCGCTGCAGACCCTCGACAAGCACCAGAAGATCGCCCTACTGGAGCAGATGGACAAGTTCGCCAGAAGTCTGGACCCCGCCATCAATCAGGTGATGGCCTCCATCAGCGGCGTCTACGAAGAGGTGCTGGTTGCTGCGACAGACGGTACCCTGGCTGCCGATATTCGCCCGCTGGTGCGGCTGTCTGTGACCGTGATTGCCGAGAAGGGCGATCGCCGCGAGCGTGGCAGTGCAGGTGGCGGCGGCCGCTTTGGTTACGACTGGTTCCTCGAACTGGACGGACTGGAGAGCCGCGCCTTTGGCTATGTGCGTGAAGCGGTGCGTCAGGCGCTGGTCAATCTGGAAGCCATCGACGCGCCAGCCGGCACCATGCCGGTGGTGTTGGGCTCCGGCTGGCCCGGCGTGCTGCTGCACGAGGCGGTGGGTCATGGTCTGGAGGGGGATTTCAACCGCAAGGGATCTTCCGCATTTGCTGGCCGCATCGGCGAGCAGGTGGCCTCCAAGCACTGCACCATCGTCGATGATGGCACCCTGCCGGGTCGGCGCGGCTCCGTCTCCATTGATGACGAGGGCACACCGGGTGGCTACAACGTGCTGATCGAGAACGGTATCCTCAAGGGGTATTTGCAGGACAAACAGAACGCCCGCCTGATGGGGGTGCCACTCACCGGCAACGGGCGCCGCGAATCCTACGCTGCCATGCCGATGCCGCGCATGACCAACACCTACATGCTGGCGGGCCAGTATGATCCGGCCGAGATCATCGCCTCGGTGAAGAAGGGCATTTATGCCCCCAACTTCGGCGGCGGTCAGGTGGACATCACCTCCGGCAAGTTCGTCTTCTCCGCCTCCGAGGCTTACCTCATCGAGGATGGCAAGATCACCGCTCCCATCAAGGGCGCAACCCTGATCGGCAACGGCCCCGAAGCGATGAGCCAGGTCTCCATGGTGGGCAGCGATCTTGCGCTGGATCGTGGGGTTGGCATCTGCGGCAAGGAGGGGCAGAGCGTACCGGTCGGTGTCGGCCAACCCACCCTCAAACTGGATCAGCTCACCGTGGGTGGCACCCAGTAAGCCTCGACGCAGAACAAGAACAGAGAGAAACCATGCTTACCCTGTCGAAAATATCCAATATCAGGAGCCAGCTCTCCCCCAGCGAGCTCAAGATTGCCGATTACATCCTCTCCTGTCCGGAACAGGTGACCCACTTCTCCTCTCAGGAGCTGGCCCAGCAGGCGGAGGTGAGCCAGTCGAGCATAGTGAAGTTCACCCAGAAGATCGGGTTCAAGGGCTTCACCGCCTTCAAGCTGGCGGTCAGCGAGGATCTGGGGCGCAAGCATGCCATCAAGACCGACAATGTCGGTGATCTCTACAATGGCATCGGGCGAGACGATGATCTGGAGACCATGGCCAAGAAGCTGGCGCAGGAGAAGATCAATTCTATTATCGAGACCACTCAGGCTCTCGACAGTGCTCTGCTGAAGCAGGTACTCGACACCATAGATGGCGCCGGGCGGGTACAGCTGGTGGGGATTGGCGGTTCTGCACTGACCGCCAAGGATCTCTGGTACAAGTTGCTCAAAATTGGCGTAACTACCCTGTTTGCCCAGGATAGCCATGTGCAGATCTCCATCGCCCAGACCCTGGGACCGGGTGATGTGCAGCTGGTCATCTCCTATTCTGGCGCCAGCCGTGATGTGCTGGCGGCGGCCGAGCTGGCCAAGCGCAATGGTGCCACCCTGATTGCCGTGACTTCGTTCCGGCAAACCCAGTTGCGCCAGATGGCCGACATGGTGCTGGATACGGTGGCGGAGGAGAACGAACTGCGTATATCTTCCATCTCCTCCCGTACCGCCCAGAACACCATTACCGACATCCTGTTCCTCGGCCTAGTGCAGCGCAGAGACGAGCGAGCCTGGGCCCTGATTGACGGTACCCGGGATGCCATCGACCGACTCAACAAGGAGTGATGACTGCTCTCCCGCAGCATCATCCGTACAACAAAAAACCACCTGAACAGGTGGTTTTTTGTTGTCTGCTAGAGGTCAAGGGCCCAGCGGATAAAGTCTTTACGCCGCTTGGCATCGGCCGCCAGATAGAGTTCCCGCAGGGTGGCATCCGCCTGCTCCGGCGTAAGTGCCGAAGCTGTATGAGCGGTAGTTGCGGCTTGTGTTGCGAAAATGGGGGCCGGACTCACTGTTGGCGTATGGCTTGCCAGCAGGGCCTGGTAATCGGTGCCCAGACTATCCTGGTTGCGTGGCAGGGCTTGTAGTGCCAGCGGTTGTGAGGTGCCCTTGTCGTCACTCAGCAGCAGGGCCGGGCTGGCGGCAAACTGGCGGATAGCCGAGGAGCTGGTCAGCACCGGGGTGGTCAGTTGCAGCGTCCCTTGTGATGGTGCTGTAAGGGTGAGCAGCAGAGGAGCCGAGGTCACGCGTCCCTGGCTCTCGTTGGTGGAGCGAGGGTCACTTGGGCTGTCAAAGCGGACCAGCAGTCGGGACTCTCCCGCCGGGAGCTCAATGATCCGGGTGAAGGCCGAGGGTTTGCCCTGTGGCGAGGCGAGCAGGGTGAGGGTATCGGCCAGCTCCAGTCGGGCGGCCGTGGCCGGTACGCTGAGCAGCAGGGCAAACAGGGGGGATAATAGTAGGGGAGAGAGCAGGGAGGATCGTGCCATCATAAGACTCCATGAAGGAGCCGGCCCGCAGGCCGGCAACCAGATCAGAATTCGTAGCGCAGGCCGAGGTGGTAGAAGCTCTCGCTGTTGCTGCTGCCACCAAAGCTGGTGATGGTGCTACCAGCCAGACCATCTTCACCATTGCGGATCACATAGGCGCTGTAGAGGGAAGATCGCGGGGTGAGCTTGTATTGCAGCTCCAGCGTAGTATCGCGCAGTGCCATCTGGTCGCCACCCTCGTTGACGAGGTGACGATAGCCTGCGCGGGCCGCCCACTTCTGGTTGATGTCATACACCGCGGTCAGTTCCCACACCTTGTCTTCACTGTCGGCACGGCCATCGCGATAGGTCACCTGATCCTTGCTATAGAGGGCACCCAACATCAGAGGGCCGAGATAGTAGCGGGTACCGATCCCTGCGAAGCGATACTCATCGGCATTGGGATCGACCTTGCTGCCACTGCTCTGGGCTGCTTTGGTCTGCTGATACGCCACGACCGGAGCCAGTTTGCCTGCATTGCCCAGATCGAAGGTGTAGCGCAGGGCGCCGTTGTAACCGTAATCAAGATCCGAGGTGCCGTTACCAAGGATGTAGGCGAGCGAGAGATCCAGATTGCCGAGGGTGTTCTGGTACTGCAGAGTGCCATCCTGACGGAACACCTGCACGGCGGTGGAGTCCACCTTGCTGGCCTGACGGGCCATGGATACATCGGAGGCGGCAAATACATCACCGATATCGGTGAACATGATGAGGCCGGAAGAGACGCGCCCGCCGGTCACCTTGCCCCACTGGCCACCGTCGATCCCGGCCCAGACGTAACGGGCAGTGAGGTCGCTGCTGTTCTTCTGCACGTTGTTGGCGTATTCGGCTGCATTGACCTGATATTGCGCCATGCCGATCACTGCGACATCGTCATTGACGGTCTGACGGGCGGTAAAGCCGATACGGCCATCGAAGTCACCCTGATCATTGCCGCTCTTCTTGTCGGAAATATTGAAGCCAAGACGGCCGTAGAGGTCGACGTTGGAGCCATCGTCAGCCTGATAGATGACGGCCGCATGAGCGGAACCTGTGCCGAGCAGTGCGGGAAGAACCAGAGCAAGCATGGATTTTTTCATTTTTTATCGTTCCTGTACGGGCTCTGTGCCAGAGCCGGGATGAGTTTGGCCATGACCCCGATTGCTCGGGGCCAGACCTTGGCTAGAAATCCGGAGGAGGGATTAACTCAGATCGACGTTCTTGCAGCCGAACATCAGGGTGAAGAGATAGCCGCCGAGGTAGGCGACGGCGAGGCCGACCGCATAGACCATCATGCCGGGGAAGATCCCCTGGGCGGAGGTCATCAGCGGCAGGGCGACGATACCGGATGGTCCAAAGACGGTGTTGAGGCCGACCGGCAGACCCAGCCAGGAGATCAGGCCAACCACGAAGCCCCCCAGCGAACCACCGCAGCAGGCCGTGATAAAGGGTTTGACCCGCGGCAGGGTGACGCCGTAGATGAGCGGCTCACCGACCCCCAGAATGCCCGGAATGATGGTGCCCTTCACCTGAGTGCGCAGTAGGGAATCCTTGCCTGCCCGGCTGTAGAGCGCCAGCGCAGCCCCTACCTGTCCGGCACCGGCCAGCGCCAGGATAGGAAACAGGGAGTTGAAGCCCTGGGCATCCATCAGCGCAAAGTAGACGGGAACGAACCCCTGGTGGATGCCGAACATCACCGAGATGAGGAACAGGCCAGCCAGAATAGCGGTACCGAACGGGTTGCCATTGAGGTTGATGAAGAGCCAGGACATGCCGTTATAGAGCTGCACGCCGAGGGGCATGATCAGGATAAAGGTGACGGCTCCCATGATCAGCAGGGTGATGCAGGAAGTGAGGATCATATCCAGACTGTCCGGCATGTAGCGGCGAACCTGGCGCTCAACTGAGGCGCCTATGATGCAGGCGATCAGCACGCCGATGATGTTGCCGCGGGGATCGATCTGATGGCCGAAGAAGTCGGTGATACCGGAGTAGATGCCGCTGCTGGCCTGAGGGTCATAACCCATGACAAACAGAGAGGCGATGATGGCACCGTTGACGCCGGAGCCACCAAACGCCTTCTGGGCGTTGTAGCCGATCAGTATGCTGAGGAAGCTGAACAATCCCTTGCTGAAGAGCTTCATGTAGCCGACAAATTCGGCCAGCATGCCCCCTGTCTGCTGTCCTTCCAGCAGCAGGGTTTGCTCGATCAGGGTGGCGCAGCCGAGCAGCAGACCCGCAGCGATAAAACCGGGGATCAGCGGTGTGAAAATGGTGGCAAACTTGGCCAGGAAGCGGTGCGCCGCACTGCTCTGTTTCTGCTTCAGCGCCTGTTTGTTGGCGGCGGCGATGTCGACAAGATCCGCTGATTGCGGGCGAGGGGCGGTCAGTGTTTCCGCGTCTGCATTCAGCATGCCATTCATCATTTCGCAGGCGGTCTGGGCTTTGCCCGGACCAAGCACGATCTGGAACTGGTTGTCGCTTTCAATCACCCCCATCACCCCGGCGATCCGTTTGATGGTATCGCGATCGGCATGCAGGCTGTCCGCCAGGCTCAGCCGCAAGCGGGTCATGCAGTGGCCACAGTTGGTGATGTTATCCCGGCCGCCGATGGCCTGGATGATCTGGCCAATCATGGAATCAGTTATTTTTGCCATAAAGAACCCGGTCAGTCTGATGTGAGGGGGCGGATGCCCCCGCTTATGTTGTTATCCTGTCGCCATTGCTGGCGCGGCCAATGTGCGGTCGGCCGATTAATCTGTGCATTTGCTGATAAAGCCGCCGCTGCTTTTCAGCCGCTCTCGTGCTTCGCTGGCGGAGATATTGGCCAGGATCATCACAATGGCGGTCTTGCAATGGTTATCTGCGGCAGCAAGAGCCTGCTCGGCCGTGCCACGATCACATTCGGTTGCTTCCATGACGATGCGCTTCTGGCGCTCCACCAGTTTGGCGTTGGTCGCCTCCACATCCACCATCAGATTGCCGTAGACCTTGCCGGTACGGATCATGGCGCCGGTCGAGAGCATATTGAGGATCAGCTTCTGGGCTGTGCCCGCTTTCATGCGGGAGGAGCCGGTCACAATCTCGGGGCCGACCACGGCGACCATGCTGATGTCGGCCGCTTTGGCGAGCGGGCTGCCCGGGTTGCAGCTGATGCTGCACACTGTGGCACCCAGGCTCCTGGCATATTGCATGGCGCCCAGCACATAGGGGGTTCGCCCGCTGGCTGCGATACCCACCAGCACGTCGTGGGCACTGAAGTGGATATTTTTAAGATCGTTGGCACCGAGTTCTGCATCGTCTTCGGCATTCTCCACCGCCTGCAGTATGGCCTTGTGGCCCCCGGCAATCAGGCCGATGACCAGCTCGGCAGAGACCCCGTAGGTGGGCGGGCATTCGCTGGCGTCCAGGATGCCGAGGCGCCCGGAGGTGCCAGCCCCGATGTAGATCAGGCGGCCGCCTTTGCCAAATGCGGCTGCAATAGCATCGACCGCCTTGGCGATCTCGGGCAGCAGTTGGCCTACAGCCACTGCAACGTGTTGATCTTCTTGATTGATGATCCGCAGCATATCCAGCGTCGGGAGCTGATCGATCTCGATGCTGGCTGGATTGCGGGTTTCGGTAATCATGCTTGATAGGTCAATGGTCATCGCTTCCTCTACTTCAGGTCGTCGCCATTCCCGGCGTAAATCATTCTTCTCGATGCGGGTCATCATGCTCGATTTTTGATTTTTATTATGAGACTGGTGTCGCATAATTAATTATTCCAATTATTTTCTTTTTAAAGGAGGTAAAATTCCATCAGAGGAGCATAGAGAGAAGAGGGGGTGACAGGGGGATTGGCTAGCCTGCTTGATGGGCATGCAACAAAAAGCCCCGGTCAGTAGGCCGGGGCTTGCAGAATCATCGGTGTTAATTGACCGAGATGGCGCGGGCGTCGATGAAGTAACGGGCTTTGCCCTGTTTGTCGATCTGGATTTTGGCGAGCAGCCTCTCTTGCTGCCTGTGTTCCCACAGTTGTTCTATGTTGGCAAGAGCTGGATTGGCTATGCCGAGCACATTCAGGTATTCGTGAAACAGGCTATGACTGCCGATTTCGGTCAGCATCTTGGTCATATGGGCACTCTTCTGGAACAAGGGGGGCAGATACAAGATAGCCATGTCGAGCTGAATGAGCGCTGTACAAAAAACAAACAGAGCTTCTGGCAACAGCAGAGATAATGCGGGTCAGCGAGTGCGGGATCGCAGACAACAAAAAGCCCCGTTCGGTGGAGCGGGGCTGGCTGGTTATTCGGTATCAGTTGATGGATATGGCGCGAGCATCGATGAAGTAACGGGCATTGCCCTGCTTATCGATCTGGATTTTGGCGACCAGCTGCTCCCGCTTTTTATATTCCCAGTGTTGCTCAATCTTGGCGAGGGATGGGCTCGCAATCCCAACCACGTTCAGGTACTCGTGAAACAGGCTATGGCTCCCTATTTCGGTCAGTATCTTCTCCATCTGCATACTCTCCTGAAGTTGAGTGGGTATTCATCAACAAACCTATCAGCGTCCGTCTGAATAAAGTCTGTATAAAAAACAAACTAACCCATTTTTGTGTCAATAACATGATCAGGAACAAGATCAGTGCAGATCGTCAGGGACTTTTTGATACCGTTTTCAATCAGGGCTGACGGGCTTTTGCGGCAACTGATCAAACGCGCCGGAAGCCTGCGGTAGCGCCGGTGCGGTTTGCACGGCCTGGCCACCGTGGAAGACCGGATCCTGTGCCACTTCCTTGATGCCGTTGATGCAAAACTGCATACCCATGCAGACCAGCAGGAAGCCCATGATGCGGGTCATGGCATCGATGCCGGTGGCGCCAAGGATCTTGCAGACCGGATCCGCCAGCTTCAATACTCCCCAGCTGATCAGGCTCATCAGGGCAAACGCAGTGACCATGGCGCCATAGATGGTGAGGCGGTTGTACTCGTCAGGCAGCTCGGCAATCTGGGCTGCCCCGCTTATTACCAGCGCCATGGTGCCCGGCCCGCACATGCTGGGCATGGTGAGTGGTACGAAGGCGATGCTCTGGTTGATATCGACCCCGCTCTGCTGGCTGGGGGCGGGGAACAGCATGCGAAAGCCGATAAAGCCGATGATGAGCCCCCCGGCCAGGCGCAAACCCGGAATGGAGATACCGAACAGATCCAGAATCGAGGATCCGATAAAGAAAGTGATGCAGAGGGTGCAGAACAGATAGATGGCCGCCATATTGACCTGACGTCGCACATGTTCGCGCGACATCCCCTTGCTCAGCCCCAGCAGCAGGGTGGCCGTGGTAGGCGGATTGACCATGGGCAGCAACGCCAGCAAAGCGAGAAATACGACCTGAAAGAACATGTTGAGCCTCGGATAGCAGGGATGAATGGGAATACCTTGATCCAGGTGGTCACCTGACTCAAGAGGGAGGCTATCTTATGCTGGCGAAACTGAACATAAGCAGTACAAAAAAGCCCCGGCAGATACCGGGGCTTGTTGTTCGGGTCAGGCCGCTTGCGGTGCTTGCTGCTGCCGGATGGCCCGTTGCTGGAACCAGAGCCAAAGACCGATGGCGAAACCCAGCACCGACAGGCTCACCACATAGTGGGAGGGGGCCAGCATGTCGCTCTTCATCCATAGGGTCACCGCCATCGGGGTGAGGCCGCCGAAGATGGCGTAGGCCACGTTGTAGGAGAATGACAGACCGGAGAAACGCACCACCGGCGGGAAGGCGTTGACCATCACGTAAGGCACGGCGCCGACAATCCCGACCGCAAAGCCTGCCAGCATGTAGAGCGGCACCAGCTGGCTCGTACCGGCCGCCAGACCGTGATAGAAGGCGTAGCTGGAGCCCGCCAGCAGCAGGGAGCCGAACATGAAGGTGAGACCGCTGCCCAGCAGGTCGATCAGTCGACCATAAACGATGCAGCCGAGGGTCAGGGCCACGATCGCCAGCGAGTTGGCGGTCAGGGCGTCCGCCGGGCTGATGCCATAGACCTTCTGCAGATAGGTCGGGGTCATCAGGATCACCACCACGATACCGGCGGAGAGCAGCCAGGTGAGCAGCATGGAGACCACCACGCTGCTCTTGTGGTTGCGCAGCACCGACTTGAGGGGCAGCTCGTCAGCCAGGGTCTTGTTGGCCTTCATCTCGGCGAAAACCGGGGTCTCGTGCAACCAGCGACGCAGGTACATGGCGACGATGCCGAAGATACCGCCCAGCAGGAAGGGCACTCGCCAGCCCCAGTCACTCACTTCGGCCGGGGTCAGGCTCTTGTTGACCGCAGTGGCGATGAAGGAGCCGAGCAGGATGCCGGCCGTCAATCCCGCCGTGAGCGTACCGCAGGCGACCCCGACCCGACGGGCAGGAACGTGCTCGGCGACAAATACCCAGGCGCCCGGCACTTCACCGCCGATGGCGGCGCCTTGCAGGATCCGCAATCCCAGCAGGGCGATGGGGGCGCCGATGCCGAGCACTGCATAGGTGGGTAGCAGACCGATCAACAGGGTCGGCAGCGCCATCATGATGATGCTGAGGGTGAACATCCGCTTGCGACCGATGAGATCGCCAAAGTGGGCCATAATGATGCCGCCGAGCGGGCGGGCCAGATAACCGGCGGCGAAGATGCCGAAGGTCTGGAACTGGCGCAACCACTCGGGAATATCTGCCGGGAAGAACAGCTCGCCGATGACCACGGCGAAAAAGACGAAGATGATGAAGTCGTAAAACTCCAGCGCACCGCCGAGGGCAGCCAGACTCAGGGTTTTGTAATCCTGTCGATTGAGGGGGCGGGCGTGATCGTGTTGTTGTGTGGTCGTGGTCATATCCGTATGTTTCCCATCGGTTTTTTTAGTTATTGTCACCCCGTGCAAGGGGCATATACAGGTGATCGAGAGTATGCTGCCTGCCTCTTGTGTGTAAATCGCGCAATTCGCAACACTGTCTTGCATCTTTTTGGGGCAATCCGAATGCCCCGCTGGCGGAGGAATGATGGAAAAGAAACGGGTACTGCTCTCCTGGAGCAGCGGCAAGGATTGCGCATGGGCTCTGCATCAGTTGCGGCAGGATCCCGCCATCGAGGTGGTGGGGCTGTTTACCACCCTCAATCAGGCATTCGAGCGGGTGGCGATGCACGGGGTGCGCAAGCAGCTGTTGACCGAACAGGCCGCCTGCGTCGGGCTGCCCCTCATCACCATCGATCTGCCCTGGCCCTGCAGCAACGAGGATTACGCCCGCATCATGACCGGCTTTATCGCCGATGTGGTGGCACAGGGGATCCGCCATATGGCCTTTGGCGACTTGTTCCTTGAGGATGTGCGCGCCTACCGTGAAAAGCAGCTGGCAGGCACCGGCATCGAACCACTGTTCCCGCTGTGGGGCAGCAATACCCGTGAACTGGCGTCGCAGATGGTGGCCGCTGGGTTGAAGGCGCGGATCAGTGCTCTCGACCCGAACAAGTTGGATGCCAGCCTGGGTGGCCACGATTTTGACGAGGCACTGCTGGCGGCGCAGCCGGCGGGGGTCGATCCGTGCGGCGAGAACGGCGAGTTTCACACTCTGGCCTATGATGGCCCCATGTTTCTGCGCCCGCTGGCGATCTGCACGGGGAAGACGGTGGAGCGCGATGGTTTCATTTTCACTGACTTGTTGCCTGCTGATTCCAGCACCTAGTCGAGTTTGGCCTCCTGATCGCTCTTGTCGTCGTTGTAGCGCAGCGCGATCTCGTGAAATTGCACGTGGATGTGAGCGAAGGCATCCGTGATGTCGGGATCAAAATGGTTGCCCCTTCCCGCCAAAATGATGGGCACCACCTCTGCATGGGTCATGGCTGCCTTGTAACACCGCTTGCTGATCAAGGCATCGTACACATCTGCTAGCGCCATCAGTCGGGCCGAGAGGGGAATCTCATCTCCTATCAGACCGTAGGGGTAGCCGGTGCCATCCCACTTCTCGTGGTGGTAGCAGGCGATCTCCTTGGCCAGTCTCAGAAATTCCACCTCTACCCCCAGTGCCTCCTCGGCGTGGACTATGGCCTCCTTGCCAAGGGTGGAGTGGTGCTTCATCTGGGCGAACTCATCTTCATCGAGTTTGCCAGGTTTGAGCAGGATCCGGTCCGGTACGCCGACTTTGCCGATATCGTGCAGGGGGGCCGACTTGAACAGCAGCTCTATTGTCTTGGGGGTCAGCTCGGCACGAAAGCGAGGGTGCTCGCAGAGAGTTTCCGCCAATAGCTTCACATAATGCTGGGTGCGCAGAATGTGGTTGCCGGTCTCGTTGTCCCGGGTTTCGGCCAGAGAGGCGAGGGAGTGGATGGTGATGTTCTGGATCAGCTCGTTTTCTCGGGTGCGTCGTTCCACCTCCTGCTCCAGATAGGCATTTTGGTCATGTAGCAGATCCCGTGCCGCCTTCAGCTCAAGGTGGTTTCTGACGCGGGCCAGCACGATGGCGGGGGAGATCGGCTTGTGAATATAGTCCACGGCGCCGAGAGCCAGTCCATGTGCCTCGGCGCTCTCCTCTACCTTGGCAGTCAGAAAAATCACCGGAATATGCCGTGCCTGCGGCATCTCCTGCAGTGCCTGCATCACCTGATAACCATCCATCCCGGGCATCACGACATCAAGCAGGATCAAATCTACCCGGGAGTCTGATGACAGTATCTCCAGTGCCCGCTGGCCACTGATGGCGACCTTGACCCGGTATTGTGGGCTGAGCAAGGCGCTGAGCAATGAGAGGTTTTCAGGGGTGTCATCGACCACCAGCAGGGTGGGCTTGGTATCGGGATCCAGCAGGTTGAGCATGGTGGTGCCCTCACTCTTGGTTGAACAGATCGGGCCTGAGGGCCCGGACTCGTTGCAGATGTGCAAGTGCATCCGTAAAACGGAAGCCGGTAATGGCGTCAGCCATCCTGGATGCCGTCTCTCCCAGCACTCTCGTCAGCTGCTGCTGATGCTGCTGGAACAGGGTCAGAGCTCCGGCATCATCTTCCGCCAGCAGCCGGATCAGCTGCGCCAGCAGGGGCGCCAGGTCGACTTGTTCTTGCTCCGGCAGGTCGGCTGTGGTCTGGGTGGGTAGCAGGGCCTGTAGGCCATCGCTCAGTTGCTGCTGCATCTGCAGCCCCTGTTCCGCCAGTGGAAGCAGGCTGGTGGTGTCATCCCCCCGGGAGAGTGCACTCTCCAGCCTGGCCGAGATACCCCGCAGTGGTTCGGCGCCCAGAGTGGCGGTAATCCCCTTGAGGGTATGGGCCTGACGATGGGCCTCCTCCCGGTCGTTCTTCTGCAGGGCGGCGATCAGGCTCTGCATGGGCCGGGTGCCCTGTTGGGCAAATCGTTGCAGCAGATCCTGATACCACCCCCAGTTGTACATCAGCCGTTGCAGGGCGGCTTCGGCATTGAGTCCGAGCGCTCTTAACTGAGGCTGCAATGGCTGGTGCTGTGGTGAAGGTGCGCTCTTGGGTATTGCATCGGTTTCAACGCTGAAGGCAGGGGCCCAGCACTGCAGTGCGGCATAAAGCTTGTCGGGGTCGATGGGCTTGGCGATGTGGTCATCCATACCGGCCGCCAGACAGCGTTCCCGGTCACCGGCCATGACATTGGCCGTCATGGCGAGGATCGGAGTGTGGTGCCCTTCGCTCTCTTGCTGGCGCAACTGACGGGTGGCAGTCAGTCCATCCATCACCGGCATCTGCATGTCCATCAGGATCAGGTCGTATGGTTGTTGCGCAGCCATTTCCAGAGCAATGGCACCATTGGCAGCAATGCTGACGTCGATGCCCGCCGCTCGCAGCAGTTCCATGGCCACCTGCTGATTCAGCTCGTTGTCTTCTGCCAGCAGTATACGGAGTCCCTCGAAGCGATAGTTGTGGGTAGGCTGGGTGGGCTTCAAGGCAGTCGCCGTGGTTTGCTGGCCGAACAGCCCAATGATGGTATCAAACAACACAGAGGCACAGACTGGTTTGACCAGCACCCTATCAAAGCCGGCGGCCTCTGCTTCGCGAAAAATCTCTTCCCGCCCATAACCTGTCACCATGACCCGATAAAGCCGCTTGCCAAGGCCGCGGGCGATGAGGCGGCGCCCCGTCTCTATGCCATCCAGCCCGGGCATGTGCCAATCCAGCAGCACCACCTCGTAGGCGTTACCTTCCTGCTCGGCACAGGCGATCATCTGCAGCCCTTGCTGACCCGATTCGGCGGTGTCGACCACGAAACTCATGCTGCGCAGCAGGGCAGCCAGTATGGTGCGGGCGCTGGCACTGTCGTCGACCACCAGTATGCGGCGGCCACGCAGATCCAGACTTGGCAGATAGCGTGAGCGGTATCTGCCGCGGCCGAGTCGGGCAGTAAACCAGAAAGTGCTTCCCTTGCCCGGTTCGCTCTGCACGCCGACCTCCCCTCCCATCAGTGCCGCCAGTTCGCGGGAGATGGCGAGCCCGAGGCCGGTGCCGCCGTATTTGCGGGTGGTGGAGCTGTCCGCCTGCTGGAAAGACTGGAACAGCCGTTGCTGCTGCTCCTGGCTCATGCCGATCCCCGTGTCCTGCACCGAGCAGTGCAACAGCACCTCTTGCGGTCGTTTCTCCAGACAAGTGACCTTGACCAGTATCTCCCCCTGCTCGGTGAATTTGACTGCGTTGTTGGCGTAGTTGATCAGGATCTGGCCGAGCCGCAGGGGATCGCCATAGAGCAGGGTGTCTAGCTGGTGATCGACCTCGAACAGCAGTTCTATGCCTTTGGCTTCGGCCTTCTCGCCCACCAGGGTTGCCAGATTTTCCAGCACATGGTCGAGATCGAACTCGATCTGCTCCAGATCCAGCTTGCCCGCCTCGATCTTGGAGAAGTCGAGGATATCGTTGATGATGCCGAGCAGGTGATGGGCCGAGCGCTGGATCTTGCCCAGATAATCAGCCTGCTGCGAGTCGAGGCGTGTTTGCAGGGCGAGGTGGGCCATACCCAGAATGGCGTTCATCGGGGTGCGGATTTCATGGCTCATGTTGGCGAGAAAATCGCTTTTGGCCCGGGTTGCGCTTTCTGCCAGCTCATAGGCCTGCTCCAGCTCCTGATTCTTGGTCTGCATCACGGCGAACAGCTCATCCCGGGTCGGTTCAGCGAACTGCTGCTGCATCTGCAACAGCAGAGCGTCATCGGGCCAGTGTGGCAGGTGGCATACCAGAGCGATGGCGGTGTCAGCATGAGGAACCAGCCGGATGCTGCCATGGGTTGCACCGGGTGCGTTGTGCTGCAGTGGCTCGTCGGCCGAGAGGGAGACCCACAGCTCCCGCGTATTGCTCTCCAGCCAAAGCTGGAGTTGCAGTGAGTCGATGGTTGCCGTCAGCTGGCGCACCAGCTCCGAGGTGGTACCCGCCAGCGGCGCCACGAAGGTGGGGCTCTTGTCGATGCAGGTGAGCACCTGGATCACCTTGCGTCTGGCGGTGAGGGCTGCCGTCGGGCCAGAGAGCCTGATATCACCGATCAGCTGCCGCATCTAGCGCTCCTTCTCTGGTTGTACCCGCAGCACAATACAGCTCGCATCGTCGGTGCTGCGCCCACTATGGTCTATGACTTGACGGGCCAGAATGACGGGATCAGCCCCCAGATCCAGTGCGCCGTCACGCAGGTTGAGTGACTCGCTGATGCCATCCGAATAGAGCATCAGCACATCCCCCGGCTTGATGGGCTGCCGTTGCAGCAAGGGGGTGGGGAAGCGCTCCCCCAGCACCCCATCACGGGAGATACCGCGCCAGAGGTCATGGCCGCGCAGACAGATGCGGGTGTTGCCGATGCCGGCGTAGCTCAGTTCACCCCGTTCACTGTTGACCAGGGCTATGCCAGCGGCCGCTCCCCGGGTACCGATGCAGTGTTGGTGCAACAGCTGCAGCAGAGGTGCCGGCTCCTGTTCAGGGGTGTTTTGCAGCGCCTCTTGCAGTATCAGTGCCAGCTTGTTGGCCGAGGAGCCGTGGCCGCTGACATCGATCAGTACCAGCAAGACGCCGTCGGATGTGGGCCGGATAAAGACCAGATCGCCGGAGACCTTTTCCGGATAACAGGGTCTGTTTTCGCTAGCCCAAACCAGTGTCAGACCTGCCTGCCCCCATTGTTGGGTGGGCGTGATGAGACGTGGGACCGAGGGTACAGAACCCAGCCATTTGCGCGCCTGCACCAGGGTGCCCCCTTCCGGCGGTGTGCTGATGGTGAGCTCTGACATCATGCGCCGCACGCCGGGCAGTCCCAGTCCCAGGGTGCCGGAAGTGCTGTAGTGATCCTGCAGGGCCTGATAGACATCCGATATGCCGGGCCCTTTGTCACGGGCGATGATGTCGATGCAGGATCTCCCCTTCGGGTGATGGAGCATCAGGGTGATCTCCCCCTGCCCGGCGTATTTCAGGATATTGCTGCCAAGTTCGGAGACCACGGTGGAGAGCATGGCGCGATCCACGTCGGATAGGTTGGCGATAAATGGGAGCCGACGAACCGACATCACAGCCAGGTGCAGATCGATATCGTGGCGTAGCGGATAGCTGGCCTCCCGGGTCGC
This sequence comes from Aeromonas sp. 603404, assembly GCF_049171775.1. NCBI lineage: Bacteria > Pseudomonadati > Pseudomonadota > Gammaproteobacteria > Aeromonadales > Aeromonadaceae > Aeromonas > Aeromonas sp. 603404. The sequence continues at coordinate 168,126 of NZ_JAAKPE010000006.1, forward strand.
ATGCTCTTGTATCATGGCGGTTTACTCCTCGCCCTGGAGGCGGCTGACATGGGCAAAAGCGTCGTCCATGTCGATGAAGCAGCGCAGTGGCCCGGGCTGTGCCTCGGCTAGCGCCAGAAATGCGGCGATCCCGGCATTTAGCCCTACCAGCAGGCAGGTGGCACCCAACAGACGGCACACCTCGGCAAGTTTGCAAACCTGTCTGAATTCATGGTGATCCAGTAGCATGACGCCGGAGAAGTCGAGCAAGACTGCATGGTGACGCCCGTGTACCAGTCGCTGGGAGAGGGCCTGCATCAGCATCTGCATGCCGTCGTCTCCGAGATCGGGGCGCATGCTGACTACTATGCAGTCGGCCATATCGGCGATGCCAAGATCGTTGTTGAGCTGCATGGTCATTGCCGCGACCTAGAGGGCTGAGCCAACCCGTTTGAGCGCTATTTCGAAGGCGTCTCTCAGGGTCGCTGTGGTACGGACGTCACCGACCGACACCCCCAGCTCCACCATGGTACGGGCAATGGCGGGGGAGACTCCCGAGATGATGGCTTCACAGCCCATAAACTGGGTCGCCTTGGTGATCTTGATCAGCTGGTTGGCGACGCCAGTGTCCACGGTGGCGACTCCGGCAATATCCAGCACAAAGACCCGGGCGCGGGTTTCGGCAATCTTGGTGAGCGACTTGTTCATCACGTCGGCAGTGCGCATGGAGTCGATGATCCCAACCAGTGGCAGCAGCAGGATCCCGTCCCAGATAGGGGTGACAGGGGTCGACATCTCTTGCAGAGACTTGTGCAGCTCCTCGCGCACTCTGGCGGCCTCTTCCGCTTCCACCATCGCCTGTTTGAGCTGGCGGTGCTGCTCCACCTGCGCCGTGATGTCGGTGGCAAACTTGACGATTTTACTGGGCTTGCCGTTCAGATCCAGCACGGGGTTGTAGGAGCCCTGGATCCATACCTCCTGTCCCTGCTTGTTCAGGCGGCAGAATTCGCCAGCCAGAAACTCGCCCCGGCGCAGCGTGTCCCAGAAGGCGAGGTAATCCGCCGACTGGGCGTAGTCTGGGTCAACCAGCAGCCTGTGGTGTTGCCCTTTCAGCTCTTCCAGCTGGTAACCCACTATGTCGAGAAAGCGTGGATTGGCATCCAGTATGGTGCCCTCCAGCGAAAACTCGACCTTGCCCATGACCCGGCTCAGCGCATTGAGCTGGCCCTCGAAGCTGGCCGTGAGCTGCTTCTGCCCGGTCAGATCCATGGCGTACAGAGTCATACGAGATAGTTGTCCATTGTCATCCAGAACCGGGCTGCAGGCTCCACGGATCCAGACATCCCGTCCCGGCTTGTCCAGCAGGTGAAGCTCGTCCTCCTGCGAGGAGCCGCTGCGCAGTGCGGCCTGAAAGGTGTCATGTGTGGCGGATTGCACCTGGTCCGGGGAGAGCAGCATGCCGTAGTGCTTGCCGGAGAGCTCATCTAGCGTGTAGCCCATGAGGCTCAGAAATCGCGGGTTGGCATCAAGGATCTGCCCCTCTGGCGAGAGTTCGAGCCGTACCAGCACCTGATCGAGGGTGTCTATCCCGGCATGATGAGTGGAAGGGGCCGAACCTGTGGTATTGGAAGAGGAAGTGTGCGCGTCCATGGCATCTCCAGAGAGAGTCGTTGATTTTGATATCAATAGCGGGTGTTAAGCAGTTATAGCCCACTCTGGCTCTTCCAGCCGATATCTAGGGTCAAAACAGGCTTGTCATATCCTGGTTGGTGGAGGCTTATCCCGGGCGGATAAAATGGGGGGCTAGCCACCAAGACCGAGACCGTGAGCCAGATCCTGCAGCAGACCATGAATATTCCGGCCGACCAGCTCAATCCGGTGATCTTCGCCGGTGGCCAGCGGGGCAGAACACCAAGGTGCAGTGGCTCAAGGATAAGCCGATGACGCTCTTCTACGGTGATATCAAGGCGGCGCAGGAGGTCGGCATTCGCGGCATTCGGCTGCTGCGGGCCGCCAACTCCAGCTATCGACCACTGCCGTTGGCAGGGGCGCTGGGGGAAGAGGTGGTCATCAACTCCCAGTTCTGATCCGGAGCGGATCCATACAACAAGGGCGGGGCCATTGGCGCCCGCCCTTCTGTTTTGAAGGAGTCATGCAAAGGCGTAGCGCCTTGGTCAGCTCCGGTTATCAGTCAGCCCACGGCATCTCGGGCAGGCTGTCGAGGAATTCGCCGTAGCGGGTCAGATTGAAGGGGCCCTGATCGGCCTCCATCGCCATCAGCTCGGCCCCTAGGGCGCAGGCGATATATTGCAACGCCTCTTCCCGCGGGGTGCCCTTCATCACCAGCCGCATCAGGGTCGCCTTCACATGGGGAGGGTGACCATCGTTGAGCTGGTTCTCCACCATCTCCAGCAGCGTCTCTTCGTCAAAAAATTCCTGAGTGTCGTTCATGGGATATCCGCAACAGTGAATGTGGCGGCCAGTATAGCCTGAATGTGACTAACACCTTGAATGGCCAGCGAATAAACAATCCGATGAGGAGGCCATTTGTTACCCATAATTAGGAAGAGTTTGCCAAGGCAAACAGGTTGGAACACAGATAACATGGATGGATACGCCTATGCCCACGATAGATTCCCTGCTGGCCGAGCCCAAGCTACTGCCCCAGATCCCGGAAGTGATGCGCGATTTGATCCAGACCTTCAATGAAAAGGATCCGGATCTGCTGAAGATCAGCAAGTTGATCAACAAGGACCCTGTCATCTCCGCCAAGTTGCTGCGGCTGGCCAACTCGGCCAAATTCGGCAGCAGTCGTCAGATCGGCACCGTCAATGAAGCCGCGGTGCGGCTTGGACTGGCGATGGTGCGCAACATGGTGCTGGCCTGCGGGCTCACCGAATCGGTCAAGGCCGTGCCCGGCATTGATCTCAAACATTTCTGGGGCTGCGTCTTCAACGTGGCTGAACTGGCCCGCCGTCTGGCGGTGAAGAAAGGGATGAAGGGAGATGAGGTTTTTACCTGCGCTCTGCTGCACGATCTTGGCCGGCTGGTGATGCACGTGGGGCTGCCTGAAAACACTGTCCACCACATTCACGATCTGGAGCTGCACAAGGGGCGGGCCAAGGCAGAAGAGCTGGTGGTTGGCTTCAACTATGCCCAGGTCGGGGCGGCCATGGCTCGTTACTGGAAGTTTCCCGATACCATCAGCAATGCGGTGGAGTATCACTACAATCCCATGCTGGCCAAGGTATTTTCCGCCGAGGCCGGGTTGATCCATCTGGCCATTGTGCTGGCGGCCCAGTCCGATGTGGGGGAAGAGGCGCCCCCTGAGTGGCCCCACAAGGTGGCAGATGCGTTGGGGCTGAGCTGGGCCGATTGCGCTGCCCAGTTCACTGCGCTGCGCGAGCAGGGCAACGGCTATGCCGGACTGCTGGCCGCCTGAGCCCGTTTCTCCCATCTCGTCAGGGGTCGCACTGCGGCCCCTTTTGTATGAGTGATGGTGCCACAGGCTTGCCAGCCCGGGAGTGACGGGGCACTCTTTGCCCTTCACTTTCCGTTTGAGAGCCCTTGCCATGATTGCCTCCTCCCGCCTGATCCTGCGCGAAATGATCGCCACCGACGCCCCCTTCATCCTTGAGCTGCTCAATGACGGTGACTTCTATCGCTACATCGGTGATCGGGGCATTCGCACCCTCGAACAGGCGCAGGAGTATATCCAGCAGGGGCCGGCAGTCAGCTATGCCCGCTATGGTCACGGGCTCTATCTGGTGGAGCGCAAGGATGACGGTGCCAGCCTCGGTATCTGCGGTCTGATCAAACGCGATACCCTGGAGCAGGTCGATATCGGTTACGCCTTCCTGCCGCAATATCGTGGCCAGGGCTACGCCATTGAAGCGGCGCAGGCCGCCCTTGCCGATGGCAAAAGCCGGTTGGGGATCGGGCAGGTAGTTGCCATCGTCACTCCGGGCAACGAGCGATCCATCGGCCTGCTGGCCAAGCTGGGGCTGGTGCACAGTCGACTGGTCAAATTGAGCGAAGATGCCGATGAGTGCCTGCTGCTCGAATCCGGGGTAACGGAGTAACGTTCCGGCTGTCTGCGAGCCGGTCGATGCCAGGAGAAGGGAGTCCCACTTTCGGGAACAAGTGTCCCGTTTCCTAAGATCTTGTCAGCCAGCCCATCAAAAATGAGTTTTTGGGAGTCTCTGTTCCGTAAGCGAGACGCACCTGACGGGACCAGCCCTGCATAGTAGGCACACTGGTTTCACCGTCATTGGAGCAATGGACATGAGAACTCCCAATATCACCTTTATCGGCGCAGGCTCTACCATCTTTGTGAAGAACATCCTGGGCGATGTGTTTCACAAACCGGCCCTGAAAAATGCCAACATCTCCCTGATGGACATAGATCCACAGCGGCTTGAAGAGTCCCAGATTGTGGTGCGCAAGCTGATGGATTCCAGCGGTGCCAAGGGGCTGCTCAGTTGCCATACCGAGCTGAAACCTGCGCTGGCAGGGGCCAACTTTGTCATCGTTGCTTTCCAGATCGGCGGTTACGAGCCCTGTACCGTGACCGATTTCGAGGTGTGCAAACGCCACGGTCTCGAACAGACCATTGCCGATACGCTTGGGCCCGGCGGCATCATGCGGGCACTGCGCACCATCCCTAATCTTTGGCGGGTGTGCGAGGTAATGAGCGAGGTGTGCCCCGACGCCACCATGCTCAACTACGTCAACCCGATGGCGATGAACACCTGGGCCATGTATCAACAGTTCCCTCATATCAAGCAGGTGGGACTGTGCCACTCGGTGCAGGGAACGGCGCACGAGTTGGCCCGTGATCTCGGCATCGATCCGGCGACCTTGCGTTATCGCTGTGCCGGTATCAACCACATGGCCTTCTATTTGACCCTTGAGCATCAGCTGGAGAGCGGCGAATTCGTCAATCTCTATCCCGAGCTGCTGGCTGCCTATGAAGCGGGGACTGCCCCCAAACCCGGCCTGCACCACAACCAGCGTTGCCAGAATCTGGTGCGCTACGAGCTGTTCAAGAAGTTTGGCTACTTTGTTACCGAATCTTCCGAGCACTTTGCCGAGTACACCCCCTACTTCATCAAGCCGGGACGCCCCGATCTCATCGAGCGCTACAAGGTGCCGCTCGACGAGTATCCCAAGCGCTGCGTCGAGCAGATTGCCCGCTGGCAGGATGACCTCACTGCCTATCGTCAGGCCGAACGGGTCGAGGTGCCCGAATCGAACGAGTATGCGAGCGTCATCATCAACTCCCTCTGGAGCGGTGAGCCCAGCGTCATTTATGGCAACGTCAGAAACGACGGCCTCATTACCAACCTGCCGGATGGCTGCTGCGTGGAGGTGCCCTGTCTGGTGGATGCCAACGGCATTCAGCCCACCGCCATCGGTCGGCTGCCAACCCATCTGGCCGCCCTGATGAGCACCAACATCAACGTGCAGGCGCTGGTCACCGAGGCGATCACCGAGCGCAAGCGGGAAAGCATCTACCATGCAGCCCTGCTCGATCCCCACACGGCGGCAGTGCTTGGCATGGACGAGATCTACGCCCTGATCGACGAACTGATTGAAGCCCACCGCGGCTGGTTGCCGGAGTGGATTCACGGCTGAGCAAGAGCCCCCTGCGGGGGGCTTAACCCCCAAGGAGATAAACCATGAGCGTCTCGCTGAAAACCAAGTTGAGCTATGGCTTCGGGGCCTTCGGCAAGGATTTTGCCATCGGCATCGTCTACATGTACCTGATGTTCTACTACACGGATGTGGTGGGGGTGTCGGCTGCCTTCGTCGGCACCATCTTTCTGATTGCCAGGATTTGGGATGCGGTCAATGACCCCATCATGGGGTGGATTGTCGACAATACCCGTAGCCGTTGGGGCAAGTTCAAACCCTGGATACTGATCGGTACAGTGGTCAACTCCATCGCCCTGGTGATGGTGTTCAGTGCCCACTATTTCGAAGGGACGGCCCTGCTCGTCTATGTGGCCATCACCTACATCCTGTGGGGCATGACCTATACCCTGATGGATATACCCTTCTGGTCGCTGGTGCCAACGTTGACCATCGATAAGCACGAGCGCGAGGCACTGGTTCCCTATCCCCGCTTCTTTGCCAGTCTCTCCTGGCTTATTACCGGTGCCATCGGCCTCAAGGTAGTGGACTATTTTGGCCAGGGGGACAAGGCCCACGGTTTTCTGATGTTCACCTTCATCCTGGTCGCCTTCTTTCTTGTCTCGACCCTGGTCACCCTGCGCAATGTTAAGGAGCGCTACAGCTCGGCCGCGACCCCCACTGTCAGTCAGCAGCGCACCACCATCATGGATTCGGTCAAGCTTATTTTCCGCAACGATCAGCTCACCAGCGTGCTGTTTATGGCGCTCTGCTACAACGTGGCGAACAACACCATCACCGCCTTCGCCATCTACTACTTTACCTATGTGATTGGTCAGGAGTCCCTCTTTCCCAGCTTCATGATGTACGGGGGCATCGCCAACCTGATCACCCTGATGATCTTCCCGCGGCTGGCCCGCTTCATCTCGCGGCGGGTGCTCTGGGCGTTGGCCTCACTCTGCCCCATAACGAGCTGCCTGATGCTGATGTATATCGGTTTCATTGCTCCCCAGAATGTCGCGCTGATCATCCTCTCCGGCATCCTGCTCCACATAGGTACCGCCCTGTTCTGGGTGCTACAGGTGATCATGGTCGCCGACACGGTCGACTATGGCGAGTACAAGCTTGGCACCCGCAACGAGAGCATCGCTTACTCGGTGCAGACCATGGTGGTCAAGGCTGGCTCGGCCTTCGCCGGCTTCTTCATCGGTGTCATGTTGACTCTGGTCGGTTATGTCCCCAATGCGGTGCAGAGTGCCGAAACCCTCTTCGGCATGCAGGCCATCATGGTGGTGCTGCCGGCCATCTTCTTTGCCCTGACCCTGTTTGTTTACTTCCGCTTCTACAAGCTCAACGGCCACTACCAGAGCAAGGTGGTAGATCATCTGATGTGCAAATATGAATCCGAAAGTATCGAGGCCAAGCAGGCGCAGGCGGCGGCCAGCTGATCTCTTTCACCTATAACGCCGACCTTGGGGTCGGCGTTCATCATCAAAGGAGTTGAACATGGGATATCCAATGAGTCGCCGGGCCCGTCTCTCATGCGCCATGATGGCGGCAGGCATCGCTACCCTCTGTGCGCAGCCGGCGGTCGCCGCCGGAGTGGAGGCAGCATCGCAACCGGCCGTGCATCTCAGCTCTTCCAGCACCGAACTGGCGGAAGGGTTCAATTGGGCGGCCGCCAAAACGGCGCAGTTCATCATGACCGGCCAGCGTGGCGTCACCAACAAGGACGAGTACCACCCGGAGGGGGATGGCACCGGCCTGCATGACTACATCCCCTCCTACTGGGCCGGCTATTACGATCGCACGGCCTTTTACGGACGCGACTTTGCCCATCAGGTTGCCGGTGCCGAGATTGCTGGCTGGCGCGCCGAGAACTTTTCGATGTTCAAGGTGTTTGCTCGCAATGCCACCGACGCGCGCAAGTGGTATACCCTCTGGGCCTTCAACTTTGATGGCTCTCCCCACACCATCGACTACAAGGACGACAGCTGGTTCGTGCGCGAGGTGCCCGCCCAGTTCGAGTTGGTGGAGAAGGCTTACCACGCCTACCTCTGGAGCGGCGATCGCCGCTATATCGAGGATCCCGAGCTGTGGTCCTTTTACGGCAAGGTGCTGACCGACTTCATCGCGCTGCATGATGAGCAGCACCCCAACGGGATCGCCGAGGGCAAGGGAGGTATTTTCCAGGGATCCTGCACCTACAACGAGCGGGGCGAGCACCCGATAGAGGCAGCCGATGCCATCGGCTCCCAGTATCAGGCGACGCTGGCTTATGCCGCCATGCTGCAGGCTCGCGGTGAAAAGCGGGCGGCGCAAGTCTGGCAGCGCAAGGCGGTGCTGCTGAAGCGCTACTTCAACGAGGAGTGGAGCCGGGTTGCCGGGGATGAGCAGGGCCACTATGCCCGCATACTCGACAGCAATCTCAGCAAGCGCAACGATTTTGGCAAGGAGAACAGCTGGTTTATTCCGATGAAGCGGCTATCTGAGCCGGGGCCGCGCAATGACCGCTATCTCGACTTTATCAGCGAGATGGTGGGCGAGGGGATCGGCTCGACACCACAGGCACCCGCCAACATCGAGGCCTACACCTATCTGCCGGATACCTATTTCCCCTATCAGCGCAACGAGGAGGCGTGGCGCTGGATGCGCTACATTCTGGCCAAGCGAAATCTCCCCCATGAGCGGCCTAGTCAGGGCACCAATGGCGACTATCCGGAGATCTCCTTTACGCTGGTGTCGCAGACCGTGGAGGGGATGATGGGGGTTGAGCCGGATGCGGCCGCGCACCGGGTGGCAACCCTGTCCCGATTGCCCGCTTTCATCGACTGGGTAGCCATCGAGCAACTGCCGGTCGGGGCCCACCGGTTGTCACTGCGCCATGAGGGCGTTACCGCCAGCAAGTTGGGCAACACGGGGCCGCGCGCGCTGTTCTGGGAGGCCCGCTTCCCGGGCAACCACGGATTCCTGCTGGTGGATGGCAAGCTGCGCAAGGCGCGTATGCAGCGCCTCAACGGAGTCACTGTGAGTGCGGTCGAGGTGACTGTGCCGCCGGGTGGACGAGTGAATGTATCGGTACCGTCCCGCTAAGCGGTGAGAGATTGAGTCAGGGGGGCGTGAGCCCCTTTTTTATTTGGGAATTTACTGCGAAGAGTTGGCCCGTTCCCGACTCAGTTGGCGGTAGCGACTCGGTGTCAGCCCCAGATAACGCTGGAAGGTCTCATAGAAGCGGCTGCTGGAGTTGAAACCTGCCGTCAGTGCGACATCGAGGATGGTGCGGTCGGTATCGCTGAGCAGGGCTCTGGCATGGTTGATCCGCATCGCGGTGACGTACTGCTTGATGCTCATCTGCATCACCTTCTGAAACAGCCCCATGGCGTAGTTGGGGTGCAACCCAACATGATCGGCCAGCTCCCTGGTGGTGAGCGGGGCATCATGGTGGGCGGCAATGTATTCGAGCATCTGCTGCACATGGAACTGGGAGTGTTTTGAGGCACCCGTCGTCGTCCCCTGATTGCTGTGGTTGGCGAGCAGGCGGCTCCAGCCATCCAGCCCTAGGCGCCGCAACATCAGGCAGATCTCGTCGGCAACCAGTTGCTGACGGCCAGGGTCATCCATCCGGCTCTCCGTGACCCAGCGGGTCAGTTCAAACTCGCTCACCAGCATGGCTGATCGCGACTGCAGTACGCCGCCATGGGTGACCTGATTCAGCAGCTCCCGATTGATGGGCCAGGAGAGAAACAGATGGATCGGTATATTGATGAGGCCCATCTGCGAGCAGTGGCCGATACGGGTCAGCTGATGGGGGATGGCCGCCCAGAACAACCCTGCATGCCCTGCCGCCAGGGTAAAGGATTGGCCATTCATGGTGTACTCCACATCACCATCGAACGGGATGTTGACTTCCACCTGGCCATGCCAGTGGTAACCGGCCATCTCGTGGGGAGCCCGCAGTTCCACATCGATCGCCTCATAAACGGAGTAGAGCGAGAGGGGGCTGCTTAGCCCCTCATCGGTCTCGTGCACGCTGGAAAAGTAGGGGCGTTCAAGCTTCGTCATCATGCAGGCATCGTTATCAGGTGGATTGAAGAGACCCTGTTTGTATCACCATTCCGAGTCTCTGCCTGTGGCGGTCGTTCCGTTATTGCATCTTGTGGTGCACCAGAGCGGGAAACTGCCGGTGAACTCACAGTTGGGGTATGCAGGAGACAGCGGGGTTGCATGCTCTACCCCTGTTGTCCCCTGCTCTGCGATGTCATCTGGACACCAGCCGCTCCAGTCCGGTGAGTGCTTGTTCCAGATAGCTGCGCGGGCAGCCCAGATTGAGGCGAATAAAGCCCTGCCCCCCTTTGCCAAAGCCGATCCCCATCGACGGGACAACTCTCGCCTCTTCGATAAGCCGCTGTTTCAGCTCATCGTCATCCAGCTCCAGCTGGCGGCAATCGATCCAGGCCAGATAGGTGGCATCGGCCTCCATCAGTTGCAGACGGGGCAACCGGGTTGCCAGCTGCTCGGCAAACCAGTGGCGATTGTCTGTCAGATAGGCGAGCAGCCCGTTTAGCCATGCCTCGCCGTGCTGATAGGCCGCAGTGGCAGCCTCCATGGAGAGCGCATTGAATACATCCAGACCATGGGCATCGAGACGCTGTTTGAAGCGCTGGCGCAGCGCAGGATCCGGGATGATGAAGTTGGAGATGCGCAGCGAGGAGAGACCGAAGCTCTTGCTGGCAGAGGTCGCCACCACCATGTTGGGCAGCAAATGGGGCGGCAGGGAGAGCACCGAGGTGTGCCGATGGCCAGCCAGTTGCAGATCGGCCCAGATCTCGTCTGATACCAGCGTCACGCCGTGCTGCTGGCACAGGGTCGCCAGTTCATAGAGCTCGGTGAACGTCCAGCTCCTGCCGGTCGGGTTGTGGGGATTGCAGAGGATCATCATGGCGGGGCGCTCCACCATGAAGAGACGTGCCAGCTGCGGCAGATCCATCTCGTAGCGATTCCCTTTTCGCAGCAACGGGTTATCTAGCAGTCGTCGCTCGTTCAGCGCGATGATCTTGGCAAAGGAACCATAACAGGGGCCCTGGACAACAATCCCTTCTCCGGGTTGTGTCAGCATTTGCAGTAGCAGCGAGATGCCGGGGATCACCCCCTCGACGGAGTGGATCCACTCCCGTTCTATGGTGATCTGATGGCGCCGGGCAAACCACTGTTGTATGGCGCTGAAGTAGTCATCCCGTCGCTCGCTGTATCCGAATACGCCGTGGGCGACCCGCCGTTGCAGTGCCTGCTGCACGGTTGGTGGACAGGCAAAGTCGAAATCGGATACCCACATGGGTAGCAGATCGCTGCCGTCGATGCCAAGGTACTGGGGCATACAGTCCCACTTGATGGAGTTGGTATTGTGGCGATCAATCACTTGGTCAAAGTTGTGCTCCGGCATCTTATCGCTCCTCCGCCACTGTCATGGTCCGCGGCTCCCCTGTCACCTCTTTCCGGTCTGCATGGGCGATGCCAATACCGGTAAAGCCGTAGCCCAGGGCAAAGAAAAGGGCGGCATAGCACTGGATGGCCCAGGGGAGGTAATCGAGCGTCGGGATGCCAAGGGTGCCCGCCATATAGACACCAGCAGCCGTCCAGGGGATCAGGGGCTCAATCACGGTGCCCGCATCCTCTATGGTGCGGGAGAGGTTCTTGGTATCCAGCCCCATGCGACGGTAGGCGTCCTGAAACAGCTCGCCCGGGATGAGCAGGGCCAGCTTGCCGTCACTGGTGGCACCGGTGACCAGCAGGGTGGTGGCAATGGTCGAGGCGATCAACTGGCCAGTGGAGTGAATAAGGGTCAGCAGGCGATTGATGATGAGGTTGAGCGCCCCCGTCAGGGTCAGTACACCGGCAAAGGAGAAGGCGCAGAAGACCAGCAGAATGGTGCTCATCATCGAGAACATGCCACCGCGATTGAGTAGGCGGGGGATATCGGGGAGCAGCTGGCTGACGTCATGACCCAGTGGGGTGAACATGGTGAGGTTGAAGCCGTCGATCAGGGCATTGAAACCGGACTGTAGCGGCAATCCCTGCAACGTAATCCCGAGGATAATGGCGATGGCGCTGGCCAGCAGCATCAAGGGAATAGTGGGCTTCTTGGCGATCGCCCCCCACAGCACAATCAGCGGGGGCAGCAGCAGGAGAGGATTGAAGTGGTAGAGCTGCTCCAGTGTGGACAGGATGGTGATGACCTTCTCCGGTGTGGCCACCTCTTCACCGATGACTGAAAAACCGGCGACGAAGAAGACGCCGGCAGCCAGCAGGAAGCTGGGCAGCGTGGTCCAGAGCAGGTGCTGGATATGGGCGTAGAGGGTGGTATCGGCCACAATGGCGGCGAAGTTGGTCGAATCGGAGAGAGGAGAGATCTTGTCGCCGAAATAGGCGCCTGACACCACGGCCCCGGCTGCCGCTGCCAGCGAAACATCCAGACCGTGCGCAACCCCCATCAGGGCTACCCCGACGGTGCCCGCTGAGCCCCAGGAGGTACCGGTACAGACCGAGACCAGACTGGTGATGAAGAAGGCCGCAATGAGAATGTATTGCGGGCTGATCAGCTTGAGCCCCCAATAGACCATGTAAGGGATGGTGCCGCTGAACATCCAGCTGCCAATCAATCCACCCACACAGACCAGGATCAGAATGACCGGCATCGCCTTGGCCAGCTTCTGGACGATGGACTGGATGATCTCGTCCCAGCTATATCCCTGCCAGCAGGCGAGCAGTGCTGTGAAGATGGCGGACAGCAGGAGCAGTGGCTCAATGCGCAATCCCATCAGAACATAGCCAACGATCAGGAGCCCCAGCATCACCAGAATGGGTAATGTGGCAAGCCCCAGGGTCAGGGTCTTTCTCTCTTGTTTCATCACAGTTGATCCATCGCTTCAGAACATGGCGCCATTGTGGGGCGAGCAGCCTGGTGGAAATGTGAGCCTTGCACGCCAGCTATGTAACCGGTTACATGGTGTTCTGGAACGTGATCATGGTCGCAGAAGGGGAGGTTGCGTCAGGGGCATAACCGACTCGCGAATGACCAGTGCAGGGGTGAACTCATGGATCTCCGGGCCCGGGTCCTGCTGTTGCAGTCGGGTGATGGCCAGCTCGGCAGCCCGTTTGGCCATGGTCTCAATGGGGTAGTGCAGAGTGGTCAGTGTCGGGTAGAGGTAGCGGGCCAGCATGATGTCATCGAACCCGATAATCGACAGGTCTTCAGGGATCCGTCGCCCGCATTTTCTCAGGTGCGACATCATGCCTGCCGCCATCACATCGTTGAAAGTGAGCACGGCGGTTACCTCGGGGCACTCAGCAAGCAAGCGCACCGCCGCCTGTTCGCCCCCCTCCTCGGTAAAGGGCTGGCTGATAACCCACTGTGGTTTGAGTGCCAGATGATAGTGAGCCATTCCTTGCTCATATCCCTCCAGGCGGAGCTGCCGATCGGCGATGGGCAAATCACAGGTGATGAAGCCGATCCGGCGATGACCTTGAGCCACCAGATGGTCGACGGCGGCTCGGGTGCCTGCCCGGTTGTCCAGCCAGACACTGCGGTGAGCCAGCTCGGGCAGATAGCGATTGATGGGAATGAGTGCTGGCATGTGTGAGGCGTAACGGAGCAGCAGTTCGTCAGAGAGGCGAGTGGTATGGGCAACGATGGCTTCGCAGCCCTGATTGATCAGAAACTCGAGCCCATACTGCTCCTGCTCGCTTTGATGGGACCCGCTACAGACCATCAACCGAAAGCCGTGCTGCCGGCTGATGGCTTCTACTCCGCGGGCCAGTCTGGCAAAGAAGGGATCGGCCAGATTGCCGGTCAACAGGCCGAGCATATTGCCGCTGCGTTTTGCCAGAGCCACTGCCGCCATGTCGCGTCGATAGTCGAGCGCACGCATTGCTTTCTCTACCCGTTCCCTGGTCGCCGGTTCAACATGGGCAGAGTTATTGATCACTCTTGAGACGGTTGCCGTCGAGACCTTGGCGAGGGTTGCGACCTGTCTGATGGTGGCCATCTGATTGCCTTGTTCATACTCCGGAGATAAGGGGCTCTCTTATAACGACAACTCGGTATGTCAGCTACCTCTTGCGGTTCGCTTTACTGCGATTTGTGATCGGAGTGGCACATTGGTGGTTTGCAAGGCGAATGAGATAAAGAGGCTAAGGGAAGGAGCAGAGACGATGCGGGGTGTACTATCACCAGATGATGGCGGAGGGGGATAAGCAAAGAGGCCGCCGTGAGTTGCGGCCTGTCTGCATCGGGCGCTGCCGGAGGGCAGGCAGGATCAGTTGAGGTCTTCGATGGAAGACTCGCCGCATTCATATAAGTGTTTGATTATTATATTTTTAATTGTTTTGGTTAAGTGTTTTTTATTTTTTTACCCCACGCTAAACCCCGCTCAGTCAAAATTCTCTCTGCTGGTGGCCGGCATAGAGCGCTTGGCCAGTGAGCCGTTTCCTCTCCTCTGGTGGTGATAACTCAGCCAGCGGAATGGGCTGTGTTGTCGTTTTCACTGCGTCATGGACGTGAGGTGGCAGGGATTATTTCATCTATCAGTTCGGTTGGGTCGAGATCCCGTTAGCCGCTGCAGCAGGTTGTCTGTCAAGGTTGCTCTGGCAGCCTTCCAATCAGCGATGTTGCGAGGCCTCATCTCGCATAGGTGGAAAAAGCGTGCCTCATGACGATCTGTGCGGCTCCCTTATGCTCATTGAGCTATTGGCTGCCAATGATGTAGAGCGCTACGCCAGGAGTCATTACATATGCTCATGTACACCAACCTGAAACCTGTGGTCTGTGATAAACCTTGCTCACCCAATATCTGGCAAATGTACGGATGGTATTGGCCGAAATTATTTATAATTATTTGTAATTTAAAAATATAAGCAGTTGGTGATCACAATAATGAATATGTCTCGATCTTTTTTATTTTTCATGAAATCTATTTTCGGTAGGGTTTTATAGCAATCAACAAACCGAGAGACGTAAATAATGAAAAACACGACCTTGGCAATTGCCATTTCAATGGCGCTGTCTGTCCCCGCCATTGCCGGCACAGTGTCAGAACATGAAGCCGATGATCGCAATGGATATATCCAGTTGCAGCCTTCCGAAAATAATGAACAACTCCTGACAGATGCAGTCAATGCAGAGATTATCAATTTTCCTGACAAGAATATGGAAGCCGCGGTCAAATCTGCGTTGGGTATTGCTGAGGCAGATCCTGTGACGACTCAGGATATGCTGGCGCTGGATAGTCTCAATGCTGTCGGTAAACATATCGAGAACCTGACCGGGTTACAGTTTGCCACCAATCTTGTTTCACTGGATGTGACGGACAACGATATCAGTGATATTTCCGCAATCAGTGAACTGCCGCTCTCCACGCTGAAAATAGCGGCCAACCGTCTCGCTGATATCCATCAACTTGGCAGAATATCTACGCTGACCATGCTGGATATCTCGGGAAATGGGATTGATTCACTGAGCCCGATTGCGGATCTGATGAATCTGACCACCTTGTCCGTCAGCGATAACCCGATAGATGACCTATCCCCGCTGGGAAAGATGAGCAAGCTCAAGCAGCTTGAGGTGGCATCAGCCAAGATCTCCACCCTGGAGTTTATGCCTGCGACCCTGGTTGGTCTGAATATTTCGAATAACAAGATGGCGGATTGGTCCGGCATGGCCAACCTGTCTGCTTTGCAGAAGCTGGATGTGTCGGGGTGTCGCCTGGATGACCTCGAGAAGATAGTGCATGGGCCGCGCTATCTGGCGAAGCTGACTGCCGATGACAACTACATCAGCAACACTCGGCCGCTGGCCTATCTGCACGACAACACCAGTGTGTCATTGAAGAATCAACATGTGGTGATGGCGGATACGGTGCAGGGGAAATGGCTCAAGATCGTTTTGCGCACTCCGCAAGACGAGGTACCAGAGATTGTCTGGGCGACGCCCGGCAGCTATGACGAGACGAACAACCTGCTGGTATGGGAAGGGGCAGGCCAGAATTCACTGACATGGTCCTACGAGAGCAGCAACAAGAAGGTGATTGCCAGCGGTAGCGTTGTGCAGCAGGTATTCCAGCCTTAATATGCGGCTGGCTTTTATGGCACTACCTCCATGACTCCCGGCAGGTAGTGCCATTTTTTTTTTAAATGAGGAAGAGAGAGACCATCCCGGACAGGGTATGGAAAACAAAATTGACGTGAATCAAGCGGATATGATTCATCTTTAATGTTCATTCAGATTTGCATCTTGATCAGATAAAATCACGGTCACGAGCCCCCCCTGGATGGGGGCTTTGTTGTTATGGATGCTCTTATCTCTATGTTTTTAAGGGTATTTTTATGAAATTAATCGTAATTTAACCGCATGGGCTTTCAGTGCTAACATTTTCGCTCCATTTAATTGCCAAAAGGTAGCGAAATGTTTCGTAAAAGGGCTGATGTGGATGTTCTTTTCCCTAAGCCAACTGAATCATCGGGATGGAAGCCGAAGAAAAACTATGAGCTGGACTACATAAATATACCTATAAAGTACATAAAAACGCTGGTGTATATACTGGTAGTCATAGTTGCTGTATTGGACATATATTTTGCTTTTGAGATCTATTTCGAATATAGCGGTTGGCTGGTATGTAAAGGGGTGGCTAATGAATCCTGCTTTTTGGGGTGGTAGTCACATTCAAGTTTGCTGATTGATGAGCATCATGCTGGAAATAAATTATCACATTGGTGATGACATCACCTTTATTCCATCGCGTTATTGTCTGGTCAAAGAAAGGGGAGATGCTACCCGCGAAGTACATTTAAGCCAGAAAGAGTGCCAACTGCTGGAGTTTTTCTGTGAACACCCCCAGCAGGTGATGTCCAGAGAGGAGTTTATCTCTGCATTGTGGAACAACAGTGAAAGCAGCGACGCGGGTCTGAATAAAAATATCCTGATGATCCGGCGCAAGCTGGAGTCCCTAGGGGTGATGGACTCTATCCGTACCGTGCCCAGAGTGGGTTACATGATGGATCTGACCATCCTGAAAGAGGAGCTGATCATTGACGACGCCCCCGACACTGTCACCCATGATGCGCTGGTCGGAGAGCTGGTTGATGAAACGGACACAGGCCGCGATCTGTTTGACGAGCCCCCCTTGCTGCAACCCGCATGGCACCGCAGCAGGGTTATCCTCAAGCGTGGCATCATGGTCTCGTTGCTGCTTGGTCTGCTTGTTCTGGCTGGCTGGTTTCTGCTGGCGGAAGAAGAGAGCCTGCCCTATCTGACCAAAAAGATAACCACCCGGCACGGCATCATCTATCGCGTGGATGGGGCCAATCCGCCGATTTCCAGCGCCACTCTGGAGATGATTGACAAGGCTTCTGCGCAGTCGGCGGAGAGCGAATACCGGATGATGATTGCCGACCACCTGATATCGCTGGTCTCTTATGAAGGCGATCGGCCCCTGTGGGAGAAGGTCTATTTCGTTCAGCATGATGCGTCGCTGGAGCCTCAGCTAAGGTGCATCGCACAGCATCTCTCTGTGCCCCCCTTCCGTGATTTTCCGGCACCCATGGGGGAGGGGTATTACAACAACGTCAATTTCTATGCGCCTTGTGATGGGACAGAACATCCCGTATTGGCGATGCAGGTCAGACACAAGGGGTATGGTGCGCCGATCCACGAATTCGTGCAGGAGGTCTCGTTGGTGACGCCAGCCGGTGAGGAGATGGCAGAGCTAACGCTCCTCAAAACCCGTGATGGCAGGCTGACGGAGATCAACGGCCGCTATCCCGATTACGTCATGAAAGCCCATCTGCAGAGTGTGCACGTCAAGGCGCTGGAGTCGGAGCTGCTGACCCCCTATCGGGCGGCTGTCATGAGCATTATGACCAGCGAAGAGGAGCACTTGCGTTACACCCTGGAGGCGCAAAAAGTGCTGCATGCCTCCACCGTGCATGGCGGTTTTCTGATGCTGTCGCGCAGGGCGCCAGAATAAGCGCTCTGCCCGGATGCCCCGGCGGGCTCTCGGCAAGGGCTGCGCCGTCACTTATCCCACCAAGGCTGGCTTGTGCCAGCCTTTTCTTTATTCTGCCCTTGCCATGCCACCAGCTTTTGCCTTGATGCCCCCTCTCCTCGCCACCGCCCTGAACCCCCTGGTTAAGTGAAGTGCCGGCCGGCTCGCTGGTTGCTGGACTCTATGCTGCAACACAATGGCCCTGAGGCCGGGCGGTGGGGGGCAGCAGCGGGATGAAGGGTCAAACAGGGATGGGCCTCAGACTCTGGGGATAATGCGGGTGTAAGGGGGCCGAAGGGTGCCTTGCGGATGGATAGCCTCAGCTTAGCGGTGCGAACCGGGGATTCACTCGGCAGTCAGGAGCCGCGCACCGCCGCCGCTGAAGATACCGGACGCCCCCGGATAGGGGGGCTGACGCCGAGCGCGAATGGATGGATCCTTTTGGCAGGAGCACCACGGTCGACAGAGGCCGGCCATCCGGGTGGCGGTATGGTGACGGTTCCCGACCCGATGTCGCGGGTGTGCACATACTGGGCCAGAGGAGCGACATGGCTTATGCGTGCTGCATGGGATAGCGGGTGATGGCGCAGAGGGGAACAGGCGAACGGCGCCGGCAGAACAGGGAGGGGGGGCCACAGCCATCGGCTGGAGTTGGAGGGCGTTCCGGGTCAGATCCCGGCGGATAAGGCCCAATGGCAAGGCAATTCCGTTTGCCTTGGTTGCGGAGTCAGGTTATCTGCAGAGGATTACTGGTAGGTCATGATAAAGTCGGCGGAGGCATCGAACTCACCCGGCACCGCCTTGCCACCCTCAGCCACGGTACTGATCACCTTGGCACCAAACTTCAGGTGGTTGTCGCCATTGACCAGGCTGGCCACTTTGGTCGGGGTGCCGAGCACGATCTCGTCACCATTTTGCTTGTTGACCAGGGAGATGGCGCCACCGGAGCCGCCGCCGTTGAGGGCCAGGCTCTTCTTGGCGGTGTCGGCCGGGATGCCGTTGAAGGTGACGGTGGCGTCGCTGGCGGTGGCGAAGTCACAGGCTTCCAGGTGGATCTCGAACGGGCGCAGCGGCGTGGAGCCCTGCTTGTTCAGCAGCGAGTTGGCGATCTCCCCCATCTGGATGGTCTGGTCCACGCTCTCCGGGGCGATGGAGCAGGGGGCGTCGATAATGGCGCCGATAAACTTGATGGTGCCATGACCCTGATCCACGGGCGGTTTTTCGGTTGGTGGGGTCTCTTCGGCAAAGGCGGCACCTGTGCTCAGGGCGAGGGAGAGGGCGAGCGCCGACAGTCCCCAGCGGGCGGAATTCATGGGTTTCATCATGGGTTTCATATTGTTTTTTACCTTGTTTCGTTTCGTTGAGAGTATGCATAACGACAGCAGGCCGGTCAGTCAGGAGAAAGGGAGCACTGTCTTGGCTTAAACCGACTCACCTGGTGCTGTCGACCAAGGCATGCTACCCCCGGTAGCCACCGGCGCCCAGTTATGAAAAATTTCTTTGAAATCCCTTTTATATCAATGCATTGATCTCTTGTTTTGGTGTGCGTAAGTGGGGGCCGGTCGGTTGCAGCCTGCGGCTGGTTCTACGCTGGTGGCGACCAAATGGAACCATATCCCGTGCCACGGCAGACGGTCTAATATCAGCGGCATGGTCCTGTAAGCTTCGCAGCGCGTGATCCAGTGCGTTGCGAGTTGCGGGCGTGAGGCGCGGGAGTCAGGGGGCCAGCACGGGGTGCCGCGCTACGGCATAGCGGGCGGGCACTCCCGTGGCCGGGGCCGCGACCCGTTGGTCTCCCAGCGTTTCTGGGACGTCACGATGAAGCCGGCGGTCGCCCCCAACTCACCCGGCACCGACTCTTATCCCCATACCCCGTCCCTGATCTCCTTTGAGTCGGACTGCGGTGAGGTTGTCCCTATAGGCCATACGTGATCCCGTGCGGTTCAGGGGTGGCGACCCGTCCCTTTCACCGTCGTGCCAGTTATCAGAGTTGATGGCGTCACCGGACCCCTCCACCTCCTGGAGGATCCAGGCGCTTCGGGGTAGTGCCCGGCGGGATGCCGTTGATAGAGCCGGGGGATCCTAGCATGGGGTCGGTCGCTGGCTCCCAGTTGAGTGGCACGGGGGAAGCGCAAGTGCTTCCACTCGGTTCGGACAGGTGCGGGCAGTCTGGTCGCGGTCATCCTCTGGATCACGCGAACCTCGTGGCCTCACTGGTGCGTCTGGAATTGCGCCGATCGGGTGGATGTAGCCGAGCCGTGTCGCCCGCCCGGGTGGCCACGCCGCCAGGCCGTTTAGTTTCTGCGCGCGGAGCTTGCGGCAGGGCGGGGCTGTGTGGGTTCGCTCACCTCTGCTTCCGGTGCTAAGGCGGGGTGGGGTGATACTGTCGATTGGGGCTCGTACGAGCTCGTTCTGGTGGAGGAGATGCGATTGGTTGGGCGAGGGCACGGGTGCCTGAGGCCACGGTTTGTCTTGCCGGCTTGCTAGTACGCCTTTCACCACACCTGTCGCCCCCCGACCGCAGCTGTGGGTGCAGTCGTGCCTGGTAGTCTGCGCCGAGCAGTCGGCTGCTGCTCCTGGTCCTCGGGAGGTAAATAGCTGGTCCTGCGTGGTCCCGACCGGCCTAGGCCTATGGATCTCCCTTCGGTGAGGGGCACCCAGTTTACCCCGGGGTGGTTGCTTGCCCACGTCCTAGGGAGGGCGAGACGTGCCCCTAGGTCGGCCGCGCGTTGGGGGCGAGTCCCCGTAGCCTCTGACGGCCGACACGCCCCCCTCCGAGCTTCCTGACTGGCCGCAGCCACCGGGTTTCCGTCAACCCGTTACTATCGGGCGGCTTCCTCTACTCCACCCTCAGACTTCAGCACCGATCAATTGGGTTCTAGTATCAGCACTCCTGACGCTGAAAACTTCCCACTCGAGCTTGGGTCTGCGGCGGTGGTTAGTTCCAACGGAATGCTGCCTATTCCAGCCCCGGGTTTGGCGATTGTGAAGGGCAGCTGGACCCCACGTACTTTTATTGCGACCGATACCCCCGCTCCACTGTCTAGCACACTCGACCCCCCTCCCTGGAGACTGAGTCGGTAATCAGGAGCCGTCCCGCTGCACTGATATTGCAGGTCAAGGCGAGAGGACGCCCCCTCAGCAGTTATTGTTCCCATGTCCTTGTTGAGGGTCCTCGCATTAAACCAACAGGAACCGTTCCGGTCGGGAACGCGGATGCACCTCCCCAGCGTGAGCGGTTCGACACCGGCAGGCAGGATGTTGTCAACTGTGTTGGATACGAAGACTCCCACGCATTCGTATCCTCCGCCTGCCGTTGCGCACCCTCCCGAGTGATGCATGAAGAGGGTCGTCGTTGCCCCCGGGGCTGGTGTGGATGTGTTGAACACGAGTTGGTTTATTTGGGCGACTCGGTTGTTGTAGTCGTCACTCGAGAAGGTCTTGTGCGTTGAGTATACGAAGTCTTTGTCGTCATAATGCAGGTGCCCATATTCGTAGTTTGAGTATGTGCGGATCAAGACGTCGTCTTCGGCCGAGGGCGGCTCGGCGGTAAAGGTGACGTTGCCGGACCATTCATTGCACCAGTTTTGCACTAGTTCTAGGTTGGTGGCGTGGGGAACGACGACCGCGTGTACGGGGCCCGACAGCGACGTCAGAGTGGCTAGCAAGACGCCGGTCATTAGGTTTGGGGCTTTGCGATGGTGGCGGTGCGGTCGGCTTGTTATTGTCGGGGGGGTCATTGTCGGTCCTTTATGGTTCGGTTGTTTGGGGGGGGCGACATGGCGCCCCGACGGCGAGGCCGGCGGCCCACAGCACCCCGCCACCTCATAAAATACCCACGCACCCTGCGTTGGCTCTCGGCTTCCGGGTTGCCGGCACGCAGGGTCTGCTCATAAAGCCGCAGGGACTTGGTTCGATAGCGTTGCAGGGCGTTGGGGGCGATGCCGACCCGGCCCTGCGTGGTATACCAGCCCCCCAGCCAGTCGATGCCGCGATCCAGGCGGCCAATCCAGGTCTTGGCGGGGTGCTGGCTAAAGCCGTCGGCGGCCAGATAGCCATTGAGACGGCGCACGGCATCGCGCAGGCGCCAGCGGGTGCGGGCCAGCACGATAAAGTCGTCCATATAGCGGGCGTAATAGAGCTCCCCCCTGGCGGCAAAGTCGGCATCGATATGCCACAGCAGACTGGCGCCGATCAGCGGGCTCAGCGCACAGCCGCGGCTGATCCCCCCGCCGGGGGTATGAAACTCGCCGCCGCACTCGACGCTGTAATAGAGGTATTGGCGCATCAGCTCGCGGCAGACGGGGCAGGGCAGCCGCGCCACCAGCCGGCTGAGCACCCGTGCCCGGTCGATATGCTGGTAGTAGCCGCGAATATCGGTGCGCAGCACATAGGGGTGGCTGCCCCCGGCCCCTTGCAAAAAGTCGTGCAGCCGGCGACGGGAGGCCACGACCCCCATGCCGCGACCATGTTCGCAGGCCGGGTGCCAGGGGAGCCGTGGGGCGACCCGCAGCGCTACCCATTTCAGCACCAGCGCATCTTCTGCCGACCAGATGGCGTGGCCCCCCAGCAGTTGCATGGGGCTGAGCCGATAGTGCCCCGCCATCACCCGGGCAAACAGGGTGGCCGAGCGCGCGGGCCAGTGAAAGCGCAGGTGCCAGATATCGGCGTTGGCCGGGTAGTGGCGCCGCCGCTGGCAGAGCCACTGATAGGCCAGTTGCCAGGCCTGCGCCGGTGCGAGTTCGGGATAGCGGCTATTCATAGGTCAGCTTGAGGGTCGACTGGGCGCTGAAGGTGCCGGGGGTGAGCTTTTTCTCCCCCGATTTCAGCAGCGCGACGTAGACCCCGAAATCGAGCTGGTTCTTGCCGGTTTGCAGGGTCTGCTTGCTGCTGGCCTGACCCAGCGGCAGATCCTTGGGGCTATCCTTGCCCTGGACTATGCCGAGGGCGATGCCGGCAGCGGCGCTGCCCTTGGCCAGGCTCAGCAGGTTCTTGTCCTCGCTGGAGGCGGTGCCGCTGAAGGTGACCTTGACCCCCTTGGCCACCGAGGGATCGCACTCTTCCAGGTGCAGCACAAACCCCTTGGGTTTGGAGCGTTTGTCCCGCAGCAGATCCTTGTTGACCACGGTACCCAGATCCAGGCTGATGTTCGCATCCGCCGGGGGGATGGTGCAGGGCACCGAGACCAGGGTGCCGGTGATGGTCAGCTGCACCGAGTCATAGCCGTCAGCCCAGGCGCGGGCCGGCAGCAGCCCCAGCCAGGCGAGGCAGAGCAGGGCCGGCAGGCCGCGGGCCTTGTGGATCATGGGGTTCATCGTTACCTCCTTCAGGCCGCTTTGTCGGCGCTGGTCAGGCTGCAGTGCTGATCGGTGCAGCGAAAGTGGAGCGGGCGGCGCCCGCCGAAGTCATCGACATAGGTGAGGGTCGGCGTGTTGCCAAGCCGGGCGACCCCGAGATTGAGCTCACCCTGGCCGAACGGGGCCAGCATCAGGGGGGTGAAGTCGGCCTGCCCTTCGTCATCGGCCTTGCCGGCGGCATCGACCAGGGTGATGAAGTAGGGGGTGGGGTTCTCCACCCGGTAGTGCCCCTGGGTCGGGGTCAGCTTGAGCTGCTGCTGCCAGGGGGCGACATGGGCCTCCGGCTCCACCACCAGCGACTGCGGCCGGTAGAAGAACTTGATGCGGGTCTGCAGCGCCAGCTGCAGGGAGTTGGGTTTGTCGCTGCGCGGCGGGATCTCCCGCAGGTTGAAGTAGAACAGGCTCTCCCGATCCTGGGGCAGCAGGTGGCTCGCCTGGGTGGCCTGCACCTTCAGCATGCTGTCGGCGCCCGGCTCCAGCCGCTGCACCGGGGGCAGCACCACGAAGGGGCTTGAAATCTTGCGGCCCATGGCATCTTCCATCCAGGCCTGGGCCAGATAGGGCAGCTCCTTGTTGTGGTTGCGGATGTTGAGGCTCTGGGACTTGCTATCGCCGGTGTAGATCACCCGGGTGCGATCCAGGGCCACGGCGGCCTGAGTGGGCAGGGCGGCCACCAGGGCGAAGGCCAGCAGGGCGTGTTGCATCAGTTTCATCGTCGGATCTCGTGTTGGTCAGTAAAACGGGTCTCAGTGACAGCTCAGGGTGGGCAGCTCGTCCTCCGCCGGCAGCGGGTTTGGCAGCACTGCCTGGCAGTGGGCATGGTCGCCCCAGCGGATGAAGATCGGCTCGCCGGCGTGCAGCCCCGCCAGATAGGCCATGCCGTCGTCGCTCAGCATCCCCAGTCGCAGTTGTTGCTGGTTCTCCACCACCGCGGCGAAGGGGGGCGTCTTGCCGTTCTGGAGCCGGAAGGCGAGCAGCCGCTTGCCCCCCGCCAGCACATCGAAGTGCTGGTAGCCGATGGCCCCTTCGGTGAGGGTGCGGCTGGCCACGGGGGAGCCGATGGGTTCGACCTCGTCGCCGAGCCGATCCACATCTATGCTGGTGCGCTGCCGGTAGTAGCTGGTGAGATCGGCCACCACTGCCTTGCCGTGGCGATCCGTGGTGGTGACGGGGCCGCCGGCATGGATCGGCACCCCTTCGGCGCCATCGGCATCCACCAGCAGGCGACTGCCCCCCATCATGCCTACCCGGTGCAGGGCGGTGCCCTGCGCGGTGGCGGTGATGCCCCCCTGCACGGAGAGGCCCGCACTCAGGTTTTTGCCGCCGTTCTGCTCGCTGGCATTGACCGACAGCTGCGCCTTGTCGGCGGTATGGGAGTAGAAGCCGCTGAGGCTCTCCCCACGGGGCGAGGTGCTGGCCGAGAGGGAGTAGTTGTTGCGCTCGTCCAAGGTGTTGTAGTAGTTGGCGCTGTGGGTCAGGGTGTCGTTTTGCGACGAGAGGCTGTAACCGAGGTGACTGCCCCCGCCGAGCGGCACCGAGAGGGAGAGGTACATACCGGTATCGGCGTTCTCCCACTGGGTTTGGCGGTAGGCGTTCACCGTCAGCCCCAGGCCGCGCCAATCCTTCACATCGAACTGGTGGGAGAGGGCCAGGCTGATGCGTTCACTGTCCGGCTTCAGCCAGTAGGACTGGTGGGTGTAGTCGAAGTAGGCGCCGATATTCTGGTTGCGAAACTGCTTGCTCAGAATGACCGAGTACATCTCTTTCGAGCCCCCCTGGTAGTAGGCCTGGCTCTCGTCTTTGGCGCTCAGGTAGTCGCTCATGGTCATGAAGTCGCGCTCCGAGAAGCGGTAACCGGCAAACGCCACCTGGCTGTCGTATTTGTCGAAGCTCTTGGAGTAGTTGACCCGATAGGAGCCGCCGTGCTTGATGCCCTTCTCGGGCAATTCGGCCCGCGACTCCGTCATGTCGAACGAGATGGCTCCAAATTGCAGCAGGTCCCGGCCCGTACCCACAGTTAGCGCGGCATAGCCGTCGCTCACCAGGGCGCCGCCGAAGAGGGACCAGCCATTGTTGACTCCCCAGGAGGCTTCACCGCTGACAAACAGCGGCCCTTCCAGGCTGTGGTCGAGGTTGGAGGGCTTGCCGCTGGCAAACTTGTAGCGTACCGAGCCCGGGCGCGACAGATAGGGGATGGCAGCGGTATTGACCTTGAAGGTTTGCAAGGAGCCATCCTGTTCCTCTACCCGCACGTCCAGCTCGCCGCTGGTGGCCGAGTTGAGATCCTGGATTCGGAATGGGCCGGCCGCGACCTGGGTCTCGTAGAGAACGCGTCCCCCCTGGCTGATGACCACCTTGGCGTTGGTTTTGGCGATACCGACTACTTCGGGGGCATAGCCACGCAGGTTGGGGGGGAGCATGTTGTCATCCGAGGCTAGCGTGAGCCCGGTGAAGCGGAACGAGTCGAAGATGGAGTTGCCAAGATCCAGCTCCCCTACCATCAGCTTCTCCTCGCGGGAGGGGAGCGGGCGATAGGCGTAGACCCGGGTCACGTCGGCAGAGTGTTGCTGGTGGGTCTCTTTCACCTGTTTCGGATGGGTGGGATCCTGAGGTTCATCCTGATCCTGCTGGTCCTCATCCTGAGGCGGTTTCTGGGTATGCCAGCCACGATTGCTCTGATATTGCGCCTGCCAGTCGGCCCGCACGCGCCAGGCACCATAGTTGGCCCCCAGCACGCCGTAGGCACTGGCGTTGGTATTATTCTCCCACTGCTCGGAGCTGGTCGCATGTTGCAGGTTGATGCCGTAATCGAGCATAAAACCGTTGATGCCGTTATCCCAGCGGCTGATGGGTTCCCAGTTGTCGTCGATATATTCCAGGTTGGTTTGCGGAATTGAGATGGTGAGGGTGTAACTGCTGATATCCGGACGCAGCGTGCTCCCTTCCAGCACATCGAGATTGATGCACTGCATGTCGGTATTTGCCTGCAATACTTTTTGCAGGGCGCTCTCCTTGAGGCCGAACTCTTCCAGCAGTGTTTTCGGAATACAACTTATGGACGCGCCATCCGCATCACTTTTCACCGTGATTTCGCGCTCGCCCAGTGAACGATCGTTGATATTTACCTGCATGCTATATTTGCCGGGAACGATATAGCCGACGTGAGTGAATTGTTCGAAGTCGATATTTTCGCGATCGGCTACATCCAGCAAATCGGTATTGAAATCGATGCCGCCGGCAGGGGCGGCCTGAATGGCAAAGGCACCAAGCAAGTTGATTATCAATATTGCAATGCGTTGTTTCATATCAATATCGTCACTGTCTGTAAGGGGCCTGGGCTGAACTGCCTGCCACATGGTTGTGATGATCGACAACCTGTCTAAAAAAAACTGCGCTGACGCCGGGTCAGGCGAGATTTTTTATATTCAGAGGGATGAAATGAGAAACTGGCACCACCTGGTTTCCTGGCCGCAAATATCGCCCGGCACAATGATTCCCCCGATTGGCCAGCACATGGTATCGAGCTGGAACCCTCTTTGACCAGTTACAGATAATTCCGGTTTTATCCGTTAATAATCAATGTGTTGAGCTTTACTTTCATCAGGTCTTGGGTCGCCTGAAATCGGGTCTGGCAGGCCATTGCTGGTGGTTTTTAGAACAGTCAGGCAAAGCGTGACGCAGATAATGGGTGGGGAGCCCGGGTTGATATCGCCGGAAAAAGGGCGGAGGGATTATTGGGAGTGAGCAGATCGCGCTGATAGACCATGAGTGATTAACGATAAGCGACACTGAAATATCATGGGGAGATATAGCAGGGCTGATATTGGAAATAGGTGGGCATCCCTGCCCGATATAGCTTCCTTGATATCATCACGCTTGTACTGACTTGATCCCGGTCAGTCGTACTTCTACCCGACGGTCCGGTGCCAGGCATTGAATGCGTTTTGCTTTGGATTTGATGCCATCGCACTGAGTGCCGGTGAGCGAGTCATCTGCGCCACGTCCCTCAACCCGGATTTTGCTGGCCGGCAGCCCCTGGGAGACCAGGAAATCAGCCACAGCCCGGGCGCGGGCCTCGGAAAGGCGCTGGTTCACCTTGGCCGAGCCGATGCGGTCGGTATAGCCGATCACGATGGCTTCACCTTCTTTGGGGCGGGCGTTGGCCAGGTCCTGGTATAGCTTGTCCAGGGTCTGCAAGCCCTCTTCCTTCAGGTCTGCCTTGCCAAATGCAAACAGCACGTCAGAGCTCAGTTCGAAGGTCTTGTCGACCATGACGGGTTCCGGCGCCGGAATGGGGCGCTCTACCGCGACCGGCTCGACATAGCTGGAGCGGAAGGGGTGGTAGACCAGCTCCAGCGTGGTCATGTTCTGGTTGGGTTTGGTGCTGGTGTGGTAGTCACTGCTGTGCAGGTCTGCCACATCAGTGATGTAACGCCAGCGGGCCTGCAGATCCAGCGCATCGGTCAGTTGATAGGTCAGACCGGCGCCAAACAGGGAGGAGACCTTGGTATCTTTGGTGCCCAGCCCGTCGGTGTGGGCCCAGTAACCACCTGCCTCACCGAACAGACTAAGGTCACCAGCCAGGGGAACACGGCCGATCAGGGAGAGGGTTCCCCCCTGATTTTCGAAGCGGTTGCCATCGGTGTTGCCACGCCCGGCGTAGATGTAGCCCAGTTCGGCCCCCAGATAGTCGTTAAGGTTGTAACCCGCAAAGGCGTTGGTAGCGGCGGCATCTTCGGTGCCGTTTTCGACACCGCCAATCTTGTTCAGACCCTGAAAGTGGGTGAAGCCGGCACCGGCACCGAAATAGAGATCAGCCGAGTCACCGTTTTCGGTGGCATTGGCAGAACCGGTACCAAGACCCAGCATCAGACAGCTCACGACAAGGGCAAGCTTCTTTTGTCCAAATAACATAGATGACATCCTCATATTTTAATTTCTCGTTTTATTGCTTTGTTGCAAGCAAATGCCGACGATCAACGCATCGCTCATAATTCACATTGAATCAGAACGGTGCAGATTTGATAATCGCGGGGTGAAACAGTAGCCTGTGAGGTGGAGGAGTCAAATTATTTAAAATTAATATTTGTTATTTCTAAATAACGACAGGGTGATGGCCGTTCCGGTTCGATAAATCATGGTTAATGGCTGAGTTTAAAGGTAATTTTTCATAATTGGAGAGTGTCTTTCATTCTTTATATGATCAACGCTCGATCATTGGACAAATAGAGGTTGATTGTATGAAAAAAATATCAGGCTTGCGTTTGGTCACTGCCTTGACTGTGGCAATGGTATCGGGAGGGTATGCTGCACTTGCCTGTGCAGACGATGATGGCGGTTGGAGTGATTTGGGTCCATCCAGTCCAGCTGCGTCTTCTCCTCAGGATCAGGGTCATGGCACCATCAAGTTTGTGGGTGCCATTATCGATGCCCCCTGCTCAATTGCGCCCGAGAGTGTGGATCAGACAGTACAGATGGGGGAGATCGCCAACTCGCTGCTGAAAAAGCAGGGTTCAACTCCGCTGCGGCCGTTCGAAATCCACTTGGAAGCCTGTGATTTTGCCACCGCAGCCAGTGCGACAGTGACCTTCTCCGGGATTCCATCCGACGATACCAAGCATGCGCTGGCATTGAACGGTGGGGGGTCTGGTGGTGCGATTGCTCTGGTCAACAAGCAGTCAGGGGAAGAGATTGTATTGGGTACGCCAACCAAGGTGTCCAGTCTGGTCAATGGTGATAACCACCTCAAATTTGGCGCCAAGGTCGTGAGCACGGTGGCTGCTGATGGTAGCAACCCACCCGTGCCGGGTGAGTTCGATGCCGCGGCAGACTTTGTCATGAGCTATCAGTAAGTCATGATCCTGAGCGGGCTGCCCAATTGGGCAGCCCGCTCAGGGGCCATACCAGGCATCGCTCAGTGGTGCTAGCCGATGGCCAGTCACCCATGGCTGTACGGTCAACCAGTTGGCAATTGCTTCCCGATCTTGAGAGGTCAATGAGTCGTTAGCTGCTTGGCACAGGTAACCGCTGAGCTCAGCGTCGGCTCCACCCCCGCCAAAGCTCCAACCTTGTAGTTCGATATAGTCCAGCCATCGATCCAGTGCCTCTTCGAAGTCGACTTGCGCTCGATCTATGGTAAAGGTCAGGTGTAAACCCAACTCCTGAAATTCATCGAGATGCAGTTTTTTGCGCAAGCGGCGGGAGCGTTTTTTATTCAGTTCTGAGGGTTGAAATGTCATGTTGAACCTCTGAATCGTGTTGGTGGCCCATCAGTTGGGGTGAGACCTCCGAGGTGGTGCCAGCATAGGCCGTCGAAGCACACATTCGGTCCAGGTCGCGTCTTGCCACCATGCCCAGGATTTAGGCCGTTGAAGGGATAAGGTCTGATAGTTCGTGGAATTAAGAGGGATTGCAGGACTCATGCTCACAAACTAGTGCAGCTCGATCCACCATGCCAAGCAACAGAAAGGTCAAGCGCCTCTCTTGACTCTCCCAAATATATCGACTCAGTCACCAGCGCACAACGCACAGGCCTCCGTGTACCTGATGTCTGTGTTGCTGCCTGCAATGGCTGCAGCGATGATTGTAAACGCCAAGCGAGCCCTGTCAGTACCCAGCCACCAGCAAGTCTAAGGTTTACGCACTGATGACGGAGGATCACTTTACCTCTGGTCTGCATGTTCAGTAAGTTGCGATGATCACTTTCAATATTAATATATTACTGATTTTATTTAAGTTTATTGTTTTTGGTAATTTTTTACATGTGTATTTAGACTTTGCGTTTCTGGTAAACGATCCCTGCCATTGATGGACATCCTAGGGGGGGGACCAAATACCTATGGTGCTTTTTATCTATTAGATGTGATGGCTTTTCGTATGTAACGCCGTGCTGTCGAGGGATTCAGATTGTTTTCCCTCGCATACTGGGCAATGGTGATATCTCGATGTTTCGACTGCAGAGCGTAGCGTCTACAGTGGGTCTCCCACTTTTCACTCATGGACCGTCGCTTCAGTTCCAGTCTTGCTGTCTTATGATGCAGCTTATGCGTTTTTATATAGGCCTCTACCGACAGGCCGTTTTCAGCCTGCTCAGATTGGTATTGTTGACGATGACGTTCCCAGAAGCGTCGCCTTAGCTCCGCACTGCCCAGATCCCGAAACTTTACATAGACGAGTCTCAAATCAAGTTTGTATAGCTCTGCGTAGAACTTGATGCTGATACCTTGAAGCAGCACCAGATTGGCAAAGTTCTCCTGATGATGACGCCAGAACACCTTGCGTTCATAGAACCCCATTTCGCTCGGTTTCCTAATGCGGGTTGGGATTCTCGGAGCATAAATTCGGCTTTTCATCGTTCATTGCTTCCTGATACTGCGACTGATTTGGTAGTCCTTGACCGCTGGTGGCCGCTTTCCCTTGTCTTTGGTTTTGGCCAAATAGCTTAAGCGGTAGACAAGCAATCTATGTTCATCCAGGCGATCACGGTGGACGAAGTAAAAGGGATTCATCGGTAGGGCTAGGTAGCCATATGTCCATTCTGCTTTGGCTAACCGGTAGACATTGTCAGAGTGCTTGACCTTTTGTCCGTCCAAAAACAGGGCCAAGTGGTAGTGTTGGGCTGCGGATTTGGCTTTCTCTCTGACCCAGATGTAACCGTGATAACAGGGGCCGTAGTGCTGGATCAGTGTTGATTTGAACTGTCTGCAGAAACGACTGATGGGTTGATTGTTGTCTGTGCCCTGTTGCATTTTAAGCTCCAGGCGGATGGCAAGTAACTTGCTGGTCTTGCTAAAGAATCTTTCCAGTAATCGGAAGATGCCATCCATGATGTCCCGCCTGATACGTATGTTGTTCATGACCGCCCAAGCATGGCCTTGATACTCATAGTTCAGGGGAAGAGTCAAAGAAGAATCGTGATGAATACCGGGCATATATTATCAATATCCTGAAGCAGTGATGGCGGCTGGGTGCAGTTAACCCCCCGCCGATCGTGGACGGGGTGCTTTGCAAGCAGAGACTAGGCCTTGGAGAAAATCGGGGATGATGTGCCAGTTTGTTACATTCGGTGCCAAATAAAGGAGGCTGCTGCCCCCATTTATTCTTCAATCCACTGTTAACAGCGCTTCAATTTGCTGCCTTGTCCACCCCATGATCCGTCCGTTGCTATGTTTGAGCGGTGCCGGGAGCTTGGCCAAAGCGAGCCACCGGTAGATCGTCGTTCTGGAGCACCCCAGCACTCGCTGCAGGTCTTTGTGTTTGAGAATGGGTTGCAGCGTTCCGCTGTCTGCCGCCGCCAACGAACGATAGCTGAAGGGTGATTTGGCCATCACTTGCTCTCCATCAATTCTGCGAGCCATTGTTGGTATACCGACTCTGGCCAGCCGACTGTTTTGCCATGGATCTTGATGGGTTCGGGAAAAACCCCGTCACGAACCCATGCCCACAGAGTGCGGCGATTGCGTCCGACAAGGTCGCAAACTGTTGTAATGGAAAGTATTTTTTGAGAATTCATGGTTCACCTCGTCTCATTGGATTTGATTAGTGCATCTTCCCGGAATTATTTTGAGATGTGAGGTGAGTAAAGGCTAAATCACGGTGAGTTAGGTTAACTCACCGTGATGGTCGTTAATTTAACCAATCTCGGATGGTGTTTTTGTCGACATTGGCCAACTGGCTCTGTATTTGATCTCGTGGCCTTGAGCACATCAGCGTTTGAATCGCTTCTGCAATCGCGGTATTCGACCACTCTTCAAACGGCCTGTTAGCCAGAAAGAGAAAGCCTGCCGAGGTGTGCGCACACCGTTTGATAAGCTGCTTGACCAACTCCTTATCAGGACACTGTAGAGCGTGACGCAGCTCGATGACCAGTTGGTGATAGTGAGAGGATGTGAAGGTATCCCGATCAACGGCGATGGTTGCCAGCACGTCATCATGCTCCACCAGCAATTCCGTCAGGAAGATGAGCATTGCATGTTTTTTGGGGGAATATCTGGGGTGTTTGTTGAGGGCTGTAATCCCCGAACGAGATGAATGCCGGGCCGTGTTGCTGAATAGTTGCTTCACGCTCTCATGAGTCAACCACAAGTGCTCGGGAAATACACGGCAATCTGGCACCTCGGGGTTTTTGGCAGAGGTAATTGGCACAATGGAGACCTGAAAGCCATCAATGGGATTGTTGAGGGTGAGCAGATAACCGTGTGTCACAAAGAAGGAGCGGAACTCCACCATCCCGTGAGTTTCCAACTGCTTGGCAAAGCTGTGGCCCACAGTCCAGAGTCCGGAAGCCTTGGCCATCAAGGTTAATGGATAGGTAACCCCGCCGTAACTGAAGCGGTAGAACATGGGGACGCCACCAAACAGTTTGCTTGGACGCACATCATTAAAGTGGAGTCGTGCCAGCCCAAATTCACCCTGAGTGATCTTCAGCGTCGCATTGACCAACCGGTCCTGAGCTCCCATCTGCTTGTCGAAGGCATCATTTGGCTGTGCTGGGTCCAGGTTGCGTACGATGACGGCACATTCTGACTCTTCTAGCATCAAATAGAGCGTGGTCTTCTGATTGGCTGCCCAATGGATTATGTCTTCTACCTTGCAACCCAGTTCGCTGGCTGCCTTGGTAATCTTGAGGTAGTCGGTGTCCGGTAAATTGCATCTCTTCATAGTTATTGATGTCGCCATGCAGCCTTATTTAAGTGGATGATATTGCTGCTGGCCGTGGAGTTCCAGATTATTGACTGCCATAACTCGAGGGTGGCTTTTTGTTCTGATAGCCGGTGGTCGTGAATATAATGACTCATGACTCCCTTTAGACTATGGCCGGCAATGATTTCGATCACATGTGGGGCGATCCCAGCAGTTGTGAGATGGGTTGCAAGAGAGCGTCGTAAATCGTGGAAGGTCCAGAAAGGGCTATGTCCAAGTCTTACTGACAACTTGTGGCCGTAGGTCGCCACCGTGCTCACTTTCTTTAGCTGGCCGAGAAGATAGGACGTTTTGTTCTTTTTTGCGGTTGCGATAAGTTCGGCGAGCATCGGTTTGAGTCGCTCAGGTATGGCGCGGACAATTTTGTGGTCCGTTTTTGAATGTTCGATAGGAACGGTCCATATCCCTGCGGCTAGATCCCACTCTGTTATATGGGATTCCCGCACTTCACGTGTTCTTGCTCCGAAAGATAGTAGCAAGAGAGATAGTGCACGATAGTAGGTGTTGGAGGAGGGGCTTTGGATCCATTCCATCAGAGCGTGGATTTCTGCAAGACTCAGAACGCGATCCCTTTTTCCACCCCGTTTACCTACATCTGCAATAGTCAGGTCATTGAGTACATTCGAGACGGCATAGCATCGAACACGGCAATACTTCAGCGCCTGTTTGGAGATCTGGAAGAGCATGCCAGCGGTAACAGGTACCTGCTTGTTGCATTCATCAAAAGCCACCAGCCAGTGTCTGGTCTCACAATCGATGAGTGGGAGATAGCCTATCTTGGGAAAGATCCATTTTTGGAATTGTTGCCGGATCTTTGGGGCATTCTTTCTGTTTTTAGCTGCGTAGTTATCCAGCCAATAACAAATCGCATCTTCTACCGTGACTGGTTTCAGTCGTTCTTCTTTGGCCAGTTTGAGCATCAACGCTGGATTGTGGCCGGCCGCTAGCCATCCTTTACATTGCTCGGTTTTCCTGCGGGCTTCTTCAATATCGATCCCTGCGCTGTTGTTGGTGAACTTCCCCAAGGTCACTTCCAGATTTTTCCCATTAAAGCGATAGCGGAAAACAAAGCTGACTGACCCGCTTGGATGCCAGAAGGCATTCAGTCCATCGCCGCGATCCACTTTACGGATGGGCTTCTTGCCGCCGTGGGGGGTGCCAAGCATTTTCCTGAGTGCAGTGACCACTAATGCCATTTTATACCCCCACAAAACCCCATAAAAAACCCCACATATGTATCCCTAACTGGTATCACCTCCCATCACCTGATGGGACATGAATTCTCAGTGGGCCTTATATATCATGGGGCTTTTGTAGGCAAGGCGGGTTTTAATTGGACGTAACGAAACGTCAGTTGAGTTCTTCGATGGAGAACTCGCCAGCGATACCATCACAGGAGATGGCGAAACCGCCGCTGAAGCGGGTGCTGAACTGGATCAGGAACGCATCATTGTCGTGCTCTTGCACAGGCAGGTTGATGGGCTTGCTGCGACGCAGGGGCTTGTGTGTTTGTACTGCTTTCATCATGGTATTTCTCTATATAAATTAGGTGTTTGCTCCTTGTATTGGCAAATGTCAGGTCAATGGGCGCGGTCGATTGGGTGAACGACAAGCGCGCAGGAATACCCAGCCCGGTTAAGGGGCGTCTGCACTTTCAAGGAATATGCTGATGCATAAATCAAATTGGGTGGGCAGATCGGGTCTGCACCGTGAGAGCCGGGCAACGCAGGCAGACAGCCTGACGGTTCTCAAGGCGAGTAAATCAGAAGAAGGTTATGCGGGTACTGGCAGGATTCATCGTGAGGTGAAGCATTGCAGGATAAACATAAACAGGGCTGATTAACTAGCCGGCGCGCATTCTCTCCTCGAAATGAATAAAAAGCAAACAATAATTTGCCGATGTTGAAGTCAGTACGCTTTTCCTCTGTGTAATCAAGGCGCTATCAGCAGCAAATATTCGCAACTATCCGCCATAAAAAGAGGGCTCCCGACGGGAGCCCTCTCTCATTCTGCAATCAGCACAGTGGGCCGACTCAGTAGTCGCCACAGGCCTTCTTGGCGGCCGTGATCATCGGGGTGATGGTCATGCCTTGCACCACGATGGAGAACATCACCACCGAGTAGGTCATCACCAGGATGACCTCCCGCAGATCGACGCCATGTTCCGGGATCATCATGACGCCGGAGGGGAGTGCCAGCGCCATCGCCATGGCCAGACCACCGCGCAGGCCACCCCAAGTGAGGATCCGCACCGAGAAGGTGTTGTAATTGCGGAATCGGCGGAAAGCCACATAGGGTAGCGACACGCTGATAAAGCGGGCGCCCAGGCAGAGCGGCACCGCAATGACCAGCAGGATCCAGTCACGCCAGGCGAGATCCAGCAGTACCAGCGCCAGACCGATCAGCAGGAACAGCAGGGCGTTGAGGAACTGGTCCATCAACTCCCAGAAGTGATCCAGGTGATGGCTGCTCTGCTCGGAGAAGCCGGAGTGACGGGTCCAGTTGCCGATCATGATGCCGGTGACCACCATGGCCAGTGCGCCGGAGACGCCGATCATGTTGGCAAAGGCAAAACCGGCGGTCGGGATGCAGAGGGTCAGCAGCAGCTCCAATGAACCGTCATCGGTGGCGCTGATCATCACGTGGGCGATGAGGCCCAGCACGGCACCGAACAGGATGCCGCCGAGGGCTTCGTGCAGAAACAGACCGGCCACGCTACCGAAGGTGGGTTCGACACCGCCAAAGGCGACGGCAAACACGGTAGCGAAGATGACGAGGCCAACACCGTCGTTGAACAGGGATTCCCCTTCGATCTGGATGGCGATCTGGGGTGGCGCTTTCATCTTCTTGACGATGGCCAGTACGGCAATCGGGTCAGTGGGGGAGATCAGCGCGCCGAACAGCATGCAGTAGACCAGCGGCAACTCCCAGCCCAGCAGCTTGGCGATAAACCAGAAGCCGTAGCCGATGAGGAAGGTGGAGAGCAGGGTGGCAATGATGGCCAGAATGGTGATCTCCCACTTCTGGCTACGCAGCGCCTTGAGGTTGATGCCGAGGCCACCGGCGAACAGCAGGAAGCCCAGAATCCCCTTCAGCAGGAAGTTCTGGAAGTCGATGCTCTCCATGGTCTTGACGGCAAGAGGTTCCAGGTTGAACCAGCCCAGTTTGCCAAACAGCACCAGCAGTGCGGAGATCAGCATGGAGCCCGCAGTAATGGCGATGGTGGTCTGGATCTTCACAACATACTGGTTGGCAAAGGCGATAAAAATCGCCAACGCTGCCAGAAAACAGAGTGTGTAGTAGACGCTCATAGTTATTTTTTTCTCGTTGGTAGACAGCAAGCACGTATCCCTATGCAGGACGGGCATAGGTTACTCTCGGGCCCTATGTTACTCATTACCCATAAATGAGTATATGGTGGCGCATTTGGACTGATAGACGGCTAGATTTCCATTTTATTTGTTTGCTGTTAGGATGCTGTTTACGCAGTTGCATGGATGTAAGAGGAACACGCGGTGTCGAACGTAATGTCGAGCAGAGAGCTGAGCAAGCAGTCGGACGTAACAAAGAAGCTGGAAGCCTGCCTCAGGGAGCGGATCCTGATCATCGACGGGGCCATGGGCACCATGATCCAGGGCTACAAACTCGGTGAGGCGGATTATCGGGGTGAGCGGTTTGCCGACTGGCATACCGACATCAAGGGCAACAACGATCTGCTGGTGCTGACCCGTCCGGCGGTGATCCGCGAGATCCACGAGCAGTATTGCGCTGCCGGGGCCGACATTCTCGAGACCAACACCTTCAACGCCACTCGCATCGCCATGGCCGATTACGAGATGGAAGAGTTCTCGGCCGAGATCAACCGTGAAGCCGCCCGTCTGGCCCGCGCCGTGGCAGACGAGTGGACGGCAAAAGATCCCGCCAAGCCGCGTTTCGTGGCAGGGGTGTTGGGCCCCACCAACCGTACCGCCTCCATCTCGCCGGATGTGAACGATCCCGGCAAGCGTAACGTCACCTATGACCAGCTGGTGGCCGCCTACACCGAATCGACCCATGCCCTGATCGAGGGCGGCGCTGACATCATCCTGATCGAAACCATCTTCGATACCCTCAACGCCAAGGCGGCCGCTTTCGCGGTGGAAGGGGTGTTCGAGGCGCTGGGCTACAGCCTGCCGGTGATGATCTCCGGCACCATTACCGATGCCTCCGGCCGTACCCTCTCCGGCCAGACCACCGAAGCCTTCTACCACTCGCTGCGCCACGTCAAACCGGTCTCGTTCGGCCTCAACTGTGCGTTGGGGCCCGATGAGCTTCGCCAGTATGTGGAGGAGCTGTCTCGCATCAGCGAATCCTGCGTCAGCGCCCACCCCAACGCCGGTCTGCCCAATGCGTTTGGCGAGTACGATCTCGATGCCGTCGAGATGGCGGCGCATATCCGCGAGTGGGCCCAAAGCGGCTTTCTCAACCTGGTCGGCGGTTGCTGCGGCACCACCCCGACTCATATCCGCGCCATGGCCGACGCCGTGGCGGGCATCAAGCCGCGTGTGCTGCCCGAGCTGCCGGTGGCCTGCCGCCTGTCGGGTCTTGAGCCGCTGATCATTACCCCTGAATCCATGTTCGTGAACGTGGGGGAGCGCACCAACGTCACCGGTTCGGCCAAGTTCAAACGGCTGATCAAGGAGGGGCTGTACGACGAGGCGCTCGACGTTGCCAAGCAGCAGGTGGAGAACGGTGCCCAGATCATCGACATCAACATGGATGAGGGGATGCTGGACGCCGAAGCGGCCATGGTGCGCTTCCTCAACCTCATCGCCGGTGAGCCCGATATCGCCCGGGTGCCTGTGATGATCGACTCCTCCAAGTGGGAGGTGCTGGAGGCGGGCCTCAAGTGCGTGCAGGGCAAGCCGGTGGTCAACTCCATCTCCATGAAAGAGGGGGAGGAGAAGTTCATCCAGCAGGCCAGATTGCTGCGCCGCTACGGCGCCGCCGTCATCGTGATGGCGTTCGATGAAGCGGGTCAGGCCGACACCCGCGCCCGCAAGTTCGAGATCTGCCAGCGTGCCTACCGGATCCTGGTGGATCAGGTCGGTTTCCCGCCGGAAGACATCATCTTCGACCCCAATATCTTCGCGGTAGCGACCGGCATCGACGAGCACAACAACTACGCGGTGGACTTCATCGAGGCGGTGAAGGACATCAAGACGCACCTGCCTCACGCCATGATCTCCGGCGGCGTCTCCAATGTCTCGTTTTCGTTTCGCGGCAACGAGCCGGTGCGGGAAGCGATTCACGCCGTCTTCCTCTACCACGCCATCAAGAACGGCATGGACATGGGGATCGTCAACGCCGGTCAGCTCGCCATCTATGAAGACATTCCGGCGGAGCTGAAAGAGAAGGTCGAGGCGGTGGTGCTCAACCTCAATGACAATGCCACCGAAGAGCTGCTGGCCATCGCCGAGAAGTATCGCGGAGCCGGTGCCCAGGCTGAGGATCCGCGGGATCAGGAGTGGCGCAGCTGGCCGGTGGGCAAGCGGCTGGAGCACGCACTGGTCAAGGGGATCACCGACTTTATCGAAGAGGATACCGAAGAGGCACGCGCTGGTGCCGAGAAGCCGCTGCACGTCATCGAAGGGCCGTTGATGGATGGTATGAACGTGGTCGGCGACCTGTTCGGCGCGGGCAAGATGTTTCTGCCGCAGGTGGTGAAATCGGCGCGGGTGATGAAGCGGGCGGTTGCCTATCTGCAGCCCTATATCGAGGCGGAAAAGTCGGGCGGCTCCAGCAACGGCAAAATCGTGCTGGCCACCGTGAAGGGGGACGTGCACGACATCGGCAAGAACATCGTCGGGGTGGTGCTGCAGTGCAACAACTTCGAGATTGTCGACCTCGGGGTCATGGTCTCCTGCGAGACGATTCTCAAGACGGCGCGTGAGGTCGGCGCCGATATCATCGGGTTGTCGGGTCTCATCACCCCGTCGCTGGACGAGATGGTGCACGTGGCCAAGGAGATGGAGCGTCAGGGTTTCAAGCTGCCGCTGCTGATCGGCGGTGCCACCACCTCCAAGGCGCACACCGCGGTGAAGATCGAACAGAACTACTCGGAGCCTGTGGTCTATGTCTCCAACGCCTCCCGCGCGGTAGGGGTGGCCCAGAGCCTGCTCAGTCCGGATCTCAAGGAGGCGTTTGTCGCCCGCATCGACAAGGAGTACGAGATCGCCCGGGATCAGCATGCCCGCAAGCAGCCGCGCTCCCGTCCGGTCAGTCTGGCTCATGCCCGCGCCAACCGGCACCAGCTGGACTGGGTTGGCTACCAGCCGCCGAAGCCCCGCGAGCTCGGGGTGCAGAAGTTCGAAGATGTGCCCATTTCGGTGCTGCGCCCCTACATCGACTGGACGCCGTTCTTTCTCAGCTGGGAGCTGGCGGGCAAGTATCCACGCATCCTCGAGGACGAGATTATCGGCGAGGAGGCGACCAAGCTGTTTGCCGACGCCAACGCCATGCTGGATCAGCTGGAACAGGATCTGAGCGTGCGCTGCGCCGGGGTGATCGGCCTGTTCCCGGCCAACGCGGTAGGGGACAGCATCGAGGTCTACAGCGACGAGTCCCGCACCGAGGTCATCAAGGTGCTGCATCACCTGCGCCAGCAGAGCGAGAAGCAGGGCTTCCCCAACTACTGTCTGGCGG
Source organism: Aeromonas sp. 603404 (assembly GCF_049171775.1). Lineage (NCBI taxonomy): Bacteria > Pseudomonadati > Pseudomonadota > Gammaproteobacteria > Aeromonadales > Aeromonadaceae > Aeromonas > Aeromonas sp. 603404. The sequence goes on from NZ_JAAKPE010000006.1 coordinate 207,517, forward strand.
ACTATGTGGCGCCGAAAGAGAGTGGCAAGCCCGACTGGATCGGTGCCTTCGCGGTGACCGGCGGCATCGGTGAGGAGGCCATCGCCAAGGCCTACAAGGCGCAGCACGATGACTACAACGCCATCCTCATTCAGGCGGTGTGCGACCGTCTGGCCGAAGCCTTTGCCGAGTATCTGCACGAGCAGGTGCGCAAGGTGCATTGGGGTTATGCCCCGGACGAGGCACTCAGCAACGAGGAGCTGATCCGCGAAAACTATCAGGGCATCCGTCCGGCGCCCGGTTATCCGGCCTGCCCGGAGCACACCGAGAAGGGGAGCATCTGGGAACTGCTGGAGGTGGAGCAGGCCATCGGCATGCAGCTCACCGAATCCTACGCCATGTGGCCGGGGGCGGCGGTGTCGGGCTGGTACTTCTCCCATCCCGAGAGCAAATACTTCGCGGTGGCGCAGATCCAGCAAGATCAGGTGGAAGATTACGCCGTTCGCAAGGGGATGACGCTGGCAGAGGCCGAACGCTGGCTGGGGCCAAACCTGAACTGACTCCCGCGTGACATCGGTTGATCTTTAACGAGAAACGGCGGCATCCTTGCTTGGGTTGAACAACCTGCGCAGAGCCGCCGTTTAACCTGTTGGTCACAGTGATGTGGTAGCGTGCGGTTTGGTGTGGTTTGTCTTGTTGTCAGGATAAACAATTGGCGTTGTCTTGGCGCTGTGGCACCTTATACTCTCCCGCCCCATCCTGCCCAGGCACAGCCTTCTAGCGGAATTGTCATGAAGATCGCCATTTTATCCCGTGAGCCGAAAAACTACTCCACCCGCCGTCTGGTCGAGGTGGCGCAGGCGCGCGGTCATCAGGTAGAGGTGCTCGACACCCTGCGCTGCTATATGAATATCGCTTCCCACAACCCCTCCATTCACTACGAGGGTGGGGAGCTGGGAAGTTATGACGCCGTGATCCCGCGGATCGGGGCCAGCATTACCGCCTATGGCACCGCCGTGCTGCGCCAGTTCGAGATGATGAACACCATGGCCCTCAACAGCTCGGTGGCCATCAGCCGCTCCCGCGACAAGCTGCGGGCGATGCAGCTGCTCTCCCGCCACGGTATCGGCCTGCCCATCACCGGCTATGCCCACAGCACCCACGACGTGCCCGACCTCATCACCATGGTGGGCGGGGCGCCGTTGGTGGTGAAGCTGCTGGAGGGAACCCAGGGGATTGGCGTGGTGCTCTGCGAGACCCAGAAAGCCGCCGAGAGCGTGATTGAGGCCTTTATCCAGACCAACAACAACATTCTGGTGCAGGAGTATATCCGCGAGGCCAATGGTGCCGATATCCGCTGTCTGGTGGTCAACGGCAAGGTAGTTGCCGCCATGCGCCGTCAGGCGCAGCCGGGGGAGTTTCGCTCCAACCTGCACCGTGGCGGCACCGCCGAGGCGATCAAGATCACCCCGGAAGAGCGCGCAACCGCCGTACAGGCCGCCAAGATCATGGGGCTGGATGTGGCGGGGGTGGATATCCTGCGTAGCGCCCGTGGCCCGCTGGTGCTGGAGGTCAACTCCTCCCCCGGCCTGCAAGGGGTGGAAGCCGCCTCGGGCAAGGATGTAGCCGGCAAGATCATCGAGTTCCTCGAACTCAAGGCGAGCCGCAAGAACAAACCGGCGGAGTGAGCCTCAGGCTTGCATCTGTCAGATAGCAACAGGGCGCCCTCGGGCGCCTTGTTGCTATCTGGCTGGTGGGTTGGCGGTGCCACTGCGCCCTCACCCTAACCCTCTCCCAAAGGGAGAGGGAACTCTCCGGCGGCGATCATCGCCAGCCGGGCGCTGAATACGCCATCCTCGAGCCGGGTGTCGATCTGCCAACCCAACTTCTCGCAGATGCGCTGGATGATGGTGAGGCCGCAGCCGTAGCCGAGGATCTGATCCGGCGCCGCCGCCGTCGGGTTGCTGATGGTGAGCACCGGGCCACACAGCTCGATGTCGATATGTCCCTCGGCATAGCTCAGGGCATTTTTCAGCAGGTTGCCGAGGGCGATGGCGAGCAGGGAGAGGGGGGCGTTTACTTCGCTGCTCTCATCCAGATTAAGCCGGATATCGAGGGCCTCCCGCTGCAACAGCGGAGCGAGGCGGGCCAGCTCCTGACGGATCAGCGGGGTCACCTGCTGCAGCGGTCGCTCCACTGCCTCCTTGCGGCCCAGCAGCAGGAAGGTCTCGGTGAGCAGCGCCATCTCGTCGGCGGCGGCGCGGATGCGGGTGGTGGCGCGGGCAGCTGGCGCGGGCAGATCCGTCACCTTGCCGAGCAGGGCGGCCGAGCCCTGGATCACCATGTTGGGGGTGCGCAGCTCGTGGCTGGCGAAGCGACTGAACTCCTGCTCGCGGGCGAACACTGCGCTCACCTCCTGCTTGCCGGCCAGCAGCGCCAGCTCGATATCCCGCAGCTCCTGCCAGGGGGCGTCGGGCTCGAAATCCGCCTGATCCGGGGTGAGGTGGGCGACCCTCTGTTGCAGCCGTTGCAGCGGCCCCGTGATATGGCGCACCAGCCAGATGCCGAAGCCGAGGCAGCCCAGCAGCAGGGTCACCCCGATCAGCCGGGTCGCCAGATGCAGCTTGTCCTCGTAGGGGTCGAGGTAGTCGTCGGCGTCGTCGTTGAACACCAGATAGAGCAGTCCCTCGCCGGAGGGGTGACGGGCCACCAGAAAGTGTTTGTCCTCCTTGCCCAGCTGATGCTCGAAAAAGCCGGGGGTCTGGTAGGGCTTCAGCCATTTCGGCAGGCGGCCTGCCTCGGTCCAGTAGCTGGAGAACTGTCTGGGGCTCGGGGCGGCGGCCGCCGGGCCGAGTCGCAGCCAGTCATCGCTGTAGCGGGTCACTTCGGCTTCCAGCCAGTGGCGCAGGCTCAGCTCTTCCATCTTGTCCTCGGCCACCAGCATCAGGCCGGAGAGCAGGATCAGCAGCACCACCCCGGCGCCGCCGAGCGCCATGATCAGGCGGCGGCGCAGGCTCGGCAGACTCATGCGCTCACCAGTCGGTAGCCCTGGCCGTGCAGGGTCTCCAGCATGGGAGTGGGGAAGGGCTTGTCGAGCGCGTTGCGCAGGGCGTAGATGTGGCTGCGCAGGGCATCGGAGTCGGGCTCCTCATCCCCCCAGACGGTGTCGAGTACCTCCTGACGGCTGACGATGGCGGGGGCGCGGCGGGCCAGCAGGGCGAGGATCCGGAACGGGATCTTGCCGAGCTTGAGGGGCTCACCGGCACGGGTGGCGCGGCCGCTGGCGACGTCGACCGTCAGATCGCCAAAGCTGATGGCCCCCACATCGCCGCGCGGGCCGCGCAGGCTGAGGGCTTGCAGTCGCACCTCCAGCTCCTCCATGGCGAACGGCTTGACCAGATAGTCATCCCCTCCCGCCTTGAAGCCCGCCAGCTTGTCCTCCAGGCTGTCGCGGGCGGTGAGAAACAGCACGGGAGTGGCAATCCCCTGCTCGCGCAGGCGCGCTACCGTGCTGAGGCCATCGAGGCGCGGCATCATCACATCCATGATGATGACGTCGAAACGCTGCTCCTCCAGCAGTTGCAGCGCCGCCTGACCGTGATAGGCACAATCGAGGCGGTGACCGGCCAGCTCCAGATAATCCATGATGGTTTCCGCCACCTGAGGATTGTCTTCCACTACCAAAATCTTCATGCTTTGCTCTCCTGGTTGGCGAGCGTTTCACGCTCTTTTCACACCGGATTCGGCATCCTGTTTGCCAGTGTAACCCCGAGGATCCCTGATGAAGAAGTCTCTCTGCGCCCTCCTGTTGCTGATCTTGTTGCCATTTGGCACCGCACAGGCGACCGAATTCAAACTGACCGGCCGCACTACCTGGCAGCTTGGCCAGTTGATGGTCAACGGCATGCCGTTCGTGATCGACGACCAGACCCGCTTCAAGGATTGGCTCAACGAGGATGATCTCGGCGGTACCTGGGTCGAGATGAAAGGGGTGGTTGAGAACGGCGTGCGCTATGTACGCAAGGTCGAAGCCCTCGACGAAGATGACAAGGACGAGATGGATCTGGAGGGGCCGGTGGAAGGGGGGCGGATCTGGGGCTACACCACTTCGGATAACAGTCTGGCGCCGTTTGAAGGGCGCTGGCTTGAGCTGGAGTGCAAGTTTGACGGCATGCGTCTGAGCCGCTGCCGCGAGGATGACTGATCCGATCTCTGCGTCCCGATTAGAAATGCTCCCGAATGAAGCCCATGCTTGTCCAGCATGGGCTTTTTGTTCAGGGACGAACGAAGATGGAACAATCGAGGAAGTGGTGTGCATGGATGCTGGGTCTGCCGCTCTGGGCGGCGCAGGCGGGAGCCGACGAATTGTGGCTGGTGGAGCTTGAGCACAGCGACGGCATCCGCCTGCAATTTCAGGGGGCTGAAGTGGAGCAGGGCAGTGCCGCCGTCTGGCGGCAGGGGGAAATTTGGCCGCAGCCACTCAAACCCGGCGACCAGCTCGCCCTGCTGGTGGCAGATGGCGTTGCCACCCGGATTGAGCTGCTGGCCGCCAGAGCCCCGCTGGCCAATCAGCCCTGGCAGCGGGCGCAAGATCGCCTGCAATCCTTCGATGACCGGCAGCTCACGCTGGCCACCCTGGGCACTGTGCCACTCAATCCGCAGGTGCGCTGGGTCAACGGTTCGGTCGCCGATCTGCACGCCGGGAGCGAGCTGGTATTGATCCGTTCGGCGGATGGAATATTGCAGGGAATTGAAGTGATCAATCCGGAAGAGTAATTCAGCATCTTCTTATTTAATATGGTTTCACCATATTGTGGCAGCCATTAAATAATGACTGTCACAATATTTATGATTTATTCCTCAATAAAGTCATCGCTCTAATTATTTTCCTGTATCACCATTATTTTGTTTGTCATGGATGTTTTTTGGTGGTTTATTTTATTTGTGTCAGGTTTTGTCGGAGTCCATACCTGTCAAATGAAAAAGGATATTTCTACACAATAACAATTATCGTATGTCTGAAAGAGGGATAAATGATGAATAGAATAATTACCGCCAATCTGGCGTTTTTGGCGTCTTCATTGATGCTCGCTCAGGTGCAGGCGGCTGAACCTGTCTACCCTGATCAGGTCAAGTGGGCGGGCCTTGGCACGGGCGTCTGTGCCAGTGGTTACCGTCCTCTGACCCGCGATGAAGCCATGAGTATCAAGGGTAATCTGGTCAGCCGCATGGGGCAGTGGCAGATCACCGGGCTGGCTGATCGCTGGGTGATTATGGGGCCGGGATATAATGGCGAAATCAAACAGGGCACTGCCGGAGAAACCTGGTGTTATCCCAACTCACCAGTTTCCGGAGAAATACCAACACTCTCTGACTGGAATATTCCGGCGGGTGATGAGGTCGATGTGCAATGGCGGCTTGTCCACGACAATGATTATTTTATCAAGCCAGTCAGTTATCTCGCCCATTATTTGGGATACGCCTGGGTGGGTGGAAATCATAGCCCCTATGTCGGGGAAGATATGGATGTTACCCGGGTTGGCGATGGCTGGTTGATAAAGGGAAATAATGACGGCGGCTGCTCCGGATATCGTTGCGGGGAGAAGAGCTCCATCAAGGTAAGCAACTTCTCATATACTCTGGAACCCGACTCCTTCAGCCATGGTCAGGTCACCGAGAGCGGCAAGCAGCTGGTCAAGACCATCACGGCCAATGCGACCAACTACACCGACCTGCCCCAGCAGGTGGTGGTGACCCTGAAGTACGACAAGGCCACCAACTGGTCGAAGACCGACACCTACAGCCTGAGCGAGAAGGTGACCACCAAGAACAAGTTTCAGTGGCCGTTGGTGGGGGAAACCGAACTGGCCATCGAGATCGCTGCGAGCCAGAGTTGGGCCTCCCAGAAAGGGGGCTCGACGACCGAGACCGTCTCGGTTGAAGCGCGCCCCACGGTGCCGCCTCACTCCAGCCTGCCGGTGCGGGTTGCCCTCTACAAGTCCAACATCTCCTACCCCTACGAGTTCAAGGCCGAGGTCAATTATGACCTGACCATGAAGGGCTTCCTGCGTTGGGGCGGCAATGCCTGGTATACCCATCCGGAGAATCGCCCCACCTGGGAGCACACCTTTGCCGTCGGCCCGTTCCGCGACAAGGCGAGCAGCATCCGCTATCAGTGGGACAAGCGTTATATCCCGGGTGAAGTGAAGTGGTGGGACTGGAACTGGACCATCAGCGAGTATGGTTTGTCGACCATGCAGAATAACCTGGGTCGTGTGCTGCGCCCGATCCGTTCGGCAGTGACCGGTGACTTCTATGCCGAGAGCCAGTTTGCCGGCGATATCGAAATCGGTCAGCCCCAGACCCGTTCCGCGAAGGCTGCCCAGCTGCGCAGTGCCTCTGCCGATGAGGTGGCGCTTACCGGTGTGGATCTGGACAGCGAGGCCCTTGCCAACGAAGGGTTTGGCAATGTATCCCTGACCATAGTGCCGGTTCAATAACCTCCCTCTCAGGCCCCTTTCATAGGGGCCTGTTTCTGTTCTGCGCAAGACGCTGTACTTGCCCTGCGCCCCTCGATTTTCCCTCTTTTTGTCCTCCTGTACCTGAATGATCACAGCGGGAAGCTATGGCTTGCCAAGGTGATGCCAACGCAGGTTTGACCTCTGTTTGGGGTGGCCCCGTGAGCGAGGCATCGTTCACTCATTTGTTGAAAGAGGCGTGTTGGCCAGATTGTTAACGGCTTGTGCTTTAAATTTTCCCCCTTATACTGGCGCCATCTTGTCGGAGTGCTGACCGTCGAACGACGCGAAGCTGAGACCGTTAATTCGGGATCCGTGGAACCTGATCAGGTTAAAACCTGCGAAGGGAACAAGGGTAACTTGCGGGTTACCGCGCCGGAGGAGGAACAAGCCTCTTCCGCTCATCGAAGGGGTAACCCTGATGGGTCAGGGCGCACAGGAGGGAGTCTGTCCCGTCCGGTTGTCCAGCACGTGGGGCGCCTTGCCCACAGCGTGCAGAGAGCGGGAAGCGGCAGAACAGCAGCGCGGAGATCTATCCCGCGCGCACTCCCTCCCGAGATAAACACCCCGCCGCAAGTTCATCTTCTCCTCGAACTCCAGACAAGCAAACACCCATAACTTCAACCAGTTAATGTGAGTTTTGCTATGTCTACTTCTGTATCTGATACCGCCAAATCCAGCCGCCGCGAGCAGCGCTCCAGCGCTCAGGCCTTTATCGACAACCTCAAAGGGATGGCTCATCCCAACTCCCGTCGCATCTTTATCGAAGGCTCCCGCCCCGATATTCGTGTCCCGCTGCGGGAGATCCAGCTGGCCGACACCTTCGTCGGCGGCACCAAAGAAGACCCCCGGTTCGAGCCCAACGAGCCGGTGCCGGTCTATGACACCTCGGGCCGTTACGGGGAGGAGGGGGTCGCCATCGACGTGCGCCGCGGCCTGCCGCGCCTGCGGGAAAACTGGGTGCTGGAGCGCGATGACACCGACGAACTGCCGGGGCTCAGCTCCACCTTCACTCAGGAGCGGCTGGCCGACGAGGGGCTGGATCATCTGCGCTTCGAGCATCTGCCGAAACCGCGCCGTGCCAAGCTGGGTCGCCGGGTCACCCAGCTCCACTACGCCCGTGCCGGCATCGTCACCCCCGAGATGGAATTTATCGCCATTCGCGAGAACATGGGGCGCGAGCGGGTGCGCTCCGAGCTCCTGCGCACCCAGCATCCGGGCCGCGATTTCGGTGCCCGTCTGCCCCAGAACATCACCCCTGAATTCGTGCGCGATGAGGTGGCCGCCGGCCGCGCCATCATCCCCAGCAACATCAACCACCCGGAAGCGGAGCCGATGATCATCGGCCGCAATTTTCTGGTGAAGATCAACGCCAACATCGGCAACTCGGCGGTCACCTCCAGCATCGAAGAGGAGGTAGAGAAGCTGGTCTGGTCCACCCGCTGGGGCGCCGACACAGTGATGGATCTCTCCACCGGTCGCTATATCCACGAGACCCGCGAGTGGATCCTGCGCAACAGCCCGGTGCCCATCGGCACCGTGCCCATCTATCAGGCGCTGGAGAAGACCAACGGCATCGCCGAAGAGCTCACCTGGGAGCTGTTCCGCGACACCCTGCTGGAGCAGGCCGAGCAGGGGGTGGACTACTTCACCATCCACGCCGGCGTCTTGCTGCGCTTTGTGCCGATGACCGCCAAGCGCCTCACCGGTATCGTGTCGCGCGGCGGCAGCATCATGGCCAAGTGGTGCCTCTCCCACCACAAGGAGAACTTCCTCTACCAGCACTTCCGCGAAATCTGCGAGATCTGCGCCGCCTATGACGTGGCCCTGTCCCTTGGTGACGGTCTGCGCCCGGGCTCCGTCTATGACGCCAACGATGAGGCCCAGTTCGCCGAGCTGCGCACTCTGGGCGAGCTGACCAAGATCGCGTGGGAATACGACGTGCAAGTGATGATCGAGGGGCCGGGTCATGTGCCGATGCACATGATCGAGCGCAACATGACCGAGCAACTGGAGCACTGCCACGAGGCGCCTTTCTATACGCTCGGCCCGCTCACCACCGATATCGCACCGGGTTACGATCACTTCACCTCCGGCATTGGCGCCGCGCTGATCGGCTGGTACGGCTGCGCCATGCTCTGCTACGTCACCCCCAAGGAGCATCTGGGGCTGCCCAACAAGGAGGATGTGAAGCAGGGGCTGATTACCTACAAGATCGCCGCCCACGCCGCCGATCTGGCCAAGGGGCATCCGGGTGCCCAGATCCGCGACAACGCCATGTCCAAGGCGCGTTTCGAGTTCCGCTGGGAGGATCAGTTCAACTTGGCGCTGGATCCCGACACCGCCCGTGCCTACCACGACGAGACCCTGCCGCAGGAGTCCGGCAAGGTGGCCCACTTCTGCTCCATGTGCGGGCCCAAGTTCTGCTCCATGAAGATCACTCAGGATGTGCGTGACTACGCAGCAAAGCTGGAGGCTGTGGAGATCAAGCTGGTCGGCATGGATGGCCAGCAGGAGCAGGTAGTGGCTCAGGTGGAGAGCGGCATGGCCCGCATGGCTGAGACTTTCAAGGAGACCGGCGGCGAGATCTATCATCAGGCAGCGGCGCTGAAACAGGCCGCAGGGGAGGAGGCGTGAGCAGCGCAAGCGGGGCTGTCAGCCCCGCCGATCTGTCGCCCGTGACGGACTCTCGCCCAGTTGTCTGGACCATCGCCGGTTCAGACTCCGGCGGCGGTGCAGGTATTCAGGCCGACTTGCACACATTGCACGACCTTGGCGTGCACGGTTGCTCGGTTATCTCCGCCATCACCGCCCAGAACTCGGTGGCGGTGAAGATGGTTGACCCCGTGCTGATGCAGACCTTCACCGCCCAGATCGATGCCCTCGGCGTCGATCTGCCGCCCGCCGCCATCAAGATCGGTCTGCTGCCGACCCGGCTCCACGTCGAGGTGTTGGCTCGCCGACTGGCAACTATCGAGGCACCCTTCGTGGTCTACGACCCGGTGGCCATCGCCAGCACCGGCACCCCGATGGCGGAGCCCAATATGCTGGAGGCGGTGCGCGAACAGCTGCTGCCACGTCTGTCGCTTATTACCCCCAACGGCCCCGAGCTGGAAGCCCTGACCGGACTGCCGGTCAGCAGCCCCGAACTGGTGCGCCTTGCCGCCCGCCGCCTGCGTGAACTCGGCGCTCGCGCCGTGCTGGTCAAGGGCGGCCATCTGGAGTGGAGCGGCGAGCTGTGTCTGGACTACTACCAGGATGAGCCCCGCGAATTCTGGCTGGCAGCGCCGCGCCTCGATACCCGCCACGGCCACGGCACCGGCTGCTGCTACGCCAGCGCCATCGCCGCCGTGGTGGCGCAGGATTATCCGGTAGAGGATGCCATCACCCTCGCTCGTGCCTACCTGCAACAGGGCTTGGCGGCGGCGCAAGGAGTGGGCGCGGGCCCCGGCCCCATCGCCCATCTCGGTTGGCCCGCCGATCTGGCTCACTTCCCCCGCGCCGTATTGGCGGGGTCAACCCTCGATCGCCGCTTCGGACTTTATGAGACAAGCAGTGCCCGCCTGCCGCAGGGCCCCTTCGCGCCGACCGAACACAACCTCGGTCTCTATCCGGTGGTCGATTCGGTCAAGTGGCTGCGCCGCCTGCTGGGGCAGGGGGTCAAGACCATCCAGCTGCGGATCAAGAATCTGCCCGCCGCTCAGGTAGCACCGGCCATTCGCGATGCGGTTGAGCTTGGTCGCCGCCATGGGGCGCGGCTCTTTATCAACGACTACTGGCAGCAGGCCATCGAGGCGGGCGCCTGGGGCGTGCATCTGGGGCAGGAGGATATGGAAACCGCCGATCTCGCCGCCATTCAGGCGGCCGGGCTGCGCCTTGGCATCTCCACCCACGGCTACTTCGAGTTGATGCGGGCCCGCGAGCTGGCCCCCTCCTATATCGCGCTGGGCCATATCTTCCCGACCAACACCAAGGCGATGCCCTCACGCCCGCAGGGGCTGGTGCGGCTGCATCGCTACCGCGCCCTGATGGCGGAGTGGCCGACGGTGGCCATCGGCGGCATCAGCGAGGAGCGGGTGGCGGCGGTCAAGGCAAGCGGAGTCGGCAGTATCGCGCTGGTCTCGGCCATCACCGCCAGTGACGACTGGCAGGGGGCGACCGAGCGGCTGCTTGCTGCCGTGGGGGCAGGGGATGAGCCGCGCTCGGCGCAGCTCATGACCGACATGCAGGAGGTGGAACATGCTCTCTGATGCGGAATACCTCAGATATGGCCGCCAGCTGATGCTGGCGGAAGTGGGTGAAGAAGGGCAGGCACGGCTCAAGGATAAATCCGTGCTGATCGTGGGCTTGGGCGGGCTTGGCTCACCGCTCGCCCTCTATCTGGCGGGGGCCGGGGTGGGTACCTTGTGGTTGGCCGATGGTGATACGGTGGACTCCAGCAATCTGCCGCGCCAGATCCTGTTCGATAGTGAGGCGGTCAACCACTCCAAGGCGGAGCTGGCCCGCGAGCGCTTGGCCGCCCACAACCCGCTGGTGGAGCTGATTGCCATCAACCAGCGGCTCGATGCCGCCAGCCTGCCGGAGTTTGTGGCCGAGGTTGATCTGGTGATCGACTGCTGTGACAACCTCGCCACCCGCCAGGCCATCAACGTCGCCTGCGTGGCTCAGGGCAAGCCCTGGCTCTCCGCCGCCGCGGTGGGCTGGCAGGGGCAGCTGATGGCGCGCACCAGCAGCGATCACGCCTGCTACGCCTGCCTCTATCCGCTGGATACCAAGCTCGCCCAGAGCTGCGAGACCAGCGGCGTCACCGGCCCGCTGGTCGGAGTGATGGGCTCTTTGCAGGCGCTAGAGGCATTGAAACTGCTGCTCGGGATGCCGAGCCCGGTCGCTGGCACATTGCGCCGCTTCGATGCTTTGACCCATCAGTGGCAGACCCTCACTCTGGCTCCCGATCCCGATTGCCCGGTCTGCGGACAGCGCCGATGCCCGACACACGATAAGGAGATCACCCCATGACCCTCACCATCCGACTCAACGATAAAGCCCAACCGCTGGCGGCAGGGCAGAGCGTGGCCGACCTGCTGGCTGCACAGGGGGTTAATCCCCAAGGGGTGGCGGTGGCCCTTAACGGCGCCGTGCTGCCCCGTGGCCGCTGGGCCGAGACCCGTCTTAATGACGGGGATGAAATTCACCTCTTCACCGCCATTGCGGGAGGCTGACCCATGATGCTCACAGTCCCATCTTCGCGTGCTCTGCCTTGCGGTGGAACCTCATCTCTTCTTATCGCAGTGGCAGGAGGCTGACATGCTCAAGATTGCCGATCACACCTTCTCATCGCGCCTCTTTACCGGCACCGGCAAGTTTGCCCGCCCGGAACTGATGGCCGCCGCCATCGAGGCGAGCGGCTCCCAACTGGTCACCATGGCCATCAAGCGGCTCGAACCGGGCAAGGCCCACGACGATATCCTGAGCCCCTTGCTGCAACTCGGGGTCAAGCTCTTGCCCAACACCTCCGGCGCCAAGACTGCCGCCGAGGCGGTGTTTGCCGCCCACCTCGCTCGCGAGGCGCTGGGGACGAACTGGTTGAAGCTGGAGATCCACCCCGATCCGCGCTATCTGTTGCCCGATCCCATCGAGACACTGAAAGCCACCGAGCAGCTGGTGAAAGAGGGCTTTGTGGTGCTGCCCTACTGCGGCGCCGACCCCGTGCTCTGCAAGCGGCTGGAAGAGGTGGGCTGCGCCGCCGTGATGCCGCTCGGCGCGCCGATTGGTTCGAATCAGGGGCTGGTAACCCGGGAGTTTCTCTCCATCATCGTCGAGCAGGCCAATGTGCCTGTGGTGGTGGATGCGGGGATCGGTGCGCCGAGCCACGCCGCCGCCGCCTTTGAGCTGGGTGCCGACGCCGTGCTGGTCAACACCGCCATTGCGGTGAGCGGCGACCCGGTCGCCATGGGCCGCGCCTTTGCGCTGGCCTGCACCGCCGGTCGCAGCGCTTATGAAGCTGGCCTTGGCGCCCGCGCCCTGCAGGCCCAAGCCTCCAGCCCGCTTACCGATTTTCTGGGGGCGTTATGAGTCATGAAGCTGGCGCGATGAGTGACTTCGAGCCTTTTGCACAACCTCAGGTGCGCCCGAGTGATAGCCCCCCTCTCGGCTCTTCACAAAATAAGGGAGAGGGGCTGGGGGTGAGGGCTAAGGAGCCAACCTTTCTCGACCGTTGGCAGGAGCTGGAGTGGGACGATATCGGCATGCAGATCCGCGCCAAGACCGCCGCCGATGTAGAGCCGGCGCTGGGTTCACCCCGCCGTACCTTGGCCGATTTTATGGCGCTGATCTCCCCAGCCGCCGAGGCGTTTTTACCGCAGATGGCAGCCGAGGCCGAGCGGCTGACCCGCCAGCGCTTTGGCAACACCATCGGCTTCTATGTGCCGCTCTATCTGTCGAACCTCTGCGCCAACGACTGCACCTACTGCGGCTTCTCCATGAGCAACCGCCTCAAGCGCAAGACCTTGAATGCAGAGGAGATTGAGCGTGAGTGTCTGGCCATCAAGGCGCGCGGTTTTGACAGCGTGCTGCTGGTGACCGGCGAGCACGAGCACAAGGTGGGGCTCGCCTATTTTCGCGAGGTGATGCCCATCATCCGCCGCCACTTCAGCACCGTGGGGATGGAGGTGCAGCCCCTCTCGCAAGCCGAATATGCCGAGCTGAAAACCCTCGGCCTCGACGCCGTCATGGTCTATCAGGAGACCTACCACGCTCCCACCTACGCCCGCCACCATCTGCGCGGCAACAAGCGGGATATCGCATGGCGCCTCGCGACGCCGGATCGGCTGGGCCGCGCCGGTATCGACAAAATCGGGTTGGGGGCGCTCATCGGTCTCTCCTCGGACTGGCGCGCCGACAGCTACTTTGTCGCCGAGCACCTCGCCTGGCTTGAGCGCCACCACTGGCAGAGCCGCTACTCGCTCTCCTTCCCGCGCCTGCGCCCCTGCACCGGCGGGCTGGAGCCTGCCGTGGTCATGTCGGATCGCCAGCTGGCCCAGCTTATCTGCGCCTGGCGCCTCTTCTCGCCCACGCTGGATTTGTCGCTCTCCACCCGCGAGTCCGCTACCTTCCGCAACGGTGCGGTGCGCCTTGGTATCACCCAGATGTCGGCCGAGTCGCGCACCCAGCCGGGTGGCTATGCCGAGGGGGATAAAGAGGAGCTGGAGCAGTTCGCCATCCACGATGACCGTCCGGTGGGTGAAGTGGCCGCCGCTGTGCGGCAGGCGGGGTTGCAGCCGGTGTTCAAGGACTGGGAACCCTTCTTGGGCCGATAGGGGCGGTCACGCCCCCCTTTGCCGGTGGCACGGCTTCGCCGTGCAGGACGCGAGGCTGCTGGCCTCGAAGGGGTTTCGCCCGCCCTTCGGGCTGGGGCGAGTGACTTTGGAAAGACCCAAAGTCACCAAAGGTTTTTTCCCCCGCCAATCCGACCGCTACGTGGTTTCCCTCGGATAAGGTGCAAGGTCGGACGGACCGCCGCAGACGGCACATCCCTGTGCCGACTGCGTCTGCGCCATCATCCCTGATGGCGCTCCTGACCTTGCCCCTTCCCCTCGGCGGATTGGAGGGGGAACCAAAACCGTGCCCGCCATCACCTCAGGGGAATCGTAGGGTGCAATAATCAGAGCGCATTAAACCGTTTTTTTGAATATAGAGGTGCAATTCACCTCGTTCACTGCATCCTACGAATCTATTCATTTACATAATTAATTAGCGTTGAAATTGGTATGAAACCATGCAGTTTTGTCGAGTGATCATGTTTAGCAGAGCCTATAGAAGCAATACCGATGACTTCAAGCTTTTCATTTAGTACCGGGCCTCCGCTGTTTCCATGAATTACAGGAATGTCAAGTAGCCATACATTGTTTCCAAACAAAATTTTGGATTGTACTATTTTTCCACTATTAATATATGGTGTCTCTCCTGGTGAATATTGAGGGAAACCCATAACAGTTACTTTTGAACCTATTTTTAAAATTGAGTCATCTCCAACTTTAAGTCTTTTTATTCCGTTGAAATCTGTTGTTGGTTTTAGAATGGCTAAGTCTTTTGCACGACATGATTTATCAAAGTTTGATTTACGCTTTTTGTCTTGCTCAAAATGACGATAAATCTCAAGCAACAGGCTGTTATCTTTGTCAATGCCATCAACAACATGCTGATTGGTTACTAATCCAATGCCATCAAGTAGAAATCCAGTTCCCTGAGAATCATCTAACGCATTTTCAATGATGAAAATGGACTCGCCAATTTTATCCAATGGTGTGTTAATTAGCGATTTATTTGGTTTTCCTATGCACTCAGTGTATGAGTAAAGGATTTCTCTAAAGAGGCGATCGCTTTTACCTCGAACCATGCCAATGAAATTAATCCTACCTAAAACAATTTCACTAAAGAAAAAACCCTGATCTTCATTGTTTTTTATAAATATCTGATGTTTTTCTAAAATAGATTTGTCGTGATATTTTGATAGATACTCTAATGCCGCATTAACAAGCCCAAATTTCTTCCAAGCGTATATCATAGACCTTGTTTGGCGAATAAAAACTCTCGAAACATTGACTCTTTCATTGACAACTAAACCAGTTACAACTTGTCTGAAGTTTTGTGAGAAACATCTGGACTTTTCATTGTTAATTTTAAATCCATTCTTTTCAATGATAGAAATAAGTTTTTCACCTAGCTTTAAGTTATTCTCTTTTAATACAGTAGCGATATCTCTGGGAAGCCTGCGTCTAGACTGGGTGAATGAAAAAGTAATATCATCAACATATCTTGTATATGTAGAGCGATTATTTGCAGCTAGCTGATGAAGATCTTTATCAAGCTTATATGCAATCATGTTGGAAATTATAGGGGATGTTGGAGCACCCTGAGGTAATTTTCCGTTCAAGCAACATATATGGGCTAAAACTGTTGCAACAGGTGGTGCGAGATTTAATGGATAAGATTGAAATAAATTTCGCACTCGACCAAAATGCAAAGAGTCAAAGAACCCAAGCAGATCAATATTTAAAACGAAATTTTTACCAACATGCATGGATGCATTTGTTAATATGCTTTTTCCTTGAATGAATCCATGCGCTGATTTTCTAGGGGAGTAAACATTGTTGAGGGATTGCGATATTGCTCTCTGAATTGACTTTAACTTTTTATTGGGCGCTGAAATCAGCCTTTTATCTCCATTTTTCTTATCTATATAAAAAGGTCTATATAGATTATTTACTGATGGATAAATTAACTCTTGGAGTTCATTATAATTCTGAAACCCCAAGAATAAGGCTAGGGCATCAGTAGAATGACAACACGTAATGCAAGTTGGTTTGACCGGTTTAAGATGTTGTTTCACTGCACTGGGTGAAAGAAAGGTCGCATTTGGTTGTGTCATAGGAAAGTCCAGAATGGTGAAGAAGGGGCGAATATGCTTTCTCTTTTACCATGTGCCGGTGGCAACCGTGACGAGTGCAACCGGGAAAAAGAAACATGTAAATGACCACCGCAGATTAACGGCAGAAAGTTAAACTCTCGCCCCTTCTATTAAAAAATATCCCCAAAAAAATATAAATCAACAGCATATTGGTGATTATGTTATTTGTATCACACTAAAAGACAAGGTGGGGCGAATTAATCTCCATCCAGCAAGATGGTAGATGCCCTACTGCAGAACGTTATTCGATGGCGAGTGATGCCATCATGTTTCATCTGTGGAAATAAGCGAATAGATATATGCATCAAGGGGCTGTTCATGAAGGAATATACGGTTCCTTGCCCGGCACTCAAAGGCGGCTCCGGCAGCGATGGCAACAGCTTCGCTGGCGCTGTTACCGATTCCCATCACGATCTCCAGCCTAAATAGGCCCAACCGTTCAAAGCTAAAATCACGGAGCAGTGCGACCGCCTGTCGGGCGATGCCGCGGCCTTGGCGTGATTGGTGTACCCAATAGCCGATATTGCCGTAGCGGTGATGGGGCGACAGCTGGTTGATACCTGCGCCACCCAGCAGTTGGCCGGTGGTGGCGCAGAAAATGCCCATGTCAAAGGCACGTCCCGCTTCGCGATCCTGCTCGCAGTTGGTAAACCACTCCAGTGCGTTTTCCCGAGTAAATGAATGGGAGCAC
Source organism: Aeromonas sp. 603404 (assembly GCF_049171775.1). Lineage (NCBI taxonomy): Bacteria > Pseudomonadati > Pseudomonadota > Gammaproteobacteria > Aeromonadales > Aeromonadaceae > Aeromonas > Aeromonas sp. 603404. The sequence goes on from NZ_JAAKPE010000006.1 coordinate 224,171, forward strand.
CAGCTCATCCATTTACCGACCGTCTCGATCGATTCGTGGGCCGCGCGGACAAACTCGTCAGCATCGCTCGGCTCGAATGGGCGGATTACGATCTGGGTGTTGGCAACGGTAGTGAGCTGCATCGTGCTTCCTGCTTGATGGTGTCTATGGGGCGGCGCTGCCCAGTTGCTTGAGGGAAGCCGTCAGCGAGAAAGGCTGAGCAAATTCCTTCATCCCGGCCAATCTATCCAGCTCTGCTTGGCCGACTTGCTGCAACTGAGCTTGCTGGGCGGGAGTGAGCGTGGTGGTTCTCGCCTTGATCAGGGTGTCGAGAAAACTACGGTCTCCCGCTACCGCCTGATGGAACGCCTTGAGCGCCAGCGCATCGACCTCTGCTGCGGTGCGGCGCTCCATGCTTTTCTCATGCAGATAGATCAGCACTGTCGCCTGTTGTTCCCTCTCCAGTGACCAGAAGGGGTCGCTTTTTGCGGGCAGTGTGGCGCTGTGTTGTGACTTGATCGCTTCACATCGCTCAAATGCCGGATCCAGATCGTGTAGTGACAGGGCAAGGGTGCTGGAACTGGTTGCAAGCAGCGCAAAGATCAAGGCAAGGCGCCTGTAGAAGGAGAGACTCCTGCTACCCGGCGCCTTGTCTATTGCAGGACTGTTGCGGCTGCTCATCGGCTTATGACGGCTTTTTCAGAAAGTAACTGATATGCCCCGGCGGCATATCGGGCAGCTGGCCAAAGACTTCGTAGCCCTGCTTCTGGTAGAAGGGGAGGGCCTGAAAGCTGGTGGTTTCCAGATGGTAGTTGGTGATGCCCTTGCTTTGGGCGTACTGCTCCATGGCGCCGAGCAGGCGGCCGCCCCAGCCATCGCGGCGGATGCTTTCGTCGATCCAGAGCCAGTCGACGTGCAGCCAGCCCCACTTGATGTCTGCGATGATGCCGCCGTGTACCTTGCCCTCTTCATCCTTGATAAAGCTGGCGATCCGCTCGCGCAGATGGGTACCGGCGTGTTCCTTGTTGTAGCCCGAGAGACCAATGCGCAGGGCTTCGAGCTCATCGTCCTGAGGCGGTTGGGGTGGGGTGAGTTGCATAGTGCTTCCTGCTTGAGTGTGATGATCTCTGTCGGGTTGCGACGTGTTGTGCGCCGGGCTTACCGCTGCGTTACTGTTGATGTTTTACCGACACTACCCTAACGGAATCGGGTGGAGCCGTGCCAGCTTTTTCGTGGGCCCAGGTTCGCCAGTCTCTGTCGCCCTGTGGTGGTGGGCGTATCGACCCCGCCGGGGTTTGTCCCTAGCATAAGGAGGATGCGGGGCAGGGGCTCCGCCATGCGGGCATGTGTTGATGCCCGTTTACGGACTTCTGGCGGAGAGAAAAGATGAAGCTGCGTTCCTTGTTGATGGTGGGGGCCCTGCTGCTGGGCGGTTGTGCGGTCAATCCCTACGGTGGTACTCAGGCTCCTGTCAGTGAACCCGATCAGCCAGTGAGCCAGCCGGACAAGCCGGTGACCAAACCGGATAGCGGGGACGTTCAGCCCAAGCCGGTGGCGCCGACCGGACTGGCGCAGGCCATGGCCGATCTCTTTGTGCAGGCCCCCGAGGTGCGGGAGCTGGCGCAAACCGGTCAGCCGGTGCTGCTGCTCACCCCGCCCCAGAACGGCACCGGCGAGCCGGTGGACACCCGCGCCATGGCGGCGGCCATGAGCAAGCGCATCCAGAGCAAGAGCGGTTTTCACTTTGTCGACCAAGGGCAGGTGGCAGCCATCACCGGCCAGCTGGAGTATCAGCAGGGCAGGATGAACCCGGCCTCCCTTGTGCGGCTTGGCCGTCAGACCGGCGCCGGCTACATGCTCTACGGGGATCTGGTGACAGAGGGGAGCCGTTATCGGTTGTCGATGACCCTGATGGAGCTGCGCAGCGGCGAGCTGATCTGGAGCGGTAGTCGCTCCGCCAGCCACTGAGCGGTCTGCGACCAATCAAAAAGAGGGTTGAGTGCCTGTACGCTCAACCCTCTTCTCATTTCTGGCCCTATGCCTGATGGGGCTTGTCTCTAGCGGATTGCCGCTTCCAGCGCGGCTATCTCGCCGCCGCTGATGAGCGGCAGGTTGCGGCTGATCTGCTCCACCGGCCAGTCCCACCAGGCGATGGCGTTGAGACGGGCGATGGTGTCGTCGTCGAAGCGGTAGCGGATCACTTTGGCCGGGTTGCCGCCGACCACGGCGTAGGCGGGCACGTCACCGGTGACCACGGAGCGGGCGGCGATAATGGCGCCGTTGCCGACCTTTACCCCCGGCATGATCAGAGCCTCATAGCCAATCCAGACATCGTTGCCGATCACGGTATCGCCCTTGTAGGGGAGGCTGCCCGGGGCGGGGGCGGCGCTCTCCCAACCGTTGCCGAAGATAAAGAAGGGGTAGGTGGAGAAGCCGGAGGTCTGGTGGTTGGCGCCGTTCATGATGAACTTCACCCCGCGGGCGATGGCGCAGAACTTGCCGATGATGAGCTTGTCGCCGATGAAGGGGAAGTGGTAGAGGACGTTGCGCTCGAAGCCCGCCGAATCCTCCGGGTCGTCGTAATAGGTGTAGTCACCCACCTCGATATTGGGCCCCTTGATGGTGTTCTTGATAAAACACACCTGGGGGAAGCCATTCATGGGGTGGGGATTGGCGGGGTCGGGTCCGTGCATCCGGGCTCCTAGGGTTGGCCGGGCTAGAGCGCCGGGAAGTAGCAGGCGCTCATGTCGATAGGGTGATCGGGGCAGCCTGGCAGATAGAATTGCCAGCCCGCATCGGAGAAGGCGCGCAGTTCAGTTTCGACAAACTTGATGGCGAGGCTCAGGGCCTGCAGGCTGTCGATGCCGTAGATAAAGGTTTTGTCGCTCAGCCCCGCCAGCTTCACCTTGCAGCGCCAGTCACCGCTGGCGGACTCGGGGTCCGGCTCGGGGGCCTTGATGGCGATCTTGAGGGTGAGCTGTTCCCCTTCGGTACTGATAGCGTCGAAGCGGGCGGTAACGATGGCGTTTTTCATCTGGCGATTCCTTTTCCGTGGTACAGCCCCTGCGGTTGCGGGGGGGCTGGCGTTCCTGATGGCTGATGAGGTGAAAACTGGACTCGTGACGGCCAGCGTAAATGAACTTGTGAGTTGAAACAATGAGATATCATTGAGCGAGGGAGGGGCCATCCGCCACTGCGAACGGTCGCAAGTCAGAGCGGCGGTGGGCGCAGGCAATCCTTGCTGGCCGAGACGTCTGCATGCTGCTAGATGTAAAGGGTTGTTGGCTATGACGGCAGATTTTTCTCCGTTGCCGATGAGGGCGAGTGAGTCCTTTTAAGGCAGAATATCTCCCCCTGTTTGACCCTAACGTACAGGAGTCTCCGTGGCGCTTTCGGTAACCCAGCTTTATGAAGTGATGGCCCAACTGCCAGATCCCATCTTCATCCTCAGTGAAGATGGTTATTACGTGGAATATATCGGCGGCATGGAGCAGCAATCCTATCACGATGGCAATCCGCTGGCGGGCAAGCAACTGGCCGATGTGCTGCCACCCGAGATGGCCATGTGGGTCAAGGCACAGGTTGCCGAGTCACTGGCGAGCGGTCAGGTGCGGGTGGTGGAGTATGAGCTATCAGCAGCCGAGGTGGGGGGGATCAATGCCGCCGTCGGGCCGCAGGGGGTACAACGCTTCGAGGGCAAGATTGCCCCGCTGCCCTCCCTCTATGACGGCAAGCGGGCGGTGGCCTGGGTGACTCGCAATATTACCCGCCAGTACGAGTTGCAGCAGCGACTGCAGCGCCAGAGCGAGACCGATCAGCTGACCGGTCTCTACAACCGCCGCTTCTTCTTCGAGCACTGCCAGCCGCTGCGGACAGGGGAGGCGCCCTGTGGCCTTATCATGCTCGACATCGATCACTTCAAGCAGATCAACGATCACTACGGCCATCAGCAGGGAGATCGGGCCTTGCAGCGATTCAGTGGCTGCATCGATGCCCTGTTGCGTGCGGACGATCTCTTTGTGCGCAGCGGCGGCGAGGAGTTTCTTATCCTGTTGCCACGGATCGATGAGGCCGGTTTGCTGCAGATGGCGGAGCAGATCCGTGCTGCTGTCGAAGCATTGCCTGCCGATCCGGTCGCCATCACGGTCAGTCTGGGCACAACCCTGGTGCAGCCGGAGGAGGAGATCAATCAGGCGCTGGCCCGGGCCGACGAGTGGCTCTATCAGGCCAAGCGGGCAGGGCGCAACCGGGTGGCACACTGCCCGGCACGCTGAGCTGATTGGTCCTGTTATTGGCAGACATCACCTTTCCTTTTGCCATAAATAAATTGGCTGACATCACTGTCAATTAGTCGAAAAGTTGGCCGAATTATTTCACTCATATTCCACAGCTTAAGGTGTTAATATTATCGGCCTGATCGCTGGTCTTATTTGTGTTGTTGGGCAACAGCATGAGGTTTTATCGGTATGTTATCAAAAGGGTTTGGATCTGGTTCTGGATGACGAATGTGACACATTTCATTGTCTTTTGAAACAATCCGATTCAAACGGTCATGAATTATTAACCTTGACCAGGTTGGCGATTTCAACGATGGTAGCGTGGCAGCTCCGTTTCTCTCCGGTGGCTCTGTTGGCCGCTGGCGGCGTTGTTTTTTCATGTGCAGGGCGATATGCAACGACATATCTCCAGCCTGTTATTCGGGCCAATAAAAATAATGATGACAGACTAATAAGGTATATATTGCAATGAGTGTTTCTATTGCTGAAAAGAGTAACTCTGTTTCAAAATTGAAATGGGAGAAAAGCGATTCGGTATGGACCATGGGCCTATATGCCACTGCTGTCGGTGCCGGTACGTTATTTCTTCCTATTACTGTCGGCAGTAATTCCCCGGTTATTTTGCTGTTTATTTTATTGCTGGCTTTTCCGCTCTCTTATTATTCCCACCGGGCATTGAGCCGCTTTGTGCTCTCCAGCTCCCATAAGGAAGGGGATATCACCCATGTGGTGGAGGAGCACTTCGGTGCCAGGGCGGGCAAGCTGCTGATGCTGGTCTATCTGATGGCCTTCTACCCCATCATTCTGGTCTACAGCATCTCCATCACCAATGCGATCCAGAGCTTCGTGGTACATCAGCTGGGGGATGCCGAGCTTCCCCGCGGCTTGCTGGTGCTGGGGGTGATGCTGGGCCTGCATCTGGTGCTGCTGGCCGGCAAACAGATCGTGGTGTCGGCCATCAGCGTGCTGGCGCTGCCCATGGTCGCCTTTCTGATTGGCCTCTCGATCTATCTGCTGCCCCAGTGGAGCCTCTCCTATTTCACAGAGAGTCAGGCAGTGGAGTGGCGTGACCCGGCGTTCTGGAAATCCCTCTGGCTGATCGTGCCGGTGATGGTCTTCTCCTTCAGTCATGCGCCCATTATCTCCTCCTTCAGCGCGGCGCAGAAAAAGCGCTGTCAGGAGAGTGCCGACCTGCGTGCCAAGCGGATCATCAAGTACAGCAGCATGCTGATTTGCGGCAGCGTGCTCTTCTTCGTGGTGAGCTGCGTGATGAGCCTGAGTCAGGCCGAGATGGCGCTGGCCCGCACCGACAATATCTCCGTGCTGTCGGCGCTGGCGAACAAGTTTTCCAATCCGCTGATCGCCTATGTGGGGCCGCTTATCGCCATTCTGGCCATGTCCAAATCCTTCCTCGGCACCTCCATGGGGGTTAGCGAGGGGACGGTGAGCATGGTGAGCGGTGCCTGTCAGGGGCTGGGGCTCTCTCTCAAGGAGTCGACCATCGCCCGGGTGTCGTCGGTGATCCTGTTTATGGTGACCGCCCTCATCACCTATCTGAACCCCAATGTGCTCGACATCATCGAGCGCGTCAGTGGCCCGCTGATCGCGGTGATCCTGTTTCTGCTGCCGGCCTGCTCCATCTATCGCTTACCCGCACTCAAGCGTTATCGCGGGCCGAGTACCCTTTTTGTGTTGGTGATGGGGCTGCTTGCCATCTCGGCCCTTATCTACGATCTGCTTTGACCGGGCAGTATCCCGCACAAATCCAAAAGGGCGACCATCTGGTCGCCCTTTTTCTGTGCATCGGGGTTAGCCGAGCAGGCCGGTGGCGCTCTGGCCCGCCATCAGCAAGCCGATGGCCAGCACGCTGAACCAGACCAGGGTCGCACTTACCAGCAGATAGCCGCTGGCAACGAACAGACCGTCCCGCTGCAACATGCCGGTGCAGAGCAACAGGATGGCCCAAGCAGGCATGGCATTGGTGAAGGGGATGGCGCCCAGGGGTAGCATCAGCAGCAGGGCGGCCAGCATGATCAGCAGACCGTTGCAGCGGTTGACCGTGCTGCTGCCGGTCAGCACCAGCAGGCGCGGGCGGATAACGCGATCGACACGGGCCAGCAGATCCGCACCCTTGTGCAGGGTCGGCTTGAGCTGGTCGGCGGCGAAGCGGCGCTCCATCAGGATGGCGGGCAGCCAGGGCACCCGGTTGAGGGTGATGCCGATACCGATAAAGAGGATCAGCAGGCCAAACGGGGTGCTGACGCCTGGGATGGAGACCGGCAACAGAAAGGGGACGGTGAGCAGGACGCAAAACAGCAGCATGCCCTGTTCGCCCACCAGCTCCAGCATCTGGCGCAGGCTGATGTGGCTTTCGTCGATGGCGTGCGCGGTGGCCCGCAGGGTATCCGCGAGGGTGGTTTGGGGGTCGTGAAGTTGCGCGGCAACCATTCCCTGATGTCCTTCTGAGTGGTGATCACGGGCTCCGATGACCCGATTTGGCGCCAGCATACGTGGCAGAGGTTAACCGTCGATGAATGGTGGCGGGGCGCATAACGGCGCCAGTGGGGTGGTGCGGCAGAGGGTCAGGCGAGAAGGAAATCCCGCGATGAAAGTGATCCGGTACAGCCGCCATTTAGGATGGGCGCAGGATGCCTCTGGTATGCTTTCTGCACAATCACACAGGGAGCAGGGGACGATGATGAAGAGAGCCGGGATAGCGATGATGGGGCTGTTGCTGCCACTCGGGCAGGTCTGGAGTAGTGAGGCAGCAACCACATCCGGTTGGCAGGTGACGCCGTTTTTCGGCTACAGCTCAGCCATCGACTTCGAGAAGAGTGACGAGGTGGTGCAGCCGGTCTCGCGCTCGGCCTCGCTCGATTCACTGCAGGGGCAGGGCTCCGGCAGTTGGGGTCTCTTTATCAGCAAGGAGGTGGATGATCCGGGCATGATCGAGCTGCTCTACAGCCATCAGTCCACCACCCTCTCTCCCGACCAGCCGGATCGCCTGACGGTGGACATCCTGCACTTTGCCGGTGCTCTGACCCTCTCTGACAACCTGATGGCGCCCTATATCGGCGCCGGGATCGGGGTGACCCGCTTTGCCGCTTACGACAGCGAGGTGACCCCTTCCATGTCGCTGGCGCTCGGGGTGCAACCGCGCCTCGCCGAGCATCTGGCGCTGCGGGCCGAGGTGCGCGGTTATGGCTCGCTGGTTAACGACAACAACCAGTTTCTCTGCAACCCGGAGCAGTGCGTGTTCAAGGTACGCGGGGAGCTGGTGACCCAGTGGCAGGCCAATATCGGTCTTACCTTCCGCTTTTAGGTGGGGGGATTTCCCCCCATAAAACAGGGGCCCCTGGGCCCCTGTTTCAGCAGCAATGTTCCGCAGTGACCGGCAATCAACCGGCAGCTCTTCACGCCTCTTTATTAGTCGGCGTCGCCCATACCGCGCAGTTTCTACCCGCCTCCTTGGCGCCATAAAGCGCCTGATCCACCCGTTTGAACAGCGAGACGGCCGGCTCCCCGGGCTCGCGGATCCCCATCCCCAGACTGACCGTCATGGTATGGGTCGGGTCGGGGGCTATGGTGCGGGTCGCAGTGAGCAGGGTGTTGGTCAGTTGCTGCAAATCGGCTTCGTGAGCGACGGGCAGCAGCAGGGCAAACTCTTCACCACCGACACGGGCCGCCAGCGCACCCGGTGGGCAGTGCTGTTGCAACAGCTCGCCAAACTGCTGCAACACCCGATCCCCGATATCGTGGCCGTAGTTGTCATTGATCCGCTTGAAGTGATCCAGGTCCAGCAGGATGAGGGCATGGCAAACCCCTTGCTCCAGAAACAGCTGCTGATGAAAGTAGCGCCGGTTTGGCAGCTTGGTCAGATCGTCAAACAGCGCCTGCTCTCTGAGCCGGGTATTGATATGAAAGAGGTGGTGCATGGTGCTCAGGATGCCGATGCTGCTGAGCAGGATGCCGCTGGAGCGCAGCAGATCCTCGGCATAGATGGCGAGCCAGAGCGGCTGCGCCACCAGCTCATCCATGATGTCGGCGGTGGCCCCCATGATCCACAGCATCAGACCGCAGGAGAGCATGCGGTAGGTGTGGGTGGGCAGGTGGGCGCACTGCACCACCCAGAACAGGAACAGCATGGTGAGCCAGTTGATCACCTCGAAGCCAAAGCTGACGGCGTAAAAGCGCTCGTAGGGGAAGTGGGGCAGCAGCAACAGATGAAGGGTCATGATGGCCAGCATCAATCCCCCCAGCAACAAGATGTGGGAACGATGCTCCCGATCGAGCTGATGGTAGTGGGAGAGGCTGATATCGAGACGATCAAACTGCATGGTGTTCCTCGGATTGGGCCCGCCATCACGTTGCAAACAAGGCGCTGCGTAATGGTATGCCGTAGTCGGATAACAGAAACGGCTGGTCTGCCAGTGTAAACGAGTTGGCCCGCAGCGCGCGATATCGAGGGCTTCAGCTTGTGGGCTGGTTCAGGATTTGCGCATTTGTGGTGCGCCGGCCATGCCCTGCCCTGTGACAGGGCGGTTCAGTACCGGTTAGCGCAGAGCGTGCGCCATTTTGGTGCGTTAACGATGGCTGAGATAGTTAATTTAATGATTTTTAAGGATTTAAAATTATGGCCCACTTTATGCTTTTTACATGTCAGACGGTCTCTTGCGCTCATCGGCGGCAGACGCAGTGATGAGGAAGTGGCAAGAGGCATCCCCGTGCCGGGCGCGGGTGTGATTCTGGCGGGTTGCAGCAACACCTTGCGGTTCGCCACAGATTCAATCAGGGAAACGGAGCCGGTCTTGTACCGGTACGACAGGGAAGGAGAGTGCTCTATGGTCAAAAAATGGATGATGGCGGGTCTGACGATGTTGCCTGCCTTGCTGGTTACCCCAAGTTGGGCCGAAGAGGTCGCTCAGGTACAGGCGGCGGTGGCACCGGTTGCCGCCATGACAATCAACAAGGGTGACAACACCTGGATGCTGCTCTCGGCGGCCCTGGTGATCCTGATGTCGATCCCCGGTCTGGCCCTCTTCTACGGTGGTCTGGTGCGGGCCAAGAATATGCTGAGCGTGCTGATGCAGGTCTTTACCCTGTTCTGCCTTATCTGCGTGCTCTGGGTAATTTACGGTTATTCACTGGCCTTTACCGAGGGGGGCAATTTCTACGGCTCCTTCAGCAAGGTGCTGCTCAAGGGGGTGACCCCTGACTCCATCGCCGCCACCTTCAGCAAGGGTGTCGGGATCAGCGAGCTGATCTATGTGGTGTTCCAGGGGGCCTTTGCCGCCATCACCTGCGGCCTTATCGTGGGGGCGTTTGCCGAGCGCATCAAGTTTGCCGCCGTGCTGCTCTTCTCGGTGATCTGGTTCACCTTCGCCTATATCCCGCTGGCTCATATGGTGTGGTATTGGGCGGGTCCGGATGCCTATACCAGCGCCGAAGCCGCAGCAACCGCGACCGCAACTGCCGGGTATCTGTTCCAGCATGGTGCGCTGGACTTTGCTGGCGGCACCGTGGTGCACATCAACGCCGCCGTGGCGGGTCTGGTGGGGGCCTATCTGGTGGGCAAGCGTCTGGGCTACGGTCGTGATCCCATGACCCCCCACAGCCTGACCATGACCATGATCGGCGCCTCCCTGCTCTGGTTCGGCTGGTTCGGTTTCAACGCGGGCTCCGCGCTGGAAGCCAACGGGGTGGCTGCGCTCGCCTTTATCAACACCTGGGTGGCACCGGCTGCGGCAGCTCTGTCATGGACGTTGGCCGAGTGGGTGATGAAGGGGCGTCCCTCCCTGCTGGGTGCGGCGTCCGGAGCGGTGTCCGGTCTGGTGATGATCACCCCGGCGGCCGGGTTTGTCGGTGTCGGTGGCGCGCTGGTGATGGGTCTTGTCAGTGGTGTGGCCGGTCTGTGGGGCGTCCACGGTCTCAAGCGTCTGCTGGGGGCCGATGACAGCCTGGATGTCTTCGGTCTGCACGGGGTGTGCGGCATTCTCGGCGCCCTGCTGACCGGCGTCTTTGCCAGCCCGGATCTGGGCGGCACCGGGGTGTGGGACTATGTCACCAATCAGGTTGCCGATGGCTACTCCATTCTGACTCAGGTGAAGATCCAGGCCATCGGGGTCGGTGTCACCCTGTTCTGGTCCGGTGCCGTGGCGGCGATTGCCTTCAAGGCGGTCGACATGCTGGTGGGTCTGCGGGTGAACGGCGATGCCGAGCGGGAAGGGCTGGATGTCACCTCCCACGGCGAGAAGGCTTACAGCATGTAATCCCGAATGCCAGACAACAAAAAACCGCCGGAACCGGCGGTTTTTTTATGACTCTAAAGCTGCAAAGCCTGAGTTCACACGCTTAGTTCACGACGGCCACGTTGATGCTGCCATTGCCCTGGGTCATGCGCACGCGAGCACCCGGGGTGAAGGTGGGGCTGGCTTTCTGCACGACCACGATGGCTTCGCCGTTCTCTTTCTTGATCTCCAGCTCGACGCCGTCGACCTGGTTGAGTTTGTCGCCAGCGGCCTTGCCGGCTGCCGCGCCGGCAATGGCACCACCTGCTGTGGCGATATCACGGCCGGTGCCGCCGCCTATGGTGCTGCCCAGCAGGCCGCCGACTACGGCGCCGCCAATGGTGCCAATCAGGGAGTTCTCATCGGCCTGGATCTTCACCGGGCGGGTGGAGATGATGGTGCCATAGCTGACGGTTTGTACCTGCTTGGCACGGTCTTTGGTGTAGACATCGCCAGAGTAGACATCGCTGTTGGCGCAACCGGTGACGGTAGTGGCGGCCAGCAGGGCAATAAGGGTCATACGTTTCAACATGATGGGCCTCCAAGGCTGAATAGAATTCAAACAATCAGTTTGATGAATTGAACTTTACTCCAAGCAAGCGGGACATGAAATCGGCAAAATGTAACCAATTATGCGTTCTGTAACCGGTTTTATCCTTGAATCGCAGCTGTACTTGAGAGGGTTTTAACCAGCACAAGCCGATCCTCGCCGGGGCCGAAGTAGTCGGCGACCTCTTCAACCAGTTGATAGCCAAGACGGTAGTAGAGGCGCTGGGCCGGATTGGCCGGATCGACCGTGAGCCGCAGTTCGCTTATCTGCAGCGCCTGCTGGTTGGCCTCCATCTGGCGCATCATCCGCTCCGCGAGGCCGAAACCGCGCGCCTCGGGCAGCACCGCCAGCGAGAGCACCCAGCCTTGCGACCGCTCCTGACCAAAGCCACCCAGCACATAACCCACCAGTTGCCCCTCGTATTCGGCCACCAGCAACAACTCGGGCCATAAATCCATCGCCTGACGGAAGAAGAAGGCGGGATAGACATCTTCACCAAAGACTTTGGCATCGATCTGCCAGATGGCGTGCATGTCATTGTGGGTGGCGGTGCGTAGCAGGGGCGGGTTGTGGTGCATCAGGACTCCATCGGCAGCAAACGGATCGGCAACGCCGCTGACCTTGGGGCCAACGGCAGAAAAGGAGTCATAGGGTAGTGGTCATCCCCTGCCGGATGCAAGGGATTGGCGGTTATGGCGGCAGCGGTCTGCTGTGGGGCAGTTTGGGAGCCTTGCGCAAGCCGTCGAGCAGATGGCGGAGGGTGAGCCAGGGGTGGCGCAGCAACATGCGCGGGCCGCTCCACTTCATCACCTGCTGGATCTGTTTGCGCATCGCCGGTGCGTAGCAGTGGATATTGCAGTTGGCGCAGGTGGGTTTGTGGCCGTGGCCATAACGGCAGCGACGAAGGCGCTGATGGGCGAAATCCCGCAACTGGCGACAGTGGCGGCAATGGGGATCCTGATGATGGTGCTGGCAGTAGAGGCGGATCATGGCGCTGACCGTCTGCTGCTCGCGCATGAGTCTGGGATGGTCACTCGCCTTTTTGCTGGCTGCGGCGTGTGAGCCCCGGGCTGGGTGGGCATGATGACTTTTCATGGCCGCCATTCTCCTGACCTGCTCGCATGGGGTGTTGATACAGGTCAAAAGGGGGGATAAAAAACAGGGCCCGCAGGCCCTGTGTCATCAGATGAGGCTGGTTGCCTGCTCCAGCCAGGCGAGATCCTCGCCCTCGAGCAGCGGGCTCAGGCGGCGGAACACCTCGACGTGGTATTCGTTGATCCAGCGGAATTCGGCCGGGCTCAGCAGGCTGCGGTCGATCAGGCGGGTATCGAACGGCACGTAGGTCAGACGCTCGAAGCCCAGCATCGGCAGCTCGCCAACCTGTTCCAGCTCGGTCACGACTACCAGGTTCTCGCAACGGATGCCGAAGCCATCTTCACGGTAGTAGCCCGGCTCGTTGGAGAGCACCATGCCCGGTTGCAGGGCGACCATGCTCCCTTTCGGCGCGATGCGCTGGGGCCCTTCGTGGACACTCAGGAAGTGGCCGACGCCGTGGCCGGTGCCGTGGTCGTAGTTGTAACCGGCTTGCCACAGCGGCATGCGGGCCAGCACGTCGAGCTGGATACCGGCGGTGCCGCGGGGGAAGCGGGCCTGATCCAGCGCGATATGGCCCTGCAATACGCGGGTAAACATCGCTTTCTGCTCGTCGCTCACCTCACCCACCTTGATGGTGCGGGTGATGTCGGTGGTGCCATCCATGTATTGGCCACCGGAGTCCAGCAGATAGAGGCTGTCCTGACCAAACGCACGGGGAGTGCCGTTGGTGTGGTGGTAGTGGCACATGGCGGCGTTGGGGCCGAGTGCCGAGATGGTGTCGAAGCTCGGCTCGACGTAGTGCTCCTGCTCGCGGCGGAACGCTTCCACCTGATCGGCCAGGGTGCCTTCATCCACTCCCTCGAACTCGCCGGAGGCAACCAGCCGATCCAGCCAGGCGAGGAAGCGGGTCATGGCCACGCCATCGCGCAGGTGAGCGGCACGCATGCCGGTCAGCTCGATCTCGTTCTTGCACGCTTTCGGCAGCATGGTGGGGTCTTGCCCTGCCACCAGAATGGCGCCCGCCTCTTCCATGACGAGCTGGGTCCAGGCGTTGGCGCTGTCCGGATCGGCCAGCACCTTCTGCTGATCTTCACCGATGCGCTGCAACACGTCGCCCAGCTTGTCGATGGGGTAGACGGAGACATCCTGCCCCACGTGTTGGGTGAAGGCGAAGCAGTCAATTTTGTCGGTATCGACGAAGAAATCCATGCTGGTGTTGGCGTAGAGCACCGCAAAGCCCAGCACCACCGGCAGCCGGTCGATGTCGCGGCCGCGCAGGTTGAGCAGCCAGTTGATGGGCTCGGCCTGGGTCAGCAGCACGGCATCCAGCCCGCGCTTGCGCAGGTCGGCCGCCAGCTGTTCACGTTTGGACTGGCTGGACTGGCCCGCCAGCTCCTCGCTGTAGAGGATGACCGGGCTCTTGGTCGGCTCCGGGCGATCGCTCCAGTTCAGGTCGATGGGGTTCTGCTCGACGCGGATCAGCTCGATACCGCGGTCGGCCAGCATGGCCTTGGCATTCTTGTACCAGGTCAGGCTGTGCAGACGGGCATCGAAGCCAACCCGGGAGCCTGACGGCAGCTGCTCGGCCAGCCACTGCACATGGGGATTTTCAATGAGGTGGAGGAATTCGAACAGTTCGGCGGGGGTTTGCATCCGCGCCTGCACCGTATAGCGACCATCGACAAAGAGGGCTGCCCGCTGGGCCATGATGATGGCGACGCCGGCAGAGCCGTTGAAACCGGTGATCCAGTCAAGCCGCTCGGCGTAGGCGGGGATGTACTCGCCGAGGTGCTCATCATCGTGGGGGACGATAAAGGCGTCCAACTCCTGCATGGCCAGCTCGGCCCTGACTTGGGCGACGCGGGTTTCAATTATCTCGAAATTATTCATGTCGTTAGTGCCAGATGGTTGCTATATGAGTGTTCAGTTTTTATGGCCGCTGGCCAGGATCCGCTTGATCGACTGACCCGCCGCTTCGATATGCTGCCTGAGCAGCACCACCGCCTCGTGCTTGCGCCGGGCGCGGCACAGTTCCAGCAATTGGGCGTGTTCACGCTCCGCCTTGTCCACGCCGTCGCTGGCAAACAGCAGCTCGAAGCGGACATAGCGGTCACAGCTCAGATTGATCTGGGCGATCAGTTCAAGTGCCTGGGGGCGACCGGCTGCCTGATAGAGGGTGGCGTGAAAGCTGTGGTTCAACTCGGCCCAATGTTCGATCTGGGTGCCTGACTCCAGGGCGTGATCAAACTGGGCGAGGATCGCCTCCGCTTGCGCGAAGGTGGCTTCCGTCATCTTGTCGACGGCGTGAAACAGGGTATCGGCTTCCAGCAGCGCTCGCAAATAAAAGAGCTCTTCAATGGCCGAGGCGTCCAGCATGGTGACCACGGCGCCGCGATGGGCTTCGAACTTCACCAGCCCCTGCGCTTCCAGCTGCATCAGGGCTTCGCGCACCGGAATGCGGCTCACTGCCAGCTCTTTGGCAATGGCATCCTGACGCAAGGGGGCGCCAGCGGGGAACTCCCCACGGAGGATCCGGCCACGGAGGTTTTCCATCACCATCTGGGTTCGGGTCTTGTAGGGTGGGGTCATGGTCGGGTCACGATTGGGCGTTACAGAATTGTATATTGTATAAAGTTTGGCTGAATCTAACCTGTCACAACAGGCAAAGGCAAGGTTTTGGCCCCTTTAACGGGGGCGATGGCGGCGTTCGGGGCTCCACAAAAACAAAAATGCCGGTCAGCGTGGCTGACCGGCATGATGTCACTGATACGAAGCGAGCCTGTTACAGCTGCGGGCCTGCCGCAACCAGACGTTTGCCTTCATCGTTATCGGTGAAGCGCTCGAAGTTCTTGATGAAGCGCCCTGCCAGATCGACGGCCTTGGCATCCCACTCGGCCTTGTCGGCGTAAGTGTCGCGCGGGTCGAGGATCGCCGGGTTCACATCGTGCAGCGCGGTCGGGATCTCCAGATTGAAGATCGGCAGCACCTTGGTCTCGGCCTTCTCGATGGAGCCATCCAGGATGGCATCGATGATGGCGCGGGTATCCTTGATGGAGATGCGCTTGCCGGTGCCGTTCCAGCCGGTGTTGACCAGATAGGCCTCTGCACCTGCCGCTTCCATCCGTTTTACCAGCTCCTGACCGTACTTGGTCGGATGCAGGGAGAGGAAGGCTGCGCCGAAGCAGGAGGAGAAGGTCGGGGTCGGCTCTGTGATGCCGCGCTCGGTACCGGCCAGTTTGGCGGTGAAGCCAGACAGGAAGTGGTACTTGGTCTGCTCCTTGGTCAGCTTGGAGACCGGGGGCAGCACGCCGAAGGCGTCGGCAGTCAGGAAGATCACCTTGGTGGCGTGACCAGCCTTGGAGACCGGCTTGACGATGTTGTCGATGTGATAGATGGGGTAGGAAACGCGGGTGTTCTCGGTCTTGGAGCCATCATCGAAGTCGATGGTGCCATCGGCAGCAACGGTCACGTTCTCCAGCAGCGCATCGCGGCGGATGGCGTGGTAGATATCCGGCTCGGCCTCTTCGGAGAGCTTGATGGTCTTGGCGTAGCAGCCCCCTTCGAAGTTGAACACGCCGTGGTCATCCCAGCCGTGCTCGTCATCGCCGATCAGCTGGCGCTTCGGATCGGTGGATAGGGTGGTCTTGCCGGTGCCGGAGAGGCCGAAGAAGATGGCAACGTCGCCGTCCTGACCCACGTTGGCGGAACAGTGCATGGAGGCAATGCCGCGCAGGGGCAGGAAGTAGTTCATCATGGAGAACATGCCCTTCTTCATCTCGCCACCGTACCAGGTGCCACCGATGAGCTGCATTTTCTCGGTCATGTTGAAGGCAACAAAGTTCTCGGAGTTGAGACCCTGCTCCTTCCAGTTCGGGTTGGTGCACTTGGCACCGTTCATCACCACGAAGTCAGGCTTGAAGGTTTTCAGCTCTTCATCGCTCGGGCGGATGAACATGTTTTTCACGAAGTGTGCCTGCCAGGCTACCTCGGTGATGATGCGTACGGCCAGGCGGGTATCCGGGTTGGCACCGCAGAAACCGTCGACCACAAACAGGCGCTTGCCGGAGAGCTGTTTGGTGACCAGCCCTTTCAGATGTGACCACACTTCCGGGGTAATCGCTTTGTTATCGTTTTTACCCTGGTCAGACCACCACACAGTATCCTGGGTAGTGGCATCTTTGACGATATATTTATCTTTCGGGGAGCGACCGGTGAAGATACCGGTGTTTACGTTGACGGCGCCCAGCTCGGTCACCACACCGCGCTCGAACCCTTCCAGGTCAGGGCGTGTCTCTTCCGCGAAAAGCTGCTCGTAAGAGGGGTTGCGAACGATTTCTTGGCTGTTTTTGATGCCGTACTGGTCCAGTCCTAATTGTTGGGCCAGGGTGGGTTCTGCCACGATTGTCATTGTATTCTCCTGGGTTCAGAGGTTGGTAGGGTTCTATCTGACGTTCATCCTATCACTTAGGTGGTATAGTTTAGCGATCGCCATCAAACTTTATAAAATAGGGTATTTTTTTGTTATTAAAGTTAAAGGCGGGTTTTGCCCGCCTTTAATTAGTGTAACTTGTTTGCATCATTGCCGGGAGCCCTGCTGAACAGGGTTTCGACATCGATCCCATTAAATTGGTACTGGGCGCCGCAATAATCACAATGCATGTCGATCTTGCCGAGCTCCTGCACCATATCCATGACCTCTTCCTTTTCTATCTGCAGCAGGGCCCCTTCGCAGCGCTCACGGGAGCAGGTGCAGCGGAAGGAGACCGCTTGCGGATCGA
Organism: Aeromonas sp. 603404; assembly: GCF_049171775.1. NCBI lineage: Bacteria > Pseudomonadati > Pseudomonadota > Gammaproteobacteria > Aeromonadales > Aeromonadaceae > Aeromonas > Aeromonas sp. 603404. The sequence goes on from NZ_JAAKPE010000006.1 coordinate 241,137, forward strand.
ACACCCGCACCTTGTCCTGATGGTAGAGACGGTAGAGGATCTCTTCCGCTTCCAGACCGAACAGCTCTTCATCCTTGATGGTGCTGGTGAGCTGGGTCAGGTGCTCGAAGTCGTTGCTGTGATCTTCGCTCTGGGCGGGCAGCTCCTGCAGCATGATGCCGGCAGCGCGGGGTTCCCCTTCATGGTAACCGGTACGGATCCACAGCTTGGTCGCCAGTTGTTCGGACTGGGCAAAGTAGTGCTCCAGACAGCCAGCCAGGGTGTCGGCCTCCAGCGCGATGATGCCCTGATAGCGTTCGCCCTGCTCCGGGGTGATGGTGATGACCAGCTGACCGTTGCCGATCAGGCTCTGCAGCTTGTCGTCGCTCGGCAGCTCGCCCTCATAGCGTGCCACGCCGCGCAACTGCTGGTTGTTGTCACCGTTGATCACGGCCAGACGCACCGGGCCATCGCCCTGCAGTTGCACAGTGATAGAGCCTTCAAACTTGAGGGTCGCGGTCAGCAGGCTGGTGGCGACCAGCAGCTCGCCCAGCAGCTTTTGCACCTGCACCGGGTAGTTCTGCGCTTCCACCACGTGGCGGTAGGTGTGATCCAGCTGGACCAGCTCGCCACGTACTTCGTACTCTTCAAACAGATAGCGATACAGCAGATCTTGGTTGCTCATCATGTATTCCTGGCTTTTCGGTGAGGTAAATCGGGCGGGCTGGGGTTGATGCCAGCCCGGTATCAAATCGGGGTCGGTCAGTACTGCTTGACCTTGAGCAACTGGCGTCGCTCCTGCTTGTCGGGGCGGCGCTCGGGGCTGGGGGCAAACTGGCTGTTGAAGCGGCGCGCCTCGCTGTTCTCGGCCCGTTTTTTCAGGCTCTCTGCGGTCTCTTCATAGAGCTGCTGGGCCAGCGGGGCCGATTTGCGCTGCTCGCTCAAGGCCAGCACCCGCACTTCGCGTTCGTCCTGCCCCTGCCAGAAGCGGATCAATGCCCCCACTTCCACCTGTTTGCCCGGTTTGCTGCGCTGACCATTGTAGTGCACCTTGCCCCCGTCTATCTGATCCCGCGCAATGGAGCGGGTCTTGTAGAAACGGGCCGCCCACAGCCACTTGTCGAGACGAACCTCGAGGGCACTTTCTGCATGATTGGGCATGAACAGGCTCCATAACGGGGAAAAGAGGTGGTCGATTATACCAGAGCACGGGGTCGGGATAGAAACCGGGCCGCCGCCGCGCGGGGCGCAAACCATTTCAAGGTGATGCAACATATGGGCAGTTTGCTGATTCACAAGGGAAAGCCGCTGCTTTATCGGGTATCCATGGGGGCTGGGAAGGGCCTTCATACCGCGCATATAAAGCTGCCGCCCCGGTTGGGGGCGGCAGCGTTCACATCCGTTGACCATGTCAGAGTCAGAAGTGATCGTGCTGATCCGGCTTCTTCTGGTCGTGGGGGCCTTCGCTGTGGGCGATGGCGGTGCGGATGAGATCAACCCCGGCGCGGATAATCAGCACCCCCATGTTGACCAGCTTGACGCAGACCCACATGAAGGTGATGAGCAGGATCAGCTTGAGCACGGTCTGGAACGCTTCCAGGAAGTTCTGCTCCAGCTGGGCGGTCAGGCCGTTGGCGCTGGTCATCAGCCAGGTGTAGACCTCGCGCACGAACGGGATGCGGCTTGGCATCTCCAGTACATCCAGTGCGGCAGGGAGCGCCTGGAAGATGACGATGCTGCCGAACAGGATCAAAATGACACCGATGGCGATGCCGAGGAAAAAGCCGAACTGTCTCATGGAGGGCTCCAGCGTTTGCTGCATGAAATTGAAGATAGCCGCCAATAGTAGGGAGTGCCCTGCTTCATCGCAATCTTCCGTGCACCGCCAGCGCGGCTGGAACGGCGGCAATCCGGCCGCTACCGTTGCCCAACTATCTGATTTCTGGGAGGCTTGTCGCCATTGTGCATAGGGAAAGCAAATTGATGTCGAGAACCCTCTTTTTACTGTTGCTGGCGCTGTTTGCCGCTCTGCCAGCCCTGAGTGCCGAACCGGCGGCTCCCTCGGCGGCGGCCTGCGCCATCCGCCATCAGGATCAACTGCTGCTGGTGCAGGATCGCATCTCCTCCCGCTACAGCTTGAGTGGTGGTTACATAGATGGCGACGAGCGCCCCGAGCAGGCGGCGCTGCGCGAACTCTATGAAGAGACCGGCTTGCGGGGGGGGGTTGTGCAGGAGCTGGGTCGCTGGCAGCGGGCGGTTATCTTCGCTTGTCGCACTCTGGAACCGATTGTCGCGCAGCAAGGCGCCGCGTTTGTCTCCATCCTGAAGGCCTCCAATCTGGGTGGCGAGATCCTTAACGCCCGGCTGATCGCCATCGACCAGCTCCCCCGCGAGCAGCGCCGCTTCCCGGATCAGCTCGACTGGCTGCAAGCCAGGCTTGATCAGGTGCCGGAGAGCGAGGTGCGCTGGCAGGCCGATTTCGTGATGCAGGGCAATGCGCTGCATCAGGCCGAGATCCCGCTGATGCTGCACATGCAACAGTGGCTGGGGCCCGATGTCTGGTGGCTGTCGGTCAGCAATCTGTTTGGTTCAGGCGGCTTTCAGCTTGCCCTGATACCTTTGCTGCTCCCGCTGCTGGGGTGGCCGCGGCTGCGTCAGCTGCTGTTCGCCATGCTCTGGCTTGGGCTGCTGGTGCAGGCGAGCAAGGAGGGGATCGGCTGGCCGCGCCCCTTCCATCTGCAACCTGAACTGGCGACTCACAGTGCCCAGGGCTTTGGCATGCCGAGCGGTCACACCGCCTCGGCCCTGCTGTTCTGGGGCGCGCTGCTTGGCTGGCTCTGGCCTGCCCGGCGCGGGCTGGCCTACTCGCTGGCGCTGCTGCTGGCCCTTACCACCGGTCTGGCGCGGGTCTGGCTTGGGGCACACTTTATCTCTGACGTAGTGGCGGGGCTGCTGATGGGCGCCATACTGCTGGCTGCTCGTCCCTGCTGGCGTACGGATGGGCTTGTGGCAGGCTGGTTGCTGCTGATTGCCGCGGCGCTGGCGCTCGGGGGACTGACCCAATCGGCCCATCTGACCGGTATCGGGCTGGTAGCGCTGGGCCTCTGGCTCGGGGGAAATGCGGCCCTCGTTCGAGCTGGTTATCCCCCGCTGCTTACAGGGGGCGTTGTGCTGGCGGGCTGCTTGCTGATCGGTGCCGGCCTGTGGCTGTTGCCGCTGCTGACCAGTAGCTCGTTGATCATACTGCTTGGACAGTTTGTGCTCTTTTTCGGGCTGGGGCTCTGGTTGAGCGTCGGCCTCTGGTGGATACTCTCTCTCTTGAAACAAGACTCACGACCCAGGGGCGGACGCCCTGCAAGGGGAACTCTATGAATATGAAAAAAGTGGATTTGGCCAAGATAACCTTGGGGGTGCTGTTTCTCAGCCTCCTGATCATCTCCTGCTTTATGGTGCTGCGCCCCTTCCTGCCCGCACTGGTGTGGGCCACCATGATCACCATCGCTACCTGGCCACTGATGTTGATGGTGCAGCGGTTGCTGTGGGGCAAGCGTGCGCTGGCCGCTCTCTTTATGAGCCTGGTGCTATTGCTGATGTTTGTCATTCCGCTCTTTATGACACTGGCCAATGTGGCGGAGAAAGCCCCCATGCTGATCGAACTGGGGACCAATATCAGCCAGTCGCCTCCGCCCGAGCTGCTCTGGTTGCAGCAGATCCCGCTGGTGGGCGGCAAGCTCTATGACTTCTGGCAGCAAATTCTGGCGAGCGGTGGTCAGGTGCTGTTTGCCAAGCTGGCGCCCTACTTCGGTCAGACGGCGCGCTGGCTGGCTGCTCAGGCCGGTAATCTGGGCATGCTGCTGGTCCACTTCCTGCTGACGGTCGGTATCTGTGGTCTGCTCTATCACTCCGGTGAAGTGGTGGCGACCGGCATTCGCCGCTTTGCCCACCGGCTGGCCGGGGATCGCGGTGACAATGCGACCGTGCTGGCTTCCCAGGCGATCCGCGCCGTGGCCATGGGGGTGGTGGTTACTGCGCTGGTGCAATCCTCGGTGGCCGGGGTGGGGCTGTGGATCGCTGGCATCCCCTACACCATGGTTCTGGTGGTGGTAATGTTCCTGCTCATCGTCGCCCAGATAGGTCCCTTTCCGGTGCTGATCTCCTGTGTCGGTTATCTCTACTGGAGCGGTGATACTACCTGGGGCACCTTCCTGCTGGTCTGGTCGCTGATCGCCGGCACAATGGACAACTTCCTGCGTCCCTTCCTGATCAAACGCGGTGCCAATCTGCCCCTCATTCTCATTCTGGTGGGGGTTATCGGCGGCCTGCTGGCGATGGGGATCATCGGTCTGTTTATCGGCCCCGTGGTGCTGGCTGTGGCTTATACCTTGCTGGATGCCTGGATCAAGGAGGGTGACCACCAGTCAGAGGCGACCCATATCGCGGCAGCGCCCAGTATAGATTGACGGTTCTATAAAAAGACTATGCAAAGAGCCGCCCGATGGGCGGCTCTTTTGTTGATGATGACAGCGTCAGGCCAGTTGTTTCATACCTGAGCCGCAGCGGTTGTTCACAGCATCTGCTTGAGGCGATAGAGCAGGTCCAGTGCCTGGCGCGGGGTGAGCTCGTCCGGGCGCACTGCTTCCAGCTCTTCCACCACCGGATGAGGCTGCGGGGCGAGGGTCACCGGAGCCGGGCGGCTTTCACCGGCGGCGGCCGGAGTGGCGCTCTCCAGCTCATGCAGTTTGTGACGGGCCTGCTGGATCACCGATTTGGGTACCCCCGCCAGTGCCGCTACTTGCAGGCCGTAGGAGCGGCTGGCCGCGCCTTCCTGCACCGCGTGCATAAAGGCGATGGTGTCGCCGTGTTCCACCGCATCGAGATGGACGTTGGCCAGCCCGCTCATCAGCTCCGGCAAGCGGGTCAGCTCGAAGTAGTGGGTGGCAAACAGGGTGTAGGCGCCAATCTTGCTCGCCAGCTGTTCGGCACAGGCCCACGCCAGCGAGAGGCCGTCGTAGGTGCTGGTGCCGCGGCCAATCTCGTCCATCAGCACCAGACTGCGGGCGGTGGCGTTGTTGAGGATATTGGCGGTCTCGGTCATCTCCACCATAAAGGTGGATCTTCCCGATGCCAGATCATCCGACGCTCCGATGCGGGTGAAGATGCGGTCGATGGGGCCGATGCGGGCGTTGTCGGCGGGCACGAAGGCACCGATATGAGCCAGCAGCACGATGAGCGCGGTCTGGCGCATATAGGTCGATTTACCGCCCATGTTGGGGCCTGTGATGATCAGCATCCGCCGCTCCCGCTCCAGCCGGATAGGGTTGGCGATAAAGGGATCTGTCATCACCTGCTCAACCACCGGATGGCGGCCCGCCTCGATGATGATCTGATCTTCGTCGATGAGGGTCGGGCAGCGATAGTCGAGGGTCTCGGCCCGCTCGGCCAGATTGGCCAGCACGTCCAGCTCCGCCAGTGCGGCGGCGGAATCCTGCAGATCGCCGAGGTGGGGCAGCAGAGTATCGAGCAGCTCTTCGTAAAGCCGTTTCTCCAGCGCCAGCGCCTGGGACTGGGCGGTGAGCACCTTGTCCTCGTACTTCTTCAGCTCATCGATGATGTAGCGTTCGTTGTTCTTGAGGGTCTGGCGGCGGATGTAGTGGGCCGGCACCAGATGGCTGTTGGCGCGGCTCACCTCGATATAGAAGCCGTGCACCTTGTTGTAACCCACCTTGAGGGTGTTGATGCCGGTCAGCAGCTTCTCCCGCTCCTCGATGCGGGCGAGGCTGGCGGTAGCGCCGTTGGCAAGATCCCGCAGCTCGTCCAGCTCCTGATTGAAGCCGTCACGGATAACACCGCCATCGCGGATCAGCACCGGCGGCACCTCCATCACCGCGCGTTCCAGCAGGTCGAGCAGCTCGGGGAAGGTGCTGGCCCGCTCGGCCAGCTGTTGCACCGCTTCGTGTTCGTTGTCCGCCAGCAGGCGCTGTAGCTCGGGCAGCTGGGCAAAAGCCTGCCGCAGCCGGGTGAGGTCGCGCGGGCGGGCCGAGCGCAGGGCGAGACGGGCCAGTACCCGTTCTACATCGCCGACTTGGCGAAGCAGACCGCCCAGCTCGTCGTAGAGGTTCTGCTCGATAAGCGTATGGATGGTGCTCTGGCGACCTTTCAGGATCACCCGATCGCGGATCGGCTGGTGGATCCAGCGCTTGAGCAGCCGGCTGCCCATGGGAGTGGCGGTGCGATCCAGCACCTCGGCCAGGGTATTTTCATAGCCACCGGCCAGATTCTGGGTCAGCTCCAGATTGCGGCGGGTGGCGGCATCCATGATGACCGCATGATCCGGCTGTTCAAGGCGTACGTTGCGGATGTGGGGCAGGGCGGTGCGCTGGGTATCCTTGACGTACTGCATCAGGCAGCCAGCGGCGCACAGGGCGGTCTCGCTTTTGTCGACGCCAAATCCCACCAGATCCTGGGTGCCGAACTGCTGGCAGAGCAGCTTGCGTGCGGTGCCCAGCTCAAACTCCCACTCCGGGCGACGACGCAGGCCGCGGCGACCCTCGATATGGTGCAGGAACTCGAAGGATTCCGGGTAGAGCAGCTCGGCCGGATTGGTGCGCTGCAGCTCAGCCAGCAGGGTCTCTTCTTTCTCGAACTGGTTGATGAAGAAGCGGCCGGAGCCGATGTCCATGGTGCCATAGCCGAAGCGGCGGCCATCGTGATAGACGGCGGCGATCAGGTTGTCCTGTCGCTCGCTGAGCAAAGCCTCGTCGGAGACGGTCCCCGGGGTGATGATGCGAATAACCTTGCGTTCCACCGGCCCCTTGCTGGTGGCGGGATCCCCCACCTGTTCGCAGATGGCGGCCGACTCGCCGAGCTGTACCAGCTTGGCCAGATAACCCTCGATGGCGTGATAGGGCACCCCCGCCATCGGGATGGGGCTGCCCGCCGACTGGCCACGTTTGGTCAGGGAGATATCGAGCAGTTGGGAGGCCTTGCGGGCATCGTCATAGAACAGCTCGTAGAAGTCGCCCATCCGGTAGAACAGCAGGATCTCCGGGTTCTCGGCCTTGAGGCCAAGGTACTGCTGCATCATGGGCGTGTGGGCGCTCAGATTGGCGCCGGGAGCGGAGCTTGTGGCGCCGCTGGCTTGGTGTTGTGCGGTCATGTTCTGTTCCAGAAGGGGCCTCTGCGGGCCAGTGTCTGCGGTGATGAGCCTTGAGCTTGATGACGCCATTCTACACATAAGCGCCGCGGCGGGGGAGCGGGTGTTCCGGGCGCAGCTGCTCTGCGCTATTGAAGGCATGACGCCGGTGCGGCACCTCACATTGCGGCAGGCAAGGGCGGTCTGCCGTGGTTGCGGGCGGCGCTAGCGGGATCGCATAATGTGCCTCTTGAGCGGATCAGAAGGAGTCGTGATGAAACTGGATGCAGAGATAGAGCACCTTGCCATCGAGCTGGGACGGGCCCTCGGTCAGCGGGGCTGGCTGGCTGCGACCGCCGAATCCTGTACCGGCGGCGGGGTGGCTACGGCTATTACCGACATCGCAGGTAGCTCCGGCTGGTTCGATCGTGGTTTTGTCACCTACACCAACGAGGCCAAGCAGCAGATGTTGGGGGTGAGCAGCGAGAGCCTGGATCAGCACGGTGCAGTGAGCGAGGCTGTGGTGCTGGAGATGGCCCGCGGCGCGCTGGCTCACTCGTCTGCCTCCATCAGCGTTGCTATCAGCGGCATCGCCGGCCCCGGCGGTGCCACCGAGGGCAAGCCGGTCGGCACCGTCTGGTTCGCCTGGGCCGACCGCAACGGTCGTCACCACTCCCTGCTCGCCCGCTTCGACGGGGATCGCCGACAGGTGCGCCAGCAGGCGGTGAGACAGGCCTTGTCGGGTCTGTTGGCCCTGCTCAGATAAATTGGGCTTGATACTGTATGAATAGACAGTATACTTAGCCCAACTTCACTTCTTACTCACGATTTCCAGCGGAGATTGGCATGGATCAGAACAAACAGAAGGCACTGGCGGCTGCGCTGGGTCAGATTGAAAAGCAGTTCGGCAAAGGTTCCATCATGCGTCTGGGCGACAGCAAGACCATGGATATCGAAGCCATCTCCACCGGTTCCCTCTCGCTGGACGTGGCGCTGGGCATTGGCGGTCTGCCGTGTGGCCGTATCGTCGAAATCTACGGCCCGGAATCTTCCGGTAAAACCACACTCACCCTGCAGGTGATCGCGGAAGCCCAGAAGAAGGGCAAAACCTGTGCCTTCGTCGATGCGGAACACGCCCTCGACCCTATCTATGCTGCCAAGCTGGGCGTCAACGTCGACGACTTGCTCATCTCTCAGCCGGATACCGGTGAACAGGCGCTGGAGATCTGCGACATGCTGGTTCGCTCCAATGCGGTTGACGTTATCATCGTCGACTCCGTGGCGGCCCTGACCCCGAAAGCGGAAATCGAAGGGGAGATGGGTGACTCCCACGTTGGTCTGCAGGCCCGTCTGATGTCCCAGGCGCTGCGCAAACTGACCGCCAACATCAAGAACGCCAACTGCCTGTGCATCTTCATCAACCAGATCCGGATGAAGATCGGCGTCATGTTCGGTAGCCCGGAGACCACCACAGGTGGTAACGCGCTCAAGTTCTACGCCTCCGTGCGTCTGGATATCCGTCGTATCGGCGCCATCAAGGAAGGCGACGAAGTGGTCGGTAACGAGACCCGCGTCAAAGTGGTCAAGAACAAGGTGGCCCCGCCCTTCAAGCAGGCTGAATTCCAGATCTTCTACGGTGCCGGTATCTCCAAAGAGGGCGAGCTGGTGGATCTCGGTGTCAAGCACAAGCTGATCGACAAGGCCGGCGCCTGGTACAGCTACAACGGCGAGAAGATCGGTCAGGGCAAGGCCAACGTGATGAAGCTGTTCGCCGAGAACAAGGTGATGGCTGGTGAAGTGGAGGCTCGTCTGCGCGAGCTGCTGCTCTCCGGTGCCGTGCCAGTCGATGACAAGGCTGCACCGGTTGAGGCAGAAGAGTTCGATGCCGAAAGCGAACAAGAGTTCGAATAAGGAACAAAGGAAGGCCGGGTAGATACCCGGCCTTGTTATTTATGATGGTTGATGAATCCGTTACCGAATCGCTCGAGCCTGCCGAACCGACCTTTGCCGAGCAGCTGGCCGCTGCCCGTGCTTATGCCATGCGCAGTCTGGCCCGTCGCGAGAGTGCCGAGTCAGAGCTGGCCAACCGGCTGCGCCAGCAGGGCTTCAATGAAGAGGTGATCGAGGCGGTGGTCGACTACTGCCGCGGTTACAACTGGGTCAATGACGAACGTTACGGCGGTATGGCTGTACGGGCCGGTGCCGCCAAGGGCCATGGCCCCATCAAGATCCGTTTCGATCTGCGCCGCAAGGGGCTCGACGATATGCAGATTGATGCCGCATTCGATCAGCCGGAGCTGGACTGGTTCGAACTGGCGTTTGCCCTGCTCGAACGGCGCGCCCGGGTGGCCGATCTGGCCGATTTCAAGCTGCGAATGAAGTGGCTCAAATATCTGCTGGGGCGCGGCTTTACCCAGGATCAGGCACATTACGCTATCTCTGCCCTGCAGGAGCGGGAAGAGTAACGCCACTGCGTGGCAACAGTCGTTTCAGCTCTCCTTTTTGTATGTTTTTCCTGCCGGCTCAGTAGCTTGCGCGCACAATCCCGAAAAAGCAGCCTTTTGTTCATCTCATCTCTCTTTATGCGCTGCTTTTTTGCCTCTCGACAGTGAAAAAAGCCACTGTGAGCAGTGGCGCTCTTTTCTGGCCCGTTTATGTGCGCTTTTTCGCCCGTGGCGGCCCTGTCCGTTTTACTTTACCCCGCAGAAAACTTACATTAATGCGGTTAAAAGTCCGTATTCGAATCAAGCAGGATTTTCCATGTATATGTCCACGTCAGAGATTCGCGCTGCGTTTCTCGAGTATTTCCGTTCCCAGGGGCACCAGGTTGTCTCCTCCAGCTCGCTGGTACCGCATAACGACCCGACCCTGTTGTTTACCAACGCGGGTATGAACCAGTTCAAGGACGTGTTCCTTGGCGCAGACAAGCGTGCCTACAATCGCGCGACGACTTCCCAGCGTTGCGTGCGTGCCGGTGGTAAGCACAACGATCTGGAAAACGTCGGCTATACCGCTCGTCACCACACCTTCTTCGAAATGCTGGGCAACTTCAGCTTCGGCGACTACTTCAAACAGGATGCCATCAAGTTTGCATGGGGTTTCCTGACCGAGGTGCTGCAGCTGCCGAAAGAGCGCCTGCTGGTGACCGTCTACGCGACTGACGATGAAGCTTTCGACATCTGGGAAAAAGAGGTCGGTGTGCCGGCCGATCGCATCGTACGCATCGGTGACAACAAGGGGGCACCGTACGCTTCCGACAACTTCTGGGCGATGGGCGATACCGGTCCGTGCGGTCCCTGCACCGAGATCTTCTACGACCACGGCGATCACATCTGGGGTGGCCGTCCCGGCTCACCGGAAGAGGATGGCGACCGTTTCATCGAGATCTGGAACGTGGTGTTCATGCAGTTCAACCGTCAGGCTGACGGCACCATGGAGCCGCTGCCCCGTCCGTCCGTGGATACCGGCATGGGTCTGGAGCGTATCTCCGCCATCATGCAGGGTGTCCACTCCAACTATGAAATCGACATCTTCCAGGCGCTGATCAAGAAAGCGGCCGAGATTGTCGGCACCACCGATCTGAGCAACCAGTCCCTGCGCGTCATCGCTGACCACATCCGCTCCTGCGCCTTCCTAGTGGCAGATGGCGTGATGCCGTCCAACGAAGGTCGTGGCTATGTGTTGCGTCGCATCATCCGCCGCGCCGTGCGTCACGGTCGCAAGCTGGGCGCTACCGATGTCTTCTTCTACAAACTGGCTGCCGAGCTGGCGGTGCAGATGAAAGACGTCGCTGCCGAGCTGATCGCCCAGCTGCCGCTGGTCGAGCGCGTGCTGCGCATCGAAGAGGAGCAGTTCGTCCGCACTCTGGATCGCGGTCTGCTGCTGCTGGAAGACGCTCTGGCCAACCTGGGCGATGCCAAGGTTATTCCGGGCGAAGTGGTGTTCAAGCTCTATGACACTTACGGCTTCCCAGCCGACCTGACTGCCGACGTGGTGCGCGAGCGCGAGATCGGCATCGACGAAGAGGGCTTCAAGGCCGAGATGGAGAAGCAGCGTGCTCGCGCCAAAGAGGCCTCCAGCTTCGGCGTGAACTACAACGAGATGCTCAAGCTCGACTTCGAGACCCCCTTCACCGGTTACAAGACCCTGACCGAGCGCACTCGCGTGGTCGGTATCTACAAGGGTGTGGAAGAGGTGAGCGGTCTTATCGCCGGTGACGAAGCGGTCATCGTGCTGGAAGAAACCCCCTTCTACGCCGAATCCGGCGGCCAGATTGGCGACAGCGGTACCCTGAAAGTGGACGACGGCATCTTCGCCGTGACCGATACCGTCAAAGCTGGCAAGGCGATCATCCACAAGGGTTATATGGAGCTGGGCACCCTGGAGAAGGGCGCCGAAGTGGAAGCCGTGGTTGATGGCGATCGTCGCCAGGCCATCGCCCTGAACCACTCCGTGACTCACCTGCTGCACGCTGCCCTGCGTCAGGCACTGGGCGAGCATGTCACCCAGAAAGGTTCTCTGGTTGGTGCGGAGCGCATGCGCTTCGACTTCTCCCACTTCGAGGGGTTGACCATGGCGACCATTCGCCGGGTCGAGGAGCTGGTCAACAACCAGATCCGCGCCAACCACGAAATCACCACCCAGCTGATGGATCTGGAAGCGGCCAAGTCCGCCGGTGCCATGGCGCTGTTTGGTGAAAAATATGAAGACGACGTGCGCGTGGTGCGCATGGGCGACTACTCCACCGAGCTGTGCGGCGGTACTCACGCCAAGCGCACCGGTGATATCGGCTTCTTCAAGATCATCGCCGAGAGCGGTATCGCAGCTGGCGTGCGCCGTATCGAAGCGGTGACCGGCAAAGCGGCCATCGACTTCATGCATCAGGTCGGCGAGCAGATCGAAGAGGCTGCCGCACTGGTGAAAGGTGATCAGTTCTGCATCGCCGACAAGGTTCGCCAGATGCTGGACAAGGCCAAGATGATGGAGCGCGAGCTGGAGCAGCTCAAGGCCAAGCTGGCTGCTCAGGCCGGTAACGACCTGCTGGGTCAGGTGATCGAGATCAACGGTCAGAAGGTGCTGGTTGCAGCGCTGGAAGGGGCCGATCCGAAATCCCTGCGCGGCATGCTGGACGAGCTGAAGAACCAGATGAAGTCCGGTGTTGTGCTGCTGGCCACCTGTGCCGATGGCAAGGTCAACCTGATCGCGGGCGTCACCAACGACCTGACCGGCAAGGTCAAGGCCGGTGAGCTGGTCAATCTGGTTGCCCAGCAGGTGGGTGGCAAGGGCGGTGGCCGTCCGGACATGGCACAGGCGGGTGGCACCCAGCCTGAGGCGGTGCCGGCAGCACTGCAATCCGTTCACTCCTGGCTGGAAGAGCGCCTGTAATTGGGCGAGGTGATCTGTGGCACTCTATGTACAGAAGTACGGCGGCACCTCGGTCGGCACACTGGAGCGGATCGAGGCGGTAGCTGAGCGGGTCGAGCAGACCCGCGCCCAGGGACACGACGTGGTGGTGGTTGTCTCCGCCATGTCGGGCGAAACCAACCGGCTGCTGGGCATGGCCCAGCAGCTGGATCCTGATGCCAACCGGCGGGAGATGGATGTACTGGTCTCCACCGGTGAGCAGGTCACCATAGCGCTGCTGGCCATCGCGTTGAACAAACGCGGTTGTCCTGCGGTCTCGATGACCGGTGATCAGGTACGGATTCACACCGATTCCGCCTATGGCAAGGCGCGCATCACCCACATCGACACTGAGCTGGTTCATGCCGAACTGGCTGCGGGCAAGGTGGTGGTGATCGCCGGTTTCCAGGGCCGTGACGAGCATAACGCCATCACGACTCTGGGCCGCGGCGGTTCGGATACCACGGCGGTTGCCGTGGCGGCGGCCATCAAGGCCGATGAGTGCCAGATCTTTACCGATGTGGATGGGGTATACACCACGGATCCGCGCATCGAACCCAAGGCGCGTCGTCTCGACACCATCACCTTCGAGGAGATGCTGGAGATGGCCAGTCTCGGCGCCAAGGTTCTGCAGATCCGTTCGGTGGAGTTCGCGGGCAAGTACCGCGTCCCGCTGCGGGTGCTGTCGAGCTTTATCGATGGAGAGGGAACCTTAATCACATATGGAGGTGATAGGATGGAAGCTCCCCTGGTATCCGGGATCGCTTTTAACCGCAACGAGGCCAGCCTGACCATTCTGGGCGTGCCGGACAGACCAACCGTTGCCGCGCAGATCCTGAATCCGATCAGCGACGCCAACATTGATGTCGACATGATTGTGCAGAACACCCTGGGAGATGGCACCGCCGACTTCACCTTCACGGTGAATCGTGACGACTATCGCCGCGCCCGGGCACTGCTGGAGGAGACCGCCACCGAACTTGGCGCCTCCTGCGTGCAGGGAAATGGCGAAATTGCCAAGGTTTCCATTGTCGGTGTCGGCATGTGGAACCATCCCGGTGTTGCGCGCACCATGTTCAAGGTATTGGGCGAGGAGGGGATCAACATGCAGTTGATCTCGACCTCTGAAATCAAAATCTCTGTGGTGATTGACGAGAAGTATCTGGAGTTGGCGGTGCGAGCCCTGCACGCGGCTTTCGGGTTGGATCAGGCACCGCAAGAGCAGCCCTTGGGCTAACAATCTCTGATTGATTTAGTTTCAACCATTTACCATATCGGTATCTTTGTTAGATAATGTCGCATATCGATATAAAAACAAAACAGGATACAGGAGCAAGCGAATGCTTATTTTGACTCGTCGTGTTGGGGAAACCCTGATGATTGGTGATGAAGTAACTGTCACCGTACTGGGCGTTAAAGGCAACCAGGTCCGTATCGGTGTTAACGCGCCGAAAGAGGTCTCCGTACACCGCGAAGAGATCTACCAGCGCATCCAGGCCGAGAAAGTTCCGGGCCAACCGGGCTTCTAAGCCACTTTCATGGCTGTGACAAGGCGACACCTCATGTGTCGCCTTTTGTTTTTCCGGCCCCCTGAAATTGCCCTGCAGGGCGCGAAACTGCGGGATAAGTGCCGATATTGTTTGAATATTCCACGCTTTGACCAAATGCTGAGCGAACGCACTTTTTTCTCCAAAAAAGTGTTTGACTAAAAATCCCTGTGAAGTATTATCAGCCCCGCAAACGGAGAGGTGGCCGAGAGGCTGAAGGCGCTCCCCTGCTAAGGGAGTATGCGGCTTATACCCGCATCGGGGGTTCGAATCCCCCCTTCTCCGCCATTTGCGCCCGTAGCTCAGCTGGATAGAGTACCTGGCTACGAACCAGGTGGTCAGAGGTTCGAATCCTCTCGGGCGCACCA